>CAMDHM010000012.1 GCA_945898195.1 Pseudobacteriovorax antillogorgiicola | reverse complement strand
AGGCATGTTCCTACGTATTACTCACCCGTGCGCCACTTTACTCATTCCGAAGAACTTTCTCGTGCGACTTGCATGTGTTAGGCACGCCGCCAGCGTTCGTTCTGAGCCAGGATCAAACTCTAACGTTATAATCCTGCTTTATACTGCCTAGAGAGCCTTTTGACGGACTCTTAAGACAGATTTTTTTGATTCTTTAACGAGCCAATGGCTCGGTGAATTCCGAAGAATTCACAGATCAACAATCTGTTTAATTCACGAACAAATCTTGGCTATTCAGTTTTCAAAGAGCACCGCGATACTTGCTTTCGACTTTCGTTTCGAGCGCTGCGTCGCGTGAAGAAGGTGTATACGCAGGTGATCTCAGCTGGTCAAACTTTTTCTTCCGTATTTTTTACTTTTTTTGAGAATAGTTACGTATTCCAGTAATTCCGGATAGTTAGATAAACAATAGATTGATTAAAAACGGATCAGATGAAATCAAATGCAAAACCAATGGTCAAAACTTGGGCACTTGGAACGGTTTTTGACTGCTATTTCCCCAAATTTCTTTGGTTTTATCCCCCAGGACCCTGAATCCTGCCTTTGGCGTGGTAGAATATCCGTAAACATAGAGTTCATACGTAAGGTCTATTCGACACATCAACCCGGCTACGTGAGTCCGGGAGAAACATGTCTGCGCCGTGGAACCCACTGAAAAAACACGCTTTATTGACCACTTCTACCAACACATTGGCGAAGAAGATTGGGCTGACGGCGTTGATTTGTACCAAGCAGGACGCATTGGCGACTTCCAGATATTCCCTGCGGGCCTTATCACGGCGAAAATCCGCGACATCTCGAGCAAACCTCATGAAGTCCGAATCAAGATGCATCCTACAGGTGCGATGATTCAATGGCTTGAATGCACGTGCAAAAAGAACAGAGTCCAAGGAAAGTTTTGCGAACACATCGCTGCCATTGCTGTGCACCTTGATCGCGAACGACAGGATATAGTTCGACTCCTAGATATCCGCATGCCGGTAAAGCCACCTGCAAACAGCAGCAAGCGCACAACACCAGAGGACAGAGAAGCCCTCGCCCGCGACGCTGCAAGCTCTGTGCGCGGTAAGTCTGCAGGCGCCGTTCAATCCGTAATTACACAAGCGGGCGAGGGACTGCACAGCATCTCACTGCTTGCTGGCGGCCCTGTGCTGCGGGTGCGGGTAGAATTGAAGCCGGGCCATGTTTCCCACTACGATCTGACGCTTGATGAGGCCGCTCGTTTTTTGTCGGATCATCCACAGCACAAAAAGGCAGCCGCTGAGGTTGCTGAACTCAGGGTTTATACTTTCCCAGCGAAGCTCGGAACACGCATGCACCTTGAGGGCGATGAAACAATTGTTGCCGTCAAGACCCTCGCCATTGATCTCGAAAAGGATCGCCGCCTTGCACTGCAGCTGAAAAAAAATGGCCGACAGGTGGCGAGCGTCATTGAAGTTGAGCGCGCGGGACGCGCAGCAAAGCAACCAGCGGTTACGCGTTCCTTTATGGATAAGCCTTCTAAAACTCTGCATTTGGGCGAGGCCTTTTGTTTTGTCCCGGGAATTGGTTATTTTCCCTTAGACCGCACCGGCGTCAATCAAACCTGGGCCGAATCGTCCGACACAATTAAATTTACTGGCGATGACGCTGCAAAACTTGCTGAGAGCGGATTCAAATCCATAGCTGCGAACGGCATCCTATGGATTGAACCCGAACTAGTGGACGAAGTAGTCCTTGTTTCGCCTCAACTATCCATGATCGAGATTCTTGGCGAATCCGACGGCTGGTTCAATCTCGACCCAAGATACAAAGCGGGTGAGACCACGATCTCGATGATCGAGCTATTGCAGAAACTCAAGAAGGAAAAGAGAAAGTACATCAAGAGTGGCAAGGTTTGGTTGAAAATCCCGGACCTTGTTGCGAACTACAATTGGCAAACGAATGACTCCGGCGATGCACTTAAGGTTAATGCACTTGGTCTGATGCGGCTTAAAGCAGCGCTCGGCGGCTTCGATCAATTCGCCGGGAGCAAAAAGATTCTGAATACCATTCGGAGTCGCTACGAGTTCTCCAGCGAGACTGCGGTTCCCACTCTAAAAAACTCCAAGCTGAACTTACGCCCTTATCAAGAGAACGGAATGAAGTGGCTATGGTGGTTACGCCAAAACCAACTTCATGGTCTGCTGGCCGACGAAATGGGATTGGGTAAGACACATCAGGCTATGGGACTTCTCAACCTTGTCGCACAGCAAACGAAACGCTGGCGGTTTTTAGTGATCTCTCCGACTACGGTTCTGGATCACTGGGAAGATAAGCTTAGAGTCTTTTCGCCTGATCTAAACCCAATGAAATTTCATGGGCCAGCGCGGACAAACCTTGCGCCTAAAGTATTAAGTGACAACATCACGGTGATTACCAGTTACGGTGTCCTGTTGCGCGACAACAAGATGCTTGCATCCCAAAAATGGGATGTCGTGGTGTTAGATGAGGCCCATTTTGTCAAAAACAGCGAGACTGCGACCTATCAGGCTGCCTGCCAACTAAATACCGAGATGCGGGTTTGCTTGACCGGTACTCCGATGGAGAATCATCTCGGCGAGCTAAAAAATATTTTTGATTTCTTGCTCCCAGGCTATCTAGGTTCCGACGACTATTTCAAACGCAACTTTTCACAGCCGCTCGCTGACGGATCCAATCTCGAAGTAGAGCTTGCCCTTCAGAAACTACTTCACCCCTTCAAGATGCGCCGGACCAAGCATCAGGTACTCCCTGATTTACCGGCAAAAATAGAGGATATCCGCCACTGCGGGATGTCGGATGAGCAGGTTACCCTTTATAAAGAAGTTCTTGCACTAAAGGCGCGGCCTCTCTTGGAGCAACTTCAGGACGAGAAATCGTCTGTGCCTTACCTCCACGTTTTTGCAACGATCTCTTTGTTGAAGCAGATCTGCGACCATCCAGCTCTAGTGACCAAGAGCGTTGATTATACGCGTCACGCGAGCGGAAAATTCGATCTCTTGAAGGAACTCCTTGAGGAGGCCCTTGGATCAGGGCACAAAATCGTAATCTTTAGCCAATACCTGCAAATGATCGAGATCATCAAAAAGCACCTGACATCTCTTGGCGTGGGACACGTTGCCTTGACCGGGCAAAGCCGAGATCGAGGTGCGATCATTCAGAAGTTTCAAACAGATGAAAGCTGCCGGGTTTTCGTTGGGTCACTCCTTGCCGGCGGAATTGGTATCGATCTTACAGCGGCATCGGTTGTGGTGCACTACGACCGCTGGTGGAATGCTAGCAAGGAAAATCAGGCGACGGACCGGGTTCATCGAATTGGCCAGAACCAGAACGTCCAAGTCCTAAAACTAATCACCCGTGGAACTCTTGAAGAGAAAATCGACCGGTTGATCAATAGTAAAAAGTCCCTGTTTGAGAAATTCGTAGACAGGGACGAAGAGATCTTCAAAAATCTTTCGCGCCTGGAATTGATCGAACTCCTCCAATAAGGGATTGCCCCATGTCCAAGTTCATTATTGAAGGTGGAGTCCCGCTTAATGGGACTGTACGCCCCTCAGGTAATAAGAATGAGGCCCTGCCAGTTCTGATGGCGTGCCTCCTGACCAGCGACACCCTGACCTTTGAACGGGTCCCGCGGATTCAGGACGTCCTGACGGTTTGTCAGATCCTCGAGGAAATGGGAGTTGATGTGAGGTGGGAGGGCGAAGAAATCCTCCATCTCACCGCCAGGAACGTCAACACCACCCGCCCGAGCGCCAGGCTATGCGCGGATATCCGTGCCTCCATTCTCTTAATGGGCCCAATGCTAGCCCGTATGGGAGCCATAGAACTTCCCCTACCCGGCGGCGATGTCATCGGAGCCCGACGCATTGATACGCATTGGGAAGGGATTGAGGCACTCGGTGGCCACCTACGCTTCCAGGAACACAAAATTGTGGGAGAGATCAAACAGGCCAAAGGCACTGACGTGTTTATGGATGAACCCTCGGTCACCGCGACCGAGAATCTGCTTCTGCTCGCCGCCACCGCCCAAGGCATCACGGTATTACACAATGCCGCAAGTGAACCCCACGTCGTTGGTCTATGCAATCTGTTGAATGCGATGGGAGCCCGCATTGAAGGCCTTGGCAGCAATCGCTTGACCATCCATGGCGTAAAACACCTTCATGGAACCCGGCACAGGATTGGGCCCGATTTCATGGAAGTTGGGAGCATGCTGTGCCTCGGGGCAATCGCAGGTGGAAAAATTAAGATCGAAGACGCAGGTGTCACAGACTTGCGGTTCGTCCTAAAGACGCTGTCTCGACTCGGAATCAATCCAACGATTTCGGGGGACAACCTGGAAATTGACGGCACCAAGCCTCTGGTGATCAAGAAAGAAGTCAGCGGCCGGGTCTCCTCCATCTATTCAGGGCCCTGGCCAGCCTACCCCACCGATCTGATGTCCGTGGCAATTGTTGCTGCAACCCAGGGCATAGGAACATGCATATTTTTTGAAAAGATGTTCGAAGGACGGATGTTCTTCACCGACAAGCTAATGCAAATGGGCGCGAACATAGTTCTGTGCGATCCACATCGGGTCGTGATTACCGGCCCAAGCAAGCTGATAGGCTCACAGATGAGCTCCCCCGACGTGCGGGCGGGAATGGCCTTGCTCATGGCAGCGGTGATTGCTGAGGGCAAAAGCACCATCGACAATATCCACCAGATCGAGCGGGGATATATGGCGATTGACCGAAAACTCGCCAGCCTTGGCGCCCAAATTAAGAGAGAGGCGTAACACTCGCCAAATGATTCACGTAATCGCGAATCCTAAAGCGGACCATCTCGCGCCCTAGAACCGCTAAAGTATCAAACAATGGCGGTGAGTCCTTACGGCCGGTCGCAATCATCCGCAGGGTCAGGAAATAATCCTTAGGCTTCCACTTGATTTCATCTTTATGTTTTTCAATCAGAGCCTGAATCTGTGGCGCATGCCAGTCATACAGCTCATCTAAAAGCTCCACCAACTGCCCTAACATCAACGACAACTCTTCAGGAGTCTTACCTTTTGGGATGATCTCCAGATTTTTGTAATCAAGGGCACCGCTAAAAAAGAAACCATTGTGATCCACAAACTGTTCAAAACGGGACATCCGCTCAAGGACTAACGGCTTAAGCGCTTTAAGGTATGATGGACTGAAAATCTCGTCGCGCAGGTATGAGACAAACCTGGAATCGTCCATCTTGTGCATGTACGTCTGATTCATCCAAGTCAACTTAACGAGGTCGAACACAGGCCCGCCAAGATTGATTCCGGCGAATTCGAACTTTTCCATCATCTGTTTGACGGTGAACACCTCGACATCATTGCCAAAGCTCCAGCCCATAAGCCCAAGGAAATTGATCAACGCCTCGGGAAGGATACCAGCGCGCCGGTAATAAGAGAGGGAGACTGGATTTTTTCGCTTGGAAATCTTGGATCGGTCAGCGTTACGCAAGAGCGGCATATGGCACCACTTTGGTTGCGGCCACCCGAAAGCCTGATAAAGAATGACGTGCTTTGGAGTCGATGAGATCCATTCCTCGGCACGGATAACGTGGGTGATTCTCATCAGCCGATCATCGACCACGTTGGCAAGATGATAGGTGGGGAACCCATCCGACTTTAGTAAAACCTGATCGTCGAGACGGTGGTTTTCGAATTCGAGTTCGCCCCGAGCTTCGTCTACAAATTTGGTAACCCCTTCTGTGGGCATCATCAGGCGGATAACATGCCCTTCTCCGGCAGCCATCCTGGCCTGGACCTCGCCCTCCCCCAAGGACCGACAGAACCGGTCATATCCCGTAGGTAGCCCCTGCAGGCGCTGCTGCCTGCGTAGTTCCGTCAATCGGTCATTGGAGCAAAAACATCGGTACGCATGACCTTTTTTCAGAAGGATTTCAGCATGTTCGCGATAAATTGCGGTTCGTTCTGACTGCCGGTAGGGGCCGTAGGGCCCTCCTTTATCAGGCCCTTCATCCCATTCCAGCCCCAACCAACGAAGGCTTTCAAGAATTAAGGCTTCGCTCGACGACTTCGCACGGACCTGATCTGTATCCTCAATGCGGAGAATAAAATCTCCGCCATATTTCTTGGCAAACGCATAGTTGAACAATGCGATATAGGCAGTCCCGACGTGAGGATCTCCAGTTGGAGAAGGAGCAATCCTGACCCTGACCTTGTTGTCTGTTGCCGACATCGTGCGCTACCTCTTGGTTAAATACGAAATTCAAAAACGTCCGCAATCCCTACAATTCTCTGGCAAAACCTGCAATCGGCGTTTTTTGTTGGACGCACAGGCGGTTCCGTTCTAAACAGGCACCCTGCAAAACTTCCTGTTCATTGTTTTAGTTCAGGAAATTATCAGGTTAAGAGGCTCTCAAGTGACAAACTCGGACGAAACAACCGGTTCCATGCAACTATCCGATACCGGTACCCTTTTCGTGAGGGATATCGCCCAAATCGATTGCGCCATGCTGGACCCCTCCCTCGGCGTCGTCGGCCAAAGCTGGCATGTCGACCTGTCTGTCAGCGGCGCACTTGACGATAATGGGTTCGTCGTGGATTTCAGCCCCCTAAAAGCCATGGTCAAACAGGTCTTAAAGGAATCCGTCGATCACGCACTGCTTTTACCTGTAGGCTCTCAGGCCGTTCAGTTCATGGATTCCGAACACGGTGAATCGTGGCGTATGCGCTGTCGCCCTCGCAACGGTGCTGCCGAACAAGTTTGGGATTATGAGTGCCCGATGGGCGCCGTCCTGCCAATCCGCTCCGTAGCGATCAAGGCCAGTGTCGTAGAGCAAGAGGTCGCGAGAATCCTTCGCCACCGCTTGTCAGAGCGGGTCAGAACCATCTCCATTAATCTACGCGAAGAAAAAACGGAGTCCACGGAAGCCACCTATCGGTACACCCATGGCATTCGTGGCCATGACGGCCTCTGCCAGCGACTCCTGCATGGGCACCGAAGTAAAATTGAAGTTTTTATCGGCGATGAGCGCCGCCCTGATTTGGAGCACTTTGTCTCCCGCGAAGTCTTTGGATCCAACGTCCACATCGCAACCCCAGAACAACTCATTTCGGGAAATGGGGAAATCGGCCAGCGCGGAAAAACGGATGATTCTCTAACCCTCGCTTACCGCGGCTCTCTCGGGCCTTATCGCTTGGTCCTTCCAGCATCCCGAGTTTTTTTCGTGGAAAAGGAAACCTCCATCGAGAGGATCACGCTAGAAGTGGCCAAGCTTCTAAAACGTGAGGAGAATCCCCGGGAAAAATTGAAGGTCCTTTGCTACGAGGGGATCAATAAAGGTGCGGCGGCCGAGCTCTGATTAGCCATCCACGCCATCGCATAGGCCAACCACCTGTCCCTGAATCTCGAAAGATCATCGCTTAAGAATGATTCGGGGTGGAATTGCACCCCGACAGCCTTCACCTCAGTCATCAACTCGATTGCCTGCACTTCGCCAAATTCACAAATGGCGGTTACCCGAGCTTCATAGCGATGGCTCGCCCTTTCTTGCGGGATCTGCAACACCAAGGAGTTGTAAGTCGCTGCGTGAAAAGGGGGAAGACCCCCAAAAAAAAATGACTCGCCCACAGGATTGATTGCCCGACGCGTTCCGTGGAATGGTTGTGAAGCCTTTGAAATCCCCCAGCCGGCTGCAACACCAAGGATCTGGTGGCCAAGGCAGATCCCCAAAACCGGAGCTCGCCCGACTATTGAACGACACAGTTCAAGGGATGCGGATGCCTCGAGCGGGCTACCTGGACCGGGAGAGAATACAACAGGACAAGTGGCATCCCTTAATTTCCGCAAACCGACCACATCATCAGATGGAATTCTAAGGACCTCCAGAGATTCCGGTCCAGCCGTCAACCAATCCAGAACATTGAAACTGAAACTGTCGAAATGATCGATGAAACAGATCAATTTTTGATTTTTCCCTTCCCGGAAGTCCACGAGGAGACTGGCCCTAATCCGCGCTCAGCCTGTGTTACCATGAAGTATGAAAGATTGCACTTTGACCGGGGGCACAGCGAGTCCCCCTGCAAGGCTCAGATAGCAACCATGAAAATATCTTTAAGTGGACTCTTTGCAGGTGGATTTGCGCTGTTTGGGCAGCAGGCCGGACTTGCTGCAACCTACCCACTATGCCCAGATGCAGGCCATCATATGTGCCTGTATTCCCCGGTCGATCCCGCTGGCTCCAAGGGGAGCCAATCACTGGCGATTGGCCTTGGACTCACCTCGACCGGCAGCTCCGAATCCGTTTCGGAGGAAGCAAAGGCAACAGGACATTACCCGCGACAGCTTTTGAGGGTTCACGTCACCAAAGGGTTCTCCCTCCCGATTGACGTTGGTTTTCTTCTTGGAACGACTGAAACAGCCCAATTCCAGCAGGCAGGATTTCATGCCCAATGGACCCTTTTTGAGGGGTTCCGCCTACCGGCATTCACGGTTCGCGGCATGGTGCTTAGATCCTATTGGTCCCGTCTCACGGAAAATAGTGGAGGACTCGAAATGGAATCCGTCGAGTCTAGAAGCCTGAACTTCCTGACCTCCTGGGGAATTTTGGGAGTCCTGACCCCATATGCTGGTTTTGGCTGGGCCGCTGTGGGTGACGATTCTTCCATAGAAGATTTTGCTGGAATTGAAATTCAAGCAGCACCACCATTCATGCGAATCGGGATTGAGGCTCGAACGGCATTCTCCAAACGTAGCGTGCTCGCCAAGATTAGCTTGGGGCTTTAATTGCTGCGCTCAACTCCTGGATGATTGCTTGTGCAGTTGAATGCTGAGGAGAATGCGACTGTAGATTGGCCCGCATTGAATCAAGGGATCCAACCGCATTTCGGATCATTGACACAAATAGCTCTGGCGCGGCGTCAGACTCACGCAAAACCTCTGCTAACCCCTGCTTTTTTAGTGATGCAGCATTTAAAATCTGGTCGCCGCGGCTACCCTTCTCCAGCGGGATCAAAATCATCGGTTTCTTGATCGCGAGCATTTCAAAAATCGAATTCGCACCGGCGCGACAAACTGCAAGATCGGTCACAGCGAGCACATCAGGTAATTCTTGATTCAGAAACTCAAATGACTTGTAGCGGCTTTGTATTTCCAGCGGCAATGCTTCAAGTTCCGGCGCCATCATTTTTCCGCGCCCCGTCAAATGAATGACTCGGCAAAACAGCAAAACTTCGGAGAGGCTACTTATCACGAGGTCATTAATGAATTTTGCGCCCAAAGACCCACCCATAAATAAGACCACAGGTAGATCGACTTCCGAACCGGCCCAACCACAAATCTCAACACCCTTAGCTCGAACTCCCGAGTAAACCTCCGAGCGAACAGGAATTCCGACACACCGTGAGGGGCGGCCAAAAAAATAACTCCCTGTCTCGGGAAATGCATACAAATTCATGGTGGCAAAGCGTGAAATAATTTGGTTTGCCAAACCAGGAGAAACATCTGACTCATGGGAAATGACTGGGATGCCAGCGAGCCAGGCACCTATGGAGACTGGAACAGCCACAAAACCGCCCTTACTGAACACGCAAGCCGGCCGCAACTTCACCATTAAAATAAAGGATTGAATAATTCCGGCCATGACTCGAAAGACATCAACCATATTCGCAAAAGATACATATCGGCGAAGCTTTCCTGTCTGGATCTGAAAAAATTGAATTCCTGCTTTCTTGACTAGTTCTTCCTCAATGCCACGAGAACCAACGTAGATTAGATCGAACCCGGATTTGATCAAAGCTGGGGCCAAAGCTAGGTTTGGCATGACGTGCCCGGCAGTTCCGCCGCCGGTCAATACGATCACCTTGCGAGCAGATTCATGCATAATGGCACGCAACCAAGTGTGAAGTTCCCATGGATTGACTCATTTCACGGACGATTGGCTTATCTCGCGAACAAAGATCCGTCGCGATGGGACACCTGGTACGAAACACACAACCCGAAGGGGGGTTAACTGGGCTCGGAACATCCCCCGAAAGGATCGCTCGGACTTTACCCGTTTTTTGCAGCTCTGGTTGTGGAATCGCTGCAAGCAAGGCCTTGGTGTAGGGATGCAGGGGCTTTGCGTAGAGGTCATCGGCCGCCGCAAGCTCCACCATGTGACCAAGATACATGACACCAACCCTGTCGCTAATGTGTTCAATCACGGCAAGGTCATGGGCGATGAACACATAAGAAAGGGCAAACTGGTCCCTAAGGTCACACAAAAGGTTGAGAATTTGGGACTGAATAGAAACATCCAAGGCACTGACTGGTTCGTCCAAAACGATCAATTGTGGTCGCAAAGCAAGGGCACGGGCAATCCCAATCCGCTGCCTTTGTCCTCCAGAAAATTCATGGGGATACCGATCGTAGGATTGCTGTGCCAGACCGACGTGGCTAAGCAATTCTAAGACCTTCACCCTCAGAGCTTCACCCCTTGCCTCACGGTGGATAAGAAACGGTTCTGCTAAAATCTCACCGATGCTCATCCGGGGATTCAACGATGAAAATGGATCCTGAAAGACAATCTGCATTTCACGGCGCAAGGCCCGCATTCTGGCGGGAGATGCTTTTGCAATGTCTTCATTCCTGAAAAAAACCGAACCAGAAGTTGGCTCGATCAAACGCAAAATGGTTCTACCAAGTGTCGATTTTCCACATCCAGACTCACCAACAAGTCCGAGAGTCTCACCCTTTTTAAGTTCAAAGGAAACACCGTTCACAGCCTGAACAACTGCGCGACTGCGACCCAGCAAGCCCTGAGAAACTGGAAAATGTTTGGTCAAGTTATTGACCACAAGAAGTGATTCGCCCGATTTCATGACTGAACCCCCGCACGCCAACAGGCAACCTCGTGTTGAGCCGCCAGCGGGGCAAGGACTGGCTCGAACTCACGGCACCTTGGTTCCACCAATGGGCACCGATCCTGAAAACGACACCCCTTTGGATAGTCGCCAGGTGCAGGAACGGCACCCTCGATCGTAGGCAATCGGATGACCTTTCTCCCGATGCGCGGAATCGAATTCAATAGGCCCTGAGTATAAGGATGCCTCGCACCAGAAAAAATCGCATTTACGGGTGCTTTTTCGACAATCCTGCCGGCATACATAACCACCACGCTTTCGCAAACCTCAGCAACCACACCAAGATCATGGGTGATTAATAAGATGGAAGTGCCGAGGTCTCGCTGCAAAGAAGACATCAATTCCAAAATCTGTGCCTGAATAGTCACATCTAGAGCCGTCGTTGGCTCGTCTGCGATCAAGAGTTCTGGGCGGCAAGCCAGCGCCATTGCAATCATCACTCGTTGACGCATGCCTCCGGATAATTGATGGGGATATTCATCGACCCTTGCTTCAGGAGCCGGAATGCGCACCATTCGCAACATTTCTATGGCTTTTTCACGAGCATCCTTACGATTCAGGCCTTGATGAATTGTGAAAACCTCGCCCACCTGATCGCCGACGGTAAATACCGGATTAAGACTGGTCATGGGTTCCTGAAAAATCATGCTGATGCGATTGCCGCGAAAGCCCCTCATTTCGGCTTCAGGTATTTTAGTTAGATCAGATCCATCAAGCAGAATCTCACCAGATACAATGCGGCCCGGGGATCCTACCAGCCTCATAATTGAGAGGGACGTTACGCTTTTACCGCAGCCAGATTCACCCACCAAACCGACCGTACCGCCTCGCGGAATGCTAAAGGAAATGTTGTCAACAGCTCGAATGACGCCGCCTTCGGTATGGAACTCCGTCGTCAATCCACGAATGGCAAGAAGGTCACGTGATTGATTGGATGCTGCAGGGGAAACCATTTCAACACTCCAGAACCGTTGCGATCAATCGCGAGATTTTCCAGCGAGAGCATTTCCCGCCAAGGCTTCCCAAAAATGCGGAACAATGCTGCTAAAAGGAAAATGACGGTCAATTGCTTCGATGATGTCACTCCGTTCGCCCACACACCATTGCACCTTGGCAGGCACCATCCCTTCAACCAGCAGCCGAGCCTCATTATCCCAAGGGTCAGCTATGGCCACACGGACTACCCTGCCTTCACCAGAATCATCACTTCCAAGCACAATGCACACTCGCCTTCGGGCAAATGGAAACGGTAAAAGATCGAGGCTGATCTCATCAAAGGATTCCATGCGGACATTTTTCACACGCGGCAAGTGGCTTAGGTCTGCCGCGTGGTCAGCAAACTCAGACTCGGAAATCATATTCGCTTCAATCAGCGCTTCGAAGGGAGAGCAATCCCAGCGCCTACAAAAACCAGCGAGCATGGTTCGTTGATCATCTGAGATCAGGCCACGCCCAGAAAGCGCCGATACTGAGTCCATATCACCCCCCCAGCGGGTCAAACCTCGACCCACTTCATTAAAATTCCGTGGGGCCCATCCATTTTTCCACGAAGGACGCCATCAGAATTCCCAAATGTTATCACATGGATCGATTCCTTGGAAAACCAGCTCGAAGGCCAGGTGATCTCAACCTCCAGACCACCGCCTGGTAATGAGTTAAACAAAATTGTTCGGGCCTTCTCAAACCAAACAAATTTTCGAAGCGAACGATCCCACTTGAGCTTTTTATAATCGAGCCAAGCCGCAGGAAACAATCCTTCAGCAAGGCAAGCAAGTTCACCGGGGCCAAGACCGAACGAATGTCCATCAACGGATACATGGTCCGAATAACCCTCAATATGGTGCTCCCCAAAAACAGCCTCCAGTGCACCGAGTGGAAGCATTTCTTGATTGAAATCCCACGACAGCAATTCATTCATTGCCTCGCCCCGGACGACGAGAGTTCTGACGCCAGTCGATCGCAACCCACTCTCCAGATCAATGCTCGCAAGGAGTTCATCGTTCCGGAGAATCGTCATCCGAAAAATCCTGGCCCCAGCCTGGGAGCAGGAATTTTTTTTAAGTGAATAGAATTGCAATTCTTCCTGTGGACCAGGAGAAGACGTCGTTACGCACGCCAGATTGAACACGACAAAAAAAACAGCGCAAAAAGGCAATCTCATTTTTTACGCCTTGTCTCCTCAAGACGAGCCCGAATCCTTTGAAGGTCCCGGGGCTCGATTTTTTGCTGCAGGGCCTTCTCAAACCAGCCAATAGCAAGGTCGACATGCCCGCGCTTAAGAGACAACTCGCCCAAGTGTTCCATAATAATCCCCTCATCCGGGGTCCTCTTTGTAGCCCGAAGCAGGAACTCTTCGGCCTTAGTATCATCCCCCATTTTGAAGTAACACCACCCAAGGGAGTCCAGATAAGCTCCATCTTCGGGGCGAACCTCCAAAGCACGCTCAATTAATTTTTTTGCTTCCGTGAGATCTTTTCCCTGCTCAACCATCAGAAAACCAAGAAAATTGAGGGCTGCACTGTTATCGGGCTCGACCTTAATCAGTTCTCGGATCGTATCCATCGCTTCACTGAATTTTCCTGCCTTCTCCTGATAGGCTCCAGCAAGAAAAAGGAATCGAGTCTGATCCGGATATCTCACGCCGCCGGCTTTAGCCATCGCGATGGCATCGCCATCGCGACCATCTGCAGCAGCCATTTCCGCCGCGAGAACAAAAAACTCCCAGCCGGGGTCAGCCTGATCCAGATATTTTTTTATCAGAGCTGCAGCCTCTTCGTGTTTGCCTTGATCTTTCAAAATCAAGCAGCGACGGACACCCACCTCCTTGAACAAGGCAAAATCTTTAGTAACCCTGGAATATGCCTTAATCGCATCATCAGGGCGCTTTACCCGCTCATACGCGTAACCCAACAGGGTTGCGACCAACTCCGGACGCTGACCACCCTTTGACAAATGTTCCAAGATTGCGAGGGCTTCGCTATCACGCTTCAATTCCCAGAGGATCGCAACCCGCTGAATTTCAATTCCAGCGGATGGTGCCACTTCAGATGAACGGCTCACATCAGACAGGACACGAAGGGCTTCTTCAAGATCACCGACCTGTCGATATAAATCGACCAACTTACCGGTCAACTTTTCAGACGAATCCGCCGACTTGTATGCAACCTCATAAATACCCAAGGCCTCCTTCGGCTTTCCATTCAACTCTAGCGCCAGGGCATAAAGGATTGCATTGTCGGAGGAAGCTTGAAGCAGATAGGCACGCTTGGCCGAAGAAAGCATCTCCTTCTTGGCGCCTCCAAGTAGACTTAAACGCGCCATCATCGACCAGCCCAGGGGCGATTGAGGCCTCACCCTTGTGAGCCTTTGAGCAAAATCGCGCGCCTTCTTACGGTTGCCGGCCCGAGCCGAAAGCTCAATAAGCATTACATAGGGAAGTTCTTCCTTTGGCTGACCTTTAATCACCGCCTCAAGTTGCGCCGACGCCGCTGAAAAACTGCCTTTTCGGACTAAGAGTTGCGCATATAAAACCTTGGCTTCCATGTTACGCGGGTAGAGCAAAACCAGACGTTCCGCCTCAATGAGAGCCTCTTCAAAGAAGCCACTTTCTGCTTTTGCAATGATGACGCGTGACCCAAGAAATGGAGTCGCATCGAGGGCGTAGGCGGACGAAAGCATCGTGGAAGCATCTTGGACATTGCCACGTTGTAGCAACATTTCTCCCAGGAGATAGTGATACCCCGCTTGGGCAATCCGCTGATCAGGTGACCACTGGACATTTGCTTCACCATGGGCCTCAGGATCTGACTGTCGAAGATGGGTCGCTGACTCTTCGTCAACAAGAGATCGCTTGCCAGATACAGCCTCCTGGGTTTTGCCGTGGCTACCCATCCGACAGGAAGCCACTGAGAACGCCAGCATAAACATAAAAAGTTGATTGGCTGTTTTGCTCAAGAAACACTCCACTTAGAACAGGGCCTGATCCACTGGTGGAAGTATGACCCATAACGAGCCTACAACGCCACCTTGAAGCCTCTGTCTGCCTGGAGCGCCACTTCCTTGAGCGGGGTAACTTGGGCGAAATCTATATGGACGAGAGAAAGACCTTGGGCTGGGGCCGTCCGCCCCGCCATTGTCCGGTCCCGCAGAGAAAGAATGCCGACCATGTCGGGAGCCGCCGTAAGCCTCTCTAAATCAAGGTCCACTAGAGTTCCGGCAATATTACGGATCATTTGCTTTAAAAAACCAGAACCCTGAATCCAGATATCAATCAGATCGTCAGACACGACCATTTGAACATCCAGAATCGTTCTCACCCGTGTCTTTGCTGAAGAATCGGCTGCGCAAAAACTTGAAAAATCATGGGTTCCACAAACACCACGAAGATTCCGCAGCAAGGCGGAAGTGTCACGTGGCTTCCGGATCCGCCAAACGTATTGCGCAAAAAATGGATTGTCCCAGCTTCCAGTCCATAAGCGATAGCGATAAACCTTTGCCACAGCCTGATACACGGGATGGAAATCCGGAGCTGTCACAACGATCGAACGGATTCCGATGCTGCTCGGAAGAAGTGCGTTCAGGCTGCGCTGCAATTTCAGTAGGTCGGGAATTGGCTCAGAAATATCGACGGCGACGACCTGCATTTCAGCGTGGACACCAGCATCAGTTCTGGATGCAGCGACCAGCCAAGGGTCCTTGATCCGGAGGGCGATCTCCAACACCTTTCGAAAATGATCCTGAATGGCAGTGCCATCTGGCTGAGACTGCCAACCACTGAATCCGAAGCCATTGTAGGCGATCTCAAAACACAAGCGGGGCAAAGGAAAGTCCAATCACCAGGCGGTTTCACTATATGGTTTCTTAATCTGGCCTTACTTAACGGTCTCAAACGTGAAACCGATTCCGCTGCTACTTCGGCCAAAAGAGACCCTGTCCTTATCAAGGTAGGTCACTTGTTCCTTGAATAACGTCAAGTAGGTGAAGCCAAGTCCCATGGAGTTAACCATCGAACGAACCGAATGTTCATCCAGCGGATTTAAAAGGATACTGACCGCAGCACCGGTAACATTCCCAGACAGCCAACCTTTGTTGGTCAGCGCCTTGTCGCCCGTGATACCCGAGCTTGAAGCACTCCCGCTTACCGGAATACTCGTCGCTTTGACCGTCCGGACTTCCTGAAAATACATTCGCTCTCGACCAACATATCCCTCAAGGACAATCCATTTTTTTGTAAAAGGAGTAAACCTTGCGACGCCTAAAAATTGGAATGGAATCAGGGTCAGCGACGTCTTACCATTATCATCCAACGTCACCTCGCCGGTGCTGGCAGACAGTCCGGAAGCCGCTTTCCCACTGTCCGTAAACATACTACTGCGAAGTCCAAAACCAAAATTCACAAACCATCCCCATGGGGTATAGTCCGCACCTATTGTTCCGTACCGGGAAGCCTTTCCGTAAAGTTTATTATAGTACTTCAGGCCATCGTCAAAAACTGGATTGTTATGGAAATTAAGTTGAATGTGATAGCGACCAAAAACGGGCTCGGACCAAGTTGAACCTTCAGCCTTTGACTCAATTTTCAAAGCAACTACTGCAGGCGTTTCCGAAGATACTTTGGCTGTTTCGTCCAAGGCAACTTCATCTGACTTGGGCGTTGTTTGCACTTCATCAGCCATGGCATTCGATGAAACACAGCTCATGAAAAAAATTGTCGTGGCGAGGATCCAAGTCATCATAATCTTCATCTACCTCCGGCAGCCAAAAGTTCCAGAATCTGAACAGCGTTCGTGGCTGCGCCTTTTTTCAGATTATCAGCAATCACCCAGAATTGCAGCCACGGGGAGTCTTTTGCATCTAACGGAAGGCGGACCCGCGAGACCCAAATCCCTCCATCACCGGCCACAGTACGCGGAGTCGGTAGATCTGAAATATCCATTGAGTCGATAAATGTAATGCCTTTGGCGGCATGAAAGACGGCTTTAACCTCGTCAAGACTCACATTGCGATTGAGGCGCACAGAAACGGCCTCGCCGTGACAGTGAAAGGTCGGAGTTCGAACCGTTGTCGCGAGCACCTGCAAGTCGGGCATGCCCATAATCCTGCGAGTTTCACGAATAATTTTTTCCTCCTCAAAGCAATGCCCAAACTCATCGAGTCTGTCGATCGCCGGCAGAAGGTTAAAGGCAATCGCTTGCCGATACACTTGCGGAGCTGGCTCCCGGAAAGAAAAATGCCCCTGCACTTGCTCAGCAAGTTCGGTGATTCCTTTTTGACCTGTGCCCGACACGGACTGGTACGTAGCCACCTGGACTTGCTGCAGGCCAAACGCATCCCGAAGCGCGGAAAGCGGCACAACAAGTTGAATGGTTGAACAATTAGGGTTAGCAATGATCCCCTTAAGCATCAGGTCCGGCGCAAGATCGGATGGATTAACCTCAGGAACGATCAGGGGCACAGACAAGTCCATGCGCCAGGCGCTACTATTATCAATGACAATTGCCCCAGCCTGAGCAATCCCCACGGCGTGAGAGCGAGAGAAATCGCCCCCTGCACTCATCAATGCAAACTTGCAACCTTTGATTAGCTCCGACGAAAAGGCGCGGACCTTAAATGACTTACCGCGAAAATCAACAACCGCGCCCTCTGAACGCGGACTCGCCAGAGGAACAATATCCATCTCGAGGTTTGATTCGCTCAGGTCGCGCATCATCTCACGCCCAACCGCACCCGTTGCTCCAATGATAGCAATTTTCATAAGTGATCCCCCCGAGGGGCTCGAGGGTGCTCATCGTGGCCGTCAAAAGCATGATCATCATGGGACGATTGAAAAATCTCATCATCTTCGATCGGTTTACGCCAACCGGCAATCCCCTCAATCAAGCCACTCAAGGCGTAGCCGAAAGCCAAAATAAATACGACGAGTTCAGTCTGATAAGCCAGAAATCCAATCAAACCCGTGATTAGTACTAGTAAGCGAAATGGCCTGATTCCTTTAATTTTAAAGGACTTGTGCGACCGATAGGCAAAATTACTAACCATGGCGAGTCCCAATGCGGGGGCGAGGAACAGCATAAAAATGTTGCGAAACCCTTGATCCATAACAACATCCAGAACGCCCACCGGAAGCCATTCATACCCCCCAGACGGAGAATCAATGGCATCCATCAAGAGAACCCAAGACGCCACCGCAGCCGCTGCCATTGGAATTGGCAGACCGGTGAAATCCCCGCCTGCCTTACCAATCGAAGATTGGACATTGAAACGAGCCAAACGAAGGGTGCCGGAGGCCATGTAGATAAAACAAGCCACCCAACCAAGCCGACCGACATCAAATAAACCAAACTGGTACATCATGAATGCAGGAGCGACACCAAACGAAACCGCATCGCAAAGAGAATCATACTGAACTCCGAATTCACTTGTCCCCTTAGTCATTCTGGCGACGCGCCCATCCAGCATATCAAAGAGTGCCGCGATGAATATCGCTGAGGCCGCCCAAGCGAACTGCCCCTCAAGCGAGCGGATCATACACAGAAATCCAAAAAACAAGTTTCCAGAAGTTAGTAGATTAGGAAGCACATAAACGGCTCCTCCCAACATCGTTTTCCCGGTTTTACTTTGCAACGAAATTTCCTTTTTCTTCTACGGAGCTACGACGTAGATAAATAGGCTCCAATCCAATCTCACCTTCAAAGGCCTGACCACAGGCCACCAACCGACACATTTCAAAACAAGCCGCATCAGCAATGCTGGATGCGGTTTCAATGGTATAGGCTTTCCCAATTTGGTCGAAGGTTTCCGCTAGAGCAGGCCATCCGCCAGCAATCACAATAAAAGAATCTTCGGGAAAATCTGCTAAAAGCTCAGAACAATCCTCTACAGAAATCGGCTGCATCCTCAAATCATCCGGAGAATGCGCGAGTACAACATAGCCAGCGCTGCGTGTGGCAGGCAGGTAAACTGCAACGGGTCCGCCTCGGCGATTACAAAGGGCAGCAGCATACAAACTGAGGGAAGAGCAACCCACAGCAGCCATCTCCCTGCCGGCAGACAATCCTCGCGCGAATGCAATCCCCACGCGAATTCCAGTAAAAGAGCCAGGACCGCAAGAAACCAACGTGCGCTTGATTGCATGTGCCGTCAAACCGCACACCTTCAATCCATCATTCAAAATGCCAGTCAGCCGAGCTGCTGACCCCTGAGCCTCATCAATTCCACCTAACCAGGTGGCCTCATCCGCGCCATCAGCAACAAGACCAAACCGCAATCCGCAGATGGAAGTGTCAATCACCAAAGAAAATGCGCTTAGCTGCACAGCCTCAGGGCCCAATTCATTCATGGCCCACCAACAAGAGACGTCAGCATCGATTTCCAGAAGCGACTCAAATCGTTGTAAGTTGCGAGCAATACGAGGGCAGCGACGAAAATGAACCCGAGTTTATGAAAAGCTTCCATTGCACGATCGTTAAGCGGACGACGCAGAAGCCCTTCCACTGAAAAAAGCACCATCTGTCCGCCATCGAGAACAGGAATTGGAAATAAGTTCACCAAACCAAGATTGACACTGATCAAGGCGAGTGAGGTTAAAAAAGCCTGCCAACCCATTTTGGCAGAATCTCCCGCAACCTTGGCAATCATAATCGGCCCCCCGAGGGCCTTGATCGGAATTTCGCCGGAGACGAGATGTGCAAGAGCACCGGTAATCACCATCATTTGGCGCCCACACTCCTCAAATCCGTAGGCTAGAGGAGCCAAAAAACCATTATATTTTTCGATCACGGGCGCAGGTTCTTCTGGCTGTCCAAGAAATGAAACCGGCAACGTATAAACGGTCACACGCCCTTTAGCCTGCTGTGAATCGATCGCCTTCAACGGAACGTCTAATTCAATTTCGCGAAAATCCCGTACCAGTCCAATTTTGACCTGAGGATTCTGGTTTTCTATAACAAGGTCCCGCAGACCAAAAACACCCTCAAATGATTTACCGGAAAACCGAATCAAACGGTCCCCCCGCTGAAATACCGCGGATTCCTGTTTTTCAGGCCATGCCACAAGCTGGGCATCGTTGATTCCTGCGAGAAGAGAAAATTCGCGAACTTTAGAGAAGACTACGGGACCTCCGCCAGCCAGTTGACGGAGTTTTGAGTCGGGTGCAACGGAACTAAACCGGCTGACCATTCCCTCACGCAAAACCTCCACGCTCAGCGGTCCATCGCAACTTGCCATCAATTCACGCAGTCCGACTACCAAGCCTCCGAAACCAGCAATATCTCGCGGGATCCCAAGATCCGAACATTTTAGAGATTTAACTAAGTCACCGGTCCGTAATCCAGAACGATAAGCCCAGCCGTCTTTTTCTGAGATCGAGATATATGCCGGGACAATACCAAGAGAAACCCCGACACGCCCGATTCGGACCTTCCGACCAAGAGCATTTTCAATATCGACTGCTGCTGGCTTCAAATCAATTTGAATCAAGGCGCTGTTCCGGCTCATCGTCCATTTCATGACCCGATCCGCCGACTTGCTAACCGCCGTCTCAAGCTCCCGCCAACGAGTTACCGGAGCATCGTCAATCGCAATCAACCGATCTCCCGGAAAGACTCCCGCAACTTCAGCCGGTGAGCCTGGTAAAACGTCACCAATCAAAGCTGGAGGATGGGAAATCCCGGCCCGCCCAAGAACGGAAAAGGCAACGGCTGCGAGCAAGAAATTTGCCCCAGGCCCGGCCGCAACGGTTGCCATGCGGCGCCAATAATTAGCGCGAAAAAATTCCCGCCCTGCGACGCCCTCAGGAACCTCTTCAGCAGGATTTGCCCCATAAAATTTTACATAACCACCAAGAGGAACAGCGCTCAAACGGTATTCCGTATTGCCGCGCTTGAAGCTGAATAGTTTTGCGCCGAAGCCAATCGAGAAGGTCTCAACGGCAATTCCGCATGCCCGGCCAACAATAAAGTGTCCAAACTCATGAACGAAAACAAGCGCGCCAAGAAGCACGACGACAGCAATCAACGGGTTGGACAGGAAAGATTCCACGGGTATATCACTCCAGTTCCGCAAGTTGATTTACTGAGTTCTCGCTAGCAACTGCATATTTTGCAGCAAAGAGAACAACACCCAAAGGCCTGGTGCCGCCACAAGCAGTCCGTCGACGCGGTCCAGAAACCCGCCATGACCTGGAAAAAGCGCCCCAGAATCCTTGACCCTGGCAAAACGCTTGATCACAGACTCCACGAGATCACCAAGTTGCCCCAGGCTACCGCCGACGATTCCTGCTGCTACGGCCAGCAAAAGACCACCCATCGGCGACCCGCCGTAAACTTCAATGAGAATACTGGCGCCGATGCTGACGCTCATTCCAGCGATTGCGCCTTCCCAAGTCTTTTTAGGAGACTTCAAAGGCGACAGTTTATGACGACCGAAAAATCGCCCGCCGAAATATGCCCCCGTGTCGCCGCCCCACACAATTGCCAGGAGCATGAAAACAAGGCTCGCTCCTGGCCTCATGACGTAGAGATTCCAAATCAAAATCCAAGGTAATCCAGCGTAAACGATGGTCACGAGAATCCCAGACATTCGAGAGACCTCTGCATCGATTCCCCGGGTAAGAAAAATACTCGACAGGATAGCGACGCCAAGGGCTGAAATGACAATTCCGAGCCCGGATTGAACTTGCACACTTGCAACAGCAAAATAAAGTAGCAACATGCCTAACGCACAAAGCAACGCAGCCCGGCGATAAGTAGATTTCGAAAACTCGCTTTGAGGTTTTTGAAATTGTTTTTTTGACGCTTTTCGCGCTTCAACCATCGCCGGGTGAAGTGCAAATAAGCTATCAAACTCTGGCAAAACCATTAGTGCGGCTTCATGGACAGCAATCGCGCTGCACACACCAAAAAACCATAGGACTGAAGTCTGAGAACCCTGCGAAAGAAGAAGAATCACCAGCGGCAATCCGATAACCGCGGTCAAAACTCGAAGGATCAGCATAAAGTTTCCCCTGCCGTTGCATCTGCGACAGTTGAGGTATGTGAATGCTCCGCCCTGAGATCCTGCTCGACAAGACCAAAGCGCCTTTGCCTTGAACTAAATTCCTGAAGTGCTGCATTAAAATCTTCAGCACCAAAATCTGGCCACTGCACCTTGGTGAAATACAGCTCGGCATAGGACGACTGCCACAGCATAAAATTTGAAAGCCTTTGCTCGCCGCTCGTTCTAATGACCAAATCAAGATCCGGTAGCCCTGCCGTTGCAAGGTGGGAGGCTAGCAGACTTTCGTCAACGTGCGCCGGGTCGATAATACCTTCCCGAATTCTTTGGGCAATTTCCCTAACGGCATCGGTAATTTCCGCACGCGCGCCGTAGCTGACCGCCAGATTCAGCACCATTCCGGAGCGCACCGAAAGGCGTTCGGATGCCTGAAGCAAAAGAGCCTTGGTTCGCGCTGGCAATCGTTCAAGATTTCCCATGACGCGCAGACGGATATTCTGCTGTTCGAGGGCATTAATTTCGTGGCTAAGATAATGATCGAAAAGGCCCATTAAGGCGCTAACTTCGTCCACCGGACGACCCCAGTTTTCATCGCTAAAGGCGAATAAACTGAGCACTTTAACACCAGATGTCGCCGCCGCCTTAACGGTCTCGCGAACGCTATCCGCGCCGCGCTTGTGGCCCCAGATCCGAGGCATAAAACGACTACGCGCCCAACGGCCGTTGCCATCCATGATGATGCCAACATGGCGCGGTATGACGTGACTCGATTGGTCTGGTCCATTCAGCAAAGACTTCAAATGCAAGGCCTTGTTCAAAATTTTCAATCAGCGCAGCCAATTGTGGACATTTTTCAGTTCCAACTTGAAGCTTTGTGAGTAGCACATGGTGGCACAAGGCGTCTATCCCCTTTGCGATTGCTAAAAAACCATGTAACTACCAGAATTCGCAAGACTAACACGGGAGATCCGGCGAATGAAAAAGGGTCAAGGACGCCTCATTATGGCAAGCCACTCGATTGGAGAGCCCCAGGATATTCCCGTGCGAAGCCTGGAAGTCCTACGGACGGCCGATTTGCTCATTTTTGAGGAGGATCGCGGGGGACGCGCCGCGCTAAAAGCGGCAGGAATTCACCGAGATTACTTGCGCTACAACGAGCACGACCAGAAAGAAAGTCTGTCGATCCTGTCCGAAGCTTTGCGAGCTGGAAAAACAGCTGTTTATATGAGTGATCAAGGCTGCCCCGGGCTCGCTGACCCAGGACGGGAATTAGTCCGGGTTGCTATCACGGAAAAAGCGGAAATCCGGATTGTACCTGGACCATGCTCCCTAACAGCCACCATTGCTGCCTGCCCATTTGATCTGGCGGAATTTCATTTCGGTGGATTTGCTCCCCGGGAAATTGAGGCGCGGGAGAGAAAATTGGGCCAATGGAGCGCCCTCGGAGTCCCGCTGGCCCTAATGGACACGCCCTACCGTTTGGCATCCCTTCTTGAATCATGTCGCAAAGTATTTGGAGATGACCACAAGGCAACCCTAGCAATCGATCTCAGCGGAGAATCTGAAAAAATCTTCAACGACTCTCTTCGCGCAATCCAGGACGGGACGAAAGACCTCGGCAAACTCAATTTTGTTCTAATTCTTGATGCTGGCAGGGGTCAGCGATCATTGGCTCCCACCAGGCCCTCGGTGACCAACCAAGTCAATGCGCCGCGCAAACCGACGACGCATCCTCCAAGAAAAGGGTATCGTCGCTGAATGGTCATTTACCTTCGAATAGACGGCGGATGAGAGGTAGTGAGGAAGGAGTTCACCCACGAGCGCCTTGAAGGTGGCGGCAACTGGAATTGCAAATATGACGCCCCAAATGCCAAAAACCTTACCAAAAGCCAGAACAGTCGCAATAACCACCGCCGGATGCAGACCGGCCCTACCACCCACAAGCCGCGGGGTCAGGAACACACCGTCCAGGGTTTGGATAGCCAAAACCCCAATACCGAGACCAGCCAATACCGAAATGCCGCCGTCATGCATCAGAATCGATATGGCCCCGAGCGACAAGGCTGTGATGGCATCAAGGTAAGGGACCAAGCGGCACAGACCGGCAGCCACTCCCAGGACAATTCCACCATCAATTCCGAGAGAAGCCATCAAGATGACGTAAAGAACGCTATCCACAGCAATCAAAATTAATTGCCCGCGCAGAACCGCACGGAGGGCATCTGCAGTTGATAAAAGCACACCGTCAAAAACTTCCACAACATCTTCTGGCAAAAGCCGAAGAAACAGCCGATGCAAGAGATCGCGATCTCTCACCAAAAAAAACGCAAAAAACGGCACTAACGCAGCATTCAAAATACCGCTTAGTACAATGGCGCTGGTCGCCCAAATCCCAGCCAACCCCGATTCGATTCGCCCAAGCACATTAGACAAGATCTGAGCCTTGCTGCCAGCCATGGTTGAAACTTCGCGCGAAGAAAATCCCAACGCTCGCAAGGACGCATTGAATTGAGTCGTCACGGACGCATATAGCGATGAAAAAACATCCGGAGCACGGCTGAGCATGTATGATACTTGTTCAACTGCCGAAGGCACGAAACCGCCAATCAAGCCAATCGCGATGAGCCCAACAAACATCAAGCAAAGAAACGTTGCCAGTGAACGAGGGACCCGCTTTCTTTCTAGGTAATCCACGGCTGGAGCAATCAAAAGCCCAAGCATTGCGGCAACAGCGATCGAGACAAGAAGCGGTCGAAATAAAAAGGCGACACTCGCTCCGGCGAAAAGCAGAGATAAAAAAACAGCGCCGATTTTTTTGTTCTTTGTCATCAAGGAAAAACCAGATAGTTCGAGAACATCAGCTCGGATTGACTGCAATCACGTTTCGCGGATGCCGTGCATAGTCTAATTCTACGCGAACTGAAGCCCAACCGTGAGACTCGAGCAGGCTTTTGACTAAATCTCCCTGCTCGTATCCAATCTCCAGGAAAATCTTGCCGTGCGCCCGGGTCACGAGGCGGGCAAATTCAGCCAACTGACGGTAAAAGTACAGTCCATCCGGATGACCCCAGAGGGCTAACCTAGGCTCAAAATCCTTTACCCCAACGGCAAGCGCGGAAAACTCTTCGTCACCGATGTATGGAGGATTGGAAACGACAAAATCCCAGCCATCCGCCCTCGAATATGAAGCCGGATCAAGCATGTCGACTTTGGAAAATCGCACCATTTCGCCCGTACCATGCCGTACGGCATTAGCAGAGGCCACCTTCAAAGCATCCTCGCTGATATCCCACGCATCAATAACAAGCCCATGATTTGGGCTCTCGCTTTCGCGATCCTTCATCTTGCGCTGCCACCATTTCGCAATGGAAATTGCAATACAACCGCTTCCAGTCCCAGCGTCAAGGACACGAATCTGGCGGACCGGATCTGTGAGCAACCTCGCTTGTATTGCGTCTGTTACATGCTCGACAAGAAGCTCTGTCTCTGGACGCGGAATCAAAACAGCCGAGGTAACTTCAAAATCGTATCCAGCAAAAGATTTCTCACCAAGAATATAAGCGACTGGCTCCCCTGAAGCGCGGCGGCGAATAAAATTGCGGTACCGCTCACGCTCGTTTTCATTCAACGGACGATCAAAGTTTGTATAAAGTTCGACCCTTCGAAACCCGAGAACCGAGCAAAGCAACCACTCAGCATCAACGCGCGGCGTCTCAGATCCCTTGGTTTTTAAAAAATCAGAAGACCACTGAAGGGCACTCATCAAGGTCCAGATCATGACGACGGCTCAAGCTCGTGCTTGAGAAGTTCGGTCTGATGATGGGTCCCAAGCGCATCAAGGACATCGTCTACCTTGCCATTCATAAAGTCGGGAAGTGAGTATAGCGTCAGATTGATTCGATGATCGGTGACTCGGCCTTGAGGGTAATTGTACGTCCGAATGCGTTCGCTGCGGTCGCCGCTACCAACAAGACTCTTACGGGTAGCGCTGATTTGAGCATGCTGCTCAGCCTGAGCCTTCTCCAGGATGCGCGCTTTAAGAATTTTGAGGGCGCGATCTTTGTTCTTCAATTGGGAACGTTCATCTTGGCATTCGACCACGATCCCAGTTGGACGATGGACAATGCGAACCGCAGAGTCTGCCGTATTGACACTTTGACCACCCGCCCCAGATGAACGGAATACGGATATTTCAAGATCGCCAGGATTTACCGTGACTTCGACTTCATCGGCCTCCGGCAACACTGCAACCGTAACAGCGCTGGTATGGATTCGACCTTGCGCCTCAGTCGCTGGAACCCGCTGAACGCGATGCACGCCACTCTCGAACTTCAAGCGGCTAAAAACTTTCTGACCCTCGATCATCATAATGACCTCCCTCAGTCCACCTGCGGAAGCAGGCGTGGAACTAAGGACCTCGGTGTGCCAACCACGAATATCGGCATAACGCGTATACATTCGCAGCATGTCCGCCACAAAAAGCGCGGCCTCTTCGCCGCCTGTGCCGGCCCGAATTTCAACAATGCAGTTTTTAGAATCGTTGGGGTCGCTTGGAAGGGTCAGCACAATTAAATCACGCTCCGACGCCTCAAGCATCGGACGGAGTTCATCGAGCTCAGCCTTGGCCATAGCTCGAAGCTCCGAATCCGATTCCTTCAGCAATTCTCGGGCATCGGTTTCGCGCTGATCGAAAGACTTAAAACGTCGAAAGGCCTCAACGATGTCCGCAATGTTGGCGCGTTCTTTCGAAAGTCGCGTCAACTCACGGCCGTCAAGGCCCTCTCGTGAAAGCGAATGCTCGAGCTCGTCGAATCGACGCTCTACGGCTTCGAGTTTTTCAAGCATCGAGCTGAGCATAAATCACTAACGTTCTGGCAAAGCTAAAAGATGAATTAGTTCTGGCCGTACTTTTTCTTAAACTTCTCAATGCGGCCAGCCGTGTCCATCAACCTCTGCTTACCAGTAAAAAACGGGTGGCAGGCGCTGCAAATTTCGACTTCGATTTCCTTGCGTGCGGAACCAGTTACAAACTTGTTACCGCATGCACATTTGACTTCAACCTGGTGGTATTCCGGGTGAATTCCTTCTCTCATGGCCCATATCCTTCGATCAAGATTGATCAAAATCGATCAAAAATTCGACCACAAATGGTCGACTGCTATTTACCTGCTTTGCAGGGACCTTGCGTATTACAATGTCCCACCACAACTCGTCAACTACCCGTTCATCGATTGAATGAAATCCTGGTTGGTTTTGGTCTTTTCGATCTTATCCAACAGGAACTCCATCCCATCCACCGTATTGAGCGGCGCCAGCAATTTCCGGAGAATCCACATCCGATTGAGAACTTCCTTTGGCAGCAGCAAGTCTTCCTTGCGCGTCCCAGACTTGTTGATGTCGATCGCAGGGAAAACCCGCTTGTCCGACAACTTCCGGTCCAAATGGAGTTCCATGTTACCGGTACCCTTAAATTCCTCAAAGATTACTTCGTCCATACGAGATCCCGTGTCGATCAAGGCCGTCGCAATAATGGTCAGCGAGCCGCCTTCTTCGATATTCCGGGCTGCACCAAAGAAACGCTTCGGCTTATGCAAGGCGTTGGAGTCAACACCACCGGACAAGATTTTTCCCGACGGAGGCACAACTGAGTTATAGGCGCGAGCTAAACGAGTGATTGAATCCAAAAGAATGATGACATCATGCTTGTGCTCAACCAAACGCTTGGCCTTTTCAATAACCATTTCAGCGACCTGAACGTGGCGCTGTGCCGGCTCATCGAAGGTAGAGCTGATCACTTCACCCTTGACCGAGCGCTGCATGTCCGTCACTTCTTCCGGACGTTCATCGATCAGCAGGACGATCAAAATTGCTTCTGGATGATTTTTAGCCAAGGCCGTGGCGATATTTTGCATCAAGACCGTCTTACCGGTCCGTGGTGGCGCCACGATCAGAGACCGCTGACCCTTGCCAATCGGACACATCAGGTCGATCACGCGGGTTGCATAGTTATCGGTCGCATACTCCATCTTGAACTTCTGCATCGGATACAGAGGGGTCAAGTTGTCGAAAATAATCTTTTCGAACTCTAGTTCTGGGCCTGCGCCATTGACTCTTTCGACCTTAAGCAACGCAAAGTAGCGCTCGCTGTCTTTCGGGGGCCGGATCTGACCGGAAATCGTGTCCCCAGTGCGCAGATTGAACCTGCGGATCTGAGACGGGGAAACATAAATGTCATCTGGGCCCGGCAGGTAGTTATAATCTGGGGCCCTTAGAAAGCCAAATCCGTCAGGGAGAGTTTCAAGGACTCCTTCACCGTAGACGACGCCGCCACGCTCCGACTGGGCTTGAAGCAGAGCGAAAATGAGCTCCTGCTTCCGCATGCTGTTAGCGCCCTCGACACCGAGGTCTTTAGCCAACCGACTGAGGTCTGCAATCTTACGTTCTTTTAGTTCCTTGAGGTTGATTTCAGGAACTTCCTGGACGACCGGCTGGGCACGAGGTGCAGAAGGCTCGGGAACAGCGGGTGGCGAGGCACGGATTACCTCAGGAGCCGGAGCAGAAGGCTGCACCGCAGCTTGCTGACTCTCATCTGGACCTTGAGGGCTAACGGGACTACCCGGGTTAGCGTTCACCTGCTGACTGGATGGCCTGCTCATGCGTTTTTTTGTAGGGGTGTCTGTAGACATTTCGCCTCTCTTATAGCCTTTCTTGAAGCCTCTATTGGCAAAACTCGATTCACGAATTGAAAAAAGAGTTTTAAGTTTTCAGTCTGGCAAAGAATTGATGGTTTCAGATGGGTTCTGAGGTGTGGTCCGACGTCGAACCGGGGCTGATTTGTAACAAAAGGCCGAAGCAGATACAATCTATTTATCATGGAGGCCTTCAGAAATGTTCCGTATTTTAAATCTGAACTCCCATAAAATCACTTTTGCCATCATTGCGGGACTAGCTTGCCTTCCTCTAGGGAAAATAGCTCGCGCTAACGCAAACACCGAAGAAAAATTCGAAACGGTATTTACGAGCGCCGGCTACTCCACAGCCCTTGGAGCCGGCATTGGCGCCGCCCTTTTGGCCTTCACCACGAGTCCAAAGGAAAAATTTCATTATATCACCACAGGAGCTTCAGTCGGCTTCCTGGGTGGGGCGGCCCTTGGGGGCTACCTGGTCTTGGTCGTTGAATCGGGATCTAAATCTGATCGCCTCGACCCAAGACAAAAAGCCGTGGAACTCACGCCCCGCCGCCCGACCGGCCTACGGTTGGATTGGACAATTGCTCAGTTCTGACCCAGGGACCACGTGAGGTATGGACTCGAACCCGTCGATCACCTCACCAACAAGGTCGTATTCAAAGGCATCCGTAATGCGCACCCTCTGAATCTCGCCCTTTCGGACTGGACCATCATTAATAAGCACAATCCCGTCGACCTCAGGAGCCTGCACCGACATCCGACCTTGCCACAACAAATCGGACTCCTCGCTTGGACCCTCAATCAGAACATCCATTTCCTGGCCGATGTATTTAAGCAGATTTTCTCGCGAGATTTCTTTCTGGAGTCGCATAACTTCGTCCAGGCGTCGAATTTTGGTCTCTTCATCGATCTGATCCTTCATTCGACCAGCGACGGTGCCATCCTCTTGCGAATAGGAGAAGCACCCCAAGTGATCGAATTTCTGATCCCTAACAAACTGTTTTAACTCCTGAAAATCCTCTTCGGTCTCACCTGGAAAACCGACCATAACAGAAGTGCGAATGGCGATACCCGGGACCCGAAGGCGTAATTTGGCAAACGCCTCCGACAGTCCGGCTCGGGTAACACCGCGATTCATTGCCGCCAGAATCCGGTCACTGCCGTGCTGCACGGGAACGTCCAGGTACTTCACCAGCTTCGGTTCACTGGCCAAAAGATCCAGGAATTCATCACTGATGTTTTCCGGGTACATATAGAGGCAACGGATCCATTCAATGCCATCAATACCAGCCAACGCACGAAGCAATGGCAGAAGGGCATCTTCACCGCGCTCACGCCCATAAGCGGCGAGATCTTGCGCAATCAAATTAATTTCCTTAACCCCATCCCGAGCCAGCTGTTCAACCTCTGAGACCACACTGCTGAGCGGACGGGAACGAAGGCGGCCACGGATAGCCGGAATAATACAAAAGGCGCAATTGTGTTGGCAGCCCTCCGCCACTTTTACATAGGCCGAATGCCGCGCCAAAGTATTCACACGCGGCATGGACTCGTTGTAAAGATAATGGGTACGACGGGCAAAAACGGACCCAGAAGGAAGTTCGGCCGCCAGAAGTTCAGGCAATCGTGGAAATTCGTCCGTTCCAATGAACAGGTCGACTTCAGGAAGCCCTTTGGCAAGCTGAGATTTGTAGCGTTGGGTTAAGCAGCCTGCGACAATAACCTTCAAGCTAGGACGATCCTTCTTGAGGGCCGCTGCTGACAGGATCTGATCGATACTTTCTTCCTTGGCGGACTGGATAAAACCGCAGGTGTTGATGATAATGGCATCAGAACCCTCGGCTTCCTGAGAAATTTGCCAACCAGTTTTGATAAGAGATCCAAGCATGACTTCAGAATCGACTCGGTTTCTTGCACAACCAAGTGAAATCATGTGAACTTTTGGACACTGCTGGGCTGAATTTTGTGGCATGATCATTCCAGATAATAATAATAGAAATAGCGCGAGTTTCTAACATTTCAATGAAACAAAATCAACACCCCGACGGCACATTTGATTGCAAAAAAAACGGAATTTTTGCGATCAACGGACAACCCTGCCAGGACCCCTGGAGCATCTCAGCCCTGGACCGAGGTCTCTTGTACGGGGAATGCGTCTTTGAATCCATCAGCGCTTTTGGCGACACCATCATTAATTTAGATAAACATCTGTCACGACTGGAACTCTCGAGTTCAAGCCTAGGCATTAACCTGCCCTGGACTTTAGACCGTCTTGCCGTCGCCATCAGATCGCTTGTCACAGCGGCCGACTTACCTAGGTCATTCGTACGGATCTACGTAACCACCGGGAATGGCTGGGGAATGCCTGCTGCTCTTGACTGCCCACCCATCTGGTATGCCTTTGTAACCCCGCCTCCGCCAAAATGGAACGAAACCCAGAGGCACAACGGCCAGCACGGCATTGCCCTTCAACCCAGCGACCTTGGCTTTACCAGGCGTGATCCCGCCCCAAAACTGGCCAATTACGCCCATGCGGCGCTCCCCCTTAAAAGGGCGATTGGCCAAGGTTTCGACGATATCCTCTGGATCAACCAGGATCGAGAAGTGGTTGAAGCCTCAACGGCAAATATTTTTTTCATTGGACGTCACGGTGATCAGCTAGAGGTGGCGACACCATCAGGCAAAAGCGGTGGACTTGAAGGAATCATGCGCGGCTGGATGATTGATCTCTTGAACTCCGCCGGAATCCGTACAGAAATAACCACGATCCAATTGGACGAGCTACCACGATTCGACGAAGCGTTCGTGACTTCAAGTTTGCGGGGTCTTGTACCAGTCAATAAGATTGGACGTCAGACCTTGCAAACCTGTCGCAGCAGTAGTTTTTTCCGAAATTTCGAACGCCTGTTCAACGCAGGGCTGACCCGCGCCGCAGGATCCAAAATAGATTGGATTACAGGAGCGTAAAATTAAATAAGGACTGATGACAAAAACTAGCGTTTCTTGGTGGACTTGCTCTTGGATGCAGTCGAACTACCCACTGCTTCCTTAAGAGTATTTGCCGCCTCAATCTTTGCACTGTCGATAACTTGCTGCGCTTGACTTGCATCGATCTCTGCAGCCCGCTTTTTCAATTCTTCCATCACATTGTGACGAGTTGAGTAGGCTGGATTGTTCAGAATCAGCTGCTTGCCGAGGCGATTTTTTAGATTGAACACTAAAGGCGCCTTGAGGTTCGCCGTCATGTTCTGCGGATTGGAGGGCATCGTGACAATCACGGAAATCACGGCGTCGTCTTCAGATCCAAGCTTAAGATCACCAACTTCCATTTCAGAAACTTCAACCGTGTAATCAGGATTGAATAGCAATGGATTAATCAGGACAAAAGCAATACCGCCATCCTGCAATGACTGAAGCCACTTGAACGGAGACTCCTTGTCATGATCAAGGAGAACGTAGGTCGTCAGTTCTGGAAATCCAATCAAGCCGCTCGGCAGCTCAATCACGTCGGATTTCCGAACTTCAATATCGCCGAACCGAGTTGTTTTTACCTGAATCAAGGCATGCTCCTCTCGCGTCGAGCGATAGCCCAAAGTCACATGAAATCACTATTTCTTGATACCTTCTTAACAGTCTAACGCACGCCACCGTAAAAGTTCAAGCTTTTATCCCACAGCGGAGCGACTTCTCATTCGTCAGATGCTTTTGGCGGCCTAACGTGACGCCTCAACGGGCTCCGAACAACGGCTTTATCTTGAGTACCAATCAACTGAGATGCTTGATCTACAGTGCGTTCATCGGATGTTGAAGCCCTGCGATTCTCATCTTGAATCCGCTGATAAATCTCCTCCCGATGCACGATCGTCGACGGACCAGCCTTGATCCCGAGACGGACCTGCTTGCCCTTAATCTGCATGACGACGATTTTTATATCGTCGCCAATGGCGATTCCTTCGCCAACTTTTCTGGTCAGTACCAGCACGCCCACCCTCCCTGGTTGACCGCACATCCCTTAGGAGACCTGCGGAAAGGCGCTATATCCTCGATCATTCTACTCCATGATTACCCTGAAACCAAAACTCACAAATTAATCCACCGCCCTTCACTGCAGAAAGTTCAAAAGCGACGGCTGCAACAGCTTGGTGGAGGCCAAAAGTGTGCTTTGCAACACGGCCTCACTACGCCGGAAATCCGACGACGCTTCAAATATGTCCGCGTCAAAGACCGAAGACAATGTTGTTTTATCCATATCAACGCTCCGACCTGCCCGCTCTGTCGCGCCGTTCAGGCTGGTAACCACACTGCCCACCTTGGCCTGAAATGTGGCGGCCTTATCCAGTTGGAAATCAATCTCACCAATCGCAAAACGAATGCCGTCCTTGGAGTTATTGTGCAGCCCGGCAAGCAACTCCTCAACGGTATCAAGCATGTTGGTGTGTCCCGCCGCCCGTTCATCAACACTTGCCTCAAACAGATCTCTCGACTGCAAGTTGATCTGCTGAAACTGATTCTCTCCAACCTGCAGCATAACCGCCCCGTCATCTCCGAGAAACTTACCGTCAAGGCTCAGAGCCGCTGTTCCACTACGAAACCCAGAAAAGACATAACGGTTGTTGAAGGTGGTGTTACCAAGCTGAACCAACTCCTTGAGAATCTCCTGAACCTCTTCCGATGCCGCAAGACGACTGGAATGATCATAAGTGTCATTTGCCATTCCGATCGCCAATTCTTTTAGACGAATCAAATTATCCTGCATCCCCCCAAGGGCGTTCTCGCTACGCTCAAGCATACCCTTGGAAAACTCGACGTTTTTTTGGAATTGCTGATTTGACGCGATACGGTCTTTGATATTGACGCCGGCCGCCACGCCATTCGGATCATCCGAAACACGGTTCACGCGCCGCAGGGTTGAGAGCGTCTCAAGGTCTTTTGCATTCTGACCCTTGGCCCCTTCGACCCTCGTACCGACGATGTCATAACGCTGTCTGTCAGTTACCCTCAAGGCTCACCTCAACGCTTCATGCTCAAGACCGTATCGAGCATTTCATCAACTGTCGTAATCAACTTTGACGATGCCGCAAAATTGGCCTGCCAACGCATGAGGTTTGTGGCCTCTTCATCAAGGGAAACACCGCTGACGGCTTCGCGCCGGGTTTGGAGGTCCTTGACCAGGATTTCTTCAGCTTCATTAACATGTCCTGCACGCACAACCTGTGTTCCGAAGCCCCCGACCATATCAGAATAAAACTGCAGAAAATCAGCACGACCATCGAGAAGCTTCTGTTCTTTCAAAGCAATCATCTGATTGCCAACGACGTTATCCCCGGAAGCCATTGGCGTGCTCGCAAACGAAATGGCATCTGTCGATGCCTCTATTGAATCCTCGAGCGACATGTTGGCGGCAGCCCTGGTCAAATCGCCGCCCGTCTTAAACAGATTTCGCCCAGCAACCTCCTGAAACCCATTCAGTCCGAAGCCCTGCCGATGAACCCCGTTGATGCTTTCTGCCATTGAGGATGCAAGCTGGTTGTTTTTTTCAAGCAACCCGGGAATGACTTTATCTCGGACTTCCATCATCGCACTAATTTCGCCGCTACCTACATGACGCGACAAATTGAAGTCCATGCCGCCCTCGGCACCTTCAATCATTACGTCATGAAGTCCCTCATTGTCTGGGTTTGGCTGGACGTAAAGATGCGTCGCCATGTTGCCATCAACAAGCATGCTGTCCCCAGGACCACGAACACAGATCATTCCGTTCTGATTTTCATAATAATGAATGTCAATCTTCCGAGACATGTCGCGTAGCACGCGATCACGTTCATCGCGCAGATCATTAGCATGCGATCCCGGCAAGACTTCCTGCTCTCTAATTTGCGTATTTAGTCTGGCGATTCCCTGCATTGAATCATCTAGGCTTGAAATCTCGAAAGAAATTTTCTGATTCAGGTCCTGCCGCTCACGCTCGAGCCCACCATCAACCCGCTGAAAGGATTGCGAAAGGCTCCTTGCTGACTCACGAAAGGTGGTTCTCACCGTGACATCATCCGGAAAATTGGCCAAATTCTGAGCCGAATTAAAGAAGCTCGTAATCTCGACATCGACCCCAGCTTGCAAATCAGGACTAAAAAGCCCTTCAATTGATTTTAGCGCATTAAGTCTAGCTGAACTCGCCCCAGCAGTTTGATTTGCACGATTCAGCTGCTTCTCGTTCCATTGATCATGGGCACGATCAATGCTTTCGGCGTAGGCACCAGCACCGAGCAGTACGCCACCCTTTTGATGCGGCTCGCGCGCCTTCACATTAACCCTTTGGCGGGAATAGCCATCGACCTGTGCATTGGCAATGTTGTGGCCAGCTGTATCAACACCCATACGGGTGACCGACAGCGATTCACTACCAATATTTAATGTGCGAAACAGACCCGACATAGGGCCCTCAACAGCGACAGGTTATTAAGCCTTGATGCGAATTCCGGACGCAACAGACGACGATCGCTGAAGGCCACGAGCATCATATGGTGCCTGTGTCTCCGCAGCCATTTCAATCCAAAACCGGTAACTGTCCTGATAACTCTGAGCCAACTTTTGAAGCAAAACTCTATTGGCTTCCATGCGCGGCTTCACCGCCTCGGCAACATCAAGAAACGCCTCCAAACTCGAGGCGCTTGCCGACAGCAACCTTTGCAAAACATCTCGCGTCATGGAGGTGAGCGACTGACTTGAGCTATGATTTTGATCTGAGGAGGCAGCATCCGAAAGGTCCACAAGCCGTCGCAGGCACTCCGATAGAGTTGCTGGAACCGGACAGACCTCCCCTGTGAGGGCCTCCGAAATACGGGGCAACCGCCTCGACAAATCAATCAAAGCACCATGTGTCGAGGTGATCTCATCACACACCAGCATTTTTGCGCCCGACGACTCCCGGACCAGAGTAAAATTCCCGGAAATGACAGCTTCGTGTTCAGCTGCTATCAGAGCTGGCATCTGCCCATATAGCTTTGCCAGCAGTTCCAAATCTCGGCGAAATCCGGTGATGAAATCCACCAAATTTTCCAAGGCTCTTGAAGTTTTTGCGGATTGATTCGCGAACTGGTTCATAACGAAACAACCTCCCGAGCTAATGCATTAGAAAGTACGGCGCAAACTCCCAAAGATCAGACCCTGCTCTTCCCGACAGATTCTGCCATATATTCGAGAATGGCTTCGCGGCCGATACCGTCCGCAATTTTCGCCGGGTCAGCCTGATAAGTGCCGGCTTGAATCTGGCGTTTGATTTCAGCGACACGATCTTCCCTGATATCAGGGGTGGCCTTGGCAATATCAAATGCCCGCTTGCGCGCATCAGCAAGCTCACGCGCCTTGGGCGACAAGGCGACATTAATTCCAGGATTAGCACTGGAGTTTCCCGATTGGGTGGCTGCGCCAGATGAAGCCGAACCACCGGTTCTTACGGTCTGGCCAGCTGTCCTCGCTCCCGCCACGTCTGCTGGTATTTGGCTAGCAGCAACTTTACGCGTTTCCATGTTGACCACCTCTCTTTCAGTCCCATTGTCCTCTGTTTCTTCCGGTGAAACAATCCGCCACCGAAAGTGCTACAGGCCCACCAACTTTAGCTTGGGGAAAATTCAGGGAATTTTCCCTTGCGATACAGCTTGATACCCAGCAAGTCCCTGTAATTTTGCAGCACGTAGTTCAGCGGGATCCGCCTTATATCCAGCCGACGCCAGAAGCTGCTTCTCAATGTTTTCCGCAATTCCAGTCATGCTCTGAGAGGACATTTGCTTTGCGTATTCTGAATCGAGCATCGATTCATACATCTTTTCTGCATTTCCACCGTCAATCAATCCACCTTTTTCCACACTGTCACGCATCGACTTGAGCATCGACTCAAGAAAAATCGCCTCAAATTCCTGCGCCGACTGACGAATCTTTGCCAATTCCTTCGAAGTTGGCGCATTTGCCTGCGCGATAGGTGTTGAAACTGCTGAATTTATTTTTTCCATTACATCACCCTCAGATCTGCTTTAAGTGCCCCTGCAACTTTCAGAGACTGCAGAATGCTCACCAAGTCTTCAGGCTTAACGCCCATGGCATTTAAGGATTTCACAAGTGCGGCAACGGTTGTGCCCGGCATATCAACAATGCTTTGCTTTGACCCAGGATCCTTCGAATTTCCGCCACCCACTTGAATGGCCAGATCGCCATGTGAAATTGCCACAGGACTGACCAGAACATCCCCTCCCATGACGACAGTCCCTGTGCGTTCGTTTAGAACCACAACAGCAGACCGGTCGGCCACGACTTTGAGGGCTTCAAGTTCCGAAATAAATTCAACGACCTTTCCCTCATATGCTGGAGGGATCTTAAGCTTGATTGCGGACGGATCAGTCGATTCAGCATAAAAGCCGCGAAAGTGGGAATTAATCATCTCGCAAATTCGCTGGCTGGTCGTAAAATCAGATTCTTTGAGCGCGAGAGTTAAAGTGCTGCCTCGTGCAAAATCCGTCATCGTCTCTCGTTCAACTACGCCACCATCCGGAATCACAGCGACTGTCTGCACCTGCACCCCAGATCCAGCTGCCTTACCAATCACAATTCCACCTTGAGCGACGGCATAAATCTGACTATCAGCAGCGCGCAGGGGGGCCACCATCAGATTGCCTCCAGCAAGAGACTTTGCATCGCCCACTGTTGAGACCTTTACATTGATCTTGCTTCCATTTCTTGAAAAAGGCGGAAGGTCCGCCGTCACCATCACAACCGCCATGGTGCCCGGCACAATTTCATCCTCCTTCATCTGCATACCAAGGCGGGACAGCATATTTGCAGCGGCGCGATTTGTTGCCAGGGATTTCTTCGAGTCCCCACTACCACTAAGGCCTATAACCAAGCCAAGCCCGTAAATCTGGTTGTTCCGGACTCCGCGAATTTGGGTCAAATCTTTGAGCCTTACCTCCTGAGCAAGAGCCTCAGGCTCGGCAAAGATGAAACCAAAAGCGAAGACAAAGGCCAGAGCCTCAAAAATAATTCCAAAAAATATTCTATTTTTTTTGTGCACCACTACCCCCCTTTGATCCCTGAGCTGCTGGCGCGGGCGCAACCGCTGGCAAGGCTGATGGCGACGGCAAAGAAGCAGGCGTAGGACCCTTCGCCAAGCCATTGGCTCCGCCGCCCTTTTGAATTTCAGAAATCTTGGATTCTGCATCACGCAGTTTCTGTTGCAGTTCGTCACGCTGCTTTGCAGATCGAACCCGTTCCTCGGCCATCTTACGAGACTCCTCGGAAATCTTTTCCTTTTCGATTTGATTCTGACGGCGCCCATCTTCGACGGCGAGTGCTTCTTTCGAGCGCAATTCTTCAAAGCCACTTAGGCGTAACGAGTACTCATCCTCCCAACCAGTCGAATTTCGTTCCGTGGTTTGGGTTCCATCAAAATCCATCCAAGCGACATTGAATAAATCTGCCGTGGTCAAAACTGCCCCAGGAATCATGTGTTCTGCTGGAATCCTTGCCTTTGCATACACCTCATGAAAGTCGCCCGTGCGACTCGATCCACGGGTCACAGATACGACTCCATCGCCATTCGGTAGGATGGAGTCTAAACGCATTTTAAACGATTTTAGCGGTCCAGCGCCGGGAACAATCGCTTCCAGCTTTGGCAATGCGGCAGTAAGTCCTTCTGCACCCACAGTGCTATCTCCAGATTTGCTCGATGCCTTCTGGGCTTTACCCTGATCAGAAGCCGCGGCGGAGCGAGAGGTCAGAACCTTGATTTCAAGCAACATTCCTGCGCGCAACGGATTGTGGACAATTAGGTTATTACGGGGATCGTCGAGTGGAAACAACGACCCCGTCGAATCAGGATCGCGCGGGACTTCGGAAATGATCGTACGATGTTCACGAATAAAGACATCCTGGCGTTGCGGAACCTGAACGGCTGGACCATGAACAACCGGAACATCCGCCGAGGTGCTCGCAAGGACCGGGTCTACCGGACGTTCCGAGATTACATGTGAGGTTTGGCAGCCTGAATTGCTTAGGCAAATCAGCAAAAACGAAACTTCCCAGCGATAAATTCTGAACACCTTCACATCGCCTCCACAGTGCTGTTGGAGCGGACCACAGCCCTAAGACGCTTTTTGGTTGCCGTTGACTGGACCTCAATCCGCTCGCCAACCGCGCCTTGGGTGACGACCACCGCATTCGTGGAAATCGTCAATTCACCAGTCTTCTGAAGCAATTGGACACTATCACCACGCCTTACTGCCAGTGGCCGCTCAAAATCACGAAGCATCAGCATTTGACCAGCCTGAACCTGGCGAACCAACGACATCCCTGCCAAAGAAGTAGGATCGCGCAAAGCACGACCGGCACCACGAGTCCAGGGAACCCATGCCATCGCTGAATCCTCTGCGCGAAACACGGCCTTAGCAGGGAGATCATGCTGAGCGACTGGCATTTGCCTTTCCACTAGAATCCTCGGTGCAAACTGAACATAGAACGGTAGCTCACCATCCCCCTGCTCGCCTTGAAGGCAATGCGCATTAAACTGTGCGCCGTTGTGAATTCGCGTAACCAGGCTTTCAAGGTCTGATTCAACCGACGTTCCAGAAGGATCCGCTATTCGACGCTTCAGCAAGTCTAATTGGGCAAAACGACAAGTAATGGCCCCGGGCCGAACGAAGGGCCGTGATTCTATTCGAAGTCCATTCACTTGGACTCGAAAGTCCGCATCGCCAGAAAAGACTTCGTCGATTTGTGCTCGAAACGGGACAGCCAAGGCCTCGTCTGCCAGGGGTATTCCGCGCGATGTCACATAGGAGCTGTCCGGACCAAGAACTTCGATTCGAGATTCGGGAAATTCTTTGCTTAGGATCTCAACAATGGACGCGCGCGTGAGTCGAGCCGTCTTACCAGGAAGGGGCGATTCACCGGCATCCACCGCAAGAATTTCAGCGCAGTCGTGATTTTTGGTCCTGGCTGGGACGCAGAATGCAATCTGATCAAGCATGATCCTTGAGGATTCAATTTCAACACGGGGACGAAATTCAATTCCAACAGATTTTTCATCCGCAATGTAATTCACGTCATCCGGTGTTCCGAGTCCCTTTATGATCTCCCCGCGGGCGGTGGCCGGCTTTAAATCGGCTGGCTTAACAATGCCGGCCCTGGCACTCCAGAAATCAAACAGCAGAAAGCCGACGGCGACCGAAGCCACCGCCTGCAAAATTTTTTTAATTATTCCTACGCATCTCATTAGCGATGCCCTGCTGAATCAAAGTCCGGCATTATCACCGAACGTTGTTGGTCGTTTGTAACATCTGATCACTGGTCGAAATCACTTTAGAATTGATCTCATAGGCACGCTGCCCGGTGATCATATTCACCATTTCTTCAACGATGTTCACATTCGAGTTTTCCAACTGATACTGAGCAATACGGCCAACCCCTCCTTGATTCGGATTGCCTACAACCGGCTCGCCACTGGCACGGGTTGGACTGTAGAGGTTGCGGCCAGCTGCCTGTAGTCCAGCTGGATTGATGAATGTGGCGACCTGCACCTGCCCAAGCTCTTGGGTTTCACCATCAACTTTCACCGTAACAATTCCATCCATGCCGACATGAAGGTCCGTTGCATTCTGGGGAATCGTGATCTCCGGCACCAAAGGGAAGCCATCTGAGGTCACGAGGCGACCGGTATTGTCCTTGTCTAGATGCCCGTCGCGCGTGTAACCGATCGTGCCATCATCCTTCTGAATTCGAAAGAAGCCTTGGCCTTCAATCATAAAATCAAGGTTGCGCTCCGTGACCTTGATTCCACCTTCCGTGAATAATTTATCGACCGAGGCGAGCCTTGATCCGGCGCCTATCTGAATGCCGCTTGGAACAACAGTTCCCGTGGTTGCGCTTTGCCCTGCGGCACGCACCGTCTGATAAAGTAGATCGTGAAAATTTGCACGGGACCGCTTGAACGAGTTGGTATTCACGTTGGCCAAGTTGTTGGCGATCGTGTCAATGTTCGTTTGCTGCGATTCCATTCCTGTAGCAGCAGTCAACAATGAGCGCATCATAGTCGATACCTCCATCATCCCCATCACGGGGCGTCACAGATTCAAGACATCAGCCATCCAAAAAAATTACGCCCTAACTTCACCAATTGAATTCGAACCTTTTTCGAGCATCTTGTCGTAATTCGAAATCGCTTTCTGATACGCTTCAAATGACCGGTGAGCGATGATCATTGCGGTTAAGTTCTTGATGGCATTCACATTCGAGCCCTCAATGTAGCCCTGACGAACACTAGTGTTTTCTGCAACGGTCCGTTCCGAATCAGGACCTGCAAAGAAAAAATTGTTGTCGCCAGTCCGTTCAAGCTGCTTTTGATCAGAAAATTCAAATACTTTGATCCGATCAACCAACTCACCGTCTTGGTAGATTTCACCTCGAGGATTAACCTCAAAAGAATTCGACCTTACGAAAATATTTCCACGCTCGCCCATGACCGGATGCCCTGAAGACGTCATCAGAACGCCGTCCGGACTAATCTTGAAGTCTCCGCTGCGGGTGTAACGCACACCATCTTGGGTCTGGATGGCAAAAAGCCCCTCACCCTCAAGCATCATGTCACTAGAATCCTTGGTCTCGACGGCCGGACCCTGACTGCGATCCCGATCGATATCGGCGATCCCAACAAAGGCAATCTCATTTCCTTTGAAGGGCATATACTCCCGCATATCGACCTTGAAATTTGCCGGCGGAAGGGGACTTGCGTAATTCTTCTCTGGCTCACTCTCCAGCAACTTGAATGAAATCGTATCGCCCTTGAACGCCGTCGTGTTCACGTTCGCCAGATTGTTGGCGATGATTTCAAGCACACGTTCCTGCGCGAGGGCACCGGAGAGTGGCGTGTAAATCCCGTGAAGCATGGTCCGACCTCTTTGTGACACGATCTTGAAGAAAATAGGTTCAACGTTCACTTACTTAAAGCAAAGTCCGAGCCAAACTATAAAGCGCGATTGGCCGCCTTATTCTGAGGCGCCACAACTTCATGAACTCACGTTCTAATCCTGTTAAATTTATGTTTTTCTCAAACATTGTGACGGGGAATTGACGGGATATGTCAAAGGGTCAATTAGGCAATTTTGTTCTGGTGTCAAAATGTTAGCGTCGGTTTTTTGACAAAAAAAATCCGCCAGACGGCGGATTTTTTTTATTTTCCTTCGATGACTACTGGAGCAACTTAAGTGCAATATTGGGCAGCTGATTGGCCTGCGCCAAGACGGCGACGCCCGCCTGCTGCAAAATGCTCTGCTGCGCCATTTCTGCTGATTCCGATGCAAAATCGGCGTCCTTGATTCGCGAGCGGGCTGCTGACAGGGCTTCAATCTGGATACCAAGATTACGATCTGTGCTCTGAAAGCGATTTTGAACTGCCCCCAGGGTACCGCGATAAGAAGCCACCTTGTTCATGGCGTTATCAATAACGACCAATGAATTTTGCGCTGCCAACTTGTTATCGACACGCGAACCCTCGGAATTTTGTGCGCTGCCGAGTCCGAGTGAATCCTCACCCTCTGTGGACGCATTAAAATTACCCAAATTCATGCGAATGATGTTGGTCGGGTTTGGATTCGACAAGGAATCAGGACCAGGGTAATAGTCCTTCCCAACCTGAATCTCGAGTGGCGAGAAGTTGTGTTCCGCCATCAGCGATGGGTCAAGTTCTTTCTGCCCTGTCAGCAATCGCGTTCCGTTATACTCGGTCGAGATCGCTATCCGATCAATTTCATCCTTGAGCGCCATGTACTCTTCGTTCAGGTATCCGCGCTCTCGGGTGCCGACCGTATCGGAGGCCGCTTGAACTGAAAGTTCACGCAGACGGATCATAATGTTATTGATCTCATCGAGTCCGCCTTCAGCCACCTCCACAAGGGAGACTGCATCATTGGCATTGCGCCGCGCCTGACCAAGGGAACGAATGTCCCCTTTCAGACCTTCTGCAATGGCAAAGCCGGCGGCATCATCTGCACCCTTATTGATCCGAAAACCCGACGAAAGTTTTTCCGTCTGAGCTGCAACGCCTTTGGTCGCAGTACCAAAATGCCGCTGCGCTACCAAAGACTGGACGTTGGTTCTAATTCGCAGACCCATAGCATTCCCTCGCCTGTTTCTGGCGCCACATCAGCGACGCACTGGTTCCAGTGAAGTCAAAATTCAAAGTGCTTTATTAACGGTGTAATTTAAGAATACCAGATCACCCACGTTGTTGGAAGATACCAACCTGAAGTGTGTCGCTTTTGAAAGCGGAGGGGCCAAAAGGCTGGATGCCGCGGGAGTCCCTAACATCAAGGGACACAGGGTCAAGAAGAGTTCATCAACCAATCCCGCTTCGTAAAACAAGCGGTTCACATGCCCACCGCCAAACAGCAGGATCTTTTCGTAACCCGCGTCTTTTAGGTCCTTTGCAATCAACGTAGCCGGGTTTTCAGTGGGCGGAATCACGATCAGTCGGTTAGCAGGATCTGCAGGAATAACTAAATCAGGCGAAGGCGTCACAATCCACTTAGCCACCTCCGACTGTCCCCAGAACCGCAGCGAGGGATCCAACCCGGTTCGTGTCAAAACAACCCAGGTTGCGCAGCGACCCTTATGATTAGGGACCTGCCATGCGCCTTGACTGGCCCTAAGCGAATTGGCACCAGTCACTACAGCATCTGCCGTAGTCAACTGGTGCCTAACGAATTCCTGATCTGCTTTATTGGTAAAGCCGTAGTCACGGCGTTCCCGGTCACTCTCAAGGCTATGACCTGCAATCTTACCATCGAGGCTTGCGGCCATGACATTAATGATGCGCAAGTACGGTCCGCCTCTACGGGCAAGTGCCCTGATCCACTCTTAGTTAGGAAGGAGCATGCTGGATAATTCGGCCTGAACTTCTGATTCGTCCTTGGCCATTGCAGCACTAATTTCCGTCACAATCATACAGAGGGCTTTATCGAGCATTTTCTTCTCGCCGAACGAAAGGTCCTTGTCGCCCTTAAGGGAACATAGATCCCTAAGAACCTCTGCGATATCAACGACGGATCCCGTCCGGAGCTTGTCATTGAACTCACGAAAGCGACGGTTCCACGTCGTCTGGGAGACTCGCCCTGGGCTCTTGAGGATATCGTAAACCCTGGACACTTCGTTACGCGAAATTAGTTCCCGCATGCCGGCTTTTTCACAGCCCGTCGTTGGCACCATGAGGGTAGCGCCGGACGAAACGATTTGAAGCATGTAGAAATCCTGCTTGGCTCCACCGATGTCCCTTGACTCGATGCCTCTGATTACGCCGACTCCATGAGCCGGGTAAACCGCCTTGTCACCGATTTTAAATTGCATTTGGGACCTCGTTCAGTGTTTTTGGGGCCTACTTGAAAAGCCCAAAACTCCACCCATTTTTAATAGAAACTTAGAATAAAGTCAATTTATAATTACAAACCATTGAAAATAATCCACGACGGATCTGAAGCTCGTTGTAAATCACCAATACCGCTATTAGAGTTCCCTTCGGATTAGAGATTGATGAGAATCAGGAAACTCCAACAAATTGATTGCCAATATGCTTCCAATTCGTTAGTTTGCCGCCTCAAGTGGCTAAACCCGCTTGGCTGTTGCCATGCAAGCTGCTGAAACAACTGCCGTTTATTGATTCGTTAAGTGATTAGTTTATTGATTAGTTTGAAGTATTGGTCTGAAAGGTCCTTCATGCTCGACACCACTGATAAAGCCAGCATCATCGAAAAGTTCGGTTCACAAGCCGGAGACTCCGGTTCGACTGAAGTGCAAATTGCACTCATGACAGCTCGACTCAACCAGCTGACCGGACACTTCAAAACCCACACCAAAGACCATCACTCACGCCGCGGTCTATTTAAGCTTGTTGGCCATCGTCGCCGGCTTCTTAAATACCTGCACCGGAAGAATCCTGATTCGTACCTGAAGTTGATTCAGGACCTCGAAATCCGCAAGTAGCAAGATCACGACAGCCGCCCCGGAACCCCGTGGCGGCTGTGTCGCAAAATGGGTTTGCGTTTTTAATTTATTGCCCTTGCCGCAAACGCGCCCAACCATCCGCACCCCCCATCGACAGAGGTTTCCATGTCCTTGATCCGTGAAGTTGAAATTGCCGGTAACAAAATTAAATTTGAATTCAATAAATTCGCGAAACAAGCCAATGGTTCTGTTTTGGTCTCCTGCGGTGACACGCAAGTTCTGGTAACCGTTTGTGCTTCTGAAGAAGCCAAAGAGGGTCAGGATTTTTTCCCTTTGACCGTCGACTACTTTGAGCGCTTCTATGCCGCTGGCCGCATCCCGGGTGGCTTCTTCAAGCGTGAAACCAGACCAAGCGAGCGCGAAGTCCTGACCGCTCGGACCATCGATCGTCCGCTACGCCCATGCTTTCCGGAAGCCTTCCTCAACGAAACTCAAGTCATCTGTATGGTTCTGTCCTACGATCCGAAGCACCAACCAGCCCCGCTGGCATGTATGGGGGCAAGTGTCGCCCTCATGATCAGCGACATTCCCTTCAATGGCCCGGTCGCTGCCCTACGTGTCGGCTTGAAAGATGGACAATATGTCGTCGATCCGACTTCCGACGATACCGGCGACTTGGACCTCAACATTGCCGCCAAACCCGGCGCGGTATTGATGGTAGAGGCTGGCGCAAACTTTCTGAGCGAAGCGCAGATGCTCGACGCCATCAGCTTCGCACACAAAACAATGGAACCAATCTTCGAACTTCAGCTTGAAGTGCAACGCGCCATCGGCAAAGAAAAACGCCAGGTGCCGGTCAACCAACTGCACGAATCCTTGATGGCACCGGTAAAAGCTGCCCTAGAAGCAGACATTGCCAAGGCATTTCAAATCCGCACCAAACAAGAACGTCGCAAGGCTATCTCTGAAGCGACCAAAAAGGCTCTTGCAACCCTGAATCCGGAAAGTGACGCCGCCAAAACCCGCGCAATTAAGAAAATCTCTGAAGAGGTTCAATACGACGTGGTTCGCCACGAAATTCTGAAGTCCCACTCTCGGATCGACGGCCGCGGACTCGAGGACATTCGTCCAATCAGCTGCGAAGTGGACGTCCTGAAGCGCCCGCACGGATCAGCCTTATTCCAACGCGGCGAAACTCAAGCCCTTGCCACCGTAACCCTCGGCGCAGGCGATGACGAGCAGCGCCTTGACACCATTGCGACTCCAGATGCCGTGAAAAGCTTTATGCTGCACTACAACTTCCCGGCGTTCTCCGTTGGTGAAGTGAAGCCGCAACGTGCACCAAGTCGCCGCGAAGTCGGTCACGGTAACCTTGCTGAGCGCGCAATCCAGCAAGTCATTCCATCCAAAGATAAATTTGGCTACACAATCCGCCTTGTTTCTGAAGTCCTCGAGTCAAACGGCAGTTCTTCTATGGCGACAGTTTGTGCCGGAACGATGGCTCTTTTGAATGCCGGTGTTCCGATCACAGAGCCCGTCGCTGGTATCGCGATGGGCCTCATTAAGGAAGGCAACGACTTTGCAATCCTGTCCGACATCCTTGGTGACGAAGATCATCTCGGCGATATGGATTTCAAAGTATGCGGTGGCGCCAGAGGCATTACCGCACTTCAGATGGACATCAAGATCGGTGGCCTGACCCGCGAAATCATGGCTAAAGCCCTCGATCAGGCAAATCGCGGTCGGATGCACATCCTCGGCAAGATGACGGGAACGATCAACCAACCGGGCGACCTATCCGAATACGCACCACGGATCTTCCAGATCAAAATTAAGCCCGACAAGGTGCGGGAACTGATCGGACCAGGAGGCAAGGTCATCAAGAAGATCGTTGCCCAAACCGGCGTGAAGATCGACATCGAAGACGACGGCATGGTGAACATTGTTTCCCCTGACGTGACCTCGGCAGAAGCCGCTAAACAAATGATCCGGACCATCACGTCGGAGCCAGAAATCGGCGCCATCTATCTTGGGACCGTGAAAAAAATCATGGATTTCGGTGCCTTCATCGAAATCAAGCCGGGCAGCGAGGGTCTATGCCACATCTCTCAACTGGCCAATAACCGGGTCGAGCGCGTGGAAGACATCTTGAAAGAGGGCGAAGAAGTGCTGGTCAAGATCTTGGAGATCGACCGCCAAGGTAAAATCAAGCTGAGCCGCAAAGATGCCCTCGGCAAGAAGCCAAACGCAACGGCAACCTGATTATGTTTCGTCTGCGCTTCCGCACTGGCTTTGAGCCAGCATATATGACCGAAGCCAGTGCCGGTGCAGACCTAAAATCGACAGAGCATCTGGTGATACCCCCGGGCCGCGTCGGACGCGTGCCAACGGGGGTTTTCATTGAACTCGTGGAATGGCACAAAGTTCCAGACGGTTTTATCCCAGAACTCCAGATCCGGGCTCGCTCGGGCTTGGCATTTAAAAAGCAAATCACCCTTGCCAACGGCATAGGGACCATCGACGCCGACTATCCAGACGAAATTTGCGTCCTGCTCATCAATCTTGGGCAAGAAGCGTTTATCGTCGAGCCGGGCGACCGAATCGCACAATTAGTGGTAAATCTCGTCGGACGATTGCCGCTCACCCCAATTTCACCAGAATTATCCTCTGCCCGCACAGGCGGATTTGGATCAACTGGTATTTGATCGTCGGGCAGACGCCCCTTAATCTAGGGCGACATCAAGGCTTGCCATGGCCTTTGCCAATAACGGATGGTCCCCGACCACCTGAACAACACCCATCAAAGCCTTTGCTGCAACCGGTTTTTCAGGACACTCCAGTAGTGCCTGAGAAAATCGGGTCAGGGCTGATTCGTCACCAGGAGTCGATAAAGCCGATTTTGCCAGCCAATGCAGGGACTCTTCATAGAGCCGAAGGCGTCGGTAGACGTTTCCAATTCCAGCGCAGGTCAGCGAATCCTGCGGCTCAAGGGCCAAGGCACGCCGATAAAGATCGAGCGCCTCCTGATGGCACTGGATTGCGGCCGCAACATTTCCAAGGCCGCGATAGCAACTTGAAATGAGTAAACGTGGCTCAGGGGCACTCTCTGGATTTGGAACTCCATGCATGGAGAGCAATGCCGCCCGGTAAGCCTCGGAGGCTGCTTCGTACTTCCCAGCAGAATAAAGGGCTGCCCCCTTGCACAGCTGGATCCTCGCCGCGAATGGTGCAGGTGGCTGGCGTAATAACAGATCTTCAACAGCATGCAGCGTCTCGTTAATGCCTGACTCGCTGCCCATTGATTCAATAACCGCAACCTGCTCTTCAAATAGATCCGCAGGCGTCACTTTATTTTCATCAGACACCTTCACAATAGCCTCTTGGATCACGTCAAGGAACGACTGGCCATAATCAGCCTTAAGATTGTTTGGCATGCTCGCAATAAAATTCTCACGAGATTCCGTCCTTGAAACCGAATTCGCCAGGCCCTGCTTAAGCGCCTTTGCCAGAGCAAGGGCAGTGTATTCAGATGCGCTCAAGGCCAGAATCCCCTCCCAACCACCACTTGCTTGTGCCACGGTCAGGAGCGGCTGGCTCCCGGTCAAGCCGGCCATCGTTGTCAATAAATACATCTCACTTGAACGACTGTGAGATACGCCAATGACGACGTCACTCGCATTTAGCAAATCCACCATGAATTCAGAAACACCCTGGTGTAGGAACCTGACGTGGCTTGAGAGGCGCCAGTCCGAAATCATGTATTTCAACGGATCCGAACCCTCTCGCTGTCCAGAAAAAAGAACCACAAGTCGATCGAATGCAGGGTTTTTGGAAGCTCGTAATGCGTGCATAGCCTTTACCAGTTCCCCGGCCGCCCCCTTATGATCAAGATCATCCTGAAAAAGTACGACAAAAGCGCCTCGCCCTATCCCCACATGGTCTCTAAACTTATCACTCCGTCGCCCATCAAAGGGAAAGCAGTTCTCATCAAACAACATCGGCAACGGCCGAATTCGACTAAGCTCGTATCCCTCAAAAGTCAGTGCTTCAACAGAACGCTCACCCGTTGACCAAATCACTTGGGTACGACTCAACACATCTTGTCGTATGGCGCGAATGTTCACAAAATCATCAAATGCCTGCGGCACGAGATCAAATGATATTGCATGGCACGGAATATTATTTTTTAGGGCCGAGCGCATTCCCTGAAAAGAAGAGAGATTTTCAGGACCAGCAACGACAATCAAATCGACATCTGCAATCTGATCTTCCAGACCCGCCATATACCCAGCCCTAGCCACATCCGTTTCATAAAGATTAAAAGCAAAACCACATCCGCGCAGTGAATCTGGCACCGTTCCAAGAAACGCGTGCACGCGAACCTCATGATGAGCTGAAAGCTGCGAGAAACAGTGCATCACAGGAACCTGTTCCGATTTACCAGCAATCAAAGCTATCTTGGCCATGTTCGCCTCCCAGGCATCACTTACAAATTTACTTCGGAAAATCAAAACTCGTTGCACCAACGCGACCTGCAATCACCGATACAGGCAGCGTAATTTGACGGACTACGGGGGACTCCATCTCTTTGGATTCAATCGAAATCCCCATATCAATTTCCTCCGCCGCATGATTCCCATGAAATACAAGCGGAATATCGACACTTAATTTGCCCCCAGCGGGGAGGGCATTTTTCAAAACTTCACCCTCCGTGATCGAAACTCGCTCCCCACTAAGATTTACTAAAAAAACGCTGAGATCCGAGACGCCAAGACGGCCCTCATTTGTCACGACGAGATGAAGCTTTGCCTGCTCACCTGGGTCCAGAACCCCGTTTGGAACCCCACCATTTTCATTGATGATGGAGGTTGAAAAATCCAAAACTGGACGATCGCGCGTCTCTATCTCTAAGTAAAACTGTCTGGTTAATGCTGGCAACGGCCACGCATCCATAGCAAGACCAACATCGACGTCCCAGGAATCAGCCGCTGCAAGAAAGGGGGCCCTGGCATTAACTGCGCCAGACCGTGACTGACCAGCGTCAATGGATCCCACGAGAATTTCCTGGGTTTCTCCGCTGTTGCCCGAGCTACGTAGGTAAACAGAAACCCTACGCAATGGGCGATGCCCTTTATTCGTGATGCTCCAAATAAATCTGGATTCGTCACCCGCTATTGCGGTTGTTCCAGATACCGCTTGAACCGAAAAATCAATAGAACTGCCATCTAAGGCCAGTGTCTGAAAATTCCCTTTTTCATTTGGCTCGTCCCACGGAATTCCAAATCGGGACTTGAGCCAAGAGGTCGCCTCCCCGGCGAGTTTTCCAACCGTTGTGCGGATCAGTTCACCACCAATCAATGCTCGAGACTTGCCGACCCCCCAAACCGGTTCGCCGTTCCGAGAGAAATTTGCATCGTGCGCCGCGGCTAAGATCGCCTTTGCCACATCGACGTCATCATCAACGTCATCGGATCTGTTCTTTTGCATCGTGAAGTAGGCCTTCGAGCAACATGCTTCTGACATCCGTTGATCCAAAGCCAGAATGTGTTGACGGGTCTGCGCCTTCTCATCCAACCGGTGCACCAAGAATCCTTCATTGCGATAGCGTGATGACCCAAAGAGATTTAGGTTTTCGGTTTTTTCTATGATCGGTTGCAACCATAAATCAGGAAGAATGCCGATATTTTGAATGGAACGATTCGATGGCGTGAAATAGCGGGCTATGGTTAGTTTAAGTGCGATTTCAAATGGCAGTTCAAATACCGTTTGAACCGAACCCTTGCCAAAACTTGGCTGACCAACGATCACGGCACGCCCATGATCCTGCAAGGCTCCCGCAACAATTTCACTTGCCGATGCTGATTCTTCATCAATCAGAACCACCATTGGGAATTCGACTTCGTCGTATCCTTTGCCTGCGACCTCGACCTCTTCTCGGCGCCCTCTGGTCGAAACAATCACACCTTCCTCAAGGAATAAGTCGGTCACCTGGACAGCTTGATCAAGCAAACCGCCTGGATTAGACCGTAAATCCAAAATCATGCCATCAATCGCCCCACGATTTTTCTTGAAGAGTTTCATTGCCGTTAGAATTTCACGAGATGTCTTTGCGGAGAATGTCTCGACGCTAATGTGCAAAATCCTGAGAGCCCCGGCATTGACGTTGTGGGCCGTAACTGAATCCACCTGAATCACTTCACGCTTGATCACGACATCCATCGGTGAATGGGCGCCCTCGCGAAGGACACGCATCGTCACATGGGTGCCAGGACTACCCCGCATAAAGTCCATTAGATCTTCAAGTGCCATGCCAAAAGTTGGCTGATTGTTGATTCGCACAATTCGATCTCCGGCAAGAATTCCTGACTGCGCTGCCGGACTATTTGGTAAAGGTTTAACGACGGTCAGCACGCGGTCTCTCAACCCAACAATGACGCCTAGTCCACCAAAACTCCCTTCCGTACCCTGGCGCAGCTCATTATAGGCGCTGGGAGATAAAACGGATGAGTGGGGGTCTAGCTCTGAAACCATGAGATTGAGGATTTCGCGGCATTTTTTGACCGGCCCACTATCCTCCGGAGCTATATCGCTAGATTTTTCAGTTTTTTCAGGAGGAGCCTCAGCGGAAATCAGCATGCTTCCTGTCGTGACAACATCCACCAAACCGACGGTCGATATTGGATAGGTGGATGGTTTCTCCTTGCCCCCGATGGTGATGCTATTTCCGGCAATACTGATCTCAATAGAGGGCGATTTTTTTTTGAGCACCTTGACCAGGATCTCTGCCAGCTGTCTCTCAGATACCCTTTCCGAATCGACATAAAAATTTCGAATCGTCGCCATCACGGCCTGCGCGAGTTGTCGGGCGCCCTCTGCAACCTCTCCAGAACCCCGCAAAACTAACTTTTTAGATTGACGATCGCGAAGGCGGTTTTGAGCGGAATTAAATCCACCCCCCTCGACGGAATTGGTGTCCGACCCACGCCCTCCAGGTCCACCGATGCGAGCCCTCAAACCAGGAAATAACTGGTACACACCGATACCGACAAAAAGACCACAAACGGCAGCGATCCCGGTTGCCATGAAAAACCGGCGACGACTTCTTATTTGCTGAATGACGTTTTTTAAAATGCTTCTCATGGCCCCTCACGCTTCAGCGCAAGGTATCGACAAGAAATGACATCGTATGAGGGAGGGCAGCCCTGCCTTCGCCGAGAGGCAAAATTTGCCGAAATTGCCTCTTTTTTAAGTCGCTGATTTTACTGGATTTCAATAAAATCTGAGTTTATTTTTTAAAATAATACTAACGATCATTAAAATTATCCCGAATATATTAAAAGGTAATTAAAGGACGTGATTTATTTTTTTACGAAGCCCAAACATCACAATGCTGTTAGCTGCTGGGATTTGGTCCGGTATTTGCCAGGCAAAACCAGTATCGAAAGCTCTGCCTCAACCTGCGACTCCAACGGCAACCCTTGAAGAGAGGATCTGGACTTCAGACGACGAGACTTTGCCCTCCTTGGAGCGCGAGGCTGTTCGTCTGGTTCAAAAAGAGCCTGAATCGGCTTATTACCATTTTCTTCTTTCGCACACCTACTTAAGGATGTTTGCCAACGACCAGCAAGACGTCGACTCTCTCCGTGCGGCAAGTGACCTGGCGACACAATCTCTCGAACTGGCGCCGGATCAGGAGTTTGGCTACGTCGCCATGGCGGAAGTACTTGAAGTACTCGGCCAAAACACCAAAGCATCGGCTATCTTGCAAGAAGGTTTTCTCCGCAGCGGTGGATGGCGCCTTAAATTCAGTAAGGCACGTTTGACGGCAGACCGTAGCAATGTAGAGGACACCATAGGATTATTAACGGATGCCATGGAAACTCCTGGCAGCATGCGCCGGATCATTGCGCCCTATCTTGTGATTGTTACTGAAACCAAGTCGGTATCTCCGTACGTGATCCTTGGCGCAATGGAACGTTGGGCTGCCAAGTTTCCGGACTCTGGATTCGAGGAGGCCATCGCCTCATGGCAATCTGAAAGAGGGCATTTTAGCGAAGCCCATAAAATCTACGAAAGGCTACACAAGGGTAAGGCAGATCATAAAGAATTATTGTTCAGCGATTCTGTGATCTGTTACCGAAAATTAGGGAAAACAAAACAGGCAATCGCCTCATTTTTGGCACTCAAGTTACAATTGAACACAGATCCCGGTACGCAATATACGTCCAATAAAAAATTTCCCTCCATGATTGATGCACACCTTGGCGCAGCCTATTTGCGAGGTGGTAATTTTACTGCCGCTCATGCGTCGTTCCAATCCGCCCTCGACAAAACAGCAGACCGGACAACAATGATCGAATTTATTTTCAATGAGTATCGGGGCCAGCATGCTGACAAACAACTGGTCGTCCTGATGAAGGAAATCATCGAAAATGGGCCTGGCCAAGCAATCGTGCATGCCTATATGGCGGAAGCCCTTTCTGAAAAACTTGGCAACCACACCGATGCGGCGGCAGCTTACCGGCGCGCCATTATCTTGGAACCCACCCGCGGCGAATACCACAATGGCTTGGGCCTAGCACTTTATCGGCAGGCCAATTGGTTCGCCGCCTTGGCCGAGTTTAGCCGGGCGACGGAAATAGATCCGGGAGACGCGTCGGCTCGTTATAATGAAGCATGTGCCCTGGCACTTCTAGGAAGGAAGGACGAGGCCCTGTACTCTCTGCGCGAGGCCGTTCAATTGGAACCACGACTGTCGGAACAAGCACGCGTCGATAAAGATTTCGGTTCAATCAGCAAGTTGACTGGTTTCCAAGAGATCATCGCCGCCGAGGCCAATGATGAAACCGAAGGCGCGACAGCAAACCGCAATTAGCGCGAATTAGCGCGAGTGAGGGCGTCTGGCCATTGGCCCATTCGAACGCGGATAAATCAAACTATCCTGAACTTCGCTTGCAAAATCCTGGATTCCACTGTGCCAGAAGGGATCGTCCAGCGAAAATCTCTCGTCAAGAAATTTTTGATCCGCCCTCTGAGAACCAATGATCAACTTCATCGGCAACGTTACCAAATCGTATTCATAGGGAGGATCCTTCCATGCGAAGGCACCCTCCGAAAGTTCGATACATGCCCTTACCAAAGCTAGGGCCAAATCAAAGCTCCGAACTTTCGATGGTTCAACAACATGCACCTGAATTCCGTTACAAAGCCTTTTCATCCACTTTCCGGAGGTCGGCTCAAAGCTGGCGGCACGCAAAAAAAGTCCTGGCGGATGTTGACCGGGCGCTAACCCAAGCAAATCAATCACCCGCTTAACAAGGTCTGCGGAACGCTTGATATATGGCGCACCGACGAACTGAAACGGCAACCCAGTGCCACGTCCCTCCGAGATATTGGTTCCTTCCAAAATCACAAGTCCAGGATAAACATGAACAGGATCAATCGTCGGCAAATTGGGCGACGTCAATATCCATGGGCGATTCAAGTCATTCCACAACATATCGGATCGCCACCCCTCGAGGCTAACAACCTCAAGTTCGGATTTTATCGTGACATTGAAAAACTTTGCCGCCTCTCCCGCAGTGAGGCCATGACGCATTGGAATAGGAAATTCCCCGACAAATGAGGCTGCATCCATATCCAAAACGCGCCCTTCAAGAATCTCCCCGCCAACTGGATTTGGGCGATCCAAAACAACGACGCGTTTGCCGTCTCTCACGGCCGCGCGCAAGCATGCCGCAATCGTTGCCTTCCAAGTGTAGATGCGGCACCCAACGATCTGAAGGTCGATAATAAGGGTGTCAATGCCATTTAGCATTTCTGGGGTTGGCTGGCGCGTTTCGGAATAGAGGCTGTAGATTGGAATTCCAAGAATTTCATCACGCACATGATGGGTCTCGATCATGTTGTCTTGCGCCGTGCCATAAAAACCGTGTTGCGGACCCAGCAATGCTTTCAGCCGTGAGCCAAGTAGCCGCTGTGCCACGTTCCATGCCGGTTCGAAATCCCTGGTGACTGATGCCTGATTGCAAAGCAACGCACAATTGCCCCACGCGTCAGCCATCCTGGGATTGGCCAACCAAGCCTCAAGCCCGCAATGAAAAGTGGGCATCCGTGCCGCCTCAATAAAATCTTTCAAGGGTTACGATTTTGAATTCGCTCAATTAAAGCATTCAAACAATCAGTTAGCGCTCGACCACTCACCGATTCAACAAAGGTGTTGCGATCCGTGGCATGTTCGCCGTGCCCGGAAAAAGTTCCATCGGAGAATTCGTCAACGGCAAGGCGCCACGAGTGGCCCTTATTCATGAACGTAAAGTTATGAGCCTTAAAAAGCTTCGATCCAGACGGCACTTTGACATTTTTCCATTCCACAGCAGAATCTCCCCCGTAGTTAGGTCTAAATCCTAACACGAATTCTAAAAATAGATTTTACCACGCACCGCGGCTTCTAGGCAGCCCCCTCAGAGCTTCCCGGCTCGGCCTTGCTGTTCCGTTGTTGCTCCGTAAAGACACGGTCCAAAAAGGCGCGTAAGGCATTTTCAGATTTAGCATCAATCTGAACGATCTTTATCCCGATGCCCGTCCCCGTTTCCTTGGCGGAAGCATCGTCGGCATTCACCACGCGAGCCACCTTGCCATTAAAAAAGATACTGGATTGATCTGGAAACTGCAGGCGCACTTCAAGGATGCTTGCCGCACTGAAGGGGAATCGTGATGGGCGATCAAACTCAAGGAAAAAACCAGTTTGGGAAAGATTACGGGTCGACGTCTCATAGGCAACAGAGTCGCCCATGGAGTTGATGGTGACAGCCATCGGATCTTTGAGACGCATCCTGGCTGTCCTACGATTCTCTTTTGGTGCAGACATAACCCCCCCGCCTCCTTAGCCTTTGTCATCGGCAGCCGGGGCGGAGGGGTTAAATCGCTAAAAACAAAAACACTTTAGTTACAGTAACTTAAGGTTATTTTTTGGCTGTCAATTCATCTTCAATGACGCGCCGAAACTCGGCATAGGCAACTGCGCCAGACAATCTCCGACCGTTGACAAAGAACGCCGGAGTGCCGTTGACGCCGAAACTCATGCCCGATTTCATGTTGGCATCAATCTGCTCTTCAAGGCTTTTAGAGTCTTTGACACAAGACTTCCAGCGATTGAGATCCACACCAGCGAGCTTTGCATGCGCCTCAAGGTCTGCGTCTGCTAGCTTCTGCTGGTTTTCGAAAATCGTCTTGTACATCTGCCAGTACTTGTTTTGTTGGGCTGCGCAATTAGCCGCAATTGCCGCAGGCTTAGCCCTGTCATGAAAGCTGAGCGGGAAATCCCGTACGACCCAGCGGACCTTACCCTTGTATTCCGCCATCACCTGCTCAGCTGCAGGTAAAGTGCGCTTGCAGAAAGGGCACTGAAATTCAGAGTATTCAACGATTGTAATCGCGCAATCATTGCCAGAGCAACCCACCGCCGCAGTTGGATCCGTGCCGTCCTTGATCACCGCATAACGAACCTTGTCCTTGCTGTTGATGCTGATATTGAACACCGGTTCTTTTGGGGCGGTTGCCAGGATCACGAGCTCCTTGGACTTACGGGCAGCGTCAAGGATCTTTTCAAGAGACTCCTCTTCCTTGCGGCTCTTCAAATATTCCTTAACCTGCTTTTCTTGCTCGGCCTTCGGCATTTTTGAAAGCTGCGGATGATCTTTGAACTGGCCAAGTGTTGTTTTGATTTCGTCTGCAGAAACCTTCCCGCTCTTCTCCAGAAACTCCGACTTGGCAGCAGCCAGCGACTTGCCTGAATCTTTTGCCTGTTTCTCCCAGAAATACTCGAGGTATTTTTCGCGAGCAGCCTGTTCAATAAGGCCGAAGCGGCGTTTCTCGATTTCAAAAAACTCGCCTTCGTTGGCCTTCTTGACCTCCTTCATCGTCACGACCTTGCCGGCGACCTTGAAAGCGGCATCGGCATCGGAAGCCAGAGCTTGGCCGGCTGGAATGCCGGACGAAACAAACAAAAATCCCGCTGAAAGGGCAGGGACCATAGTGGATCGAATCAATCGCTTCAGTATCATCACAACAGCGCACTCCTGTTTGAAATCCGTCAAGTTGAATAGACAAGGGATCATCTTAACAGGACTTCTTGGCGAATCTAGCTTAAAAATCCAATCCAATTTTAGCGAACAGAGCCTGACAAGCCACCAATCCTATTGCGAAAATAAGCTGATGTTTGGCTTTTGCTAATTATTTTTTTCTAAACATCAAAAACGAAAGCCCGAAGCCACTTCCAGGACGGCATGTTGTCCTGGGAGGGGTTCCATTGCAGGCATCAAAAGTTTCAAAAAAATTAATGAACACGTTGATGGTCATGGGGTTTGCCGCTGAGCTAGCCTTTTTATCCGGTTCAACAAAAGCTTTCTCTCAGATCAATTGTATCGGAATTCCGGCCAACGACCCGGACCCGGCCGTTCAGGTCTGCGAGGACGACGAGGCCTATAGCTTCCGAATTGAAGGGACAACCACCCGCTACCTAAAGGATGCCTATCGGGATCGGATCAGAGAATTACTTCGTTCCTATGCCGAATCCATCGGAATGCCCAAAGATACCTTTGCCGAAAGCGACGTGACCTTTTGGCTGTCTGTTCCTGAAGCCGCCCCAGCAGACGCATGGGCTCGTGTGGTTGTTGCGGCACGGCACCATCATTTTCTGGTAAGCCTACCCATCGACTTGAAACCAGATGTTGTGACTTCGGCTATGGTGGCAAACCTTAGCACCAAAGATTACCCAGATTATCTCGGCCACCGGGTGGGCAATATTCTTGTGAAGAAAGCACCAAAATCCAGTGACGACGAGTTTCACAAGGCGATGAACAGGGCCGGTGCCCGCGGATGGGGCGACAGTGCGGGTGGTTGGACGAGTTTTTTTACAAAGGAATTCACGGAGCTTGCCGTGATTCAAAATATCCTCCGCGATCCTTCCGTAAAAATTCATGTTGCAAATGCCCAGGTGAACGAAATTTTTGAGTGGATAGCGTGGCGTGCTCCGGTTTTCAAATTCAACTTTGATGCACAATAATTAATTAAGATCAGCAGGACCAACATGAACAACAGCACCAAAAAACCAACGGCAGAGAACTATGCTCCATTGATTTGGATTGACATGGAAATGAGCGGCCTTGAGCCAGAGAAGGATGTCATCCTTGAGGTCGCAACGATCATCACCACGGGGTCCCTAGAAATCATTGCCGAAGGCCCAGACCTGGTCCTTCATCACGAAAAAGCACTCCTTGAAGGAATGGATGACTGGAACCGCGAGCACCACCGCAAGTCGGGCTTGTGGATGGCAGTTCTTGAATCAACCCTGACCCTTGAAGAGGCAGGTCGACAAACCCTTGATTTCATCACGCAGCATTGCCAAGCCCGCAAAAGCCCTTTGTGTGGAAACTCAATCTGGCAGGATCGCCGCTTCATCGCCAAATATATGAAACCCGTCGACGCATATTTGCATTACCGAATGATTGACGTCAGCACGATCAAAGAACTAGCCCGCCGCTGGCACCCCACGATTCTTGATAAAAAGGAGAAAAAAAAGGGAAACCACCGTGCTCTTGATGACATACGGGAAAGCATCGATGAACTGAAGTTTTATAAAGATCATCTATTTGCTAAAATATGAACTGGGGCTGAACGACGCCCCATGGACTGAGGTCCAGGAGAGGAGGTGGTGCTCATGGTTCAAGGTTGTTGTACCAGCAGCACGGAGGTGACGGTCTTCTAAGACCGCCGCCACCAAGGCTGCACGGTCGGCCCCTCTGCTCTGCAATTGTGCTTGCAGGGGGGTCGACCTCCCCCACCCCAAAAAAACCTCGCTCTGTCTTCCGACTTAACGCCTTAACGCCTTGCCATATCGCAAAAAAACAGGAAAAACAGGTGGATCAATAAAGGCGGATCCTGTGACCACTACCGAACTCAAAATATCTTCCCAGATTGCCCCTATAAACTACCGCGTCAGGATGGACCGGTGCCTGAAGCTGCTTAACGGCGGAGCGATGCTGGTCATCGCGCAACCTGCAGCACTGCGCAACAGCAACGTTGAGCATTCTTACCGACAAGATAGTGTCATGCATTACCTCACTGGATGCGAAGAGCCGGAATCGGCGCTCCTCCTTTTGCCGAAAGCGCCAGAGGGAGAAAGGGTGATCCTATTCGTCCGCGAAAAGGATCCGGTGGTGGAATTATGGGAAGGCATTCGCCTTGGCACCGCTGCTGCTGCCTCACAAATTGGTGTCGACAAGGCTTACCGAATGGATCAGCTATGGACGATGCTCCCCCAATTGCTTGGCGATGCTGAAACTCTTTATTACCATTTCGGGATGAGCCCGCATGATGACGAACAGGTCATCGCTGCCATTGCCCGTCACAAGCGGCTGATCGGCCGTACACGAGGATGGCAATTACCGGTTTTTGATGCTTGGGGAATTGCCGGTCAGATGCGCTTGCATAAAACCAGCGAAGAGGTCGACCGAATGCGCGCGGCCGCAGCCGTTACGCGAATAACTTTTAAAAAAATCTATGAAAGCGTGCGCCCCGGTCAATCGGAACGCGACGTGCATGGCCTGATTCTTGGTGAATTCCTGCGCAACGGCGCCGAAATGGAAGCCTACGGCTCCATTGTTGCCGGCGGGGCAAATGCTTGCGTCCTTCATTATCGCAGCAACAACATGCCGCTTTGCGACGGCGATCTTCTGCTCGTCGATGCCGGTGCTCAACGCGAATATTATGCATCTGACGTTACTCGAACCTTTCCCGTTGGACGCAAATTCACACCGGAACAAAAGGCCTTATACGAAATCGTATTGGCGGCCCAAGAAGCAGCCATCGCCACAGCCCTGCCGGGCAGCAATCTACCGGCGATCCACGAGGCTGGCCTTGACGTTCTGGTTGACGGCTTGCGGGAAATTAAACTCTTGAATGGCTCGCGCGACGAAATCAAACAAAAGCAAACCTATAAAAGGTTCTTTCCCCACAACACCAGCCATTGGATCGGGATGGACGTGCATGATGTCGGCGACTACACAGAGAATGGCAAGCCGCTCGCCCTGGCATCAGGAATGTATTTTAGTGTCGAACCAGGACTTTATGTCGATCCATCTGATGAGGCTGCTCCAGCGGCTTTCCGCGGTATCGGAATCAGGATTGAAGACGACGTTCTGATCACGGCAACGGGACACGAAATTGTCACGTCTGGAATTGCAAAAACAATCGCTGAGCTTGAGGATCGCTTTTGAGGCGACGGAGCCCTGCTTGGTCTCCTTGGCGACTAAGGACGGCATTCCAGGACCGCGTGCGTTGCTTAGCCTTCTTGAGCGTCCTTAGCGTCCTAAGCATCCTTGCCTTGGCTCGGCCGGCTCGCGCGACAGTTTGTCTGACTAGTCCCGATGAATCCGCGAAATCGTTGCTCGTGCCCCTACGGGGGCTACAAGCTTATTTGAAAGCTGGAAAAATCTGGACACGCGTCGCCATACAAATCGACGAACGCGATTCAAATGGTGACTACGTCCTGGAACACGGTCTACCGTTCACGGCCGATGGGGGCGACGGCCGCTTCAACGGCAGCGACGAACTTGTGATCGATCTTCCGGAAAACTTTTCTGATGCTCAGGCCATATCCGAAGGGGACACCCAAACATGGCTCAAGGGGCTCCAGAAAAAAGCACCTCTATGGACGCCTGCTTCGGCAAGGCAGAGCAAAGTTTGGCGGCTCGATCTCACCGTTGGAACGAAAAAAGTACAGGTTCTCCTGGTAAGCGGACTGCCAGAGAAGCTTCTGCCAGATGCCGTCTGGTTCAACTCGAACCTTCAGACCGTCGAATCACCCACCTATCGCTACCACTTCAACAAGCGCAATCCGGCGTCTATGGGGCGCCTGGAAATACCAGAAGGCAACGCAAAAACACAGGACTTCACCACCATCAACAGCGATGGCGCATTTGCCATTTGGGTCAAACCGCCGTGGGGATTCCCAGTAATTTCCAAATCTGACAAGGATTTAGTCGGTGCCATAGAGAGCTGGCGCAGCGGACCTGTCCGGACCATTGTCGCCGTGGGCAGCAAATACAATGGATTCTGGAGCATCATCAAGGCTCATCTGTTCAGTGAACTCGTCTTTTATCGTAGCCGTTTCCAAATCCCGTCGGTGATCGACATTCCATTTTCCCCAAAGAAAATGGTCGGTTCCGGCAGCGGGTTTGCCTACGCCCTGCGCCTTTCGGGGCAAGTGATCCCAAAACTAGAAAGCCCTGACAATGCTCCTGCAACGGTTTTTGTGGAACATCCTGCGGGGCTTATCTTAACGGCAACCTTAGATCCGGCTTTAACCAAGGCCGGCACCCTGCCCAAAGTCTGGCAGTCCGAAAATTCTAACGAGAACAGCGGCATTCCCGAAGATGTTGTCCGTTGGTTTCGTGAAAATGAGGCAAATACCGGTTTTTTTGTGGATATCAGCCAAATGGGTCGCGGTCGCTATGATTTCTCGCTTGACTTGGAAAGTCGGGGTAGGGCAAACAAAGTCCATACTGATTTCCAAACATGTAAGTCAGTCTGGACGCCGATGGCACCCACTCAAACGGTCCGTCCAGCCACGAAACCAATGTAGAAGTGCATCGAAACAGAATGCGACGCCAACAGCGTCAACACCCTGGAATACCTAAGGATTATAATGCCAAATAAGCCCATCCCGGACGGGAACCGCGCACTCCCCAAGAAGCCAATTGATACCCACGATACGGACGAGGATTCGATGTCCAATCAAGAAGATTTCAACCAAGACCAGGAAATTCAACATAATTCTGCGCAAATGGCACAAGGCCACGGCGAAGCTGAATCGATGGCTGGAACCTCAGGCCTGAGCTTTCAAGTTTCCAAGACCTTAAAAAAGCGCCTGGAACAAAGCGCCCGTGAAGAAGGGGTTAGCGTTGACGATCTGGCCTCGGAACTTCTCGCCGAAGGTCTGGTCTTGCGTGCTTGGGAAATCGTTGAGCGCAAAAGCACCATGCGTAGTGGCGGCAGCCCCCAACAACAACAACACCAACAGCAGCGCCAAGGCAATGTACGCCAAGGGCATTCCAATAATAAGCCTAGCAGCGGCTACCAGGGTGGCGGCAATAACAGCAAGTACGGCGGTGGTAGTGGTGGTGGTAGTGGCGGCGGCGGCGGTGGTCGCATGAACAAGCGCCACGCAGCGCATGCAACTTCCCTGAACGTGATGGAAGACAAGGCTGCCTTCCTTGAGTACGTTCGAAATCAAGAACGAAAAAACCGCTAATCCATAGCCGGCATCAAGAGTCCTCAACAGTCATTAAAAAAGAAGCCAGGCAGTGATGCCTGGCTTCTTTTTTTTCCAATCCGGATCTGACCGAAATTGGCAAACCACGACTAGTGGTTTGCTTTTTCTTTCAGATTCTTCAACGGGCGAATTTTAACAACGTTACGAGCCGGCTTGGCTTTGAACGTGGTTTCTTCGCCAGTGAATGGGTTGATGCCTTTGCGAGCCTTGGTCGCTGGCTTGTGAACCCGGGTGACCTTCATGAGGCCTGGGAACACAAAAGCGCCTGGGCCTTTTTTGCCAATATCCATACCCATCATTTCACCGAGGGTATTGAACATGTTGCCAACATCTTTGCGGGTCAATCCGGTCTGAACCGAAATGATGCTCATGATGTCGCTCTTGGTGCGCGGACGCGAGGTTTGCGGGATCGGGCCAACTTTAACCGGCTTTGCTACCGTCTTGGTGGCTTTCGCCTTCACAACAGCCTTCGTCGCCTTCTTTGTCGTCTTCTTTTTAGCCGCCATCTTATTGCTCCTCCATGGATGTGCAGATGATCGTGATACAAAAAAGATATGGTGCAACCATCTAAAAATCAAGGGTGAAACTGATTAATGTGCAGGTTTTCCTGAAGCAGCGCTCTGCCACGCGGATGGATGTTCAATCATGTAGCGCACAAGTCCGTGTCGCAAATGTTCTTCAAATAGCTCTGGGGCAAGCATTTGCTCGATGTTCCGAATAAGTTTGCGACCCTGCAAATCCAATGAATCAAGGTAACGTTGCTTGAGTTGCGAATATTGGCCAGAACTGCCCGTTCTGATCTTTTGCAGCTCCTCTGCGGCCACAAGTCGCATTTTTGAGAGGAGTCCATCATGAACAACTTCTGTTCGCGGCTCTGGATTTTTTATCTGAGGAACTCGCACTTCAGGAACACTCACCTCCTGAATTGATGCTGGCAATACTGCCCGCGATGGATGCAAAACCCACATCAATCGCAAGGAACTTGCCCCCAAATGTGGCTCAAATAAAACGGGAGCATCATCCAAAGCTGCAGCCAACCAGCCATGATCCACAAGCTTCCGACCAAGGGTCGCAAGCGGCTTAAGCGAGTCCGCCAGTGGTTCATCCGCCGGCAACATCATCTCGATTTCAACGCAGCCATCTTCACGAACCCACGAAAACTTCCAGCGTGCCGCCGCCTCCACCACAATCAACCACCCACGCTCCAGCGCAGAAAGTTCATCCCACAAGCGCCGTGGAACGACAATTGCGGGCATCGCCTGCGCACCGCCACCCAACAGTTGAGGCAACATCCCACTGCGCAGGGTAAGCGTTCCGACATAACTGCCGGACCCCAAGCTCTCAATCGATTCGTGTTCAAAAAATGGCTCCGCCGCACCGGAACCACCGTGCAGCACTCTTAATCCAAACAGGCGTTCACATAAGCTCTCAATTCGTTCCGAAAATTCACGTGGCAGACGCTGCCGCAGAGCCACCGCGTCAACATTGAGCCGAATCGTACCGGCGGAATCTTTTTCATTTGCACGGTTTTGTGCAGATTCAATCTGCTGCAACCACTCCGCAAGAACGAAGGGCATCAATTCAAGGTCACCAGGAAGCAAACCCAAGGGAAAGCCATATTTCCCTGAATCACTTTGTTCCTTAGGAAACAATGTTTGATTGAAATTCATCGCTGGCCCGCGACCGCAGGATTGCACGAGAGCACTCGCCAACCAAGAGGGCAGCAAGACATTGCCCGGCCGGGCGATTAGGTTTTCAGATAGATCAATCATGGGGGCCTAAGGAAACACACCCGAGCGAGGCGGTCAACGGCTTGAAGGCTTTCCCTGCAAGGCCGCGAGAGCTTCGCCGCAACGCCTGGATTCTACTCCAGATTCACGCCGAAGAAGTTTTCCGGCGTCCACCAAGGCGGCCTCATATTGCTCCCTCGGGAAGGTCACAAGGACGTGAATGTTATAGACATGCCCCGCTTTTACGATTTTTTCGTCGCCGGTTTCGGGCGCCTCGACTTTTTCATAATAGATATCGGCCAGGCGCATACCCCCGCCAAACTGCTTTTTGACCGCCTCGGCAACGGCCCCCTCAATTCGATCCCCTGAACTGCCTTTACCCTGGTTTGCCGACACCTTACAGACTTCACGAACCTTGGTCCGAGCGGCATCAATGATTGCCATTTCACTGAGTTGGGTGGCCCCGAGCTGGGCTTTTTTAACTCCCAGCGGCAGATCCATCTCATCCAATTGAACGGCATGATACTGGTATCCCGTTTCTTGCCACAGAAGTTGTGATGGGTTTACGGATACCCAAGGCGGTGTCTGTTCTTTGCTCTTTTCAAGGACCTTTGGCCCGAAAAAGGAAGAAACAATTGCGCACCCCGTCGCCAAGGACGTCAGGGTCATCATCATAGCCACTACAATTGATTTCATCCGGACTTGCCCCTTTACAGCTTACTCATCTTACGATTGGTCTTGATCTTGTCCAAAACACGCTGGCGCAGCGCCGGATTCTCGTCAAGGATCAGTTTAATGACCTCGACCTCGTCTTGGGTTCCTCGATCCTTCTCCGATAATGCTTTCTTGCTGGCAATGCCGTCGCCTGGATTTTTTTTAACCTTGTCATTCGCCATGCCTATGCGCCTCCATCAGAGCATATGATAAACAATTCCTGCTCCATACCATCGATCCAATCTTTCAAGATCCGCGTTGACGGGCTTGTCACTTGCGTTTCGCGGCTTGCGATACAACTGAAAGCGGTCATGCCCTTCGATACGAATGGCAAGATTGATGGTCGCGAAAATGTCCATAGCGACCGCCCCATCATATGATTCCATGGTAATCGCTATTTCGGTATCTTTCTGGCCGGCCGCCAAGGCCCTCAACCCATCATACCGTTCCAAATTCACGTTGCCTGCCGCCAACAGCCGGAACACTGGGGATATGTTGTAGACGACTCCAAAGGCCATGCCGGGATAAATCAGTGAAGTCGGCGGCTTGAGTTCGGCAGCATCCTCCGTTCGCGTGTACGTCGCCCCCAGGCTACTGCCCAGAAAATAACCGAACCCCTGAAATATTTGCAGGTGATACGTGTATTCCGCTCGACTCCATAACCCGACGTCACTAACCACTTGCTCACTCAAAGCCCCAAATTTGCCCACATGCCAAGCCCCTCTAAGGTAACCTCCCGTGAGGGCAAAGTGATGTTCCCGCCGAAAACCGCGGACCACCCGATCCCAGCGAGTGAATTCGCGGATCGGACCGTTGGGAGCCAAGGCAGGAGTTGACGGCAATTGGCTCACTTGAGGAGTGGGGGCAGCAGCAACCTCGGCCAATGCGGCGGCACTGCCAAACGACATGGCTACCACACAGGCTTTGACAATTTTGACAGTCCAGAGCATTCAGTAAACCCGTAAGTAGTTTCCCGATGACCAGTATAGCCGGAAAGTCGCAACCATGCAGGCAAACGACATCGCAGCCCTACCCGTTTCTAGCCCTGATTCCCTCCAGGACCCTTTCGCGACCTTGATCCAAGGCGATCCCTACATTTCCATCATGATCGCCGTCTTTGTTGTCCTTTGCGCCGTCATCGTGGGCGCCATGGTCATGCGGCAATTTAAAAAGCGCCGAGACGAATCGGCCCTGAGCGAATCCCTTGCGGAGTCGACCGCGACCTCAACCCAAGAAATGACTCCACAACCCCATGAACCAGAAACCTGGTCGGAGCGTTTGCAAACTGGCCTCTCACGCACCAGATCGGCCTTCGCCAACACTCTGGGCAGCATTTTTGGATCTGGCGCAAAATTAGGTGACGAGCTTCTAGAACAAATCCACGAAGCCCTCTACCGGGCCGACATGGGGGTTCAGACAACAGACCTTTTGGTCAACCGCCTACGCCAAAAGTTTGCTGGCCACCAGAATTTAACGTGGCATCAAGTCCGACCATTTTTAATCGAAGAAATGCAATCGTTGTTCGTTTCAGCGCAGACCGCCGTCCCCCAAACCTCACCCCACGTGATCCTGGTCGTCGGCGTCAACGGCGTCGGTAAAACGACGACAATTGGAAAACTTGCCGCCTGGTTTCAATCCCAAGGTAAAAAAGTCATTCTGGGCGCTGGCGACACCTTTCGCGCCGCAGCCATCGATCAATTGCAGGCCTGGGCCGACCGCACTGGAGTTGATTTGATCAAGCAACAACCCGGAGCTGATCCTGCCGCCGTTGCCTTTGACACCGTAAAGGCTGGCAAAGCTCGGGGCGCGGACGTCATCATCATCGACACTGCCGGTCGCCTGCACAGCAAAGAAGATTTGATGGCTGAACTAGCTAAAATCAATCGCAGCATCGCGAAAGAACTACCCGGCGCGCCGCATGAAACTCTTTTAGTGATCGATTCGACCACGGGCCAGAATGCTGTGCAGCAAGTCCGCGCCTTCAGTGAAGTGGTTAAGCTCACGGGCCTCGTGGCGACCAAACTGGACGGTACGGCCAAGGGCGGGGTTTTAGTTGGTATTGCCCACCAATTTCATCTGCCAATCGCTTTTATCGGTGTCGGCGAAAAGATCAATGATCTCAGACCATTCAACCCATCGGAATTTGTCTCTGCCATGGTTTAGCCCTGGTTTAAAATCATTCTGAAAAATCATTAAAGGTTAGCCGCATCCCACCGATCTTCTATTCGAGGAGGGTGGGGTTGATGCGGAACAAAGCTTCCAGCATGGCAGTCACGACTGTTGTGATCACGATCGCAGCAGCGGCTTCTTCGTGCCTGAAAGGCCCCGGATTTTTAAAACAGGGCGAGACCGAGGCCCTGACAAGCCTCGTTCAAACGACGGAGGATGCCGGAGATGTAACCGGGCTGTTCTCTGCTGCCGCGAATCGCTATCAAATGATCCTGGCTGCAGCCAGTTCTGCCATCGCCGGAGCCTCGGTAACTTTTCCGCCAGGATCCTTATCGATCGATGCTTCCATCATCCTTGGCGAGGGGGCCGACGCCGCCAGTTCTGACGTTCTGGCGCAGCTTGGGCTAAATTCATCATCTGCAACTGGGGTTGGATCGTCGCTCTACGTCGCGACTTCAGCCAATACCGATCCCGTTGTCCCAATGTCGCTCAGCTTGCCACTTCCCACTTCCGGGGGTCTAACAGGACTTTTTTTAGATCAAGACACCACGAAGTATGCTGTGGCCTACGTCGGACTGAAAATGATGACCAAAGAAACGTCCGTTGGTTTGATTCCTAACAAAGAAATTACTTTCAAAGACGGCAAGGCCACATTCGAGACGTCGACTTGGGGCAGTTACCGG
>CAMDHM010000011.1 GCA_945898195.1 Pseudobacteriovorax antillogorgiicola | reverse complement strand
TCACGAGGTTAACCCCTTGAAATAATGGTGTTTTAGTGAATCCATCATTTCGCGGCCGGCGCTGTTTTTCAATGATTTTCTTAGCCCTTTCGGGCACTTCCACCTGAAATACGCCCCCTTCGGTAACACTTATTGTGGCGCTACTCGCATCCACTGACTTCAGCAGATCGCTACATTGAAAATAAAATCAATTAAAATCAGTTAGTTACCTGTTTTCCTGAGTGCCACCTTCGGTCTGACTCCAGTAATTCTCGAAAATTCCGATCTCTTACATGGGCTTAACCACTTCTCACAGGGGGGGGCGGTCTTGGTTTTGTGCCTTCGCACCACCGCAGGGTTTGTCGTGATCGGCACTTTGTTGTCGCACGCATCGGCTTGCCTTAAAACGGGCTCATCGTCGAATGATCCGGCCGTTCAAATCACCAATGCGGGAGGACCTTCGATTTCAGTCACTGGGGTTAAGCCAATCGTCGGAAAGCCTGGCGATGTCATGACGATCAGCGGCAGCAATTTGAATCCTTCTGTTTCTACCCTGATCCAGTTTTCAACAGCGACGGCGCCGGTCACGGTTGCTTCCTCAGAATCTGGAACATTTATTTTTCCAGAGGGACTTGGGTTGGGGTTGAAGGAGGCGACCGCAAAAGCCGCGACGACGGAGGTTGGGCGGTTTTCCCTGCTCGCAAATCTGACGACGAATTCGCTGCCGATTATCATTTCGGATGCCTCGCAGGTCTGCAGTGATGTCACATACATCAACGCTGCTGGCGATCAAATAAACGGCACGCGGGACTGTAGTGGCGGTTTTGCAAGCGGTGCCGATCCTTATAACATCCGAAAAGGAAAGACGGTCGCTGGTGTGGCAGGAAAGTTGATTCCAAATTGCCAGAACCGCGTTAATAGCGCCATTTTTGATATGTCTGGTGGCGCCAACATGAGGGTTGCCCGGGTAAAAAAAATCACTGATGCGGGGGTTTTTACCCTAGGATCTTTTGGCAATGTGCCAAGGCCTGCAATTTCTAACGACATCATGGTCAAACCGATTGGCAAATCCCATCCTCTGAAAGATAGTTCGCAAGTGCCTCTGAGTCCTGCTTTCAAGGTCAGTACGACCATTCGGACGATGGACATTAACAACGGCAAAATCGTCGTAACCGGTCTAGGGTCTAATGAAATGGCGTTGATGCTTCCTGGCGCTTACACGACGATCGTTTTATCTGGAATGGCTTGTGACGAAATAACGGCGAACCCCGCCATTTCAACAAATTGTTTCGATGTCACTTTACAAGACGATGGAATTAAAGATGTCTGGGATACCATTGACGACTTAAACGGCGAGATCTCCTCGGCCAGTCCCATAGCGGTCCCGGACAGCAGCCCGCATGAGGCGTTTTCTGGTGCCCTCTGTGGTTACGTGGAGGGAGGGGGCATTCCATCGGGTGCGGTAATTTCCTGGAAGGACAACACGCTCTCTACATCTAATGATGCTAGCACTTGTGTCGAGACAAGTGCCAATTGTGCATTGAAGGATTTGAGCACCGGACTTACTTGGTTCAAAGGAACTAGTGTAAGTCAATCATGGTATGAGTCGGTCTATTATTGCAGCACTTTGGCCTTGAACGGAAAAAGCTGGCGCCTGCCAACCCAGAAGGAGCTGATGACGGGATACGTTGATACCATTCGAAATACGATTGGTTCGGGGACGGTCCAGAACTACAATGTCTCGTGGTGGTCGAGCACGACAGACAGCACCGATGCAAATAAGGGGTGGCAGACCAACTTGGCCACTGGGGCGACGGCTTCGATATTGAAATCAAATGCGGCGACGGCCATGTGTGTTCGGGATGCGGATTAGGGTGGAAAATATGATGCGGAAAGGTGCGAGTTAGTGTCAATTTTTGCGACAGGCAAGACGCATACAATCGTTGCTTATGCTTTTGCTGAAAATTTTCGAATGTCCAAGGTTCAGGCAGAACTCGGTGCGGCCCAGAGCCTAATGGATCCAAAAGACAGCGTGAGCCGCGAAGTTCCTGGCGGGGGCTGGGTTTACGCTTATAATTTTGGTTGCCTTGTTTTCTGGAATGTCAGTTCGGAAATCCGGGTCAAGGAAATCGAACAATTCCGCGTTCGCCGAGAGGGTGGATTATCAGAGCCGGCCGTCAGTGAAGATTTCATCGTAGAAGAAGACACTGGAGAGCGTCCAAGGGCCGAGTTCAGTCGTTTGATTTTGGACAAGGTTACGCCGCAAAGGGCCGAGGTCGTCGCTCTGACCGTGGCACAAAGTGCGGCCATGTCCTATTACGAGAGCCTATTAGAAAAATCTCAGTCAAAGCTTGCTGCGATGTTGATTCAGCTCGAACAAAAAGGGCAGGTCGGAAGATCGCCAGCGAAGCTGCACAGGTTCATTGCTGAAACGGTGATCATGCGCAGTGAGATTGTCGGAGTTTTGCATTTGCTGGACCGTCCGGATCTTATTTGGGAGGACAAAACGATGGACGGCCTGTACGACGATTTGCGGGCGGTGTTTGATTTAAAAGAAAGGTTTCAAGCATTGGTGCACAAGTTGGATTACATCCAAGATTCGGCTGAAATCCTGTTGGATATGGCTCGCGATAGCCGACTTTTCCTGGTGGAAATAGCGATTGTTTTTTTAATCGCCGTGGAGCTGGCGATGTCAATTTTCCGCTGATTTCAAAAACCTGGCGCGGATGAATTCACCGTCGGTGATTTTCGCCCAACCAATCGCTTCATCAATATTAACCATGACGATGTCGCCCCGGCGTAGTTCGCCGGTGATTTTTGAATTCCGGTCCGGCGAACTGCGTAGGTTTATTCGTTCAACCAGAACCACCATGCGTTTTGTGCCAGTGCCCCTCGTGGTTTTACTTTTGGCGGTCGCCGTGGGATTGGTCCCGGCAGGCTTGTAATCTGGTTTATCGTCAAAAGCTGCGCTGTAGTCCCGGGTGGCCTGGGTTGGGGGCTCGTCTTTCAGCATTGGATCAACCGTGACAGGTTTATCCGAGCCTGTATTTTCCGGCTTCTCAGCTAGCTCTGGCGATCCCGAGGCTAAATCTTGCGCACCCGCAGGGGCGGCTGGAGCATAAGGATCAATCTCCGCTGCAGTTGTCTCTTCCGCTGCACCGGAGATGAATTTATGGATGCAAGAGCTGTTTGCCAGGGCAAGCCATAGTCCTGCTGTAAGGGTAATGACCTTCATCGTGCGATTAGTAGCCTTAACACCGAAAATCACTTCATGCCCTTCGTGAGGTTTGCGGCCAATTTGTCCAAAAAGGCGCCCGTGTTGAGGTAGCTGCCTTCTGGCACCTTGTCACCATGAATGCAAACCGCAAGATCCTTGGTCATAAAACCACTTTCAATGGTTTCGACGCAAACTTTCTCGAGGGTATCGCAGAAGCGCGCCAATTCCTGATTTCCGTCCAGTTTTGCGCGGTGGGCGAGTCCCTGAGTCCACGCAAAAATGCTGGCAATCGGGTTAGTGCTGGTCGGTTTGCCTTGAAGGTGCTGGCGGTAATGGCGTGTTACCGTGCCGTGTGCAGCTTCCGTTTCGATCGTGTTGCCGTCTGGGCACATCAAAACAGAGGTCATCAGGCCAAGGCTGCCGAATCCCTGGGCCACGGAATCGGATTGGACATCGCCGTCGTAGTTTTTGCAGGCCCACAGAAATCCGCCGTTCCATTTCATGGCCTGGGCCACCATGTCATCGATCAGACGGTGCTCATAAACGAGTCCAGCGGCCTCGAATTTGCCTTTGTATTGTTCGTTGAAGATGTGTTGAAAGATGTCTTTGAAGCGACCGTCGTAGACTTTTAAAATAGTGTTCTTCGTGGACAAGTAAACTGGGTAATTTTTCAACAATCCGTAGTTGAAACAGGCGTGGGCGAAGCCCTCTATCGAGTGGTCCAGGTTGTACATACCCATGGCAATTCCTGGTCCATCAAACTTATTGATTTCCCAGGTTTGCGTGGCGCCGCCGCCTTCTGGTTCAAAGGTCATCTTGACGACGCCTTTTCCCGGAATCTTAACGTCAGTCGCTCGGTACTGGTCTGCATGGGCATGGCGTCCGATCACAATTGGACGGGTCCAGTTGCTCACCAGGCGGGGCACATTGCGACAGATGATGGGCTCGCGGAAAACCGTGCCACCAAGGATGTTGCGGATCGTGCCGTTAGGACTCTTCCACATTTTATGGAGGTTGAATTCCTTTACGCGTGCCTCATCCGGCGTGATGGTCGCGCATTTGATTCCAACATTGTATTTTTTGATCGCGTCCGCAGACTCGATGGTCACTCGATCCTCGGTTTTATCCCGGTTTTCAATGCCAAGATCGAAGTAGATGAGGTTCACGTCAAGGAATGGAAGGATCAATTTGTTCTTAATATCGGCCCAGATGATTCGGGTCATCTCATCGCCGTCTAATTCCACAACCGGATTGGCAACCTTGATCTTGTTCATTTGCTTTGAACTCCTGTCTTGATGGCTTTGAAATAGTGAATGGAACGAGGAATCTTCTCGAAATCGCGTACTTTTGTGCCGGTATCGATCAAGGCCATCACTTCGGTCGCGTGCCCGGGATCAACATTACAGACAAGGCCGTGACTTTTTAGATAAACGGTCATTAATCCGAGTCCGGCTCCTTCGACCTTCGTATCGATAATATCTTCCGAATTCGCGCGAAACAGAGCCTTCCGCGCGTAATTGAAGAAAGTCTCCCGCTTGAACAAGCCGAAGGGGTCCCATACCGAAATAGCCAGGATTTCTCCGTCAAAACCTAGTTCGAGTCGGCCCTGGTCTTTCACGGCCAAATCTACCGGGTGACCGGAGCGCTCCTTGGGCTGGCGATGTCCCGCAGCATTTGGCGCATCGTAAATGGCGTTGAGCAGCATTTCCTGAACAATCTGTTTTGCCGTCAAGGCAATGGATTGGCTCAGACCGCAGGAGGTCGCGAAGCTGGTCGTTTCCTGGTGCAGTTGATCGCGGTCCTTGGATGAAGTTATTGGAAAACTTAAAATCCGGGCGCCGGTGCGCAGGTATTTTTCAACGCCAAAAAAATCACTACGAATCAGTTTTTGGAGGGTGGCTCGCAGGTCCGTATTGCTCCAGGCTGATGGCCCGCCGTCTGCAGCGGTTCGGACGGCAATAATATGGTCTACCAGCTCGTGCTCTTTGCCGCCCAAGGCTTTCGTGTATTCGATGTGGACCTTATCGACGAGCAGAATAACAGCGGAATCGGGGTTGGCAGAGCTAGAATGCTGGCGAATCTTGGCTAGTAGTTCCGGATCGAGGCTGTTGGTTAAAACCGCTAGGGGGCCTTGGGCCAATGCTGCCGGGAGGGCTGCGGGGTCGCCCGTCATGATCAGTCGGGCGCCTGAGCACAAATTTGTCAGAGCATTGCCTTCAGGAAGCGCAATGCGCCCTGCTTCGTTATAAGCGACAATCGTGGGCTGAAATTTCGGCTGCATTAAAGAAAACCCGTGTTATCCGGTCAGGTGACTGTTGGGTCAGATTCCACGACGCCAAGGGCTTCCCGGTGAATTTTGTCCTGGAGTGTCATCAAACCAGCGATCACCGCCTCTGGGGTGGGAGGGCAGCCAGCGACATAAATATCAACCGGGATGATCCGGTCAACACCTTGTAGGACATGATATGCCCGGTAAAACCCACCACTAGATGCGCAGGCACCCATAGCCATCACCCATTTGGGCTCGGCCATCTGGTCATAAATCTTTTTAATAACCGGAGCCATTTTCTCGGTAATGGTGCCGGCAACAATCATCAGGTCGCACTGCCGTGGTGAAAACCGGACGACTTCAGCCCCGAATCGGCTGATATCGTACTTCGGGCCGACCACTGCCATATATTCGATCCCACAGCAAGCTGTGCCGAATGGATATGGCCATAGCGAGTTCTTCCTTGCCCATGCCAGAAACTCTTTGTGTTTCGTGGTAAAAATGGGAATTCCGCTGTCATTCTGCTGATGTTTCATGGTCCCGGCTTCCCTTGTAAAAATCCGAATCCAAGCGGGAGCTTACGATAATTTGGTCGTCCTGCACACTCTAAATCTGGATTTAGGTGCGTTAGTTGACTTGCTCATTCCGGAGTCCGTAAAATAGCAGTGAACTTAATTGTTTAGCCTGTCGACGCTGACAGGCCATGCGCCCGGGAGCAAGAGGAGCTTCGAACCATGATTGACTCGCTTGTAAAATTGTTTAACCCCAATGACGGCCCCCACTTTGTTGTGATGTGTGGGATCACCCTGACCCTGATCTTGTCGGTCTCGATCATTGTCGAACGGGTGTTTCGATACTGGTATCAGTATGATCTTTCCAATAGTTCGGCCTTTATGTCGGCCGTACAGAAGTTGGTGATGAACAACTCGATTGAGAACGCGATTCGCCTGTGCAAAGGGAAACGCAATCAGGGGCAGCTGCTTCCTTATGTACTGGCCGAGGGCCTGAAGCGTGCCAATGATTCAACCGAAGAGATCGAAAATGCCATGCACCATGCCCAGCTAGCGGCGATTCCGCGGGTCTCCCGACGGGTGCCCCTGTTGGCAACAACGGCAAACGTTGCCACCTTGCTCGGGCTACTGGGTACCCTCTTTGGATTGATCAAGTCCTTTGCGGCCGCGGCAAATGCCACCGGTCAACAAAAGGCTGTGATCCTGGCGCAAGGTATTGCTGAGGCTCTTTCAGCGACAACCTTCGGTCTCGCGACAGCCCTGCTTTGTCTGTTGGTCTATGGTCTTTTGATGAATAAGCAGACGGCCATCATCGACGATATCAATCAGAACGCCGCACGCCTTATGGATTTGCTTTACACACGCAAAATGAAAATACGCAGTGGCCAGGATATGGCGACCGCAAGTGCCGACTGATTTATTGACGGGTGACCCATGCGACGTAAACGCAAAGGCATCAAACGCCAGGACATGACTGATATTGAACTGAATATTATTCCGTTCATTGATGTTTTTTCCATGCTCAATACATTCCTGCTGTTTTCGGCGGTGTTTGTGGCCACCGGCATCATTGAGGTGCAGGTGCCATTTCTTTCGAATGCTCCGCAGCCGAAGGAAGAAAGTCAGCGGACTTTGGATGTGAAAATCGATGCCGCAAAAGACAAAATTCAGATCATAACTGAATTTACAAAAGACCCTAAAAACGAGCAGAAGTTTGATTTCCCAAACACTAAAGATGGTTTGGCTCGGATGCATGAACGATTAGTCGCGATTCGCCAGGCCAATCCCACCCAAGATAAGTTGACCTTATTCTCTGAGGATGACGTGATCTGGGATAGTATTTCGGCGATCCTCGATTCAGCTAAGTTTCGCAAGCAAACAGACCCGATTTTAGCCGTTAAAAACGAGAAAACGGGTGCGATGGAACAGGATCAGCAATTTTTATTTCCAAAAATCGTGATGGGTAGCGTGATTCTATAGCCACATTTTGTGTGGCCTTGATTCCAAGAGGGAGTCGTTCAGATGGCATCCGTCGGCGGGGGTAGTAAAGAAACCCTGACACTGAATTTATATCCGATGCTGGATATTTTCAGTATTTTGATCGTCTTCCTGCTCATGAGTTATTCGACGGATCCAGTTTCCCATGACGTCAATTCCGGTCTGGAATTACCAGACTCGGTGACCATGGTCAGCCTTGACGAATTACCAGCCATCGTCGTGACGAAATCAGAAATTTTTGTGAACGACAAAAAAGTTGTAGACGTGGTGAACGGCGAGGTTCCGAAGGAGCAATTGGGTGAATCTTATCAGGGTGGGATTCGTCCAGTTTACGATGAGTTGAAACGAATCTCGGAGGCCAATAAACGTATCGTTGCGGCCACCGTTAACGATCCAGCCCAGTTAGGAAAGTCAGGTGCCTTGACCATGGAAATGGACAAGGGGCATCCTTTTAAATTGATGAAACGGATCATGTTGTCAGCTCAACAGGCTGAGTTTGTCACGTTCAAACTCGTCGTTACCAGGGTTGAGAACTAAATCGTTTGGCTGTTTTTTCGCCTTCAGTGAAGGGGTTATATTTGGGTTGGCCGAAGCAAATTGGTGGTGGAAAACGCAGGCGATGGATTGTGGCCTGTACCATGTCATTGCTACTTGGAATCATGACGCTGGCAGGTAACTCCGCCGTCGCCGCAACGGATTCTGATGATCAGCCAAAAGGTCAGTTTTCCGGCTATGATGTGCGGGTTATTCGTCCCCGGTTTTTTACCAAGGCCCGCCGAGCAGAGTTTGGTGGCCAGATGAGTGTCGTGATGAATCAGACATTCATCTACACCTACTTGATGACCGGAATATTGAATTATCACTTCACTGAATCGCTCGGGATTGAGCTCGATGGAAGTTATGGCTTTAGCTTGGACAAAGAAGACAAAACCCTTCTTAAGAGCAGCTTCAACATTAGCACTCAAATCCAGCGAACCCAGTACCAATTCCTCGGCGGTTTGGTCTGGACACCGCTCTATGGCAAGTACCAGCTCGCCAGCGGGAAGCTCATTTACTTTGATACCTTCTTGATTGGCGGCGGCGGCATGACCGGGGTCGATTATCAATACGATCACTGTTCGGCATCCGCCACTGGTCAGTCGGTTCCTCCTCCTGCGGCCAATACAAAAAGTTATTTCGGCGGGATCATTGGCATTGGCCAAAGGTTTTTTATCGATAAAAACCTGTCCCTTCGGTTCGAGGTTCGCGACAATATTTTCTCTGTCGATGAACGCGATGGATCCTGTGATCCAGATTTTACGAATTCTTCGAGCAAGATGATCAATAATGTGACGATGCAGGTTGGAGCCTCGCGCTTTCTTTAGGCGATGGCATCACAGGGTGAATAGGGCATGAAGATGTTTATCAGCAATATCCGGTGGTACATTAAGTTCGTCATCATCTTCTTGATGTTTGGCGGGCAGATTGCCTTGGCAAATTTGCAAAACATTTCGGCGCTCTATTCCCGGGGCGACTATCCGGCTGCGGCATCTGCGTCGTTTCAGCTTTACAGTTCCAGCCGAAATGCCCAGGAAAAGCTCAATGCGGGATTTTTTCTTGCCCGCGCTCTGCAGGCCCTGGATCTGCCGTACTCGGCATCGCGTTTTTACGGCGCAATTGTCCGGCAAGGTCCGGTAAATAATCCGTTCTTTCGCCAGGCGTTTGAACAATTGGGAATTATCAATAGCACGGTGAGTCTTGGGCAGGCCCAGATTGTTCAGCTTGTCTCTGGACGCAATGGTGGGCCGATGAATCCCGAGTATATTCCTGGTGCTGCACGTGGCTTTTACTTCTATTACCAAGGCGTCGAAAACTTCGATGACCGCAAATATGAAGCAGCGACTCGCGAATTCAGGGCGGTCCCTGGGGGGTCGCCGTATTATTTGCGAGCGCAGTTTCACTTGGGCGTGATCTCAAATCTGCAGGGGCGTCATAGTCAGGCGATCAGTTACTTCAGCGGTGTCGCTTCCGGTGCACGACGTGACGATGAGGGAGAGCATCTTCGGGATGCAGCGATCATGAACATTGCTCGCGTTGAGTACGAGACAAAAAGGTTCGTGGAGGCCCTTCAACAATATGGCCGAATTGGCCGCGACTCGGACTTATGGCTCGATGCTCAGTTCGAAGGATCCTGGGCCTATTTTATGATCCAAAAGCACAACTCCGCGTTAGGTAGCTTGCACACAGTTTTGGCGCCTTTTTTTGAGAATCGTTTTTATCCAGAAAGCTACATTCTGCAGTCGATCACATTTTTGAGGCTGTGCCGGTTTGACGAAACTAAGGCTGCTCTGGAGCGATTTCGTGACCGCTACCAACCCTTGTTTGGCGAGCTAAAAAAGCTAATCAATGACTACGGCGAAAATCATCGAGGGTTTTATAAACTTGTCTACGATTTTCGTGCTGGGTCGCTGACTCGTTTTAAGGAAGCCTGGCCAATCTTTGATTCCCTTTCAAGGACGGATGCGTTTCGTGAGGGAGCCATTTCGGTTCGAAACTCTGATTCAGAGCTGGCCCGTCTGTCTCGCTTCGGCGGCAAGTGGGCGAGTTCTGGTTTGCAAGAAGAACTTCGGAACTTTCTCGGGAAAAAGAAGGCGGTTGCGTCGGACGAGGCAGGCCGCAGATTGTACCAAAAACTCTCAGATCAACGGGATTATCTGAAAGATCTTTCGCGCCAAACGGAATTTATCAATGCTGAAATGTTGCTTAACCGGGTGGATGCTCTACGCGCATCGCTCCAGGTCTCAACGGCTGAGAAACGGATAAATTTCATCGGGGGATTTCAGATTCTGAATATTGGCCAGGAGTTGGAATATTGGCCGTTTCAGGGTGAGTATTGGGAGGATGAGCTCGGATACTATGTCTACAACATCGACAGCAGTTGTTCCGCATCGAAGAAGAATTGAGAGGGTGTGATGTCAGAGAATAATCTGCGACTAGCTGTCATATCGATGTTCACCTTTATCATGGTTGGGGCCGTTGATGTCGCTCCGGACGCAAACCGCGGTAAAGATCACAAAAAATCTGGCGTTGAAGTGGTTGAACGTAAGCTTGAGAAGGGCGGAGCCGACCGGAAAAATACTACCAGTCTGACCAGGGCAGAGGCTTTTTTCGTCGCTACCGAGCAGAAGCTTAGTTCCGAAATCGGAAAGACCATTCAGTATTTGCAAAAAATCGAGCCGCGGACGCCGCCTCAGTCTCCCGAACGCCTTCGCATATTAGAGCAATTGCTTAACCTGAATTTGGAACTCGGACTTTATGAATCAAACGACGAATTTCGTCGCTACAACGAATCTTATGAGCGATGGGACGGCAGTGGCCGCCGGGGACCAGAACCGAAGTTGAGTTCTGTTAAATCTCAGAATCAGTGGCGATTGGTGTCCACTCGTGCTGAGAACCTTCTGCGGCAATTTCCGCGCGCTCGCAATGCTGACGAAACCATGTTCAACCAGGCCGTTGCCTACCAATTTTTGAAGCGCGAAAAAGATGCGGCACGGACCTACACGCAGCTCATCACTAAATATCCTAATTCTTCAAAGGCCGGTGATGCATATTTTCAGCTTGGAGACTTTTATTTCGATAAGCTGAATTTCCGTGCAGCCATGAATAACTACAAGCAGACACTGCGTTACAAGCGTTCCCGAGGATATGCGTGGGCTCTTTTCAAACTAGGCTGGTGTTCTTATAACCTCGGGGATTACCCGAAAAGCCTTGAATTCTGGAAAACGACCGTTGCAAACGGGCGTAATGCGGATGCCAAGTCCGGACCACAATTGCGGGACGAAGCCCTTAGGGACATGGTTTACTCCTTTGCAGAACTTAAACAGGTGGAGCCAGCGATCAGTTACTACCGCGCCAACGGTGGTGAAAAGTACATCGGCCAATTCCTGTTGCTATTATCAAACGTCTTTACGGATCAGGGCCAATACGCTGCAGCCATCAGCACGTTGAAGCGATTCCAGCAGGTAGCCCCGACCAGCCTCGATGGTCCGGAAGCCCAAAAGGACATCCTGTCTTTGACCTACGAATTGGGGCGTTGGAATACACTGTGGTCGGAACTCGAAAGTTTCCCCAAGATCTACGGGCCTGGCAGCCAGTGGGAAACAGCGAATCAGGGCAGTCGCAAGGAAGTCCTGGAGACTCAGGCGCTGATCAAAGATCAGATCCTTTACTATGCAAAGGTCACGCATAAGTCGGCACAAAAGAACGACGATGTTCGAGTTTATCGCGAGGCGATGAAGGGATATAACTTATTTCTGCGCTTTTATCCCAAGGCCAGCGAAATCACCGAAATCAAATACAACATGGCCGATATCGATTTTTTCCTGAAGGATTACCGGACGGCAGGAAAGCTTTATTTGGATGTGGCACTTTTGGGTAAGGACAAGGCGGTCATTGTTTCTGCAGGCGGGAAAAAGACCGTCAACATGCATAGTCAAGCGTCGCGGTACATGCTCGATTCATATTATTTGGATTTCGAGCCCGAACTAAAGCAGCTAATTAAATTGAAGCCGGACTTTACGAAGCCCGGTAAGGTTTCGGAGAAGGCTGGAAACTTCATCAAAGGTTGCGGTTACTATCAAGGTTGGTATCCGCAAGACCGGAAGAACTTAAAGACCTGTGATCTTTATGTGACAGAGATTTACTTCCGATTGGGTGACCGCCCCATGGCGCTCAAGTACCTCACAAACATTGCGTGGAAGTATCCAAACGACAAGGAAGGGCCGCAAGCCGTCGAGTCCCTGATTCCCCTTTACAAGTCGGACCGCAAGGGTCTGCTTGAAACGGCAGATAAGCTCCTTAAGGTTCCGGCCTATCAGAAGGGTGCGCTCGGGGAAAAACTACGATCTCTACGCCGTGCCGCAGAGATTGAAGAAGTCGCCAAGATTGATGACCCGTTGAAACGGGCCAAGGCCTATGAAGATCAGGCACGTAAAAAGCCGAGCGACTCGGAGGCGGACAAATTGGTGTACAACGCCGCGGTGGATTATACCAAGGGCGGGGCAATTCCTCAGGCCGTTGCGATGTATGCCATCATCCTTAAAAACTATCCGAAATCCCAGCAAGCCCGCGAGTCAATGCTTCAGGTGGCGAAGCTCAAAGATCACAGGCTTGAGTTTGAATCTGCGGCGGAGTTTTACGGCGAATATGCCGAGCGTTATCCGAAAGAAAAAGATGCGCTGTCGGCACTCGGGCGTGCCTGTGAACTGCTTGCTGCCAATGAAAGTCCGAAGGCGATCAAGGAGTGTTTGGGATTGGCCAAGTTTGATTCGGATGGCGCCAAGGCTATTTTTGCAAGGATGATCCGGTCGGCGGCATATGCGCGCAATTTCGAACGCCTCAAAGGCTTGGTTTTAAATTATTCAACCAATTTTAAATTGACGCCGGACGAAAGAATTTTGGCCGCCTACAGCATCTATCGGACAGCTGGAGGCAAGGGCTCTGAGGCAGTCAAAGCCGTATCTGAAATTACCCAAGCCTATCAAAAGTCTGGTGGGAAAATTTCTGGCGAGGCTCTGCGCTATGTTGGCGAGATTGCATTCAAACGCGCCTTGGCGGAAGTTCCTAAGTACGAATCGCTGAAATTGGCTGGTGGTACGGTGGATGCCTTGGCGGCCTCGATTGACCGCAAGGCTGGTGGGTTGGGCAAGCTTAAACAATCGATGGATTCTGTGATTGGCACCAAAGATTCTTTTTGGGGGGTTGCAGCACTATTCGAAAACGGCAGGGCTTACGAGGGCTTGGCTGCCGAGATGGATAATCCGCCTGCAATCAAAGGCGCCAGCATCGACGACGTGAAGAAAAAATTGGCTCCCCAAGCACAGGCGGCTCGCCAGGAAGCTGCTGGGTTTTATAAGATTGCCATGGAAACCATGAGCAAGTTTCATGTTTACAACGATTATTCCCGGCGTGTTGTGACGGCATTGGCAAAATCAGGCGGATCGAAATTAGTGATGGAAGATTGGCTTGAGGTGCCGGATTTGGTCGGTTCTGAGGTTTCTGAATCTGTTGCGTCTGAAGTTCGGTGAGGGGGCAGAATATGAAAATTGCCAGAACAATTCGTTTGCTCTTTGCCGTCAGCGCCGTTACCGCCGCAGGCAGCATCATGGTTTCCTGCGCCACTGGGAAGAAAAAACAAGATCCTGACTCTGAAACCACGCCTGGCCGTGGCAATGTGGAGCCGCAGGATTCAGGTTCCGGTTCGATTTCTGCGGAGCGGCGTCTCGTCATTCAATCCCTCGGCCGCGATGCTTTAATGCAGCACCCGATCAATCGCCAAAAGGTCGATCAATTGGTGGCCAAGTTGACCCCTTTGATTCAATCGGGGAAGGCGGATCATCGTGTTCTTGAGGCTTATTTGAGCGCTCAACGCCTTGGTAGTCGTAACCTTTCTGAACAGGCGGGAACGGCTCGCGCCATCGCCGATCAGGCCATGCGTAAAAATGTTGATTTTGAATTGCCTTCTCCAATTCGGCTAGAGTTGGCTATTTCAGCCGCGGAGTCAGGCAAGCTTGCCCTTGCAGAGTTTTTTCTTGATCCATTATTTAAGTCAAAAGAGGGGCGGATCCGGGCTGGCGCCTTTAATTTGCTTGGCGTCATCGCCGTAAAGCAGGAGCGGATTCCGGAGGCCGTGGTGGCATTTCAAGAGTCCTTGAAATCTGCAAATGATTATCGGCCAGCCAAAATCAATCTTGGCATGTTGGCGCTTGATGGCGGTGATTTTAATCTTGCAAGGTCTCTGCTTTCAGAGTCCGGAGATAATGCCCTGGTGGCTAGTGGCGAGGTGACGATCGTTCGCTTCAAAGACAGTCCGGAGCGGGCAGCTGAGCTTTGCAAGTCAGCCTCCTTAAAGCACCCGGATTTTAAGCCACTACTGTTTAACTGTGCCTTGAATGATCTGCAGGGCAGGCGTGACCTGCCACGTGCGAAGGAATACTTGTCCCGGATGATTCGGGCTCCTGGAACCGACCGCCGGGCGGAAAAGTACAATGATCGGGCTCAACGGCTGTCGATGGCGCTCGATGCGGAAGCGGCCTCGACCAAGGCCCCGGAAAGGGCGCCGGAAAAAACATCCATCAAGGGAACTGAGGGTGGTAGTCCGCCTGTGAAGTAACTCATGGTAATATTTATGGGTACCAGCAGATCAGGGTTGCCCGTTATGGCAAATATCGACCTTGCACGAGGTTTGAAGTTCCCATGCTAGAACTGCGTTTCACACTACCAGGACAGCCGGAACAGAATGTTCCACTGGATCAATCACGCCTTGTGATTGGGACTTTGCTGTCGAATCAGATTGTCGTGCGCGCCCCATTGGTCGACCCAATTCACGCGCTCATCGAATCCTTGGATGAAGAGGGCTCGGATACCAGTAAAAAATGGATGGTGACCGATCTTGGTTCCGAAAGTGGAATCCAAGTAAACGGCAATTTTATCGAGGTAGAGACCGCCATCAAGATTGGTGACGTCATTACGATCGGATCGGTTCAGCTTCAGTTAGCCGAACACCGCGAAGCTGCAGTTGTTCCGCCGCCGCCACGTTTTGCGACGACCGCCGCAACGGCGCCGACCGTGGCTGGAGTTCCCCCGGTGGTGCCTGCTGCGGGCCTGGGAGAAGTTTCTGCCAAAGCCCCTGCGGTGGGTCGAGCCACTGTGATGCAGGCCCCAGATGCACGCACGGAAAAAGCTCCCGATAGCATGATGCCTCGTAGCGGCGTGCTTTTTTCGCCTAAACAAGCTCGTCCTAGTGGGGATGTCTTGGAGGCGATTGCCTATTGGGGCAGCACGGTTCTTGATGTGGATTATTTTCATCCGAGCATCAAAGGCAACGAACAAGTTTTGATTGGCGACCCAACCAAGGACGCTCATCTGATTGCCGCCGGACCAGATAACATTACCAGCCATGCCTTGGCCTCAATTTCGAGCAGCGGGTATCGCCTGCGCCTTTTGCCTGGAATGCGAGCTCGGTTGCGCCGCGGAGGCAAAGTCGAAAGGGTTGAGGGACCGGCCAAAATCAATCTCGACCGTCGCGATATCGCGATGATCAAATATGGTGCCGTTAGTTACTTTTTGATGAACATTCGCCCACCCGCCCTTGAAATTCCAAAGCGCGGTTTGCGAGATCCATTTTTTGCTACAATTTTGTCGTTTGGACTTTTGATCTATGCGCTTTTTATCCCGTTGACCTTCATCATCAAACCGAAGGCCGATGAGAAAAAGAAGGACGACATCTGGGCGATTGTTAATTTACCAGAGACCGTTAAACCGCCCGAACCGACGCCAAAGGTAGAGAAGCCTAAGGTTGAAATCAAGGAAGTTAAGGTTCCGCCGCCGACCCCCAAGGCGCCGCCTCCTCCCAAGCCAATGCCTGTTAAGCCGGCTAAGCCCGTGGAAAAAGAAAAGGTCGAACAGCCAAAACCAGTTGAAAAACCGGTTCCCGAAAAAAGGCCAACACAGCTTTTGACCGAGGCTAAAAAGCCGTCTGAAAGCCAGCAGCAACCACAAAAACCTCAGCAAAAGCCGCAAGATAAGCTCGACAAACTGGACAAGGGAACGTCCGGAGTGGTTTCCGCGGACTCGAAGAAGCCAGACTTTAAGTATGCCGGTCCTCAAAACAATAAGCCGATGGGTGCTTCTGGTGGTCCAAAAGGCAGTGGAATGAACCAGAAGGGCGGCGAAATCAAGGGCAACAAGGCGGCCAGCGTTAAAGGGGTCGAGGGCGTCAACAATGACAAACCCTCAGGCGTCAATCTGGACAAGCTTGGTTTGGGTGCGGGCAAGGTTCTGAATAAATCGAGTGCCAGCGCGATCTACACCAACATGCAAAGTTCGGCGGGTGGTGCCGGTGGCGGCATGGGGTCTGGGGCCAAGACCTACGGATTGGGAGGCGCTGGCGGCGGCAAATCACTGGGCCTTGCCGGGTCCGGCGGTGCGGTAAATAATTTCGGATCTGGTTCAGGTGGACTTCTTGGTGGTCAGGGCGGCCTTGGCGGCCTCGGCGGAGCCGGTGGTGGTAAGGGTGCTGGGTTTGGCGGCGGTTCCGGTCACGGTCGCGCCAATGTCGAGGTGCCTCCGGGTGATCCTGTCGTTTCTGGTGGTTTGAGTCCCCAGGAAATCCTTCAGGTGGTCCGTGCAAACTTGAATCAAATTCGCCATTGTTACGAGCAATTGCTGCAAAGATCTCCGAGTGCTTCTGGAAAACTCGCGGTAAATTGGACCATCAATGCTCAGGGTAACGTGTCCAGCGTCAGCATCGCAGAGTCCTCCATTTCGGATTCTCAGATGAAAGGCTGCGTCACGAGCAGTATCAAGCGCTGGAAGTTCCCCGATCCTCGTGGTGGACAGCCGGTTCAGATCAGCTACCCATTTACCTTCAACCCGATTTGATCTGGCGGCATGCGTGACTGAGGGAAATCTTCAAAAACCGCTGTTTTTGCTCTGTAATGACGACGGGGTGCATGCCCCAGGCATTCGCGCTCTGGCGGAAGCCATTGCGCCCTTGGGGGATGTTGTCGTGGTTGCCCCCCACGTCGAACGATCGGCCTCAAGCCACGCCATTTCGATCCATAGCCCGCTTCGAGTGGAACAAATTTCACGGAATATTTACGCGGTGGAGGGCACCCCAGCAGACTGCATCATGCTCGCCTGCCGGCGCCTGCTTCACCGTAAGCCTTCCTGGATTATTAGCGGCATTAATCGGGGTGGAAACCTCGGAATTGACACGCTTTATTCGGGTACCGTCCATGCTGCTATGGAGGGTGCCTTGCACGGATACAGGGCCATGGCCGTTTCCAGTCACGGGCGGGGTAATTTGAAGTACGAAACCGCCGGTCAGGTGGTCCGGCTGTTGCTGGAACGTCAAGATTTACTAGCAGTGGGCGACCGTTTTACGATAAACGTCAATGTTCCGAACCTGCCGTTCGAGGATCTCAAGGGGATTACGGTAGCAGGTTTGGGTCGTCGGATTTATGAAGACGAGATGGTCGAGGGGATCGACCCACGAGGGCGGCCGTATTATTGGATCGGCGCCGGCGGTGAGATGTTCGAGGATATTCCGGACTCTGACTGCTACCTGGTGGATCAAGGCTATGCAACTGTAACGGTTCTTAAGCCTAGCCTTCTCGACGAGCGTGCGAACGATCAACTTCGTCGGGTTTTACCCGATGCGTTCCCAGGAGTATTTCCGGGAGCTAACTAAGTATCGTTTGCGCGCAAGTAAACATCGGCCGGGAGCCTTGACGCCTCCCATCACGCGGGTAACGCTGGAAATCCTTTTCCGGTGCTCACGACCCGCCGCCTGTAACGGGCCCGGCCATTTGTCGCAAATCAGGAGGGTTTATGTTGCGACTTCAGTGCCGTGGAGTTTTACACGGTTTTGTTCTTCGTTTGGGTGATGGCCGCGGCCTCATCTGTGCCTTGATGATGTTTTTTGCGACGGGCTGTCTGACGTTTGGAAGCCGCAGCGGCGTGACCTATCAAGTTCGCGTCGAACACGGTGACACGTTGGCCAGCCTTTCGAATCGATTCGATACCGAGTGGGGGCGGATCGCCCGGATGAATGGGCTCGATGGTAAGAATCCATTGCGTGTCGGTCAGGTCCTGCGCATCGCTGCTGGCCCTAAAGCCGTAAACTTACAAGTGGGGGCCATTGACGAACCCGCATCGTCTTCAGGGCGCTTACCCGGTCGTGTTGCCGTTAAATCTGGAGTTAATCGTGAAGCAGAGGCCACGTCTGCCCCGGATTCCGGGGAAGGTGGCGACGACCGCTCGTGGCAAGAAGAGGATCTCAATGCCCCGCGTAAGACGCCGGGCGCAAACGATTCTTATCGTGATGAAGATAATGGGCATTCTGGTGCCGATGGTCGATCGCCATCCAGAGGAAGCCTGATCGGTGAGCCTGCGCAGAATTTTGTGATTCGTTGGCCGGCGGCTGGCGAGGTCTCTTCAAATTATGGTCCGCGTTGGGGTCGCTTTCATAACGGCATCGACATTCGGGCCAATCGTGGAACGCGAATTGTTGCTGCAGCCGAAGGCCGCGTGATTTTTGTTGGGCGTTTGAATGGTTACGGTAAGACGGTGATCATCGACCATGGCCAATATCGCTCGCTATATGGACACTGCGGCAAAATTATCGCCAAGCAAGGCGCTTGGGTGAAGGTCGGTGCTCACATCGCTCATGTTGGAATTTCCGGTAATTCTCGCGGAGCTCATTTACACTTTGAAGTGAGAACGCGCCGCGATCAACCGGTTGATCCTGTTCCCTTTATGGAAGCCAAACTACTCAGCTCGCTGAAGAAAAAGCCGCGCCGGCAACCATTCCGGACGGCTGCGACGCACTGATTTTTTCAGCGATTCAACTGACTTTCTTGGGGATATTATAGGCTGTGGCTGCAAGGCTGGCAGCCAAATCCCTGCTTACCTGTTCCACCTGCTTTCCGACGGCACGGACTTCACTGTGGTGAATAAGGTTCGCCTTGACCTGAGCCCGTATGTGGACTTGTTGTTCAGCGATTTGGCGCGGCGCCCCAGCTCGACCGGCCATCATACTTGATATCCAGGCTCGGTCGTTGTTCAACAGGCTAATGAATGCCTCCAGCTCATCCCTCGAGAGGTTCAACTTGTGTTGAGCGCGAGCGCGATCCCTTCGGTGTCGAAAGAGGTCGTCCTTTATATCGAGGATCCGACTGCGGTGGTAGGCGATCGCGTAATTTAGGACCGATTCTGCGTGGCGCGTATCAATAAAGGCGACCTCCCGGGCCGTCCATCCCTGGCGCGCCAGTATGCGCCTAATCTCCTCGCGATGGCGGTTGATGATGACCACATTGTTCCAATATCGGACTGTCGATGGATTTGCCCCAGCGGATGCATTTGGTGCCGTGCGAGGATCATCCCAGCGCGCGTGCATGGGATGCGGTTCATGCGGCATCTTCAAAAATGCCGGATGCTTTGCTTTTAGTTTTAAGATCATCGGAGGCACAGGGCTGGCTGGGATTCTGAATGCCTCTGGATTTGGGGGCATGGGTAAAATGCCGTTGGCTGGGTCGGTTTCAATCCGACGCATTCGGCGAGAGATTTCCTCTGCCATCTGCACGGTCACTGGTTTCAGCAGGTCTATAATCATTTGCCTCGCCTCTTAGCATGCCCATGGAGTCCAACGGCTATTCTGGCGATTTCTTGCGTTTCTATCCTAATTACCCGAAAAGATTGGCATTATTAGACGGTTTAAACTGCTCTACATGGCTGCGCCTGGGATCAGATGCCACTTCAAGCCCTGCTCCCGAGCATTCACATGGGGCTCTCCCACGGGGTGCTGGCGATTGCGGCGCCAGGCGCAGTCATGTAGAGCAGTTTAAGAGGGTCCTATAAAGGTGAGGGAAGAAAGCATGATTGATTTCTGGGCATCTTGCGCAGGATTGAGCACAAAAGCCCTGCAGCTTCTGCCTCCTGAGGCAGCCCATCATATGGGCATGCAAATTTTGGCGATGAATCCAACGCGTTTTTTCCGCCCAGGTGCCCTTGATCATTTGGATGCTTCCTTACGCGTGCAGGTCTCTGGTCTTGGGAGTTTGCCTCATCCCATTGGCCTGGCTGCAGGTTTTGACAAGAACGGAATCGCGATCAAAGGCCTCGCTGGGCTTGGTTTTTCTCATATTGAAATTGGTGCGGTGACGCCTCGAGCGCAGCCTGGCAATCTTCAGCCTCGCCTTTTTCGTTATCGCTCAGATCGGTCACTCATCAATCGCATGGGATTCAATAATGATGGGGCTGCCAAGATTAGTTCCCGCATTGCGGCTCAGTTTTGGTCCAATGATATTTGTCCACTGGGTGTGAATATTGGCAAAAACAAGGATACTCCTGCCGAGAAAGCGTTGGATGATTTTCTTCAGGTTCACGCTGTATTTAGGGATCTAGCTCGTTTTTTTGTGATCAACTTGAGCTCTCCAAATACGCCTGGGCTGCGCAAGTTGGCGACGCCGGAATTCATGGCGGAGATTGCGCGCAGCTTCGGTCCAGAGATCAAAAAAATGTGGATTAAGTTCGATCCAGATATGGATCGGAACTCATTTCAAAAATTGGTTGAAGAGGCTGGTAACGGTGGTTGGGCTGGAATGGTTTTGACCAACTCGCAACGGGTTGAGGCTCCCGAATCTGGTGGGCTTTCTGGGCGGCCACTTTTTGATCGGTCCAATCAATTTTTAGATTGGGCTTGGGAAGTCCATCGCGGGAAAATTCCGATGATAGGTGTCGGCGGTATTTTTTCTGGTCGGGATGTTTTGGAGAAAATCACTCGGGGCGCAAACGCGGTTCAAATTTACACGGCCTTTGCCTATCGTGGGCCATGGGTCGTCGCAAATTTGCTTCAAGAACTAGCTGTGGAGCTACCACGGCGAGGATTTTCTTCCCTCGCCGAGGCTCGCGGCAGTCAATTTGCCTGAAAGTTGTCGTTCCTACTAAACCTTGTCGGCAAAGCGTTTTGGCTTCCGATCCTTATGGGCACCTTTGTGCCAGGCGTAGGCAGCAACCAGCGGAAAGTTAACCGTGGCTTCGCCAAAGACCATCTGCTCGTAAGCGGTGTCGACTTTGCCCCAGCTGCAGGCTTCCTTCAGAGTTGAACCGGAAAGGGCGCCGTCGCGCTCGTCAGCAACCGTCAATTGGATAGCGTACTTGTGCATTGGAACATCGTGTCCGAGTACTTCTGCTGCGACGACGACGTCTTGAGCAAAGTTTTTCGGGACACCGCCACCGATCATTAGAAGGCCGGTATCACCGCTTTCGATTTTAATTTTAGTGAGCTCGCGGAAATCCGCTGCCGAATCGATCGTGACGTGTTTCTTTGGGTTGTGCCATTGATGATGAACCAAGCCAAAGCCAGCGCTGCAGTCCGAGAATGCCGGAACAAAAATCGGCACGCCCATTTCATAACAAGCAAGAACTACGGATTCTTTGTTCTTGCCATGCTTGGACAAATATTCGCCCATGTGCCAGATGAATTCCCGTGACGAATACGGTCGGTGCTCCAATGTTCCGGCGATTTGCGCGATCGTATCGTCGCAGTTTCGCAGGTCGTCCTCATCGATATAGGTATCGTAGATACGGTCAATTGCGAGTTCGCGGAGTTGATGGTCGTCGACAAATGGAGTGCCAACATAATGATTGAAGCCGAGGCCTTCGAAATAGTCTTGGTCGACTATGTTCGCGCCCGTCGAGACAATGGCATCAACCATGTTGTCGCGAACCATCTGAAGGATGATTTTTTTGAGGCCTGCGCTGATTAGCGACCCGGCAAGGCAAAGGATTACGGAATTATTCTGGTCGCGAAGCATCATTTCATAGATTTTGGCGGCGCGGTTCAGGTTGCGGGCTTGAAATGCCATATGGCCCATGGCATCGACCAGGCTCACGACATTGTGCTGGGTCATGTCCATATGGACGATGGGTTGTTTTAGAAATTCACGCTTTTTTTCCGACATTGCGGCTTTCGAGGTGTTCATAGACTTGCTTTCCCCTGTCTTGAGCATTAAGCGGAGCATTAAGTGATGCGTTACCTACAGAATTAACGATGCCCCTCACATTCGACGGACTCGCGGTTTTTATATGACCCCCACCCCTGAATCAACCTTAAATGTAGGCGTAGATATGCCTGGTGGGCGGATGGCCTCCCTAGGGGTCCGGTTTCCGGTGATGGTTGCTCCGATGGTTGGGATCAGCCATGTCGCTTTTCGAGCCATGCTGCGGCGTTATGCCCCTAAGGGGCTGGATCCCATTATATTTACAGAGATGCTGTCGACCAGACGATTGCCCAGCGAGCGCCTGGAAACCACGGCCGAACTTCGCTGCACTGAGGGCGAAAAGTCCGGTGCGGAGTTGTTTGTCCCACAGCTTTTGGGTAACGAAGAGCGCTTTATCACGCCCAGCATCGCCAAATTGAGTGCCCTTCGTCCCTGGGGCTATGACATCAACATGGGCTGCCCGGCAACCCATGTTCTTAAACATAATTGGGGGGTTCGCCTTATGGGCGAGCCAAAATATGCGGCCGACGTCGTGCGTTTGGTTCGCGCCTGTACGGACCGACCCGTCAGCGTCAAGATGCGCGGAGGTAGCGACAAGATTTGTGATTTAAATTATCTGGACGAATTCACCCAGGCCCTGGAAGAGGGTGGGGCGGATTGGCTGACGATCCATGCGCGGACCAGAGAGCAGGGGCACGAAGGGCGAGCAGACTGGCAACTTGTCAGTGAAATTGCAAAGCGCCGCAAGGTGGCGGTGGTTGCCAATGGGGACATCCAGACCTCGGCTGACGCGGTCTCAATTTTGCGGGATTTTGGGGTGGATGGAGTCATGGTGGCCCGCGCGGCAACAGTAAGGCCTTGGATCTTGTGGCAGATTGCCGAGGACTTGGGTTGGCAGGAGTCGCCGATGGGGCGGGAGGGCGAACGTGCACCGCGAAGCCGCGCCGAGGAGAGCGCGGAGTTTTTTCGGGCGTGTTTGTTCTTGATTGACGAGTTGGACCATCATTTCAACGACCGTCCGGAAGACGCTCTGAAAAAGTTCAGTTTCTTTGCAGCGACTGGTTCTCGATGGTTTATGTTTGGCCATGCTTTTTGGGCGGTGACTAAAAAAGCGAAATCGATCGGCCATTTACGTGAGTTGATCGAAGACTACCGTGACCGATTTGACCATCCCCTAAAAGAGCGAATTATTTAAAAAAACGGATTTAATAACGATTCGACGCACTGTTTATTTTTGGAGGTTTTATGTTCAAGTATACCGTTGTGTTATTCAGTTTGATGTTCGCTGGTGTGGCTCAGGCCGTCCAGTTTCAGTGCCAGGCCTCATTGAGCTTTCTGGAGAGCGAGATTTGGAATGGCAGCTACCAAATTTCGCTGCTTCCGAGCATGAATGGCAGCGCAATCGCTAATGTCCGTATAAATCGGAATTATCGGTTCGGTGATTTGCCAGCCGTGGAAGTGATTCCAATGCGTTGTGTTCCTGGCAGTGACGGTGCTGAATTTGACTGTATAGAGGCCAACAGGTTCAATGGGCGGCCTGAAATTCTTGCGGCACAATTTTTTGCAAATGCCTGGAGCACCTTGTATGCAACACGGCAGGATATTTGGCAGCCATATGCCTTCGCCAATATACCCTGCCTGCGAAGGTGATTCGGAGGGGCTCTTACTTGAACCTCTGACACCATTGATTATTGCTGTGACCAACTGCTGATTGGGTGTAACTGCCGAGTAAGTTCGCCCGGTGGCCAGGGGAGTTGTACCAAACTTTCGACTTATTTCGAAAGCCACTCAAGCATCAGGCGTTTAATCATTGTTTGGTATGGAACCCCATCGTGGTCAGCCTTATAACGAAAAGCGGCCAGAAGTGGCTCAGGTATTTTAATGCTGATAAGTTTGCTTTTATGTTGAGCCCGCGGATCTGCTAAAATGCGGAATTGCTCCAGAAACTCCACAATCGGAGTAACGTCCTCTACCTCAATCGCGACAATCTGTGATTTCGAGGCAAGTTGAACCGGTCGGTTTTTTTTCGAACCACGTTTTGCGTTCATTTCAAAAGTCCTTTTAAGACTTTTACGTCTTCCCGATCCTGTGGTCGATCTGACGCTTTTTTCATGGCGATAAGGTCCTCAATCGCGATCACCTTCAAGGTAGTCAAACCAAATTTTTTCGAAACCGATTTCATATCCCTCAAATCATGAGTCAGAATAACATCCACGACTTCGATAGGATTCATTGCGTTATAGAAACTCCAGGCGATTAAATTTCTTTTTTTAATATATTCATCTTTAAACTTAAAAACCTCTGCGGCCTTGACCGGTAATCTAGGTATGAACCCAAGCTCCTTCATGCAGCTCTCTAAGTTTTTAAAAAATTTTTCTGAGTGTCTGATTACGATATCGATATCAACGGTACCACGTGGAGCACCATGAAGCGCGACGGCCACACCCCCGACCAATGCATAAGGAACTTTATAGTCATCAAAGGCTTTTACAAGACGATCCAGAAACAACATGGGGCACCTCGGTATATACCAGTATATACCGAGGTTGGTTTAGAGGCAATCCCATGCTGAATGGATGTCGGACTTTGAATTAGACCAACCTCGGATTCAAAAGCGTCCGGCAGTGCGTCACTGAGCCTTTAGGAACTTTTATTTGAACCTCTGACACCATTCATTATTGCTGTGACCAACTGCTGATTGGGTGTAACTGCCGAGTAAGTTCGCCCGGTGGCCAGGGGAGTTGTACCAAGCGGTGGCAACCTCGGACCCGGTGGTCTGTCCTGACGCAATATTTTCGGCATTTGAATTCGGGTGTGGCACCAACCAATGGTTCATTCCCCCAGCGATCTGGGCTTGAGCCTGAGCATTACACTCTGTGCTGATGGTATCGCTCCATTGTAGTGGCTGCAGTCCATTTTGTTGGCGATACCGGTTACCACTGTCGAAGGCGGATTTGGCTTCTGCGTCGGCACTCCCGGACATGGGGAGAATTCCACCAGGTTGCGGTCCCATGGGCATCGGTCCAATGGGCAGATTTCCGGGTGGAAGAAATCCAGGTAGCAAATTTCCACCACCAAGCCCCCCGAGCATTCCTTGCGGCATCCCCGAGTTTCCGGACGAGAGTCCGCTCAAGGCTTGAAAGAGGAATTTAAGTAATTGCATCATGTCGATATCCATTTTGTTCGTCGCCATCAGGCGGTAGGACTGCTCAGCATCTGATCCCCTAAGCCGGGCCTCAATCGATTGGGCTAGCTTGGTCCGTGCCATCGATCCCATATCGTCTCCGCGAGCGCGCCGTGATTGGGTAGCTCCGTCGTAGGTTTTATACCAGCCATTCCAAGTGGAGGATGCTTTGCCGACGTCTGAATTGCTGGCAAGAGCAAAGGCGCGGCCTTCTAGATCGGCGGCGACCATCTCAAATAATTGACTGGTTTGTGGGTAACGCGCTGACATGGATTTGCGGGTTTCAGCTGTGCAGTAACGGGAGTGAAATGCCTCGGCGATGATTCGCGTTGCAAAGTCCGCGCGAATGTCTGTGGCGATGCTGCGCCACGCAATTTCTCGTGCTTCATCTGTGGCGGCTAGGGTCGCATTTAATGGTATTCCAAATTTCTCGAGTGCCGTGCCTGCCGGTGTGCCGCGACTGCCAGCATCAGCAAGAAAAGCGATCGCGATTCGCTCGTTGGTCTGACCTGCGGCGCTGCCAGTGGCTCCCCAAAAAGTGACTTCACCGGTGAGTGGAATATTTCGATTTTGGACCTGATTGGACATGATAAAACCGAAGCGAAGGAGAAGCCAATATGCCTCCTTGGCCGGTGTTGTCGCGAGAAGGTGAATCACCAGGGGACGATCGGTGTTTCCATACTGGCGCACGCAGCCGAGGACTTCATCTTCGCGAGCTGGGCGGTGCGATTCGTCAGGCCAGCAGATCCCGGCTAAATTTGACGAAACCTCGATGCGTCCATGGAGGTCCTCGAAGAAGGACTGTTGCAGTTTTTCTGGCACGGACTGAACGGCCTGCAGCAGGTGGCGGGGTAGCGCAAGTTGCGTGGCCATGGGGTGCAAATTGTAGGTTCCGGCGCACTCTGTGAACTCTAATGGGCCAAGTGTTTCAATGTTATCGAGGGTTTTTACGCCGGCATCTTTGGTCTTTAAGCAGCCAAGGAGTCCAGAGAGAGCAACGAGGGAAATGGCAGCTCTCAATGTGGAATTCTCGCTCACGTTCCCGTCCTCCCCATAACCGAATCGTTCGGGTTTAACGGCTTTTTTGGAGTCAAACTTTAGGAAATAGTTAGTCCAGAGCCCCGAACACCCGAAATAGTCAGTGAAGCTGATGGGCTATGCCATGGACTGGATAGGGTCAGGCGTCGATCAATAAAAAATGGGGTGTCAAGGTCGATCAAGTCGAAGCCCCCCAGGCCGGCCGCCATGTGAAGAGAAAATCCCATAGCGATCTCCGTTTCAAGCATCCCTCCAATCATTAATCCCATGCCAAGTGCCTTGGCGGCGGTAATCATGCGAAGGGACTCGATGACGCCGGACTTGGTGATCTTGATGTTAATCATGGAGCCAGCCCCGGCACTGTGGGCGCGCAAGACTTCGTCCACCGAGGTAACGGATTCATCAAGTAAAATTGGTACGGATGTTGACTGAGAGAGTTTCGCCAGGCCACGGAGATCGTTTTTAATTAACGGCTGCTCAAAACAAAGCGGAATAATATCGAGATTCGCCAAATTCAAAAGAAGTCGTTTGGCACGTTCGAAATCAAAACCCTGATTGCCATCAAGAATTATGTGAGCTAGCCGATTTTTCTTTTTTGCCCAACTGATCACTTGTCGAACCGATTCCGTATCTGCATCGACCCTTCCCGAAACCTTAACCTTAAAAGTGTGGAATCCGTGGCCCGAAAACTTATCCAAAAATGCTGGAACCTTTTCTGGCGGCATGACGGTTACGGTGATGTCGGTGTCGATCGGCGTTGGGCAGAACGTTCCAGAGGGAAGTTTTGGTGAGCCAAATAGGCGCCATAATGGTAGTCCCAGCCGCCTAGCAATGAGGTCCAAAACGGCAGATTCCACGGCACACAAGGCGCTCGAGGGAATATTTTTGTTTTCACTTTCGAGGGCCAGGATTTTGAGGGCCTGTTCCGGAGAAAATTTTTGAATCGTTGTGCAAAGGTTCGCTATCGCATCTGCAGTTGCCTGCAGGTTTTCCCCGGTTACAGCAGAAAATGGTGCGGCTTCGCCAAGGCCAATATTTCCACAACCGTCGTCTAACGCGAGAATCGCGCAGTCCGCGGCCTGCATGGTCCCCGTGGCAATGGCAAACGGTGTGTGAACTGGTAGCTGGTGGACGTTTATTTTTGCTTGCAACATTTTCCGACGCCTAAAGGGGTGCGAGTCTAATTCGTGTCGCCCAAGAATAGCGTAAATGAAGGGGCAGAAACAGTCGTCTCCAGATTTGTGTCGGTCACTGGGGTGATCGTCCTACCCCAACTGGCGCGGACGGTGATCACGGTTTCCTCGCCAGCGGTAAGGGTAAATGGTTGGCTCATGGCAAGATCTCCCGTGTCGAGGGTGATGTCATGATTATCGCCGCCTTGGTCCACAACCACGACGGTCGGATCGAATTTAACGGTGGCGGCACTGAAGGCTACACCTTCGTGGGCAGAGAGGTCGGTGGTGGACCAAACTTCTTGTGGGCGGGAAACGATCCGCATTTCCAAGGGATCTCCCGTGTACATATCTATCGCATCGGTACCGTCAGCGGGGTGGAGGGAAATATTGTTGAATAAGTAAACTTGGGCCATTGGGGATTGTGTTCCGGTGGCGCCGGTGGGTTGGCTCAGAGATCCAAGAATTCTGATTCGCAATTTTGTGTCTGTTGTCAGAGACGTACTGCAGCTTGTGCTTAAAAAGCCAATGCATGGGGCCAGTAAGAACAAAAATAGCAATTGTTTTGGGGTGTTGTGGAGAATTGTCGAGTTGTTAGTCATTATTCATCCTGCTCTCAAAGGTCTTTTTTAAAACTTACCCTTGGCTACCCCTCAAAAAGTTTATCGGTGATTCTCCATTTCACTTTATTGGTAAATAAATCCAACGTTTGACCGATCCCCTTAAGGTATGAATAGGCATGGTCAAAAACCTGCGTTTTTGCACGCCAACCAGGCGATCGTTGCCGGTTTGGTTTTTTTTGTTCTTTTAATTTTAAATGCCTGTGGCGGATCCGGAAGTTCGGGAGACGGCGCCCCATCCACGTCCAGCTATGGTCATCCTGGAGCCACTGGAGCCACTGGAGGCTCAACGGCGGGCGGAACAACCGGGGAAGCTCCTTTGGGACGACTGTCGAGATTGGCTGAGGGGAAATCAGGCGAAGACTTCACCATTGAGCTTGCAACGACATCAGTGACGATTCGTTCCGGTACGTTTCAAGAAAATTATCAGGCCCTTCTCACGGACCTTGCCGGCGAAATCACTGACTCGCCGTCGTTAAAGCTTCTCAGCCTGCCAATTCGCCTCCGCGTTACGGATACAAAGGCAATTTTAGAGCGGACGGCAGCAGCACGAGATTTTGAATTTAGAGTCACGGGTGCCAAGCTGGCTTCAATCTACAAGGCGGTCATACTCCTTGTGGACTATGGGGAGGCTAGGGAATCTGGAGCAACTGTTCCGGTAAAGCATTTTCTTCGTTTGAGTCAGATGGGTGCAAGCGCCAGCACGAATGGTGATGGAAATCTTGTGGCGTCATTCAGGGTTCGATCTGGGGATGTTGGTGTCGTTATGGCTTTGGCTAGTAACGGCAATCCGGCAGGCTATGCAACCTACACTCCGCCTCCGGTTGACCCAGATTCGGTTGCCGCGGACGCGGTCTACCCCGATAGGGCGACGGTCACCTGGCGTGCCCAAAAAATATCCAACTACGGCTTCTCGGTCGCGTACGGCGTCGGTCCAACGACACCGCTTTGTGGGTCGACATTTGATGCCACCGCGACGGAAACATCAGCGACCCCAACGACCGACTCAATTGGAAATACGCTTTACGAATACACCACGCAACTAAGTGCGCTTGATGAAAATAAAACCTATGCGATTCGCGTTTGTGCTGCGGATTCAAAATCTCCGCCGACATATTCCGGGCCAGGAGCGATGACCACGGTAACAACACCAAAACGTGCGGTGGCAGTTCTGGCAAATACGCCCGGAGCCTACACAAAAAATAGAAATATTTCTGTCACAGTTGGTGGTGATGGCGTTACCGAGTACAAATATGTCATCACGTTGAGCGCGAATTGTGGCGGCGCAATATTTCCGTCTTCGTGGACTTCTATTGCGTCAACCTTAAGTGGGTCTTCTTTTCCTGATGGCACACATAGATTGTGTGTGCTTGGGAAAATATCAGCAACCAACGAGCAGTTAATCCCGACTGATTTTTTTTGGGTCGTCGACAATATTCCTCCGACGATCAATGCTGTTCCATTAATTGTTTCAGGGGTTCGAGGGCCTAGCGGCGGGATAAATATCGCGCTTCGGACTGCCAATAGCGTGGTTCATGGCCCAGCGAGTGTGACGGGTGCTTCCGCACTCTACTATAAAGGAGTCCCCTCCGTGACGGACTGTTCGATGGAAACCTACTTGGGTGCCGTCGGTGAGCTGGTCAAATCAGGTTCGTTCTCGGCCGACGGGTCCTATAAGATCTGCGTCAAGGCGATGGATCAAGCTGGTAACATAGCATTTGATTATTCTGCAGATTTTATCGTTGATGTCACCGCTCCGACGGCTCCGCAGTTTACGTTGGCAAACGAAGCGGTCGGCGGGTTCATTAAAAGATCTGATAAAGATTCGCTTCTTGAATTGAGCGCTGTCGTTGCTCCAAATGAACCGACGTCTAATGTGTCCTATGCCGCAGCAACATCAGCATCAGACTGCATTTCAGTGTCGTCCTACGTTGGGCATCGGGTCGCAATTTCAGATCCTGTTCTTGCCACTGATGGATCTTACAAGGTCTGCGCAAAAATGACGGACACCTTAGGGAATGTTGGCTACGCGATGTCAGCCGTTGTTGTTCGCGACACGGTAGAACCCAATTACGTGAGTGGCCTCGTATGGTTTGGTTCAGCGGCCGATGGCTATTTGAACCTTATGGATAGGTCTGGTTCTGCCTCGATTCTAACGGTTGCTGTTGCTAACGAAGCTTCAAACTTTCGTTATCTACTGATCCCGTCGGCAGCGGTTTGTTCTGCTTCAACCTACATCAACACATCGGTTCCGAACGCAAATACGGCGAACATTACGAGTGATGGTTCCTATAAAGGTTGTGCTGAAATTACTGATTCCGCTGGAAACATCGGCTATTGGTCCTCGGCAAGTAACTTAACGGTCGATACCGTTCCACCGACCGCGACCATCACTTTAGTGAATGCCGCGGCGGCGAATGGGCTAATTAGTGCCGCAGAACATATTTCGAATTCTCTGGGTATGTCGGATCCACCGCTCGGCGATGCCGACATTGAATCGTTCACTTATAAGTTAATTCCGAAGGCCACGACGTGTGGCGCAATGCTAACTGGGTTTGGTGATGCGGTCCCAGCCGCCAACAGCGCGGCCATGGTTACGGATGGTGTTTACGTGATCTGCGCCAGGGTGCTCGATCATGCGCAAAATGTAAGTTACATATCATCGCCAGATATTACCCTTGATATGGCAGCCCCTTCGCTGACCAGTGCCACCCTGGACAATCAGGCGGCGAATGGCTACATCAACGATTCTGAAAAAGCTGAGACGGGGAATTTGATTTCTGCGGCAACCGGCTCAGAAACGTCGGCCATCACCTATGTCGTCGCCTCATCTTCGGCAACTTGCAGCAGCGTTACGCCATATGCCAGTGGGATTCCCACGACGGCCGACAGCGCACTTGCAACGGACGGCACATTTAAAGTTTGTGTGAAAATGGTTGATCCGGCTGGTAATATTGGCTACGGCGCGTCGCTAAACTTTATTCGAGATACGAGATTTCCTGCAATATCGGCCGGTTTGGTTTGGACGGGTGACGCCACCAATTTATATGTCAACGACGCCGAGAAAAATGGATCGACCGCGCTGGTGACGGCTGGAGTGCCAGACGAGACAGCGGACATTGCCTATTCTATCGTGGCTGCGGCTGGGACCTGTAATGCCATTTTGACCTACAATGCTTTGCCGCCATCGGCAAGCCACGCTGCATTTAGTGCGGATGGCTCTTATAAGGCCTGCGCGGTGATGACCGACACTGCGGGAAATACGACCTATGCCACATCATCTGCCAATGTAACGCGTGACACACTTGCCCCCGCGGCGACCATGACTTTGGTGAATGCCGCGGCGGCGAATGGGCTAATTAGTGCCGCAGAACATATTTCGAATTCTCTGGGTATGTCGGATCCACCGCTCGGCGATGCCGACATTGAATCGTTTACCTATAAGTTAATTCCGAAGGCCACGACATGTGGCGCATTGCTAACCGGGTTTGGTGATGCGGTCCCAGCCGCCAACAGCGCGGCCATGGTTACGGATGGTGTTTACGTGATCTGCGCAAGGGTGCTCGATCATGCGCAAAATGTAAGTTACATATCATCGCCAGATGTTACCCTTGATATGGCAGCCCCTTCGCTGACCAGTGCCACCCTGGACAATCAGGCGGCGAATGGCTACATCAACGATTCTGAAAAAGCTGAGACGGGGAATTTGATTTCTGCGGCGACCGCCTCAGAAACGTCGGCCATCACCTATATCGTCGCCTCATCTTCGGCAACTTGCAGCAGCGTTACGCCATATGCCAGTGGGATTCCCACGACGGCCGACAGCGCACTTGCAACGGATGGGACATTTAAAGTTTGTGTGAAAATGGTCGATCCGGCTGGTAATAGTGGCTACGGCGCGTCGCTAAACTTTATTCGAGATACGACTGCCCCGACTCTAGTCAGTGGCCTCTCGTTGACCGGCGATGGCACCGATGGCTATATAAATAGCGCCGAACGCAGCAATATCACAGCAATCGCGACGGCCCCTGTGGCGAACGAATCATCGTCCTATCAGTATATTTTGATTTCGGCGGCAGAATCATGCTCTATAGCTAGCGGATATGGCGGAACGATTCCTTCGGGAGTTAGCGCAGATTTTGGAGCGGATGGAAGCTATAAAATCTGCTCGGAAATGACGGATCTAGCTGGAAATAAATCCTATGTTTCGTCAGCATCATTTGTGCTGGACACAGCCCCCCCGACAGCCACGACAAGCCTGATCAACGCTGCTACAGGGGGATTAATAAATGCCGCTGAGTTTTCGTCAAATGCCCTCGCTTTGGTCTCGGCCCCGATCGGTAATGAGTCCCTCTCCGCCATCAGCTATAAGTTAATCTTGCTTAGCACGTCGTGTGGCCCATCGATTACTTTTGGATCATCGATACCTGCAGCAAACAGTGGTGATTTCACCTTAGACGGTTCTTATAAGGTATGCATGAGGGTTGTGGATGCGGCAGGGAACGTTGGCTTTTCGGTATCTCCCACAATTGTTTTTGATACGACGAGTCCGACTTTTATCGGCGCTATAACCCTGGCAAATGAAGCGTCAGACAGCTTCATTAATAATGTTGAAAAATCTGCCGTGAATGATCTCATTGGTTCCGTTTCGTCGGGTGGCGCGACGGCAACCGATTACGTTGTTGTGGCAGGATCAGCCACTTGTTCTGCGACTTCCGGATACGTTTCCTCGATTCCAAAAATAAACGATGCAGGAATGACCGCAGATGGGTCGTGGAAGGTTTGTGTTAGGCTGATGGACAGTGCCGGGAACACGTCATATGCCTCATCCGCGACGATCACAAGAGATACAGTGGCGCCGACGTTGGCCGGCGGACTTGCTTGGACGGGGTCTGCCTGGGACAATTTCCTGAATGGTTTGGAGAGGCTCGCAGCCGTTCCAATTTTAACTGCCGCCATTGGTAGCGAGTCATCGTCGTACAAATACCTTCTCATCGCCAGTTCCGGCGCCTGCTCTGCTGCGACCTATACGTCGACATCGATTCCGCTGGCGGATTCTGCGCTATTAAACAGCGATGGTGCATATAAAGGTTGTGTTGAAATTACGGATTCCGCAGGAAACATCGGCTACGAATCGTCCGCAAGCAACTTAACCGTCGATACCGTTTCACCGTCAGCAAACATGGCTTTTGCCAATGCCGCTGCGACGGATGGTGTGATTAGCTCTGCCGAACACGCGTCAAGTACTGCTGCGATGGGGAGTGTGCCGGTTGGATCTTCCGACCTTGCCGCGGCGACCTATAAGTTGATTCCAACAAACACAACTTGCGGATCGGCCTTAAGCTTTGCTGGTGGAATTCCCGGTGCGGATAGTGCTGATTTTACTGCAGACGGAACCTACGTGATTTGTATGCGTCTCATAGATAATGCCGGTAATGTCGGGTTTTCAAGCTCGTCTAATTTGACTCTCGACACATCGCCGCCAACGTTGAGCTCAATTTCTCTCGCAAATGATGCCGCGGATGGCTACATCAACAGCCTTGAAAGCGTCGGTTCGGATGTTGTGACGTCTTCTGCAACGGCCAGCGAATCGGCGACAATTACCTATGTGGTTGCGTCGACTAGCACTGCATGTGCCGCGCAGAGTGGATATTCGGCCACGAGACCCGGGTCAAGTGATTCAGGATTTACTGGTGATGGATCGTGGAAAGTTTGCGTCAAGATGGTGGACGCCGCTGGAAATACAGGCTACGGGTCATCTCCATCGATGGTGCGTGATACCGTTGGGCCGATGTTAGCGAGTGGTCTTGCCTGGGTCGGACCTGCCTCAGATGGGTATTTGAATTCCTCGGAGCGGCTATTAAGTACGGCCATTGTGACAGCTGCAGTTGCCAGTGAGAGTTCAACCTTTCAATATTTAACGATGCTATCCAACTCGCCTTGCAGTGGTGGGTCTTTCGTATCTGCGTCACTGCCGGGTGCTAATACGGGCGCGGTTAACGCTGACGGGCTCTGGAAAGTTTGTGTCAAGATTACTGATTTGGCAGGAAATGTCGGCTATGGAGCAACGTCTACCAGTGTCTCCGTGGACACCACCGCTCCGGCACTAACCACGTTTCCTTTAATCAATGATGCTGCCGATGGCTATATTATCAACGCCGAAAGGACGTCTGCGTTGCCGATGGCAGGGCCATTGTCGGCAAGCCCGGATCTGCTCGCTGCAGCCTATAAGCTTGTGCCCTCGTCAACATCCTGTGGCGTTGCCTTATCCTTCGGGGGCAGCATTCCGACGGCTGTGAGTGCTGATTTTGGCTCGGACCAGAACTACTTTATCTGTATTCGACTTGAAGATAACTCCGGGAACGTCGCCTATGCGTCTTCCACAACAATTATTTTGGATACGATTGGACCAGTATTCACTTCAGTTTCGTTGGCTAATTCCGCGCTTGATGGTTACATCAACGACGGAGAGAAGGCTTCGAGTGCGGCAGTGGCTGGAAGCGTCATCAGTAGCGGCGCTTTCACCACGCAATACGCGATTGCGTTGTATGCCGCCCCATGCTCATCCGCAACTGGGTACGGAATTTCAATTCCTTTGATCAACGACCTTGGATTTAGCGGCGATGGGGCCTGGAAGGTCTGCGTTAAACTTGCAGATGTTGGCGGGAATGTGACCTATGGGGCATCAGCCGAAATCATTCGAGATACGGTGGCTCCCGCATTGTCGTCGGCTCTGTCCCTTCAAGTACCCGCCGCCGATGGCTATTTGAATTCCGCTGATCGGACCTCTGGCAATGCGGTCGTAGCCGTTGCCAGTGTGACTGAGGTGGCCTCAATCGAGTACACAGTTTCGACCGGATTGTGCTCTGCAGCGGTGGGCTTCGGCTCATCAATTCCATCGGCAACTACATCGGCAATAACTGGAGATGGAACCTGGAAGGTTTGCGTAAAAATGATAGATAGTGCGGGAAATATTGCCTTCGATAGTTCGGCCAATATCACGGTCGATACTTCAGGACCGATTTTCACGTCAATTGCCTTGGTGAATGGCGCGGCGGATGGCTACCTTTCTGGGTCAGAGTTTTCTTCTGGAACAAACCTAGCAGGAAGTCTTGTAGCGAGTGGCTATGTAACGGAAGATTATAAGCTCGTTGGCAGTGCGACAACGTGTGGCACACCGCTAACTTTTGGCGGAATGCCTAAGTCTGATAGTTCCGATTTTAGTGGGGATGGGTCCTACAAGGTGTGTGTTCGATTGGTCGATTCGTCGGGCAATTTGACGTACGGGTCGACTAGTTCGTTTACGCTCGATACGACTCTGCCGATTTTTACGGCACTGGTTTTGGCAAACACGGCCTTGGATGGATATGTGAATGCATCTGAACGCTCTGCGACAAGTGGAATTACGGGAACATTGACCGCGTCTGGGCAGAATTCGACCGAGTATAAAGTTGCGCTAGCGGTCTCAGAATGTCTGTCCCTCAATGGTTGGTCGTTGTCGGCACCATTGGCAAATGACGCAGGAATTACCGCTGATAATACATGGAAGGTGTGCGTTAAATTATCCGATACGGCGGGAAATATAACCTATGGAGCTTCCGGTAATTTTATTGTCGACACAATTTTTCCAGGGTTATCAGCGCCGCTTGCCCTTGCTGGTGTTGCGGCAGATGGCAGGCTTGGCGTTAGCGATCTTTCGAGTTCGTCTGCCGTTTTGTCAACGCCATCATTGAATGAGTCGGCAACGGTAACCTACATTTTAGCCCTTAGCTCCGCCTCCTGTTCCTCTGGGTCGGGGTGGAATGGGTCAATTCCTTTGGCCAATGCATTTGGCATTTCGCCGTTTAATTCTGACGGCACCTATGTCGTGTGTGTAAGGGCTGTAGATGCCGCTGGTAACGTTGCGTATCATGCAAGCCCAAGCATGGTGCGCGATACTGCTGGCCCGTCGTTTACGTCACTTGCTTTAGCAAATGCCGCGTCGGATGGTTTCCTGAATGCGGCGGAGCGTACGCTGATCACCAACGTTGCGGACTCGCTTGTCGCAGAAGTCGGTTCCACGGCAAGCTACGCCGCGGTTTCCTCGGTGGCGACTTGCAACAATTCTCTAACCTATGCGTCGACCGTTCAACTGGCCAATGACGGCGCCTTTGCCACCGACGGGACATTCAAGATCTGTGTAAAACTTTTGGATGCCGCGGGAAATGATGCCTACGGCTCTAGCGCAAATTTTGTTGTTGATACAACGCCTGCCAGTTTTGTTTCCGTGTCTTTGGCGGGTGTGGCAGCCGATGGGTTTCTTTCTTTTGCGGATCGGGCAAGTCCATTGGCCATTGTGGGGGATCCGAGTTCAATTGGTGCTGACGCCACGTACTATTCGGTGATTACGGGGGGAGCCACCTGCAATGCTACCGCCGTCTTTGACAGTGCGGATGTAAAACCATTTTCTAATGCCGCAGCAATTACAGGCGACGGTTTTTGGAAAGTTTGCATTAAGGTTACAGATATTGCGGGTAATCCTGCGGCATACGGTGTTTCAAGCTCCTTCTTCGTTGATACTGCGAGTCCCGAAGCAATCGTAACTTCAATTGGGTCTCTCTCCATTTCCAGTACACCTGGATCCACAACAAATTTAGAGGGCACGATTTCGGATGCGTCTCCATCGGCTGGTATCAGTGGGGTTAATGTTTCGGTGGAAGGCTTTAACGGGAATTGTCTGAATAATTCTAAGACAGATTTTAGTTCAGCTTGTCCCAACTATTTGGTTGGATCTGCTACCTCCACGACGTGGAGCCTTCCGGTGGATGATGCGATGTTTCTGAACGGGGCAACCTATTCGGTCAGCGTTAAGGCAACGGACCTCGCAGGCAATCAACAGGTCAGCGCGGCGACGGGTAGCCTGACATGGTCTGCACCGGAAGGGACAGACATGTGGAACAAAAATGTAACATTCAATGGTTCGAATGCCGCTCAAGCGTTGGCCAGTGCAGTGGACGGTCAGGGACGACTGGTTGTGGTTGGGTATGACACCAGCGGCGTGACGCGGGGTAGGGTAAAGCGTTACACACGGCATGGGATCGAGGATGCCAGCCTTGATATCACGATTGGGGATGGGTCCAATAATTACGTTGCCTATGGTGTCGCGGTTGGGGCTTTAGATAGTGTTTTTGTCGTCGGATCAAAATACAACGGATCAAATAACGACTGGTTCATCAAAAAATATTCTTCGACCGGCGTGGAAGACATATCCAATTGGGATAAGACGTATAATGGAAGCCGAAATGACGATGATATTGCGTATTCTATTGCCATTGCATCTGACGGCTCTGTCGTTGTCGGTGGTCACTCGAAGCGGTCGGTGACGTCTAGTTCCGGTGACGATTGGCGAATTGTTAAATATTCTTCGACTGGTGTTCTGTCCTGCGCAGAGACCGCCGATCTTGAAAATCAACGTACCGATGATCGGATCCGAGCTCTTGTGATTCGAAATGCGACCTCCCGGATTTATGTGGCAGGTTATTCCGATGCTGGCGTCACCTCGCGTGGTTGGGCACTTGGTGAGTTTAACCTCAACACTTGCGCCTTGCTGAATCATAGTCTGGTCAGTCGGGGCGCAAGCGATGAAGCCTATAGCATTGCATTGGACTCGAGCGGTCAACTCGTGGTGGCGGGCAAGACGTCTGAATATGCAGGCACAACACCCGATCCATGGGTTGAAGTCATGAACACTTCATTTGCCAGCGTTTGTGCGATTCACCCAGATGCCTCTGCAGTATCAGAGGCATTTGCAGTGGCCCTGGACAGCATGGACAACATTTATGTTGGCGGATATAAAACCGGATCAAATGAAAATTGGTGGCTCAGGAAGTTTTCCTCATCTTGCACAGAGGACACCGTAAACTGGAATAAAACGGTCAATGGCACGGGTAATGGAGCCGACCGCATTCAATCGATTTCGATCTCAGCGGGTGTCAACGATATTGATAATGTTTATGCCGTTGGCTGGGGCTACGGAGCTGTGTCTGCCTCAGGAAATAATGACTGGTGGGTCAAAAAATATTCCGGGGTGCCATGACAAAGGATGGTGCGGGAGTGGGGCCACCTGGACTTGAACCAGGGACCTACCGGTTATGAGCCGGCTGCTCTAACCAACTGAGCTATGGCCCCACAGAATTCACCGCTTCAAGATTCAATGAACGCCCTAAGCTTCTTGCTGCGCGATGGGTGCCGCAATTTACGAAGGGCCTTGGCTTCGATCTGACGGATACGCTCACGGGTAACATCAAAATTCTGCCCGACTTCCTCAAGCGTATGGTCACTGCGTTCACCAATACCAAAACGCATGCGCAATACTTTTTCTTCACGCGGGGTCAGCGTTGCGAGAGCTTTTTTGGTCTGCTCCGAAAGCGCGCCGGCGGTCACCGATTCCGAAGGTGACATTTGGGACTTATCTTCCAAGAAGTCACCAATGTGGTTGTCTTCCTCTTCACCAATTGGTGTTTCAAGGGAGATTGGCTCCACAGCTATCTTCAAAACCTTACGGACCTTGTCAATTGACAGATCCATTCGTGCAGCAATTTCTTCCGGAGTTGGCTCACGGCCCATTTCTTGGACCAAGTAGCGGCTCGTGCGGATCAGCTTGTTGATGGTCTCAATCATGTGCACGGGAATACGGATCGTGCGCGCCTGGTCAGCGATCGCGCGGGTGATAGCCTGACGGATCCACCAGGTGGCATAGGTCGAAAATTTGTAACCACGGCGGTATTCAAACTTCTCAACGGCCTTCATCAGGCCAATGTTGCCCTCTTGGATCAAGTCAAGAAATTGTAGGCCGCGGTTCGTGTACTTTTTCGCAATCGAGACCACTAGACGCAGGTTGGCTTCAACCAATTCGCGTTTCGCAAGCTCAGCACGACGCTGCATTTCTGCAAGTTCAGCGTACGTTGAAAGAAGGACATCAGGGGTTAGTCCGCAGGCGGCGCTGGCTTGCTGAATAACGTCTTGTGCCGCGGTCAGGTTGCGCGAAATGCGCTGCCATTCACGGTCCGTCATGTTTGGAAATGGCGTCTGGGTTATGGTCCGGCTTAGTAGTTGTTCCAGATCCGCCGCGTTGGCGCCCAATCGGCGCGCATAATATGCCATGTCCTGCCGCGCTTCACGGGTCGCGTTGGCATGGTTTGCCAGTTCGCTGATCGTGTTGGCGAGCAGCTTGCGATTGATGTTGAGGTCTTTAAGTTGCCCGAACATTTTCGCCAAAAGTGCGTCGGCTTTTTCCCGTTCCTTCGACTTGCCAGATGAGGCGCCGGCTTTCTCGTGTGCAATGGCGTATTCATCGTAGACGAGCAGAAACTTGGCAGTGACATCCCGAAGCTTGTCCGCGTGGACTTGCTCGTTGTTGGAGGCTTCATCATCATCAAATCCTTTGATGAAGCCTTTCATCCGGATTTCGTTCGCAACGAACTTACGCGCAGTGGTGATGATATTGCTCATCCCCATATCAAGCCGCAGGAGGCGTTCAAGGATCCGGTTCTCTTCGTTTTCAATTTTCTTGGCGATGACCACTTCGCCTTCGCGCGACAGCAGCGCTACGCTACCCATCTTGCGTAAATAAATGCGGACTGGATCGTTGGATTTTCCAAGTGAGGCGTCGCTGGTGTCAGCTTGCTCTTTAACCCCTTCGGCTGGACCATCACCATCAGCGGATTCGCTGTCGGCTGAATCACCGTCGGAGTCGTTGCCAGCTTCTTCATCGCTCGACATGAATTCATCATCGGAGCTACCGCTGTTTTTTCCATCTTTGCCAGCGCGACCGCGGCCTGGACTTGCGTCCACCAGCTCGATGCCCTTGTCGTTGAGCGCCATGATGATTTCATCAATGGTCTCCGGATTGGCATTGGCTTTTGGCACCGCGGCGTCGATATCTTTGTAGCTAAGGGATCCATGCTTCTTGGATAACTTCACAAGTCCGTCGACAACCCGGTAGACTTCAAATGTTTCGTTACCCTTGTCGGGTTTCGCTGGCTTGCCCGCCTTCGCATTTTTGACCGGCTTTACAGCTTTTGCATCAGCGATCTTGGCAGGTGTTTGCTTTGATGCGGCAATTTTTATTTCTGGGGTCTTGCCCCCTTTTGGTGCCGGCTTTATTGGAGCCTTAGCCACAGGAGTTTTTGAGGCAGGGGCCTTCGTAATGGGCTTGATGGGCGCCCTACTTACAATGGTCCTGCTTGGTGTTTTCGTCACCGCTGGCTTCGTGGGACGCGCAACTTTAGGTTGCAGCGCCGTTTCGGGCACAGTTTTATGCGGAGCTGGAATATTCTTGGCCGCGGGCTTGGTCTCTTTGGTCACGATTTTTTGAGCGACCACCGTGTTGCGCAGGTTGCTCGTCTTGCCGGCTGGGGCTGCTGTTTTTTTCGGAAGATCCGTTGCGAGCGATGTCGGCTTGCTGGCCTTGGGCTTTACGGCCTTGCTAACATCGCGAACGGTTTTCTTTGCTTTAGCCATGAACCGTGACCCTCTCACTGAGCTCCCCGCGTGATGCGGAATTCCTGTTTCAAAAAAGAAGCCAAATCTAATCTGAAAAAGCCCGACAGATCAAGGGATTGATGGGCCTTCCAGGCGCTTTAATTCAGTGGTGAGGTCGGTGATCGAGCTCAGTAATTCGTGAAATTCGGTTGCGGACTCTGAACTTCGCGCTTTTGCGGCGATTTGCATTCGCAGCGATTGGATGGTTTTACGAAGCCCTCTGATTCGGATATCGATCAGAATTTTGGCAACGGCGACGCGTCGGTCTGGAACGGCAAATGCAGCCGGTATTTTTCGGTATTTATCAATAAAAACAGATACTTCAGTTGACTCGTGGAGGAAGGTTGCATGTGGTAAATCGGACGGCTTTTCGCCGGCATCAAGGCGTTTAAAAATGCTCTCTGCTAGCTCCGTCCAGACGCTGTCCCACTGAGCTTCCTGTAAGATGTAGTGGCGCAGTTCCTGCCAGTCCGATTCCCCGGGGGCCGCAAAATACAGATGTCCGAGCAATTCAAAATCAATCCGGTCGAGAGGCGCCGCCGGAGCCTTTGGGGGCGCTGGGGCTAGAGATTTCTCGGATTTGGGTTTGGCGGGCACCACAGTATGGCCGCCCCGCCCGATCGCCGCGCTCCGCAAATGACTCCGTAATTCAGATTCAATCATTTCCTGGGACAAACCGCTGATTTGTGCGATGCGCGACAGGATAAACCCCTTTTGAATTCGGTCCCCGATCCGTGCAAGCCAGGGAATAAACTCCTGTGAAACCAGCGAGGGAATTTGGGCTTGGCTGGCGCCTTTCAAGCGGGCCGAAATTGCAAAATCAAGTAAGTCCTTGGCCTGGGACGCAAGGGTCTCAAGCCCTTCAGAGCCCTTTTCCCGGATGAAATCGTCCGGATCCTTGCCGTCAGGTAGGGTGATGACTTTTAACTTCATCTCGGGCACTTGGAGATTCGCTTCAAGGGCAACAAGGGAAGCTTTTTGGCCGGCAGAATCTCCGTCAAATAGCAGGTAGGCCGTGGTGGATGTCGCTTTAAGGAGGTTGAGGTGGCGAACGGTCAATGCCGTCCCCATGCAGGCAGCCGTTTCCGTGAATCCATGGGTCCAGAGTTGCAGGACGTCCATGTAGCCTTCGACAATAAATACCCGTTGCTTCAGGCGAGCTGCCTGGCGGGCCCGGTCAAAGCCAAAGAGCAAGGATGACTTATCGAATAGGCGGGTTTCCCGGCTGTTAATGTATTTGGCTGGATGATCTCCTAAGGTTCTGCCGCCAAAAGCCACGAGGCGCCCCTGGCTGTCGCGGATCGGAATCATCACACGATTGTCGCGAAAGAAGTCGTAGAGTCGCCCTGTTTTTTCGGAAGTGGTTCCAAGGGAGCAGGCTTTGATATCGCGTTCGTGAAAGCCGAGGCTGCGGAGTTTGCTGACGAGACCCCAAGGCTCTGCCGGAGTCAGGCCGAACCCGAAATCTTCAATTTGCTCAGGTGTAAAACCTCGGGCAGCAAGATAGGCGCGGGCTGGTTCCCCAGCTGGTGATTTCAAATTCGAACGAAACTCCTCTGCAGCCGCCATAAGTAATTTAACCTGGGTGGCTTCTTCTTGGCGATCGGCTGAGTTCAATCGAGAGGATTCGAGCTCTGGGGCTTCGATCCCATATTTCGTGGTTAGGTATTTGAGGGCTTCAATGAATGCCATGCCTTTGGTTTGGCGGACAAAGTCGATAATATCGCCTTTGGCCTTGCAACCGAAACAGTAGTAACGGTCGGCAAAAACATGAAAACTTGGGGTTTTTTCCGCATGAAAAGGACAAAGCCCCACATGACGACCAGAGCGCTTTTGGAGCGCCATGGATTCGCCTGCGAGGCTTTCAAGCGATGTCCTTGATAGGATTCGCTTCTTTAGATCGTCGATAGAACCAGATCCAGCATTCATGTCTAAGGGCCCAGTCAAAGATGGGCTCAAACCATTTTGCGGAGCTTCTTCAGCACACGTTTACGTGCGGCGATGGCTTTCTTCTTGCGGCGAACCGAAGGCTTTTCATAGTGTTCGCGTTTGCGAACATCAGAAAGAACACCCGATTTTTCGCACTGCTTTTTAAATCGGCGCATAGCGCCTTCGAAAGGTTCCCCGTCTCTGAGGCGAATGCCTGGCATTGCAACTCCCTAAAAAAGAAACAACTCAGTCTTGCGGCTACTTCTCGGCGGTCAGCCCGGCAGCAAGGCGATCTCCGTATTCGCATAAATTTTTGACGTTCGCCACTACTAAATAGCGCGGCTTGGCTGGATTCTCCTTCGTGGCCTGGACGATTCCCACCAAGGAATTGCTGCGGGGATCCCTGCAAACGTTACGCGGGTCCTTCTCATCGTCAAATTCTGAGAAGTCCGTATTTGCGACAAATGCCGTGGTGTCATTTTTAATAATTGCATGATACCCGCCGCCACCGCCGGAGTTCATGGCTTCGATCAGTTTGGATACTAAATCTTTCGTCGACAAATCCTTGAAGGTGGGGCGGTAGTGGGCGATCCCGAAATAGGGGGTCACGTCGCCAGTGCTTTTGTCGATCAGGTAATAGGCGCTTAGGCCGGCAAAGGCCTTGCCCAGCTGCCCGTCAAAGTCACAGGGTGCCGTAGGAAAGAAAACCGTTGCCTTTGGGGTATCGAGTCCGCCAAAAATTCGCCCAAATCGGGCTGTTCCGACGCCCTTTTTGCGATCCCCCTTGCTCTGGTCTTCCATCTGCAGAGCCATCATGAGGTTCTGCGGGGTCAGGGCACCAAGGGACTTGAATACCTTTGGGTGGTTACCAAACAGGATATATTGGGATTCGAGCGGGTTCAAAATAGCTTTGTTCAAACGGTCGCAGTCAAAGTTTGGTGGGTCCATGGTGGCCGCCGATTGGACCTTGTTCAAGCCAATGCCACCGAAAAAAAGTTGCTTGTCGTTGATAAAAAACGGTACGGACTGCTCCCTGTCGAAGGATGCTGACACAAGCAGACGTTTGCAGGCGGTCAAGGCCTCAGTGGGCTCTTTTTTGGTCATGGCTGCGGCGTCGATGGCTTGGCGCTTACACTGGCTGTAAAGGCTGATGGCAGGGAACCGTTCCCGGCAGGCATCGACGGCAGCGGAAAATTTTACTTGGCTGATCAGCTTGGAAGTTAAGGCAGTCATTGCCGCCTGCTGACATTCCTTGTAATTGGCATTGGCGGCTTTGATCCGCTTGACCGCTGCGGGGGTCAAACCCTCGATGGGGGCTCCGAGGAGCTCCGATGGTTTGAGGGTGAGAGTGCAGGCCGCAAAGGCTGCGCTGGTCAGGACGGCTCGGGCAATGATTTGGTGCAATGTATTCATGTATCCAATTTAAGGTAACCGCAGGTAATTTCAAAGTTTTGGATCAATGGCCTAGCTTTTGCGGGAATTCGGGGAGACCAAACATGCCTTCTTTTGACATCGTCAGCGAAATCGACATGATGGAAGTCGAAAATGCCATCAACCAGGCTCAGAAGGAGATTGCCCAACGGTTTGACTTCCGTGGGGGGAAGAGCTCTATCGAGCTGGACAAGGGCGGCAAAAAGATCAAAATTATCGCTGACGATGAACTCAAGCTGCGGTCCATCCATCAGATTATTTCGGCGAAAATGGCTAAGCGTGACCTTGATCTTCGTGCCTTGAAGTATGGCAAGGAAGAGGTCGCCACCGGTAATACCATCCGTCAAACCCTTGATATTAAGGCTGGGATGGAAAAAGAAGAGGCGAAGGAAGTCACCAAGGCCATAAAAGATTCAAAATTAAAGGTTCAAGTAGAGATTCAGGGTGAGCAGGTTCGCGTTACGGCCAAGAGCATCGATGAGTTGCAGGGGGCCATCGCGATGCTTCGGGGCAAAGAACTTAAGTTCCCCCTTCAATTTATCAATATGCGCAGCTAAGCCACTTTTTTTTAGACGGGTATCAACACATGGGTTTCAATTGCGGGATTGTCGGCCTTCCAAATGTCGGTAAATCGACCATCTTCAACGCGCTCACTTCGGCCGGGGCAGCGTCGGCTAACTATCCCTTTTGCACCATCGAACCGAACGTCGGGCGGGTGGATGTTCCGGATCCACGGCTTGAGATCGTTGCTAATATAGTCAAAACAAAAGTTCTCGTGCCGACGAGCATGGAATTTGTTGATATCGCTGGTCTCGTGCGCGGCGCGTCGCGTGGTGAGGGCCTCGGCAATCAATTTCTTGGTCACATTCGTGCGACCGATGCCATTGCTCATGTCGTTCGGTGTTTTGAGTCGACCGACATCATTCACGTGGAAGGATCCGTGGGTCCCACGCGTGATGTTGAAACCATCCAGACGGAGCTCGTTTATGCTGATGTGAGCACCGTTGAGGCCGGGTTGGAACGCTATCGGCGCCTTGCAAAAAGCGGTCAAAAAAAGATCACCGCGATTTTGGCCATGCTTGAGGCGCTCAACGCTCACCTGCAGCTGCTCCAGCCGGCACGTACGTTTAGCGTGGAGCCATTTGTTGGGGATATTTTGGAAGTTCGTGATGCGTACAATGAGTTGCATCTTTTAACTTCGAAACCTGTCCTTTACGTCTGCAATGTGGACGAGGAAATGGCTGCCGGTGATACGGACAATCGTCTTACCCTTGAGGTCAAGGAATATGCCAAGAAAGAAGGGGCACAAGTTGTCATCATCTGTGGCAAGCTTGAAGAAGAGTTAGGACAACTCGACGTGGCCTCGCGCAAAGAGCTTATTGATTCGCTTGGGATGAAAGAACCAGGCTTGAATCGCATGATCCGTGCTGGTTACGATACGCTGAGTTTGCAAACATACTTCACCGCCGGCGAGAAAGAAGTCCATGCGTGGACGATCCATCGCGGGGATAAGGCGCCGCGTGCTGCGGGATGCATTCACTCCGATTTTGAGCGGGGCTTCATTTGCGCTGAAGTTTATTCCGTCGACGACTTGGTCAAGGTTGGTTCTCGGCCCAAATTAAAAGAGCTGGGACTCATGCGGATTGAGGGCAAGGAATACGTGGTCAAGGATGGTGACGTAATGGACTTCCGCTTTAACGTCTAAAGCGCGGTCTGTTGTGACTCGTGTTCTAAAACGTCGCCAAGAATTTCTTGTGCGACGGATTCATCCAGATTTTTCCGAATAGCTCTAACTCTGCCGCGTAGGCGGCGCCTGGATGGGCGTCCGTGGCTATGCGAAACATTTCTTTTTGTGCGGAAATGGCGCGGGGTTCTAGATTAATGATATCTCGCGTGGTCTGCGCAATTAGGTCTGTCAGTTGATTTTCGTCTGCGACAACATTGTGCAATAGCCCGAGTCTCAGGCACTCTTCGGCAAGAATATCGCTGCCTAAATAGAGCAGGCGTTGGGCGTTGGCCTTTCCTATTAGATTGACCAGCCGCTTGGTTCCGCCGTAGCCCGTGGCCAGTCCGACTCGAAGTTGCCGAAATTCAAACCGTGTCATCTTGGTGCCGAAGCGCAAGTCTGCTGCCAGGGCGAGTTCGGCCCCACCGCCGATGGCGGCCCCATGAATGGATGCAATGACTGGGATTGGAAGCTCCTCCAGGCAACGGCAAAAACGATTTAGCATCGCTGCGTAATTTCGCCCCTGCCCCTCGCCGGTCAACATGGCCAACTCTTTCATGTCGCCACCTGCGATCCAGACTGGCGATCGTCCCCGCCGGGAAGGCTGCGCGTGGAGCACTAAGGCTCGAATTGGCAGCACATTGGATGACGGGGCGGCTTGCCAATCGACCAAACGCCGGTGCAGATCGTCCACGCATTCGTTGAGCTCGCGGGCCAAAGTTGTGCCAAGGGCGTTGAAACGTTCAGGGCGATTAATCGTCCAAGTCTCAATTCGACCTGTTTCTGAAACCTGCACGAATGTCACGCGATGCTCCTTAAGCGGCCGTGATGATTGCTGATCACGCAGCTCGTTATCAAAAGCAAAAACTCAACGGACCCCAGAGTAAAATCGTTCTTGTCCCTATCCTGCTCTTTTTCGGCGTTCTGAGCTAGAATGAAATGACCAAATGAATCGAGAGGTTAGGTCTTGGAATCGCCTCAATTAAAGCCATATGCAAACATCGTCCTCGTCGGCGTGATGGGCAGCGGAAAATCTGCTGTGGGCAGGCTTTTAGCCCATATGCTTGGGTTTGGTTTCATCGACACAGATGTTGAAATCGAGCGCATGACCAGAAAGCCAATCGCGCGGATCTTCATGGAACAGGGTGAATCCGGCTTTCGTGAGCTGGAGCGCAAGGTTGTTGCGCGAGCGGCAAACGCACGACGTCACGTTATCGCGACAGGCGGTGGTGCCGTTGACAACGAAGATTCCTGGCGTGCGCTAACGGAACATGGGCTCGTGATTTGGTTGAACCCTTCTGTCGATGAGATCGCGAGGCGCGTGGCTCCAAGTCCAAAAGCGCTGAAGGGGCTTATCATGCGTCCTTATTTGGATGATCTCGCCGATATTTCAGGGCTCGATCCAGGGGCTAAAGGTCCAGCCTTGCATCAGTTTATGGAAGAAAAACGCAAGCGCCTAACCGAGAGGCTCAAGGCCTTGCTTGGCCAACGGGTGGAGCGTTATCGCCAGGCAGATATCGTCGTAGAGCCGGAATTTGAATTGCCTGAAACAACGGCACGAAACATCGCCGCGCAGTTTTCTGGTTTGGAGCGCTGATGGATATCGAAACCATCGTGAAGAAGTTAAGCCCCCTGCCGTGGCGTAAAATTTCTTTTGCGTTGGGCGCTGCATTTCTTGGTGCAACTGTGGTTTCCACGATCGTGGCTTATATCCTTGCGCCGACGGATTTCGAAAAGATCATTGGAGCCAGCAAAGCGCCCGTCAATGTGACGATTTCTGAGCCTGGTGTAACCTTTGATCAGACTGTCATGGATGAAATTTTAAAACGAAATATTTTTAATTCCGAAGGCCAGTTGGACGAGGAAAAAGGGCGCGTCAAAACGGGTGAAGAACTGTCGATTACCGACCTTCCGATTCGTGTTCTTGGGATAATTTATGGTGGTGATTCATACACCGGAATTGCGCTGATTGAGAATACAGCAAAAAAGACCTCTAACAGCTTTCTCGTCGGCGATCAAATTGAGGCGGACGCCTCGCTTGAAAAGATTGAAATCGACCGCCTTGTTTTGGTGCGTGGCGATGGTCGAAAAGAAATCGCTGTCCTCGAGCGTCAGGACATTATTCGTTCAACTCGGAAAAAGGGCAGAACGCGCCCGAAGGGTGATGCAGGTGGAGAGCGCGGCTTTGCTACGGAGGCCCCCGCCGAAACCTTCAAAGAGCCAGGATTCGATCGCAAGGGTGGAAATATTGAGATGTCGCTGGATTACAAAAACAAACTTCTCTCCACTGATTTTGCGACGGTTCTGCAGGATGCAAAGGCGTCTCCCAATGTGGTTGACGGCGAGTTGAAGGGCTTCAAGTTGGACCGAATCCGGAGTGATTCAATTTATCAGAAGGCCGGATTGCAAAACCAAGACATTATTGAAGAAATCAATGGAATTCCGCTGACTGACACATCGCAGGCGGTGAAACTCCTGCAGGCTTTACGTAACGAAGGCGATATCGAGATCAGGTATTCCCGAGGCGGCGCTAAGCAGAACTTGAATATGAAGGTGAAATGATTTGAGGGTGTATCTGCCAAGTCGTAACGTCCTTCTGGAGGAAATCCAGCAGTTGCCGCAAAAAAAGTGGTGGCCTGATGCCGTGCGCTTGCTGGTACGATCATCAATTGCTGTTTTTTCCGCCTATATTATCGCTAGTTCTCTCTTAACGATGGTTGCCGTTGGCCCCCTGGTCGATTTGGCCGTCGGCCTTCTGAATCGCCCTAAGATGTCAAGTGATGCTCCGGGGCTGGGGATTACATCGGTCAATTACCGTGATTTCAAGAAGGCGATTATGGATCGCAATGTGTTTAATTCAGCCGGCGAGTTTCCTAAGGAGGACCTGGAGCGGCATGGTGGTGGGGGCGATGGGCGACCTGTTTTTGACATCAATGCCCCATGCCAACCGTCAACCCTGAATCTTGAACTGGTGGGGACGATCTATCTGGGTAGCCGCGAAAAATCTCTTGCTACAGTGCGGGAAAAAGGCCAGCCCGATGCCGATATTTATCGGGTTGGGGATGGTATTATCGGTAACGAGGATGCCGTTGTTGCCGGCGTCGATCGCAATGAGTTCATTGTGAATAATAAGGGAATCAAGGAATGCCTGAGCCTGGTTTCCGATTTGGAGAAGCAGCTTGCAACTGGGGACTTGATTGGGGGCGCTGTTTCCGGGGGGGGCGGTGATCAATTACCGCCAGTTTTGGTCGATGGTTCTTACGTAGAGGCGGAACTTGGTGCGGGATTTGGTAAAATAATCAACGCGGCCAGGTTGGTTCCAAATGCAGTCGATAATCAGATCAACGGATTCAAGATTTTTGCCATCGATCCAAGTAGTTTATTTGCCAGAGTCGGATTGCAAAATGGCGATGTGATCACCCAGGTTAATGACGCAAGCCTGAAGAATCCAGATCAGGGATTTGCATTGTATGAATCATTTCGTAACGAACGTGAAGTGCGAATTAGTGTTTTGCGTAATGGAACGACGCCTCAGATGATCACGGTCCGGATTAAGTAAAGACCGGGCAAGATGGAGCCTCATATGACGACGGTGCAAGCAAAACAAATCAGGCGTATCTTGGCGAATGCCACGACAGTGGTGGCAATCATGGGTGCATGTATTGGTGGTAGACGGTTGTTGGGTCAAGGCACTCCAACATTGCCGCCGCCCCCGCCACCCATCGTGGAGGCTGGGACATCCCCAACCGTAACACCCATGGCGGATCCTGCTGCGGTGCCGCCCGCAGCACCTATTTCCCCACCAGTGGCTTCTCTTGCCCCTGCTGCATCTGTTGCGCCGGCGGCTGTTGAGCCAGAGTTTACGGCTCCTCCGTTGCCACCCGAGGATGCCATAGCGAAACCCGGAAGAGCCAGGCCTGGAAAAAAGACTCCTGATGTAAGGGCATTTAAAGACAGGGATAAGACGGAACCATTTATTCCAGCTGGCGATTCGAAGTTAGAAAAAGGCGGGGATTTAAAGCCTAGCTCAAAATCTGAAGCGAAAGCTGAGTCGACATCTGAGTCAAAAGGTGAAGGTAAGCGCGGTTCTTCCACCATTCCTTCTGGCCAGGAATTAATCAACATTGATTTTCCTGAGCCAACTGAAATCAAGGACATCATCAGGGCTGTCGCTTTATGGACCAATAAAAACGTAATTTTAGATCGCAACGTGAGCGGAAAAGTCCAAATAATTTCTCCGAAAAAAGTGACGAAAGAAGAAGCCTATCAGGCATTTTTGTCGGCTTTGAACCTGCTTGGGATGACCACTGTGGAAACCGGTAAGGTCATCAAGATCATGCCGGTCCGGACAGCCGTCAAAGATAATCTCAAAACATTTCTTGGATCGAAGTACACCCTGTTGACCGACGAAATCATCACCCAAATCGTCCCGCTTAAATACATTGAGGCCAAGGAAATTCAGAACACGCTGTCTCGCATAGTGTCGTCCAATTCCATGATTGCCTACGAAAAAACCAACACTTTAATCATCAGTGACACTGGTTACAAGGTCCGTCGAATCCTGGATATCCTTGACTTGCTTGATGTTCAGGGTCAGCAACCCCAGGTTTCCATCGTCCCGGTTCGATACGCAGATGCAAAGGGAATCGTCGACAAGATTAACGAGCTCATGAAGGCGGGGGCGGGTCGCGGTACTCCTGCGTACAAACTACTTACCGACGAGCGCTCGAATGCCGTGATTATTTTCGGACCACCACGCACTATTTCAGATGTCAAAGCGTTGGTGAAAAAATTTGATACGGCTCTCGATGACCCGACCAAGCAAGCAACGATTCACGTGCGTCCCCTTGACTATGCGGACGCTAAAAAACTGTCCGCAACCCTTTCAAGTTTGACGCAGGGTAAAAATAGCGGCGGATCCCGGCGGATGACTCCGCTGCGTCCATCGGTGAATGGCGTGGGTGGTTCAATCGGGGGAAATGAGGCCGTCGTTGCGGAACTCGATGAAGGCACCAAAATCACAGCGGACGAACAGTCCAATTCTCTTTTGATCACAGGTAGCCGTGCTGCCTATAACGCGATCAATTCGATTGTCCGCAAATTGGACATTCGCCGGAGTCAAGTCTTTATCGAGGCGGATATTTTGGACATCAACGTCGACAACCGCTTTAATTTTGGGACGAACATTTTTAGTGGTCGTGGCGGTCAGGGTAATTCCAGTATTTTAACGACATGGCAGGCGGCTCCCTTGGGTCCACTTGTTGCTGCTCAGGCTGGCGGTGCGACACCCACAGCGGCCACTGCGGCGGCAGCTGCAGCGCCCTTTGCCGAGGATATGACTATTGGTATCCTTGCGGGTAATTCGGTCAACGTACCGGGGCTTGGTAATTTTACCCCCGGCGCCCTGATCAAGCTCATCAAAACTGACGCGAACACCCGTGTCTTATCCTCGCCTCATATCCTGACAGCGAATAATGAAGACGCAAAAATCACGGTTGGCGAGAAGGTGTTTTTTAAGGGCGGTGCCGAGGTAGGCGCGACGGGTGTTTCGGTTTCTAAGGTTGAAAAAGAGGACGTTGACTTGACCCTCAGTGTGAAGCCGAACATTAGCAACGCCAATTTTGTAACGCTGAAGGTTGACCTTGAATCTGCATCAGTTCAGATTGATTCAACGACTGCCCTGCCGAAAATTGCCAAACGAAAGACATCTCAGATTTTAACCGTCAAAAACATGCAGACCGTTGTGGTGTCCGGTCTGGTGCAAGCCACCGAAGCGGAGGTTTTCCAAAAAATTCCGCTGCTCGGTGACATTCCGATCATCGGTTGGTTGTTCAGGAATTCCAAGGTTTCTAGTATTCGAAATAGTCTGATGATTTTCCTGACGCCATACATTATCCACGGGGCGGACGATCTTGCGGCCATTTACCAGCGGAAGCTCAAGGAGCGCGATGAGTTTATGGAACTCGTCTACGGCTCGCGTTTCAAAAAAGATGGTTTCTATGCGCTACTTCGGAAAGAGGGAGACGGGGAATTTAAGCCGGATGAATTTGATAAAACTGAAAAAGCCCAACGGGATCAGGTTATGCGAGAGACCAAGCCCGAAAATGAGGCTGAATCGGCGAATGACAATGCCAACGATGCGGCCGATGGGAATGAAAGCTCGCATTCCGATTCAGTGCCGGCTCCGTTTGGTGGTTCAGGCGCAGCCGCAGGCGATACTTCAGGTGCGTCTCCTTTTCCGCCGCCCCCGCCCCTGCCACCCGCTGGATTTGGTGGTGATGGCGGGTCCTTTGAAGCCCCGCCTCCACCGATCGAACCTCCGCCACCCATGGAATAGTTGTGCAGTGATCACGGAGCAATTGGGGAGCAACGAATGATGAACCGCATCGAAGAATTCGATTTTCCTGCCCCAGGCGCCTATGAAGATGGTGCAGGCGACGGCTCGCGTTCGTTGACGTCGTCTGAGGCAACCCCTTCGGAGGGCGATTTAGGATCCGAGGGGCCCAAATGGGCGAATCTGCCCGTGGCAGATGCGGGGATTCCTGGCGCACGCAAGCGCAAAAAGTCGCTGGGCGAAATTCTGGTTGAGACGGCAGTCATCAGTCGGGAGCAGCTTGACGAGGCCTTGAAGGCTCAGCAGGCGTCAGGCAAGGGGCAGAAGCTCGGGCAGATTTTACTTGAAAAAAAATTGATTAGTGAAGAAGACATGTTGCGCGCACTAGCCGCACAGCTTGACTTGCCTTATTACACGCGCCTTCCAATTAACGATATTGATCCTGCGTTGGTTGAAAATATTCCAATTGCATTTTGCAGGGACAATAAATTGCTGCCCGTCGCGCGCGATGACTTTAACGTTACGGTCGCCGTGGCAGATCCCCTGAATATTTTTCCGTTGGACGACCTGCGGCTGATCCTTTCGACCAATATCAATATCGTCGTCAGCCCGCCTTCCATCATCGAAGCCAGTATCAACCGCGTTTTTGAACGGTCCAATGACAATTCAAAGAAGGTGATGGATGAGCTGAACGTTCCAGAAATTGGAATGGATGAAGATCTCGAAGAAACGCGGGATTTGCTTGAATCAACCGACGATGAAAAACCGATCATTCGGTTGGTGAACGGCCTTTTGACTCGTGCGGTTAAGGAAAAAGCCTCGGACATTCACATCGAGCCATATGATGCCGAAATCGTCGTGCGCTTTCGCATTGATGGCGCGCTCCACGACAAAATGCAAATTCCAAAACGCCATGGAAGTTCCTTGGCTTCGCGCGTCAAAATTCTTGGTAAATTAAACATCGCTGAAAAGCGAATTCCTCAAGACGGCCGTATCAACATCAAGGTTGCTGGGCGTGATATCGATGTGCGATTGTCCGTATTGCCCACGGCCCATGGCGAGCGTATTGTCATGCGCCTTCTGGACAAAACATCTGGTGCCAAGCGCCTCGATCAGATGGGAATGGAAGAGGACCTTTTCAAGGTCTGGTCGAATCTTATCGAGCAAAAACACGGGATGATTTTGGTTACCGGTCCAACGGGATCGGGTAAGTCGAGTATGCTCTATGCATCTCTCATGCACATCAATTCGACCGACATCAATATTCTGACCATTGAGGATCCGGTTGAATATCAGTTGCCCGGGGTTGGGCAGATTGAAGTTAAAGACAAAATCGGAATGGGTTTTGCGGAGGGCTTGCGGTCGATCCTCCGTCAGGATCCAGATGTAATCATGATTGGTGAGATCCGAGATGCCACCACGGCGACCATTGCGATGCAGTCCTCGATGACGGGTCACTTGGTTTTCTCGACCCTTCATACCAATGATTCTGCAGCCACCGTCACGCGCCTTATGGATTTCAATATTCAGGCGTTTCAGATTTCTTCTGCAGTCCTTGGGGTTGCAGCCGTGCGCCTGGTGCGGAAGCTATGCCAGAATTGTCGTGAGGCCTATGATCCGACGGATCGTGAGCTTCAGGTGATGGGAATCACACGGCCCAAGCTTGGCGGTAAAAAAATCTACCGGGCTGGACAGGGTTGTGATCGCTGCCAGAACCAAGCCTATTCTGGGCGCGTGGGAATCTACGAGCTCATGATTTTTGATGACCGAATTCGTGAGACTATCATCAAGTCGCCGGATTCCAAGGCGATCAAACGGGTCGCCATTGAGCGTGGGATGAAAACTTTGCGCGAGTCGGCGATGTCCAAAGTTCTGGACGGCCTTACGTCAATAGATGAGGCAGTACAAAAAACTCAGACGGATGACCTTGATCTCGGATTATGACTTATGGCGGCCGATAGTTTGGCGGCGGGAGATCTGATTTGCCCCAGTATTCTTACAAAGGACTTGATGCTGCAACCGGGGCCCAAAAAAAGGGCAAGGTAGAGGCCGAATCCGTGAAAGCTGCGCGTCAGAAGCTGCGCCAGCGCGACGGTATTATGGTTTCCGAAATCAGCGAAGAGGCTGTTGCAAGTCAAGCTAAGACTAAGTCGCGCTTTACTGGCTCTCGTGTATCACCCCAAGACGTCGCCATTATGACCAGGCAGTTTGCCACGCTGCAAACGGCGTCTGTGCCACTAGATGAATCCCTGCGTGCGCTGACCCAACAGGTTGATAATCCAGTTTTGAAAAATGCCTTATCTTCGGTGAAGGACCAGATTTCGGAGGGCAAGTCCCTGGCGGAGGCGATGGGGGCATTTCCGGGCGTATTCGACCGGTTGTATGTCAACATGGTTCGCGCCGGTGAATCTTCGGGAAATATGGCTCAGGTTCTTGAGCGCCTTTCGGATTTCATCGAGTATCAGGTGAAAATTCGTGGGCAGATCGTTACCGCCATGACCTACCCGGCGGTTATGATCCTGGCGAGTTCAAGCATTGTTGTCTTTCTATTTGTTAGCGTGGTCCCAAAACTTCAAAAGGTCTTCGTGAGCCTTAAGGTTCAGCTCCCCTGGTACACAGAGTTACTGATCAAAATTTCAGAATTTTTGCAAAATTACTGGTGGCTGGTCGGGGCTTTCAGCGTGTTCGCCTGGTTTGCCATGAAGTATTGGGTTTCAACAGAGTCTGGGCGCCGGTCGTTTGATGAGATGGCCTTAAAAATGCCGGTTTTTGGTCCTATCGTTTTGCGGCTCAATGTGTCCCGGTTTACGCGAACCCTTTCGACTCTATTGAATTCTGGGGTGCCAATCATTCAGGCTCTGGAGATCACCAGGAATGTGATCCCAAACTCAGTTCTGGCAAAGGTCCTGGATGAGGCAAAGGTGGCGGTTCAGGAGGGTAAAACCCTTAGCAGCACCATCGAAAAAAGTGGTGAGTTTCCGCCGCTCGTGGTTCACATGATCATGACTGGTGAAAAGACCGGCAAGTTAGAAGAAATGCTTGGGCATGTGGCGACGGCCTATGATGCCGAGGTGGAGCGGAAGGTCAGCGCAATGATTTCCTTGATTGAGCCTGCCATGGTAATACTCATGTCGGGAGGGGCTGGAGGTATTTTGGCCGCCTTGATGATCCCAATGCTCAGTGTGATGAACCGTCTTCGGTGATTTTTCGAATATTTTGAAGTACGATACTCTCAATGTTGGGTATTCAACCAATACCCGGGCCCTTCAAGGAGAATGAGATGAAGTTGTTGCGCAGAATTAGTTTGGTGCTGAACCGCCCATTCAAGAATGCCGCAAAGTCCGGCATGACCCTGATCGAGATCATTATTGTGGTGGCCTTGATGGGGACTCTTATGGCTTATCTCGTCCGCAATCTCGTCGGCCAGCAGGAAGAAGCCAAGAAGGACCAGACGAGACTTGGAATGGGAGTCCTTGAGCAGTGCCTGCAATTATACCGGGTCCACAATAATCGTTATCCAAGCACCGAACAGGGTCTCGATGCCATGATGGTGGCGCCGTCTGATGTAAAGACCTGGCGTGGACCTTATACGGAGGCCAACAAGCTTAACGATCCGTGGGGAAATAAATTCCAATACGAATCTGATGGTCGGGTCTTCAAAATCATTAGCGGTGGTCCAGACGGATCGCTGGGCAATGCCGACGATATTGTTTATCCGGAGCAGGCTGTGAGTGGCGGCACGACTCCTTAATTCGAGGAGGACGTATGCCGTCGGGAAACCGTGGCTTCACGCTTTTCGAAGTTGTGGTGGTCATCGCGTTGGTTGGTTTTGTTTATTCCATAGCGATTCCTCAATTTAGTTTAAAGTCTGGGGCGGAGGCGGCAACGAAAGTTGGCCGCCTTGCCGAGGACGTGCGCAGTGCTTTTGACCTTTCCGTATTGACTGGAAAGCCTTACCGGATCGTGTTGGAGTTAAATAGCGGCAAGTATTGGTTGGAAACAACCAATCGGCCGGACTTTCTTCTTGGGGATCAAAAATCTCAAAATGATCCGACGGAAGAAGAGGAGCGAGACCTTGATAGTGCCTCTGAGTCGGCTTTTATGGAATACGAATCACTCGCTGGCGAGCCAATCATTGACGCTGATACCCAGACCGAATTCAAGCCGGTCTCCCCTGTTTTATTGGCCAAATCAAAGCTGCTTCGCCCAAAGTGGACGCGCGTTATCAACCTCGAATGGCGAGAGCGAACCATTGGCCCGTTCTTAATGTTTAAGGAGCTCCAAGCAGAGCATCATGCGACAAAACAAGCGGTGATAGATATGCCGGAGAATGCCCGGGCCTTTTTGTATTTTTTACCAGCTGGCTATGTTGAAAAATCCTGGATGGTTGTGGCCTACAAAAAAGGTGAACGGCAGCCCGACGATTCCGTCACGCCCTATACGTTTAAGACGAGTCCATATTCCGGGACGCTCGATACGATCGGTACTGGGGAAGAAAGCGCGGTGACCTTTGACTGATTCAACTTCAGTTGGCAATGCCGTTGGAGCCAAGCGGACCGGGGAACGGAGTTTCACCCTTGTCGAGACCGTCATCGCGTTGAGCCTCATGGCTTTTTTGATTGTTGAAATGGGCGGAGTTCAAGGCAATGCCATCTCGTTTGCAGAATACGGGCGCAGGGTCACAGAGGCGTCTTGGCTTGCCAAAAGAATTATGGCTGAGGTCGAATACCAAGCCTCGTTTCGGCCTTTTAAAGAGATGACAACCTCGGTCAAAGATCAGAAATTCGAGGATTCCCCGGATTATTCTTTTAATCTGGAGATTCAAGATTGGAAATTGAACCTTTCAACGGTTTTGGCAGGCGTTTTGTCGAGTCGCAAGGGTCCCGATGGCGAGGCTTCCGCAGCTGCCGGGATGGGTGAGATTGTGAAAATGGCCCTGGAGCAAGCCCTTGGCGACGATTCATTTAAGATGGCAAAAGTCACTGTTTTTTGGCCCGAAGGCGCAACAAGAAATAGCACCAGCCTGGGTTTGATCCTGACCAATCAGGAAAAGATGGACACCTCTCTGGCGACATTAAAGGGCGCTTGGGACACACTTCAGAAACAAGAGTCTGAAAGTTCTGCGCCCAAACCGCCGGAACCTCAAGGAGGACGGCCCCCAGTCGCGTCTCCGTCATCGGTTCCAAACAGAGGTTCGTCTGCGCCTGGTTCCACCGGGGGCGGTCTCTGATGGGGCTTTTTCGCCGATCCAATCGCAAATCTGGTTTTACCATCATTGAGATTATGATCTCGATGAGCATTCTGATGAGCCTGACTGTGGCAGTGGTCGTGATGATGCGTTCAAGCATTGACGTTCGTCAGGGGTTATCCACGCAATCTCGCACCGTCCGCCAATTAAATTTCGCTTTGGAAATTCTTTCTCGAGATATTGAGCATGCCATCGTGCTGTCCAGCACCGATCAGATTCGGATGCCGATCGAGCGTACTTTTAAAACCATTTTCCGGGTGGAGCCCTCTGGCGAGAGCGATAAGCTGTCGCTCACGACGATGGCAAATCAACCCGTGGTTGCTAATGCGATGGAAGGCGACCAAGGATACGTTGTCTATGACTTGAAGGACGCGGAAGGTCGACCCGGTGAAAAAGATCTTTATCGTGGTATCACCAACATAGGTGTGGCAAATTTCCGCGAAGATCCCCCCTCCAACATGATTTTGCGCAACGTCAAGTCTTTCAAGGTGATCGCCTGGCGTGGTGATGATTGGTTTCGCGACCGGTGGGACTCGACTCGCAGCGACACGCGCAACAAGTTGCCCAGGATGGTCCGCATTGAGCTATCTGCCTACGTCGACACGGCGGGAACTCCATTTGGAATACCTGCGGATCAGCTTGCAAGCAGCGGTGGAAATGAGTCTGCCCAGAAGGCCGCAATTTTTGAAGTGAAAACCATTGTGGTGCCTCAATTGTCGTCAGGCATGCCTGAACTCAAGCAACCCATGAGTAGCGTCAGGTGGTATTAAGAGTGCGTTGGAAAAAAATAAAAATTCCAATCAAACGGCCCATCGTCGAATGGGGATTTCCCGTTGCCGGTGCATCCATAAAAGAGACGGATAAGTCGCGCGGCGTGGCGCTCCTCATCGCAGTCATGTTGATCGCCTTGATGATGCTTTTTGCCGCGGATTCCATTGTCACATCACAGGTCGACTTGCAACTTGCCGTCACGCATCGGGACCGTATCCGTGCGGAATATGCGGCCAAGTCGGGCTTCAATCTGGCGACCTTCCTGCTTTCAGCGGACTTGGCGAAGGATCTGGCAATTAGTTCTACGCCCGGCTTGGATAAACTTGGTCTTGGTGGTGGAAACATCCGCCTTTGGGAGCTGCTGAATCAATTGCCGCCCATCGGAGGCGAGGATGCAGATATGCTTCAGGGCTTCGCTAAAGCCTTCGGATTAAGTGCAGTTTTAGATTCGTCTGTTATGGATCAGCTCAAAGCGATTGAAGGATCATTTTCCATCAAGATAGCGGATGAGCAGCAGAGGATTGACGTAAATTACTGCTCGAGCGGAGCTCGTGAACCGTGTGCCGCAGTTCGTGCCATGCTGACTGCGTTATTTAGTTGTCCGGCGGAGAAGGCTTTTTTAGCAAAAAAGCACCTAACTCCGATGGAACTATCAGCCAGAATTCAAGATTGGGTTGATCCCGACTCCAGGACGGAGTCCGAATCGGGGTTTTCTGACGAATCTGATCCTTATCAAAAACGAAAAAAACCGTTCAAAGCCAAGAATGGGCCCCTTGATTCCCTGGATGAGTTGAAGATGATCGAGGGGTGGGATGAGGAGATTCATGCGGTTTTTGCTCCCTATCTGACCGCTTACCCGATTTGGAAAAAACGCGAAGACCGGGCTCGAATTAATTTAAACACTGCGCCGCGCGAACTTTTGCAATGCCTTTTCCAGGATGCTGGGCCAGACCGCTTTAAGAAGCTGGCCCAAATGCTTAAGCTTCGGGAAACTGATTTCAAGGACCTCGCCGGTAAAGACAAGCCGATGGACCAGGTCATTGCGGACCTTTTTGGTTACACCAAGAACGATAGTGGGGGCGCCAACAAGGCGGATCCAGAGAACAAATCATCGTGGTTTGGCAAAATGTCGCAAACCTACAGAATTTCCATCAAGGCGTCTTCGGGCGATACCGCAAGAACCCTTGAGGCGGTTGTGGAACGGACGGTTCCGGACGGAACGGCCATCGGAGCGAACCTTGCGAGCCGCGCTGCCTACCGGATTCTCTACTGGCGCTTCTTGTGATCATTGACACATCAAAAGGCCCCGGGCGACAATAGAATCTGACTGCAATTTCGCCGGGATAGCCATTCGGGATAATCGTTCATGCAAAAGATCATTGGGCTCGACATTGGCAGCTATTCGATAAAGGCCGTTGAGATCATCAACACCTTTAAGTCGTACGAGATTGCCAACTTTTACGAGACCATTATACCAGTGCGAGAGGATGTCGATCCCGACATTGTTATTCCCTCTTGTATGGAACAGATGTTTCGCGAGAATGCCCTCGATGCCGACCGCATCATTACAGCGATGCCAGGTCAGTACATATCAAGCCGCATTTTGTCATTTAACTTCTCAGATCCACGGAAAATCCAAGCGGCTGTTTTTTCGGAAGTTGAGGATGTCGTTCCCTTTAATCTGGATGAGATGATCATTGATCATCAAATCTTGGGCACTGCAGATTCGAAGACTTTAGCGCTGATTGTTCTTACTAAAAAGATTTTCCTGAAAACCTTTTTGGAACACCTTCAGAAAATCAAAATTGATCCAAAATTAGTTGATGTCGACAGCCTTTCATTCTACAATTTAGGCCCACATCTTAAGTTGAATCCGAATGAAGTTGTTGGGCTCGTCGACATCGGTCATGAAAAAACCAGTTTATGCCTGATTCAAGGCGATGTTTTACGGATGTTCCGGTCGATTAACATGGGCGGAAAATTTTTAACGGAGTTTCTCGCCCGTGATTTGGAAGTTCCTTATTTGCAGGCTCAGGAAATCAAACATGCCACGTCACGGCTTGATTTTGAAGCCGATCCAGCATCGGGTTTGACCGGGATTGAGCGCCGCGCCGCAGAGCGAATGACCCTTGGGATTAACTCGTTGGTCAAGGAGCTTGGCCGCACTCTTTATGCCTTTAAGACCTACGAAAAATCTCCTGTCGCACGTCTCATGATTTCCGGCGGGACCTCGAAAATCGCTAATCTGGATCAATACCTGGCCAATAGACTTGAGATGGAAGTTACGCGCCTGGATCTTGGTGTGACTGAATTGCGAATGAATCCAGCGTTGCAGAGTCATTCGGCGATTATACCTCAGGCTGTTGCCATCGGCATGCGGTCCGTGGGGACTTCCAAGAAGTTAAGTACAATCAACCTGCGTCGTGGCGAGTTTGCCTATGTCCAAAATTACGAGTCCCTTTTAAAGGCCGCTGGGCTTGCCAGCAAGGCGGTCGCGTTTGCCGTGCTGCTTTTACTTGGAAGCTTTGCGATAAAGTCGATTTTTTATAATCGGCAGATCAGCCAATTGCAGCAACTCTACATCAAAGAAATTGCCGCGCAGTTTCCTGATCTAAAGCGCAAAATGAAGACGGAAAACGTAAGTTTGTCCAAGGTTCGGACTGATTTCAAGACACTTGCAAAAAAAGAGACAGCCGCACGTCGTAATGCGGTCGACAGCTTTGTTCGGGAGAACTCAACAACGCCGGCCTTGATGGCGCTGAGGCTTGTGAGCGAACGGATTCCTAAGACGGTAAAAGTCGATGTCACCACCTTTGATTTTGTTTTGAGTTCAGACGGCGGTGGCAAGGTCAAAGTCAAGGGTGAGACCGATGGCTATGCTTCAGTCGCAGCGGTCATTGAGTCCCTAAAGACCGTGACGGCGTTTCATGAGATAGAAGAAAAACAAAGTGGACCAAAGCCAGGTACGGACGGGAAGATAATCGAATTCACTATTGCTCTTAATTACTCCGGGGAGGGTGTGTCGACCCAGACTGCGAGCAAGTCGGTCAAACCACAAAGTTCTCCAACATCGCCGACTAGTCCGGGCGGTCAGGGCAAACCGCTATGAATGAAATTCAAAAGTACATTGAAATCCTTCGCGACCGGTTGAATCAGGTTATTGACCAGTTTCGGATCCGGGCTTTCGGTCCGAACAACGAACGCCTCGATTTCTTGATGGACAGCTTTTATAAGCTGCAACCAAAGGAGCGGGTCGGGGTTCTTGCTGGGGTTGCAGGTGGGATTGGTTTTGTGATTATTGTGGCCTTTGCGATTTATTTTTCACAGGTTAATCGCTTGAAGGCGGAGTTGAACGAGGCTTTTGCTGCGCTGCACGAGCTTCAAGAACTTAAGGCTGAATATTCAATTGAGGACGCCAGATTTCAGAGGGTTGTGGAACAGGTTCAGAAGAAGACGGGAGAGCTTCAGGTCAAACCCTTTTTTGAAAAGGTCGCTCGGGATACTTTAGTCCAGATTGAGGGGCTAAATGTTCAGAAAAATCCTTTGGAAGCCGACAACCCATTGGGATCGAAGATGCAGGAAGTAAAGGTCAAAGATATTAGAATCAATAATTCATCGATTCCAAAAGTTCTTAATTTTTTGATCGAAATCGAGAAGGCCGGTAATTATATCCGCGTCCAGGACCTTGAGATTCGCGGACGATTCGGCAATCGGCTTTACTTCGATACAAAATTAACGGCTCGCGGCTACCAGGTCGGTGGGTGAGATGACAAATTTGCTTAATAGGGTGAGCGGCAGAACCGGGATTATCGCCATCTTCAGTGTTAGCTTTGTTTTCTTCCTGCTGATCACGTTTCCCTATGAGATTCTTAAGGAGTCGATTTCAAATGGACTCTCACGGGTAACCGGGCTGGCGATAAGTATGGATGATTTTGGGGCCAAGCTTCCCGCGGGGATGCAGGCCACTGGCTTGTCGGTGACGGGGCGGGGGGCGAAGGCGAAAACCCTGAAGTTCAATCGGCTATCAGTGCGGATGAACCCTTTGTACCTCCTGGCCGGTAAATTGGCGGCGAATGTTTATATTGAAAATCCAGATCTATCGTCGATGTCTATTTTTCTGGCATTTCCGTTGAGTGGAATTGTGAGCGGCAAGGATCCAATTCCTAGTCAAATCGAACTGGACTCACAGAAATTTCGCGTGGATGAACTTACGGCCTTTATTTTTTCGGCGCTGGCTACCGGTGCTGATGTGAACCCGCTGGTGGGGCCAGTGCTTCAGGGGGTTGGTTTTTCAGGCAAACTTGACGGGTCGATGGACCTTGCTGTTGATTCATCGTCGCCGCAGGATTCTTCGGGCAGCATTAAGTTGAAATTCATAGATGCCACGTTGAAATTGAGTGATCCATCTCTTGGGTTACCAGATCAGAAATTCACGAAGGCGGGGTTTCAGGGTTCCTTGACGAATGGCCTGCTTAATCTGGAAAAAGGCTCTGGGTTCGAATCCGACGAGTTAACGTTATCCGCGGGTGGGTCCATTGCCGTTAAGTCGCCTTTTCCGACCAGCCAATTACAGCTTGAACTTTTGGTAAAGCTGCAAAAATCACTTGGCGAGAAGTTTGGGTTTTTGTTGGACGCATTTTCTGGGGGAGCTGCCAAAAATGGTGAGCTTCGCCTTCAGGTCAAAGGGCCGATTTCTCAGCCAGCGACACACCCCATTTAATCCCAGATTTTAGATGACACGCCTGCCTAAGAATTTTGACACAGCGCCCCTCTGGTGCGTAAAATCTAAGTAGATGAACTCAAAATATCCCATAGATGAGTCGGCCAATTCGCTCGGCAATGCTGCCGTTCATGCGTTGTCGGTTTACGTAAGCCTTGGCGATAAGGGCATAGAGATGCTCGGAAAGGGCCTTTTTGAAGAGGCGGCCGCAGCCTTGGACCGTCGAAAGGCCGTGCTACATAACTTTCGTGTTATCGATGCCCGGGCATTGCAGAATGGCTATTCGAAAGAGGTTTCCGACCACGTGGGGCGTCTTGGCTTGGCAGCAATTGCCATCGATTTGGCGGTTCAAGATGCCCTGCTGAAAGAGCATGCCAACCTCTGCGAACAGATGGGAGACATAGTAAGCCGTAAAAATATTGGAAAATACAGGTCCGGGCATCCGGCTCGTTCTGTCGTTGAGCAAGGCATTTAAGCGTTGGTTTTTTGAGTCCAATAGCGATTTGTTTTTGGTCATTTGAAGGAGATAAAGTAATGAATTCCCAGCAAACCAGTCGGCCAAAGTTAGCCTTGGTGTACGGAAATCTTCCAACGGTCGAGGAAATCGACCAATTTATGCTTCTCCGTGATCAATACGAAATAAAGGTCGTGGCATCGGAATCCATCTGCGGTTATTTGACCCAAACGAGTTGGTTTCAGGATCTAGAGTGCATTGCCCTAAAGGATTACGACGACAATCCAGGATATCTTCCGGGCCTGGAAAATGTTTTGGTCAATTTTGATGTTGTGGTGATCAAGGAGCGCTTAGGCCTTTACGCCTATCAAGCCGTAAAAGCTAAGTGGCGCAGGCACTTCCATCTTGTAGCGTGGGTGGATAATCTCGTCCCATTCCCAGGCGCTGATGTTCATCAGATTCGGGCGATTCGCAACGAAGTTGCCAATGTCGCCGACGCATTCATCGTTCAAACTTCAGCGGCTAGACAGGCCCTTCTTCTCGAGGGCATTGACGATTCTCGTATCTTCACGATGCGCCCTTGGGTTGAGTCGCGGGTGGAGCGGTCTGCGAAAACTCGTGCAGAAGCCTTGTCCCGTTTGGGCCTCGCCGAAAGCGAATATGTAATCACCCACATGGGGCAAGTTGAGTGGGAAGAGGGGCTCTATGATTTAGCCCATGCTGTGCGCATCGCAATTGACGCAGATGCCAGCCTGGCTCGCCGGTTGCGCCTGGTATTTTGTGGGATTGGTAGCTTTGCCACAGAGTTGCGCCACCGGCTGGTGCAGCTCGGAATTGATCAACGTGCTATCTACGTGGCCCCGGAGCGGGACGGTATCAACACAGTCCTTCAGGCAACCGACGCATTGTTCATTTCATGCATTTCAAACCGTGACCGACTTGAGGGCGACCCGTATCGGTTGATGACCGCGATGACCCTTGGGATTCCAGTGATTGCGAGTCGTTCACCCATGGTTGAAGAGTACATTGGTAAGCATCGGATCGATTTTTGCTCTGGGTCTCCTTTCAGTCTTGCAGAGGGAATCCAGAAGGCATCTTCCGCCCGCGCAATTACGAACGATATCGTAAAGAAGAATCAGGACGTCGCAAGCAAGATTCACAGCAAGGAAAAGGTCGGCGAAGAGATGGGGCAGGTCTTCCGGGACATCACCAACATCTCGCAGGCTGTGCGTGTGGGTACAATTGATGCTCAGATCGACGACATCGAAACGAAAGTTCAATCAAAGCAGTATCTGGTGGCGATTAGTTTGATCGAAGAAATGCTGCGGAAACAGGGAGTTCCAGCTCACCATGAGGCGACCCTGCATCGTCTGATCGGAGATTCCTTTACTAAACTTGGCGACGGCGAGTCAGGTAAGGCGGCATACATTAAGGCAACTATGTTGGACCCATTCTGCGCCAAGGGGTTCATTGGTCTTGGTACGGTTGCACTGCTCAAAAATAGTTATGATTTAGCGGTGATCAACTTTCAGAAGGCGGTCAGCCTATCGCCTGATGATGAAATGCCAAATCTAGGCCTTGGCCTTGCTTTTCACGGCATGGGTGAGTTGTTAGAGGCTACTAAATGGATCACGAAGTCCCTTGAGCTGAATCCAAACAACACGGCTGCGATATTTTCGCTGATCAAACTTTCATACGAGCGAAACGAATTCACGGCGATCGAGAATGCACTAAATCGGTATCTGGAATTGCACCCACTCGATTTCAACATGCTCTATGCTCTTTCAGGTGCTTACTTTAAGGGCGGGAAATTTACCGAGGCGAGGGCCGCTGTTCAAAAGATTTTGCAGGTCAATCCCCAGGATGAGCGTGCGCTGGCTCTGGCATCTGAAATCGCCAGCCATCATTCTGAAAATCAGGGAGGCATCGGTCAGGTTAATAGTCAAAATTCTCGTGCGGTCAATTTTATGCGCAAGTAGGTTGCCTGGATGCTTAAGAAGATCTTGCTCAACAATCGGCATGTTCCGGTCCCCGTCCCGGTGTTGACCTTGGCCCAGGCATTGGCCTGGGTTGAATCGACCCTGGTGCCGACAGGTAGCTTTATCACGAGGGTCACGCTTGATCGGGATGTGATCGAATATGAAGGCGGTGTTCTTCCGCGCAAAAAAGAATTGCTGGAATTTACCGATAAGTCCCGCCTGGAAATCCAGATGGATTCTCCCACAACCCTGGCGACCCAGACACTGGATACAGTTCATTCGCTGTGTTCGGCTATTCTTGGGTCGCTCAAAGGCATGGCAGTGCATGCCTGGCAATCGAAGCCTGGCGAGAAACTTTCGGAATTGTCGGCGCTGAACGATGATGTGACGTTGGTCGTCGATCTGATCGGGCACGTTCACGATCTTTTGCTGGATGTAACCGCTGCGAAATTAGTTGATTCCGCTGCTGTGGCTGGAATCGGACGATTGATGGGGCAAAACCTGAGCGCATTTAATTTGGCCCGTAGCCAGTCAGACTGGAAAGCCTGCGCAAAGATAATGCTGAATCGTTTTGAACCGCTACTCAAGGATCTTTTGGCCGAATCTGAGACGCTACAGATTCGGGTCCTTGCCCTTCAGCCCCAACTTGCCTTGCCGACGACCTCCGGAGGATGTGCTACGATGGGCGAAGTTGCGCCACTGAGGCGGACTGATCTACATCGCTGAGCGGGAGTCGATTCGTGCATGTCAAAACGGCCTTTTGGTCGGCGACCTTCTTGTTGTGTATCGGAGTTTCCTTTGGGACGGCTGCCGCTGTTCTCCCTGAGCATTATCCTCCCCAACCAGATGGACGGCTTGGTCCCCAAGTCGATGCAGATCTGAAAATTTGGTTTTCAGGGCATGTCGATCAATTGAGCATTCCTCTTTTGGAGGAACAAAAATACCAACAGCTCATGGAAAAATCGGATCGTTTCACGAAGGTCTATGTTGATTCTCTTCGTGGTCAGCCTATCTTGCGTGGGACAAGATTGAAGGACATGAATGAGGCCTTGGATCAGGAGTTGAGCCTGGCGAAAAAAGAATCGCGCGCGGTTCATCCCTTGGTGCCCTATGTGATGCAGGCCCTTGTGACTCGCAGCACGCTCCCGGAATCGGCGATATCTGGTATTGAGGCGTCGATCGTAAAGGTGGCTCCGCGAAGCTGTCCAGCGCGCAAGATTTTTTTAAAGTCGATCTCAAAAGATCACCTTGATGCCATGCCGGATGATGAACTTATCCGTACTTTCAGTGCAATTAAGGACTATCGGTCGTTACCGTTTCGCAAGCAATCTTACGACATTTTTTTCTCAAATTTATCTAGCCAAAGGCGCCCGCTTCTCAAAACGTCAGTTACCGCGGTGGTTCCTGAAATTGAGGCAATGGTCAGTAAACATTCGTGGATCAGCGGGCTGCTCGAGGGCGTGGCTGGTGCGAAGTCGATGAAGCCTCTGGCAAAGTCCCGCGAGGAGAGCAAGGCAGGAAGTTGCAAAGAGGGTGAAAAATTTCTGATCGATGCGCTGAACGCTGAAAATTCCCTCTTCGGCGCGAAAAAAACAGGTCCACTTCTAGATGACATGATTCAAACAGGGAATGCAGTGGGACGCTGTTTGCGACGCAAAGGCGTTGGTCAGTCGTTGTCCTTTTGGACCGGAGTTATGCCGAAATTTGAAAAGGTTTTTGGTTTTCCAGGCAAAGCAGCGGTTTTAATCCGGATGGCATCGGTGCTTTGGAATGCAGATCAAATGGAAGAAGCGAAAGGCTACGCGCGCCAGGTTCTTGCCGAGGCGAGGGCGGAAAAATCTGATGATTTAGTTTTACGCAGCGAATTTCTTCTGGGGCGCATATTGGACGACAACAAGGAACGCAAGGAAGCCAAAGGGCTATTTGCAGATTTTGTTGCGCGGAATCCTGGTGATGAAAATTTCGAAATTGCCCTGAGCACCCTCGTCTTGTCCCAGTTTGAGGACCGAGAGTTCAGTGATGCGCTTGGTGCACTGGCGATTGCCATTGCGTATCAGGATAAGCTAGCACCAGAAAAACGATCTTCGTCAATAAGCAGCTTCGCCCTATTCTGGCAGGGGCGGGTGCATGCAGCCACGAATCGTCAAGATCTGGCAGTCCATGCGTGGCGTCGGCTTGCGACCGAATATTATTCAACCTATTACGGCGTTTTGGGCCATATTCTCTATGAGAAGTCGACCGGTAAGAAGATCGTCCTTGAACCCTCGCGAGTCCCGCGGTTTACGCCGGATTTTCTGACCGCGCCCTATGCCGGAGAGGATCAAGCCAACATGGCGCGAGTGGCGGCGCTCTTTCGTCTTGGGATGCCCTCCGATGCGGTGTGTGAGTTGCGCGAGGTCAACCAAGACCCGTCTGATGCCGATCAGGTTGCGGCGCGGGCTCTGGCTCTTTATGCTGGCAAGGAATGGTTGGATGCCATCCGCCTGATGGATTCGCTTCCTCGTTCCTACAGAAATTCGTTACCCCTTGGCTTTGAACGGATATTTTTTCCTCGTGAGCACGATAACCTTGTCTTTGATTATTCGAAACGCCTGCGGATGGATCCAGATTTCATTTTCGCTCTTATCCGTCAGGAGAGTGTATTTAATCCTAAGGCACAGTCGCCAGTTGGGGCTTCTGGTCTGATGCAATTAATGCCGGCGACGGCACGAATTGAGATGTCGAAGCTGTCTAAGGGTTACATCTCTAACGAGAAACGGGTGAAATTCAGTCGTGCAATTCATGAGCGGGGAAATTTGTCGGACCCTGAGTTGAATGTCGCTCTGGGTGTGCATCATGTCTTCCGTTTGCTTGCGACGTATAAAAGCCCGATTTTGATGCTCGCAGCGTACAATGCGAGCCCCACAGCCGCAGAAAAATGGTCACGGCAAATCTCTTTTGATGACCCGCTTATTGCTGTTGAACGAATTCCATACCAGGAAACAAGAAGTTACGTGAAGTTGATCATGCGCAATTACTTTTACTATAAGCGCTGGTACATCGGCGGGCAGCCGCAGATGCCATTCATCGATTATTTGCTCACTAAAGTCGAAAAGAAGTGAAAATTTTAAACTGCTCTACATGGCTGCGCCTGGCGCCGTAATCGCGAGCACCCCGAGGGCCCAGACTTTCTGGGCCCCTTGCCTTTGTCCCTTGAATCGCGCCCGCGCCGCGCTTTCCCGTTTCAGATCGATCATCACATTATGTGCGCCGACGTAGAGATCTAGGCGGCACTGCAGTCGGTCCACGCGCTTGGTCGTGCACCACGTCCGCCGCGACAGGCATTTCACGTTGTCGCGCACCATGGCGCAGCTGTGGTTCAGGG
>CAMDHM010000010.1 GCA_945898195.1 Pseudobacteriovorax antillogorgiicola | reverse complement strand
TGAAGCATGTCTTCACGGAATTACCGAAGGCGATCTCCGACGAGGAAATCGCGGCGCTCCTTCCTTGGGAATTTAAAAAAATTCCTCAGATCTGATCTTCAAAAAACAACTGATTTTTGAACTGTGTGGCCGGCAAAAGATGCCGGCCTTTTTCATGCAGATTTGCGGACATTCTGATCGTGTATTTATCAGGGTTTTTTGAACGGGGATCCCGGCAAGGATTGCCGCGCGGTAAGTCACCCGGCGACCCTGTGGATGATGGATCGCTTACTGTTCCTCGATGTATTCCCGCCAACGAGTCGATGCCTGGTGTGATGTCGAGTTCATAAAAATCCCCTTCATGATTTATGAAGGGGAGATCTTGGACGGAAATCAAGCGGCGCGGAAGATGTCGATCATGGAGCGCTTACTTTTGAACGGGGATCCCGGCAAGGATTGCCGCGCGGTAAGTCACCCGGCGACCCTGTGGATGATGGATCGGTTACGTTCTACTTAACCTGGCACGCCATAACCAGTCGCAAAAAAAACTTATGGCAACACCGCTGGACCACCTGTTGGGGGACACTGTGTCCCATTTGGAACTATGGAAATAGGACCACCATCAATTGGAATACGTATACCGGTACAATTTCTCACCCCTGTTGTGCCACCTGTTGTGCCACCTGTTGTGCCACCTGTTGTGCCACCTGTTGTGCCACCTGTTGTGCCACCTGTTGTGCCACCTGTTGTGCCACCTGTTGTGCCACCTGTTGTGCCACCACCGGACGTAGCCTCGCACAAGCTTGTACACGCAGCCGGCCACTCCGCTTCTGGCGCTGGATCGGCACAATAGTCGCCACTTGTCACACTGCAGCTTGGTTGTGTCGACTTACCCGCAATCAACTCACAACGATATCTCCCGTCGTATGTATTTTGCGCTTCTTGATTTAGCGATGATCGTCCTGAAAACGAACAGTAATCGTAACTACAGCAATTACTTTGGGGGCCTTTCACGAATGAAAGGCAAACTGGGAATGCAATATCTTGATGCTTGGGAGCTCCCGCAGTGAGACCTACCGGCAGCGCCATCCCTTTTAAAGTATAGTCCATGACACATTTGCCGCAGTTCTCAGGATTTACTACGGCGCCGCTATAGGGATCGGTAAAGCAGGGCTTCGCGCAGTTCGTGTCGCTATAGGTCCACCGCCTCATCATAGGCCCTACTTCTCCCTGCGCCAGCGGGATGGTAGCGTCACCACAAATCAGTCGATGATCACCGCTACATTTCGCAGCCTCTGTCACAGACGACGGATCACATAAGTCTTTTGGGCGAATCGGCGCATTTTGTGCGAGGCCTGGATTGTAAATATCAAAGCCAACTGATGCCGTAGTCGTCGTAGACTGGCCTGCGCTGGAGGTGATGGATTGAGGAATCCCTAGAGAGTTCAGCACGGCGGCAGAGCTAAAGTTCGCATTCTGACTGCCAAATGGCTGCATAGTTGCTCCACTGACCGCCCCCAAAACAGGATTTTTGGCAAACGACCAGACATCACCTGTGGGCGACAGTGCGCCAGTCATAACGCCAGCAGAATCACGAGCCAATGATGACTGAATGTATTCCGCACCATTGCCATCGCTACCGAAAGGCTGATGCACCATTTTTGTGATCCCAAACAAATCAAATTCTGTATTGGTTTGAGAAACAAGCCTGTTCCCTTGATAAGCGGAGAGTTTCGCTGCGCTTCCTGAACGTTCTACAACAACGGCACCCGCAGGATTGACAATAGACGCATCTAACCAAGGATATTTTGCATCATGCTGGTATGTGGATATATAGGGTGGGTAACTAGCTCCGTCGGGGGTTTTGCCTCCTTTGTATGAAGCCTCCTTTGCACAGCGGCCGTCTGCAACCTGCATACACACATCTTTGATCGTCGGCTGATAGCTACTGGTCACTAAGTCCACACAATGACCCGGGTTGAATGGCGCTCCGGCAGCATAACTATAACTCGTAGGGTCAGGGAAAGTATAATTACATGCTCTAATCCCATGATCATCATATGCTGAAATAACAGCTGTTCCAGTCAACATGTCACGGGTATAAAACTCATCCAGATAAACTTTGCCGTCCGCCGCATTGATGGGGGTTGTGTACCAAAGAAGTTTTTCTGGCAGATTTGGACCGGATACAGATTCATTTGTCGTGAAAAATCTATGGAGTCCACCATAATCATCTCCCGAACTGGACCGTTTACGCTTATTACCGTTATTATCGCCCACCTCAGCTAAAACAAGAGCATCCCAAAAATCACCGTTTTGATTTGCATAGTTGATATCAACATAAGAGCCTGCCCCGGTGTCATCCCATCGAGTAATACAAAAATCATGATTTAAATTGTTGCAATATGGTTGGATTTCGCCGGTTGGGATTGTTCCAAAAACACCCTTAACACCCTTTCCTCCTGCCACATCTGGGGTGGGGACAACTTTTATGCTTTGAAACCATGATGTCACGTAGCTTTTGTGCCCAGTTAAGACCTCTGTTGTAACAATCGTATTCTCTGGGTCCCTAGATCGCCAATGACTTATTTGAGCGTATTCAAAGTTGAGTTGCGAGGGTACACCACTGACGGTCGTCGGCCCGGTAATGCTAGTCACCTGATCTTTGATGTTATACCCCAATTTTAGACCACCAACCGCATAAGATGTGCCCGCATTAGCGGTATAAATCGACTGCATTCTCCCTTTGGAATCGTAGGAAAATTGGACCTTGCCAAAATCAGAATTAATACTGGTGACTGAGCCATTGACATAACCCATCACAGTTTGCTTTTCCGCACCCACGATATCATCGCGATATGTTACTTTCACAACCCGAGCATCGCGATATACGCCATCATACTCAAACCTAACGGTCGACACGGGGCTGCCTGCGGAGCTAGTTGTCACAATCGAGGACAAATAGTCTTGACCCGCGACGTAGGTGTAGACAGTTTTCTTACCATCGGGCGTAGTCACAGAATCGAGAAAATATTGATAGACTTTATCCACAGGGTTATCCAGGGTCGCCGTAGTCCTAAAATCCTGCGTGGAATCATCATGACAAGATGCTGCGATTACAGTCCCCCAATCATCTCTGACCTTGAGTTTGCAGTTTTTTGCATTCGATGATTCCTCCGGCAAGACGTAACGACCATTGCCAGCACTGGAGTAGATTCTTTCCGGATGCTTTGGATTAGTCGGAGCGCTTGTCTGGTTATCATTTTTTGTAAAGTAAAATGTCTCAGATGGGACCCCACCCGCAAGGGTTACAAGGGACTGCTGGTAAACATATGAACCTTCCGCATTGAGATAATAACGGCCAGCATAATATTGAAACCTAACATCAAACGGAGCATAAACACCGTAACCACCATAGGGCGAGGCTAAATTTTTTAGTTTGCTCGTAACAAACGCCGTCACACCACCGAAGTCTATGGGGATATGCGAATGACCGCATCCATCCACAAGACCTGACTCTGGCGACGATGCCTGCGCTAACAGCATCTCTTGGACACTCGAGTACCCAGCAGGATTGTCCACCCACTTCTGTCTAGGCAGGCTCACGCCATCAACAGCCCACCAATCAGTTGGGTTCGGTGGAGAACCGAACATACCGTAAGAGTGCTTTGGATAGGAAAGAAAGTCCTGGTAGCGTTGTGGCTTGGCAGACGTATTCCACAAAGTCGAAGCCGAACTGTTGCAGTACCACTCTTGGGCTTGCGCCATCGATGAGATCACCCATAGACCTAAGGCCAAGGCAACGCTAAAATTCATTGTTCGCGATTTCATAGGATGCTCCGGCCGCATTAGGGTTGAGATTGATAGAAGAAATTAGAAATCAGGGGAAGACCCTCTACCGACGAACTATCCATCAGCCCGTTAGGCTTGACGACGGACGTTCTCGCCGCAGGTTTCGCAGTGGAATCAGTCTTCATGCCACGATATTTCAAAGTGGTGGTAAGAGCATCTGGACGCTCAATGACCAAGTCCTCATTGCCCTGCTCAAGCCGATCTATGGTCCATGGATTGGCTCCGTTATAGGTGGGCTTCAAGACGCTAACACCTGTGACTTTCTCAACTCGTCGCAATTGAGCGTTAATATCCCGCGTCACTTTGATGCCGCCGATCGTGTCATAGCTTGTCCAATCACCAAATTCATCCGCCTCTGTGACTTGAGGTGAGGCAAGAGGGCTGGTTGGATAGGTGGTTGTCAACTGCAACGGTATATTTTGAGAACTCGGCTTGCCATAATCATAGGTAACTTTCGTGATGCCATCTTGGTTGATGGCGCGCAACCTAAATGGCGCTTGTTTGTCATAAACAAACCCTGACCAGCCCCATACTTGGCCGCCTTGCTTTTGACTTATATTTGTCACCCGCGAACCGAACTTTGGAAATTCTGACATATCATCATACTCGATCACTGTTGCAAATGCTGGATCATCTAGTGGTCTTATTTCAGTGGTGAGCCCTGATGCAGCGTCCACGACGTAGGACTCATCCGTATGAAACTTTTGTGATCCTTTCATGGCAGACTGTATCGCCACGATGTCAAGGGCTTGAATAGGGTCACCAGCGCCGCGTCGCACCACTCTTGATTGGTCCTCAATCTTATCAAATTCATTCGACACGATGTCTACAAGTTCAGGATCTTGATCATTGCGCGTGTAAAGTACGCCCTTGCCGGTAGGATCAATGTATTCCACAATTTTGCAGGTCGTGGGATCAAGAACAAGCCGCTCGGTTGTATTGGGCGTAGGTGAATCAATCACGAATCTTTGGATATCAACAGTGTATGCTTGAATAGACCCATTCTTAATATATTTATTGTAGAGAAATTTAGTTGTGAAAGTACCCGTTTTCACCTGCGCAATAGACATGAAAGTAGCGTCAGTTGAGTTCATGTTAGTCGGTGTGAATTTGGTAGTGGAGACGTTTCCTGGCTCATCACTACTCATGGATGTTAGACCCAGGTAACTGTCATAGGAAAAATTGAGGTGGCTATCATCGCCAATCTCATTTTTATAAGTGACCTGCGTCAGAAGAGGTGCGATGTTAGCAAAGTTCCATGCAAGCCGCGTATTTTGGTAATTAGATGGTATTTCGCTAGCATCTTGAATTATCGTCGGAAGAATTGCCATGCCGCCATTGGAATTGTAGGTGATCTTCAGAATTGTTTTGTTGTTTACGTTTTGGATTGTTTCAACGTAGCCAAATGCATTTCTGGTGAGAGATATGGATTTTGACTGGTCAGTTGCATATGTTGTTGACTGATAAAGAAATCTAGGAAAACTATAATTTCTGCATGTCTTTGGCGGGTTTGCTGGCGCTGGAGACATCACACATGCGTCCGTGCCTGGGGACCTACTATTTGATTTACCCTGAAAAGCTTGGACTCGATAATTTACAAGTTTATAGGTGTCGTAGGAGCCGACTTCATCTCGATGATATACAACGATGGTGGATGGATCGTTTTGAACAAGATAATCCCTGCTACCATCTTGTGCTTTCAACACACCGCCGACAGAAAGAAACTTAAGGGATTGACGCGACGGGGAGATGATGTCGTAGGTACCGTCGCTATTTTTCGCAATTTCCACGTCATAATTAGACTGCCAAACATACGGCAACATCAGCTGATCTCCCAAATATCCACTGCCGTATGCCGGATTGGTAACGTGATAATAATAGGTGATGAGAGGATGCACCTCGACGGACAGCGTGTAATCCCCATTTGACGGCGACCAGTTGCCAAAGGTGTCAGAGGGGCGAAGCCTAGCAGCCCCCGATTTACTGCATGTTCCTGGAGAAGAGAGTCCATCAGGACTCAACGCAAAGGATGCTTGCCCCTTTACTTCGGACAGCGAGCTTTCGATGCCTTCACCAGACCAACTGCGAGTACCCCGGCGTTGGCGACAGCCTGCAATCAGCACAAGAAAGGCAACAAGAAAGATTCTGTGTTGGTACATAATGGCGACTCCAGGCATTCGATCGAAAATATTTTCATGATTTACGTGGAATACGTTATGCGACACCCTGGCCAGACGTCAATACGGCATCCAGTCTCATGATGCGCTACATAGACCGTCACCTCCATCGATTGACTTGGTGGTGTCATCCTGACATCATCGCTCTTGAGTCAGCCGCCACGGGATGCAGAGACGCCACAATTCAACCGTAAGGAACAGGCGGTATGAGCCTCACAAATATTTTCATCCGCAGTCATTTGCTCGCACTCCTCTGGTCTGTTGTCGGTTTGGTGGCCACGAGTGTAGTCTCCGACGATGCGCGTGCAGTGAATCCTGGGGAGGGTATTGACCCGCGCGGGATCGTTAGGGAGGCAGAAAGACAAGCAGAGTATCTCGAGTATTATATGAGCAAAGAGCAGGCCCGGCGACATAAAGCAAATGGCCCGAAATTGCCAGATGGAACGCGCATCAGTGCTCCTTCGCTAGGCCGACAACCATTTAATTTTGGTCTATTCGATTTCCATGCCACAGAAACCCTTTGGAACGTGGAAGGCATCTTAAGGGAGGGTTACCGGGGATATCCTTGGACCCGTACCGGATGGGTAGAAGCGTCGCATGGCCCTTATGTGGTCGTCTTCGACGGCCGCCCCGGCATAATTTCCGATCGGGGAATTGACAAGGAGCACATCATTGGCGTGGTTGTATACGCTGATCCAGGCGACCAGATTTCCGTCGTAGGGCTGAACCTTAAAAATAGCAGGGCTAAAACCTTTGCGGAAAGGTACGTTCATATGTATCTGCCCATGCTGCAAAAACAGCGCAGCGAGTTGTCGACCCTAGGGCAGCGAATGGCGCTCACCAAGAAAGAGCGCTACCTCGCGGGAGGCACCGTATATGCCCAAAACGTGGAAAGGCGCTTCGACCGTAGGTTCGGCGAAGGGGCCCTTCAGACTATTAAAACGTCAAAGCAATTCGGGGTTGGCTACGGTTCTGGTCTGATCGGAGATGTCGCAGGGCGCTACCTAGGAGGCCAGTTGTCTGGTGGTGACGTGAACTGGCAAAGCCTCTCTGGCTTCATGGGCTCTCAGGCCACAAGCACACTAGCCATGACCGCCTGGTCGGGCCAGGCCCTTACATTAAGGAATTTTGCAAAGAACGGAAAGGGCGGCCTCCTCTTGGCGGCGCCGTTAAACGCCACGATTGAAATGGCCGGGTTCGTTGGGTTGCGCCCGCAGTTCCTGGGGGGCAGAGGCTGGTTTGAATTAGGGCCGGTCGACAGCGAAGTTTACGAAGCCCGAACGCGCCCAGATTTCAGTGGAGGCCTCATGTCTGCAACTGGATCGTATCTGAACTCCTCTCTAAATGCTTTCTCAGATCCGCTCCGTTCGACCTGGAACGTCGCAGATTCTCTTATCAACCCCTATGCCTACTATGTCGACGCTATCGGTTCCCAACCAGGGCGCACACTAATCGGCTCAGGCATTCGGACTATTTCCAAATGACTTAAGGATGCGGAGCATTCGGCGCATCATTGCTCGAAAATTCACCGAAGTTACATGACAGATCCCCCACACCAGAGAATACGCGCTGACCGGAAAAATCATAGCGGCAAACCCCAAGCGGCATGTAAGACCATGCAAAATCAGCGGTAGTATTCACGGGCACGGCCAAACTTCTCACAAAAACCTCGCAAACATTTGTGATAAAACTATTCACCTGTGTCTGGACGCCGTCATTTTGCGATTGCAGCCGCCAGTAGAATCCCCGAGTGGATGGCGTCTTTGCAAAGACGCGCTTACGGCTGACTGAATTCTTCCGTTCAGTCGCATAAATACTTCCCGTATTAACTTTCATTGCAGGACTGGACGTCCGCCAACTTTCTAGATACGCGGTGATGATCTCAAGTGACGACTTGAACCCGCTGACTTTTGGCTCATAATAAACGACATTTTCTGCACCTTCCGGAACATCGACATACTTACAGGTATCGCGCAGAGCCACTGACCACTTGGTCGGATATTTTACCTGAGTTGATGTCAGATCCAACGCGGTTTGGGGAACAGGAACGCCGGTCCCAGACTGAGGGGCTTCCTCGGAAAGTTGGGAGATAGATGACTCTGCAATTTCAGTTTTGACTGGAACATCAAGAGATGCCATCAACTCTTCGCTAATCCCTAAATCATTTGGCGGCACAGTTTTTAGCTGCGGACCGTCACCAGTAACTCCTTTTTCGCAATCGGAGCATTTCTTAGCATCCTCGCATCCCGCGACCAGCATAACGGCAAAAATAGACGATAAAAAAAACCTAAAACTATACATGAGCTCAAGTCCCCTTAACGAAATAATAGATTTACCTAATCAGCCTTCGTGTCATGGTTTTTCAAGTCGTACGAGAACCGCATCTGCATTTAACTTGTCAGGAAAGACGAGTGGCTGATAGAGCCGCACCCGAAGCGTTCCAGACTTGACTGGAAAGTTACCCAGCGGCTCCCAGCCTTGAGCTTTGTTGACCGGATCCCAGGTTTTTAACCATCCATTCATGACCTGATTGACTTCAACGATCGCAAGGGATGTATCGCCATCGAAGACTTCATAAGTTGCCTTGCGGCTTCCCCAAGTCTCTCCAAACGTGGCATATACTTTATAGGTATCCTGAGACAAATTTGGTAATTCCCACTGCGCATAATTGTTTTTGCTGGCACCGTTTCCATAGCTGATGAACCGAAAGTTACTGAGATAAGCATGAAAGACGTCCCACGTGGTAAGCCCAGGCCCAAAGGCACTGCCCTGACCGTGTTCCGAATACCCAGAATCCTGATTATCGACAATCCACTGGGCAGAAATTTTTGGTTGAATCCGTTTAAATCCGATACGAGCCTGATTCACGTGACCTGCGTTGTCGGTCACCCGAACAATAAGGGCACGCCACTGGTCTGGTTGAACGGTAGACGTATCGAGGGTGGCTTGAAGTGCCTCACCGCCCTCTTCCGAAAATTTATCATTCTCAACCAGGTATTCAATTTTCGAAACCCCCGAGAGGGCATGTACGTCGAGCGCAATATTGACGCGACCTGTAAGCACCGCATCGGCAACAGGCGAAAGAATCTTCACAGCTGGCGGTATGCGCGCCGGTGAATCCGCAAATTTATAGATGACGGTTTCCCCAGCCTTTAGCATTATCTCGTCAAAGTTTGAGGCCTTGATCAAATCTGAATGAACTGAAGCGCCAAACTGGCGATAGCGAAGCAATGATCCACCAGAATAAAGATAAGGCTCAAGGTTGAATCTTACCTTCTCTGTATAGTCATTTAAATTAACTCCGATCAAAAGTCTGGTGTGCGGACCTTGCCGAGCATAGGTCTTCACGTTTCCGAAATTAAAGGTCGTTATCGGTTGCACTTGCGGGGGATTCTCGGTGATGTCTTCCCGGGGAATGAACTGCCTCCGCTCCCCGGCCCTCTGACTACTCCCTCCTGCTGCCACGGCACTGATGGGCTGCTGAAGAAGGTCCTCTTCGAGGAGCCCAATGAGGGATGATGCGGAGCCCATCGCCTGCCACGCATGAGTGCGCCATGTGATCGGATGAATCGGTGCCTGGACATCATTGGCCGTGATCTCATATTTTTCGTATCCACTGTACCCTTTTGGACCCATTGCATACATTCGAAGTGCGACATTTCCCTGCCCAATCGCGTTCCACATCATTGCAGGAATTGAGCGAATATGTGCCTCGAGTATGCCTTCTTGCCTGTGGTTATTCTCCCCTTTGACGATCGGAATCCACCAGTCCCCGATAACTCCCACTAGCGTGTTCCGTGGAAATGTATTTCCTGACTGGAGTTTCATCGCGGGGCTATGTTTGCGAGCCAGGGCATCCATACCTAGGGCAACATCAACCATATTTCCGTAAATTAAATCGGACCCGTAATACCACTCCGGCGCAAAACCTTCCGCCACTCCTGGCGCGGACCATGTCGCACCAACCTCTGGAGTCGTTGTAAAAAAAGTGTGCCAATCCCAAGGAATATGACCTCCAGGAGTCGCCGCAATAGCATCGACAATGGATTGAAACCCCGGGTTACTTACGAATGAATTCCTAACCTCATCCATTAGGGTGAAATTTACGGCGCGCCCGGAGGCCTTCAATGCCGACATTACACATTGTAGGCCTTGGGTTGCCCAACTACGGGATGTCAATGTGCCCCCCCAGAACAGACCATCTCCTGCTGGCCAGGAGTTCATACCCAGCGCCGCAAGCTTTGCATTACCAAGCGCAATGTTTGCAGCGACGTCTCGGCAGAACGCATTGCCCCCCTCGGTCGTATTGGGATACGCGGAGTTGTTCGGATCAATGGGTATGCCATCATGAGTCGAGTTGATACCAGCGGCCTTAAATAACCCAAGCTTTCCTGAGTCGAGAAATTCGGTGGCAACATTGCTATCAAGTCCGAATAGCGTCCGTGGAATTAGAGATTTTGCACTGTCATAGGCCGTAAGAACGCCACCTTGTTTTGAATAGTGTGAAAGACCCACCGTATTATCAACGACGACACGAACGACGCGTCGGCGAATACCGAGTTCGACGGTTAATTCACTGACGCCTTTGCCAACAGCGGTTATCACACCATTTGAATCAACCGTGGCGACCGCTGAATCGTTACTAAAGAAATTTGGCTTCGCCACAAATCGGACATTAGAAAACTTTGACCTGCCGGAAGCAAATACGCCGGACACCCACTCGCTGGTTAAATTTGGCGGTTGATAGGAGTCAAATTGCGGACCCTTATCGCCGTTCGCTGATGGATTTGTAGTAAATCGGCTCCAAACCGTAGGCTCGGCGTCTCCCACCACCCAAAATTTCCCGAAGACCGGCGTTGCAAAATCCCTTTGCACGACACCTCGGCTGAAATCAACCTTCTGATGGAACCAGGTTCCGGTTTCAATACTGCTTCCAGCAAGATAACTGCTGGTATACACGGGTCCCCCAGCGTAGGCCTTCGGCTTCATTTCAATCAGCCGAACCCCTTTATTTGCAGCGTCTACTTTTGAATAAGCCATGAAGTGGGCGCCCTGCTGAAAATCAGGCTGCGCCGCAAACACTATTCCTCCTGATTGGCCCATGATGTTGCTCCACATGGAAGACGAACCATCGACGAAAGTCGTCGCCTCAACCTGATTGACGAGAGGAAGAAACCTACCCTCGGAGTCAAGCTGATCCAGCCAAGCCACATTTGGGCCTGCACTACCCGTGCCTTCCAACGTTAGGGAACCTGTCTCTATGCTCGCCTTAGTGGAATCACGAAAATGCCATGAATACTTTTTAGGAGTAAGAAAGTCCTCGTCTGCTAGAACCTTTCCCGATGCGGGAACATTGATCCGCGTACCGTCGCCATAGATTGCATCAACGGATCCAAATGATTTTTTTTCACCGGGTCGCATCCAAAACTCGGACCATTGTGGTTCCAAGTCGACGTAGGATTTAGGGTTCTTAATTTCAACCTCAACGTGCGCAACACCAAGTTTTTCGGCTTTGCCGCAGGTGCAGTAATCGAAACCATGAATGTTCAACGTAATGCGATGCAATCCGTCACGGTAACCAGTCGTATCAAACGTGAATTCCATCGGATTTTTTAGAATGACCTCGGGATGATAATACGGGTCGTTTACTCCGACTAACTGCCCATCCAAATAGACGTCTGTTTGTGCACCCCTTAATATAGTTGCTGGCGACCGAATCGCGGATTCATAGCGTGGACCGCGGTACTGAATCTTGCCCATCCCGGTCAGGACAGCGCCAGATGGGGTTAGAATTTCCGTTTTTTCGGAAGCCTTATTTAGTACATAAATCACACGATCCGGGGACTGACCGATAATTTTTCCGAACGCGTCCCGTGCCACAGCCTTCAACACCATCCGGCCATCAGGAGCGTCATAGACTGAGTGGAGTTGGAATGTATTCGTCGGATCCACCTTGCCAATACTCAGTGCTCCACTGATTGGATTGCCATCCGCGAAATACTCGACACTGCCGCCCGCAGGAAGATTCTGAGCACTAACTTGAAAGTTGACATCTCCGCTAACGACGGCCTCTGCCTCCGGTGACGTCCACGCAAGTGAAATTGACCCACCAGATTCTATTTTAGTGTCCGTACCGACGATGGGCACCACGCCCTTGTCCCATTGATTTCCATTCCGAGATGAAACCATATTGTTAGACGAACACGAAACCACAAGAGCCGCCAATAATGGAGCATTTACGACCACCATGACCCATGATTCTTTTCTTTCCGTCGTCAGCATTATAGGCGGCCCCCCCATCCCTCTCCCAAACCACTCGTTTGCCATCGGAGGATTTTCGAATAAGTTAAGGAAACTATATAACTAGCTTGTTTAATTGAACTTTATGTTTTCTTTCCCCGAGTAGCGCCATACACGCGTTGCCCTGCTTGGGTAAATCACCGGGTTAGGCACACCCATTGCAGATCTACTCGAGCGTTCGTGTGAGATGGGAATCTAAGGGCTAAGGGGAGCGGCCGATGATTTTTTCCGGAACGTTCAGGAATTTTGCTTTTGCTTTTGCATTTACGGCCTTTGTGCCGACTGCGCATGCTGGAATGGTGACGCTTTATATCATTCCGTCGCCGCTGGGTTTGAATTGGGACTCACCAAAAACCCTGGTCCGGTCCGCAGTCAGAAATTACCTAACCCACGCTCGCCTTCCCTTTGGACATGTCAATCTTCACCTGAAATGCAGTGTCTCGTGGGGAGACCCTATTGATTTCGAGGATGTTACCGGTTCATTAGGCACCGCTGACGATCCCAGCAAAAGGCTCCTATTCAATCAGGGGTACGGGCTCGGCATCCTATTCGCAACAATGCCCGGACGGTTAGAGCCACAAGCTGAAGCATTGCGGGAGGTCCGGGCGCGAATTCAAAATGGAAATGTAAGATTTCTACAATTTAAAACGGACGGTCAGGCGTGCAGAAAAATGGCAGATCATCTAAATAATTTTCGGGATCAGGGCTACGATCGGCTTTACGGCCTCGCAAATCGCCCCTTAATGGGAGAGGGAGGAGTCTGTACAACTTTTGCGGAAAGTTTCCTGGAAGTCGCAGGGATTTACACGCCCCAGATCCGTTCTGCCTGGGAGAGGGTCTACTTGGTTCCGGAAAGATTAATCGGTGGGCCCCTAACTGGAAACTTTGTTCCTGCGCGAATTTTGCTTTTACCACTTCGCCCATTCTGGCGCCATCGGTGGGCCTCATCCAACGAGCCTCATTTTTCGATCCGGATCTTGGACCCCGAAGCCATGATTTATTTTATCGATCAATCGTGGGCGAATGGATCTTCATTCACAGGTGAGACGTCCACGCCAGCAATCCCAGCCACGATGGGGCAAGCCCGGGGCTTAATCATCGACGCAACGTCGCGGTGATTTAAGATTCCCTTAATGCTTATGGACTGCCCCGGTTAGCTGCATTCTAACCGTCAACATGGTCCATGGACTTGGATGTCGTTGGAATCTGGGCCAGGGCCAAAATGAATTCGCCAATCGGCATGGCCAGGATGTCAACCCTGGTGAGGGTATTGGCCGGGGTTATGGCACTGGTATCGATCAGGACGCGAAGGTCCAATTTTTTCGTCCCCAAGTGAACCTTGACGGCTGAAATTTCAGCATCGAGAAACCAAAATCGGCGGCGCCCCAAAGAATAATGACACTTGAACAGCGCTTCCTTTGCCGAAAAAACCTCGGCCAAAGATACGGCCCCAGTGGCAATAAGATTTCGTTCAAAATCGGTGCATATTTTTTCAGCGAGTTTGTCAGAAATTCGCGATGGTCGTTCCATATCAACACCAATAGAAACATACGATGTTCGTTGACTCGTCGCGACGAGCACATTCCCCAGGCTGTGGCTCACTGATCCGCACAATTCAACGGGCCATTGAATTAGACCCTCCGAATCACGCTGAGGGTCTGAAGTTAGGCCCGCGCCCAAGCGAACAAGAAATCGTGTCCGAAGAAATTCGCTACGCCGCGCTGGGTTCGTAATGGACTTCAGAATCTGACGGTTCTGTGGCGATAATGCCGCTTCTAAAGCGTGAGGATCCAGCCCCTCGAAGCCCGCTGAATCCGGCAGCAGTAGGCAACGGACACCACCGGAAAAAAATTCATGAATCTCACGGTGGACTTCAGGTTGGAACATTATAAAACTTAAATCCTGCCCGTCAGCTGCAGATAAATAATCGATGAAAACGGCATTTCGCCAAACTCGCTCCCCGACTTCCCTGTAAAGAAGGTCGGCGTGAGGGCCACGGCAATTAACGGCGATACAGCGCGGCGCAACTCAATATTGGCAAAAATGCTCTGATCATCAAGATTTTGCAACACGGATGCACCAAGGCGGGTCTTTGGAATCGAATCTTCGTCGTGAAATGCAACAAATGCATAACGACGGCCCAGAAACCTTGAGTCAGGCTTCTTATCCCCGTTGGAATCGTCAAGGGACCGAATATAGGCGAAGAAGTCCCGAAATTCTGCCGAGGTCAAGCCACTTTGGTTCTGCATATACTCAATGGTCACGGACCTCTTGCCTTCCACAATAAATCGGCCCCCTGCGAGGGCAAATAAACTCGGATCAGCCGGCTTCAACGTCGAATAGGCTCGCTCGCGCTGGGATGCAACATTGCGCTGGTTGGCTTGATACCGGCCATCTAAATGGACTTCAAGGCGGTCCGCCATAATGAATCGGGATGCAGAAAATCCGGTGGTGATGCCGTCCTCCTTCTGAGACGTCATCTGAAGGCGCAAATCAGCGCCCCAAAACTGCGCGTGGATTTGCAGCCAAGCCTTGCCCCTTCCCGCCATCGCTGCGCGCAACGGGATATATCCGACGCCCAACTTCCAACTGCTGCCAGATGCAGAGATTCGCGTAAAGACCCGGCCTTCGCGCTGGTAAAGCGGATCAATTAGATCCTTGTCTTCATTCAGCAGATCGGAAGGATTCATCAAGATACCAGGCCCATCAAATTCAACCTTTTTTCCCGCGGTCACAGTCAGACCGGCGCCGGCTATCTGGGATTCAATGAAGGCCTGTTGGATGATTACTTCTAAGGGGCCGTTTGGTGCAGATCGCGGCGTCCGGATGCCGGCCTCAAAAACCGCCGAATCTTGGTATTCCCACGTCGATTCGAAACGCAAGGTGGCATACAGCTGATCGATATAGTCTTTATCTTCAGATGCACGGTGAAAGGCAGCGCTCGTGCGCCGACCGAGTGACGACATCCGGTAGATGACCTCCGGGCGGACGCGGGACGTTGGCTCTGCGCTAGGCTCTGTGACGGGCTCCGATGTAACGGCAAACAAATCGGCCGAAAACCCAGCCGTCATTCCTAAGGCCACTGCGGCCATAATGGATCCAATCTTCATGATGCTGCCACTCCATGGGACGGGGTTACACGGGTCACGTTTGGGGAGGAGCGGTTCGCCATGGCTGCTGCTTCATGAATCACACCGGCATCCACATCCTTGTTATACGAATGCTCGTAGTGGTCTGGATTCGCGAGACGCTTGTCAATTTGCTCTAAGACATATTTTGAATGCGGGTAAAAATGCGTAAAAATCCCAATCAGGCGCATACCAGCATCAAACCGTGCGGGCCCATAACGCAGCATTTTTCCCATGCTTCCCCAATAGTGCCAACGCAGGTCGGGATCACGCGTCATGAACTTCGTAAGATTCCAGAAGCCCAACAGGCTCCGTTTCCACTCAAACCAAGACGGGACATGAAGGCTCTTTGTCCGTAGTCGCTTGGTGGTCTCAATCGCACGTGCGAAATAAGATTCTGGCGAATAAATGTTTGCAATAACGTTGCGATATTCGCGCAAAATTTCATGTGTGGGACGCGTCGTAATAAAGTTCAAACCGGAAACGGTGTGGTCGCCCGCCACAGCCGAGTGGATCACCAAGCGGTATTCCTTCTGTTCCCGCGGCACAATAATCCCCCGAGAATCAAGAAGCCGGCCCTCTTTCTGCAACCGCTTCGTTAACTGCGTATTGGGAAGCGCAACAAGAAGGCCCACGGTCGCCATGCAAATCGCAGTCTCTTCAATACACTTGGTCATTCGGACATCCATTCCGGAGCGTTCCGAATCAAACCCCATGATAAATCCGCCGAGAGCGACAATGCCGTGCTTGTAAAGCATGTTTACTCGCTCGGCAATCGGATGCATCGTATTTTGGCTCTTCTGCGTTTGCATCAAGACGTCTTGATCCGGCGTCTCAATACCCAAAAAGACGAAGCGAAAATCAGCCGCCTGCATCAATTCTAAAAGCTTCACATCATCGCCCAGGTTCATCGATGCTTCAGTTGCAAAAAAGAACGGATATTTATGGCTCTTTTGCCAATCGGTAACGTGGGGCAAAAGTTTTTTTACATTGCGTTTGTTACCGATGAAATTATCGTCCACAAAATAAATGGACCCGCGGTAGCCACAGTCGTAAATCGTCTGAAGTTCAGCAAGAACCTGCTCCGGAGACTTCGTCCGGGGCACACGCCCGTAAAGTTCGATGATGTCGCAGAATTCACAGTTAAATGGACAGCCCCGAGAATACTGCAAACCAACTTCGACATAGTTGCTGAAATCAAGCAAATCAAAGCGTGGAATAGGAGTGGTTGAGACGTCAGGCTTCTTGTCCGTTTTAAATACACCACGTGGATTACCGGCACGCCAAGAATCGAGCCACACTCCGATTAAATTCTCTGCCTCACCCACGACCGTTACGTCGGCTTCAGCATACAAGTCAGGCTGACTCGATGGATCAGGCCCGCCGATCACGACAAATTTTCCGGTGGACTTGGCGCGCTTAACGATCTCCAATAAACCTTGCTGCTGGGGAAGCATCCCACCAACACAGATGAGGTCCGCCCAACTCCACATCTCTTCGCTAAGATCCTGGACATTCAAGTCCATCAGTTTGAATTCCCAGTGCTGAGGCAACAGGGCCGCAACCGTAATCAATCCTAATGGCGGGCTCGGCGATTTCGCATTGATCAACTCGGCCGCAGCGACATAGTTCCAATAGCTATGGGGGGGAAACTTTGGCGAAACAAGAAGGCACTTCAATGCCTGATCTGGATGCGCAGAAAATTCCATCGCAGAACTCCTCGAAACAATACCCTTGCTGTTACGGCGCAAGTGGTCGGATTGACAGTAAATTTGGTGCTTTACGGTTAATGACAGAATAGACCAGAAGTCATTGGATATCCAGTCGGGGGGAAGAGGGGGGAAGAAAAAACGATTCGTAAACGGCAAAGGTTTAAGGACGGTTTATCCGAGTTTATAACCACCATCGACCGTCACAATTTGTCCGGTCATGAAGGCGGAATGATCTGAGGCTAACATGACAGCCCATGCTGCAATATCCTCGGGACGACCAAAGCGTTTTAGCAATTGATGATTTAGGATTAATTCCTTTGCAAGTCCGATGACTTCGCGACTCATGTCGGTCTCAATCACTCCGGGGGCGATGCAATTAACGAGGATATTTCGAGATGCCAATTCCACGGCCAGACTTTGAGTCAGGCTCTCAATAGCCCCTTTTGATGCTGCATAATTACTCTGCCCACGCCCGCCGCGAGATGCCGCTATGGACGAGATGTTGATGATTCGCCCCCAACGTTTCATCATCATGCCGCGAATCACTGCCCGCGAACAATGGACCGTTCCCATTACGTTCGTCGCAAAAACCTCGTCCCAGTCTTTATCTTCGAGCATCATGAATAAATTGTCCCTGACAACACCGGCATTATTCACGAGAACATCAATGCCACCAAAGGCAGCTTCAATCCGATCACGAGTTTGCTCGACGGCGCCAACATCGGTGACATCGCATTGCAGGCTCAGTGCCATTCGACCCAAGGCCTCGACCTCTTGCGCAACGGCACGCCCTGCCTCCTCGCCAGAACGCCAGCTGATGGCGACGTCGGCGCCAGCCTTCGCGAAAGCGATGGCCATAGCCTTGCCAAGGCCGCGACTGCCACCAGTAATCCAGACTTTTTTTCCACTCAAGTCAAGGTTGAACATCGGTGCCCCCAGGACGACTTTGCGCAATAGTCAAATAGGCGATCGCCGTACTCATCAAAACCGGGACTGGTACCAAAATCACCGCCCAGAACGGCCTTGGCAACGGATGTATCGAAAACCCGTTGGCGAGAACCAAGATAAGGCACGTGCCAGGCTAAGGTCGTCAGTATCTCGCGCATCGAATGATTGCAGAACGCCAAAACAGGGCGCGACAAAAGCACACGAAGCACCCATGGTGGGCTGAGTGGCAATGGCTTGCGCCCAAAGGCGCGCCCAGCAGCAGCCATCACATCAACCGGACCAGGGGCTAATTCCCCAGAACAAAGATGCAGGGTGCGCCCCACAATTCGATCGATCGGAAGATCACACAGACGCAAAATTGAACCGGCGACATAATTACTTGGAACAATATCAATGAGCGCATCACGAGCAACCGGAGCCCGTGGCACGACATCACGAAGCCACAAACGGATCACCGAATAAATAACGCGAAAATGCAGAGTGAAACCACTACGACTGTCCCCTACGACAATCGCTGGCCGAACAATGGTCCAAGGCAATCCAGATTTGCGAACAACCTGCTCGGCTTCCCACTTGGACTGCTCGTAGGTATTATGAAAATCTGAGGCTAATCTGACCTCCGCGGCGACCTCCTCTTCCAAGATACGTCCGCGCTTTTTCCCTGAAACATAAGCCGTTGACACATAAATAAATCGGCTAATTGAAGCAATTCCAGAAGATTGGACTGACTTGATCAACCCACGGGTAAGTTCAACATTGATGCGGCGCGCCTCATCAATTGGCAAATCAAAGGCCGTGTCCGCCGCACAGTGAATCAGGCTCGCGTCAGATTGAGCCTTCAGTGCCTCTTCTAAATCATTCCATTCCACACATTGGATTGCATCCCCGAATTGCGCCAAACCTGCGACATGGCGTTCAGCCCCTGCGCGCACCCAACGAGAAAAAACCTGGTCCAACCTTTGCCTTGGCGAAAGTCCGTGCTTGGCTCGAATCACGGCAATCACGCGAGACCCCGGCACGCCCCGTTCACGAAGGGCACGCAGAATTTCGGAACCAATAAATCCATTAGCCCCGGTGATGACGATGCAGTTTTTGGCCGTCATGATTTGGAAATCACAAGGCTGCATGAAATTCCCAAAATGCTGCGCTGAGTGATCAGGGCCTGACGCGTGCTGGGACATGCTTGCGCTAAAGGTGAAATGGAAAATGCGTGTGGATCGTCAGCGGCAAAATTGCCAGAGAAGTTAATGGTTGGCGGCACGGAATTTTGTAACAAGGCATCAACCGCAGCGATGCACGACGCAACACCTGCCGCCTCACCCAACTCTCCGGTAACGGCTTTAATTGATGCCAAAGGTGTGCCCGGCGCGATCGTCGATAAGTAAGCATTGAGTTCAACCGAGTCCGAGCGCATGACCCCATTTCCGTGACCAATAATCAGGTCCGGCGCAAAAAGCTTGCCCTCCACGTCTACTCCCGCCTCACGGCAAGCCCGCTTAACGGATCCGGATAAACCGGGAGCCGACTCTTCATGCATGAATTCTACAGGACCGTCACTACCCGCCCCGTACCCATCGATATAGCCTAAAATCCTAGCACCGCGAGACACGGCGTGGCCTTCATCTTCAAGCATTAGGAACGCCGCCCCTTCGCTCAGCACCGTTCCGCACCGTTCGCGGTCATAAGGCCGCAGAATTTCGGCGGCGCTCCACGACAATTCAGCACTGCGGGCCAGGTAGCCACTGTTCACTCCCGTTCCGACATGAAACGGTTCAACGGGTGACGCAACACCGCCAGCAAGGCATAAATCCGCACGGCCTGTTTGGACGCTGCGAAACGCCTCACCCACCGCACGCAAACCGCTAACATTGAAATCCATAAAGTTCGAGTTCACGCCACGAATGTCCAAGGCGATCGCCGCAAAGCAAAGTGTGTTGTTCATCAGCGTCTGAAGAACCACCATCGGGTTCACCAGATCCATCATTTCAGATCCAAATTTCAAACTATCGAAAACCCCGCCCTGAACACACTGCCGAACAAGGGGGAAGTAAGGCGTGAGGTCTTTTATTTGCGTGCTTCCTGCGCCGACGTACATGCCAAATCGCTCGGGATCAAAATTTTGAGTTCCAGGTCTGATGCCGGCATCTGAGGCCGCCTCAAGGGCCGTCACCAAACCAATCACGTCCTTGCGCGTTAGAATCTTTTTTACCTTCCGGTCTGGAAGGCGCGATGCTGGGGGCTCCGGACATTCCCCTGCATATTTTACTGCCGTACCGAGCAACCCTGAAGCCGCAGCGACAGCCCCAAAATGAGTCCGTCCTTCCCGCCAACTGGAAATGTTGGTGAGAAGATCATCACCAACGGCTGTGGAAATGCCGATTCCCGTGATCGCCACGCGACGCATTTTCATGGCCCCACCTCTGCCTGCGAATCCTCGTGACTTTTAACGAGCACCGCGGAATTGGAACCACCAAAACCGATGGAGTTCGAAAGTGCCGCGCGTAAAGGTTTTTCTCGACTGAAAGCCTTTTCATGATGCGGAACAAAATCAAACAGACAACCTGAAATCGGATTTTCTAAATTTATTGTCGGGGGAACTTTTTGATCGCGCAACGCCAAGACACAAAACATCAGTTCCAAGGCGCCTGCCGCCGAGATCAAGTGCCCCGTCGTCGACTTGGTTGATGAAACACACAGGTCGGTGCGTTCCTCGCCAAAGACCCGCTGAACCGCATGACACTCAACGCGGTCATTAACCTCCGTGGAAGTTCCATGTGCATTGACGTAGCCAACCTCGGCAGGCGTTAATCCTGCCATGGCAATGGCTTGCTGCATGGCCTCCACGGTGCCCCGCCCATCAGGCGGCAAATCTGTGATCCTAAAGGCACTTTCGGTCTCTCCAAAACCGCAAATTTCTGCATAAATTTTTGCGCCGCGCGCAACGGCCCGATCACGACTTTCCAGCACCAGCATGGCGGCACCTTCGCTGGCCACAAAACCATCGCGATCCCGGTCAAAGGGACGCGATGCTTTCTTTGGATCGTCGTTTCGCCGACTCAGGGCACCGAGTAAACAAAAACCAGCGAGCAGCAATTCACCGGCCAGTGAGTCTGCTCCACCGGCCAGAATCACGTCGGCCTCGCCACGCTGGATTTGCAGCATCGCCTGACCAATGGACTGGCCACTCGAGGCACAAGCCGTATGAACGGTGGTCACCGGCCCTTGGGCATTCCACCGCGCGGATAAGAGATAGGCTAAGGTTCCAGGATGATTTCGCAAAAAAATCCGTGATTCAGTCTGTTCCTGCACCACACGGCCTAATTCCGCGTAGTTTCCATCAGCCGCCAAACTGCGCAGCATCGACGCTAATTCTTTTGGGCTCACAGCACCAATGCCGGCTCCGATACTGATTCCAAACAATTCTGGATCGCACGCAATTGATTTTTCTATAGGTCCATTCGCGCCAGAAGCCTTCACACAAAGCCCGCTATCCATCATGGCCTCGTGCGCTGCGGCCAAGCCAAATTCTGATGGCCGATTTAAATATTTGTGATGCTGTGGCAGAAGGGCATCATCGGAAAGTTTGAAGTCGCGAACTTCGCAGGCGAACTTAACCGGCCAGGTCGATGCCTCAAACTGCGTAATTGGTCCCGCGCCACTCTTGCCCGCACACACCCCGGCCCAGGTCGACTCACGGTCATTACCTTGAGGCGAGATCGCGCCAAGTCCTGTGATGACAACACGCCGCATTAGACCTTGACCTCAATTGGTGGGGGTGGAGCCAGCCAAATGTCACCGTGGGCAATGTCGGTGGCAAACATCGTTCGATACCCAAACTCGGCTTGCATCACGCGCTGACCATTGGCGGTCGCAACAGCTTTCACCACAATATCAGAGTTATGTTTCGTCGTATCACCACTTTTAACTTCAACCGTCACGATAAACTGATCGCCTGGCTCGACAAACTTTCTCAAACGAACATTACGCACCCAAGTCGGAATCAAGGCCCGACCACGCACCGGTGAATCAATTTTGTCTTTAACAAGATACTGGCAAGTCTCACCCACAATGCTCAGCATCAAAACACCGGGAACCACAGGCTTCCGGGGGAAATGATCCCGAAAATAGGGCTCCGACGATGCGCAGTTTTTAAATGAGATAACTTGCTTGCCTGGCTGATGCAGCACAATCCCATCCACCAGTCGCAGCGACTCAAAGGTCGCTGCACCAGCAATGGCCTTAAGCCCCTGAGCCGCATTCAGATCCACGGAAGGCTTTGCATCCTTGAGGTCGGGACGATAAAGGCGTTTGAACATCCGCCTCATATTTTCGGGGTCATCGAAATCCTGCATAGGCAGTAAATAACCGCGTCCGCAGGTGCTGATCTGAATAGGTTTTCCTCGAACGCTGGCACGACTTCTGGTGACCACAACATCCTCGTCGTGGTCGATAATCTCAACCAACATATCAATCTGATCGCCTGGCTCCGCCATGCCCGTATAAACTGTCAGTTCATCGGCCAGTAAAACTGGGCGTTTTTGAAAATCTGCACCGACCATTTTGAGCCACGATGCAAGCTGGGCGGTCGCTTCAGATATCACGGTGGGACTCAAAATTCGGCGACCGTCCGGGAGCCAGTAAAAAAAGGCTCGTTGCGGGTTACGTTTTTGACCCCTCGTATGAACCTGCCTGGTTCATACTCGTGGATCCGGTCGACGTAGAAAAACCCCATCTCAAACCATGGTGCTAGGAGCATCGCCGTGGATAGGAACGAAGGTATCCAGATCGCCACTGGCAACCTTACGCTTTACGATATTGGCGAAAACTTCAACGGTGAAAAGGGATGGCAATTCGCGCAAAGGAAGTCCCGCGCGCAGTTCCTCTGCATTCAATTCGGGAAGGATGATGCGCATGCGCTCGGCGCCTTTTGCTTGAAGGATTGAATTCACTTCAAACTCTTCAGGAGCGAGTCCACCACGGGCCAAGCGTTCGATCTCGCGCTGGGGAATCTTGATATTAAATTCTCGCTCCAACCGAAACATGATGTCCAAAAAATCTATCGACTCGGCGCCAAGATCGCGCATTAAATTTGATTTCAACGAAATTGAGCTCGAGTCCACACACAGTGAATCAGCGATAACCTGGATCACCTTTTCTTCAATGTCGGCGGGCGACGCCTTGATCGCAGAAGCTGTTACAGCGTTGGGCACGTCAGGTTCCTCCAGGTGGGGGCTTGAGCACACTGGCACTTGCGGGAAATATCTATTTTTTTGACTATTATTAAAATAGTAACCAACTCCCCGATGCACTGCAAGTCCTAAAAAACGCTATACTAATTGGACGACCATGACAAACGTGCCCGTAAAATCGTCATCGCCATTTTCTGGCAACCTTGTGGACCGCCGCTTCCTGGCGTTTTCCATCAAATATGGCTTCCGCTCCCTGTCCCGCAACCGACGCCGAACGATGCTAACAATTGCAACGGTAATGCTGTCAGCCGGCGTAACCATCGTCACCAGCCGATACTCCACCGCGGCGATCAGCCTCTGGGCTCAAGCCGCCAGCGACACGGGTCTGGGTCACGCTCAGATCCATGTCGAGGGATTTCTCAAGGACAGTGAATCGCTAAGTGAATCCCTGACCTTTCCCGAATCCAGCCCATTCATGACGAGTTTATCCACCGATCCCGCAATTTCCGTTGTGGCACCGCGCCTTAACTTTGAAGGCGTTATTTCAGCCCGGGACCAAACCCGCTATTTCATTGGAACAGCCGTCCACCCGGAGTTGGAGCTACGAGTCTCACCGGCGCTGTTTAATCCCATGCGTCCGGGAACTCTTGACCGCGGCGAATTCATCAATCCACGGGAAAAAGCGGCTATCGTAATTGGCCGTGGCCTTGCGGAAATGCTGAAGCTCGACCTTGGGGATGAAGTGACGTTGCTCACAACAACGGTGACCGGCGGACTCAATGGTGTCGACGGTATCGTCCGTGGAATCATCGATGTTCCACTACCCAGCTTTTCCAAGCGAGCGGTTTACCTACGCCTTGACTATGCGCAACAGCTTTTACGACTGCCCGGACGAATCACGGAAGCCTCGGTCCGCCTTCATGATCCCGCCGCAGCTGAATCGTGGGTTGCCACCAATAGCCCCCGCGCCAATTCCGAGAAGCTCGACTTAAAAGGCTGGTGGCAAATCGACGTTATTATCCGCCGGATCGAAGCCATTTGGAATTCCGTTGTTGGACTCATTTCATTTCTAATGTTCATGTCATCTGCACTATCTGTTCTCAATATCATTTTTCTTCTCGTCGCAGAGCGGACCGTCGAGATCGGGACCATGATGGCCATCGGAGCCCGCGCACGTGATATCCGAATTTTATTTTGCATCGAAGGAGCGATGATTGGCCTAATTGGTGGATTATCTGGTGTCATCGTAGCCAACCTAATCGTCGCGACCATGGGGGCCATCGGCATTCCACTGCAATCCCCCTTCAGCAGTGGCGTCTACGTTCTTCACCCTAGCGTAAGCACGGGACTATCCCTGGCAATCCTGACCAGTTCTGTGATTGTCTGTGTTCTGGCCTCATTGGCACCGGCTCAAAAAGCAGCAAGCGTTGAACCTGTAAAAGCATTCAGAGGACAAATCTAATGATGCACCGAACACGATTTCATTTGAGGCTCATTGGCGCCACAATTTATTTTGTCGTCCATGCCGGGACACTTTTTGCCGCCGAAAACCCCCGCGAAATCATGCGACGGGCCGAGGAAATCAGAGCCCCACAAAGCAGTGAAATGAGAGTGAAGCTGGACACAATGAACACCGGGAAATCGTCCACTTACACCATGAAGGTCTTGGCCTCGACGGGGCGCCGTTCTTACTCGGAATTCATCGCGCCTGCAGAAGAACGTGGACGCAGGATGCTGGCCCTTGGGCGTAACTACTTTTCGACCCTTCCCGACTCCAAACGGGTGGTTCCGATTTCACGTCGCGAACTGATCGGCAATAGCGCCTTTGCCGTCGCTGATCTTTTCCAGATAGACACAGAAAAAGAATACGAACCAAAAATCATTTCCAGAGAAACTATTGAAAAAGAGCCCGCCATAAAACTTGAACTGACAGCGATCAATGATGAAGCTCCGTACGCAAAAATTCATTACTACGTTCGCCCGGCCGATTCATTCCCAGTGATGGCGCAATTCTATGGCATCTCCGGAAAACTTCTCAAAACGTTAACGATGACGTCGAAACGGGAAATGGCCGGCGCCGTTCGCCCTGACAAATTACGTATGGATGATAATGTTACGGCAGGAAAATTCAGTATCTGGAACACACTTTCAATGACAAAAAAAATCATTCCAGACCGGGTTTTCACCCGCGAATATCTTCAGACTCAACTATGAGGCCATCTCTCATCCGGATGATCCTGCTGCAATAAGGCAACACAGCCGGATCATGGGTGGCCACGAGAACGGCGGCCTCCTCCTCGACACACAATGCCTTCAAAAGTTCTAAGACTTTTTCTGAAGTAGCATGATCCAGATTCGCTGTCGGCTCGTCGGCTAAGATTACTTTTGGTTGGTTCATTAGGGCGCGGGCCAACGAAACACGCTGCATTTGCCCCCCAGACAACCGGTTGACTGGCTGATTCATTTGGGCTGCTAGTCCAACGCGATCAAGTAGATGACAAGCCCGCTCCACCACCACCAACTCTGATTCGTCAGACCTCCCAATCTGACTGGGGAGCAGTACGTTTTCAAGGGTCGTCAAAACAGGGATCAAGTTAAAATTCTGGAAAACAAAACCAACGGTCCGATTCCGAAAATCTGCCAGCGAATCCTGATCAAGGGCATTGAGATCCTGACCTGCAACCACGATGCTTCCTACTGTGGGATGATCGAGCGCCCCGACTAGATTTAAAATCGTTGACTTGCCACTACCAGATGGCCCAACCAATGCCGTCATTTCAGCAGCCATCGCAACGATTGACACACTGCGAAGCGCTGCAATAGTAGACCGCCCAAGTTCAAAACTCTTGGAGACATTCTCCATCAAAACAATGGCTTTTTGCTCGCGCAGATTCACTTGCGCTTGCCCGCCATAATCGTTGCCGCCTTGGCAGACTGAGCGTAATTAGCAAAGTCACGCTTGACCTGCACATTCATGTCGGCTGTCACATTTTTTTTGACCGCAGCCCAGTCCTGCTGTTCACCCCGAACGGCCTGCCGTGACCTGCCGATCACAATGGTATCGTTGCCCCTCGGATATATCAGCAGAACTCCAGTCAGTGACTTCATCGCACCACCATTTTCCGTCACGATCTTGTCAACAACGGCCGTTCCGGCCTGACCAAATGGAATAAAAGTCAGCGAACCCGAGTAGTCCACCTTAGGACGTTCATTGCCTACCGACTCCTTATAGTAACCGTAATCAATCTTGTTGAAGTCCTTTGCCACAACATTTTTTGGCGTATAGGTAACAACCGGGTCGGTGCCAAAAGATGCCTGTTTAAATTCCGTCGGAAAAAACGCCTGCAACCTAATCACGTCGGCGACGTCACCAGGCTTCTGCCCCGCCGCCAACACACCGGTATACATCGAAAACGTGAATAACTTCCCGCCGCCATCGGTTCCTTGAACTAGTTTATCCTCTGCGCTGCTGACTCCGCTGTCCTCATAAAAATACGGTGCATAAGTTTCCGCGCCGCCATCGTAAAAATAAGCATTTGCCGAATTCGAAACGGAGTCTTTATAGCCACACAACAGCCGAACCGCCTCCGCCCCGGCCGATCCTGCGATAGTTTTCTGCGCGGCGTCCGCACAAATACTGGAAACGGAAGCGTTATCAGTCATCGATGGGGCACTAACGGGCGGTTTTCCCGCGCACCCAGTTAGTACTCCAGAAAAAATAAGCCCGATCGTTACTGCCGTATTCATTCTAAATCTACCTTCCGCAAGAAAATCTTTCATCATAATAATCCCCTTCTAAAAGCCACCCTTACTTCAAATAGGTCATCGACAAGTAAGCGAGATTGTTTTTATCTTTATTGTAAGATGGCGAACAGGAACCGATCATCGATATCGCGCCACCATTACGGAAGTCGTTCACAAAGACCATGCTCGTCGCAGGGAACTTTCCGTAGGCACTATCACCACCCCGCAGGGCTACCGCTATCTTGATCCCAATTGTATTGACCGTATCCCCGAGAAGAGCCGTTGGCCCTGCAAAAACATCATTACGACAACCAGGAAGATCGGAGTTGTAAACACGGGTAACCGTATAATCGGCGACGATATTTCCGTTAAATGTCACCGTAAACGAGGCTTTTCCGAGGGCGGCAAGGGCACCAAAATCGCGCGCGGCCGATTGCTTTACTGGAAACACTGGAAATGGTTTATCGGCAGTAAAAGTCGACCCAGCCCCAGTAAATGACTTTGCAAAAACAAGGTATTTATTCTGCGAATAATTCGTATCTCCAGCAGGCCAAGTCGCGGACGGTGCGATATTATAAACCGTTTGGCGGTTCATGCTATCCAACGTAACCTTGTCACTTTTTGGCTTGCTCGTTAACTCTGCCCCGAAGGACGTCAGCGTAAAAACAGAGGACCGAACTTCCGCCGTCAACTGTGACTTCGCGACCCCGTAATTATTGAGGCTACTTCCCCCGCTATCAGCCACCGCAAGATTGCCGGTCCCGTGGTACTGGGCTGTACCCTGCAGATCAGCATTGCCGCCCTCATTCGTGGCGTCACCGTCTGGCAACTGGCTGGCACCCAACTCACGGTTTATTCCTGTAGAATGCGGTTGATATAAATTGGGCCCGCTACATCCAGAGGCAGCCACGGCAACGAAGCCGGTTAAGGCGACATCCGCAACAAAGATAAAAGACTGGGGTCGACCCAATTTCACGCTTCCCTCCACCAAACATCAGATTTCCTCATCGGCTCGCAGGCACAATAAATTGAGCGAAAGTTAAACCGTTTCCCAAATCGCCCTTTTCTCGCTAAATATTCACCGCGACCACAAGAGGTAGTAGAATGAATTCATTAGTCTTTTTGGAGTCGATATAAATGGTGAACAAATCCGAAAAAAACCGAACGGAAGAAACCCTACACTTCGTCGAGGAACTAAAACGACAATGGGTTGCGACTTTCGATGCTCTAATCGACCCTGTGCTAATCATTGCCCCGGATTATTTGATCCAAAGGGCCAATCTGGCCGCCGCGAAAATGGCCGGCATTGACGTCCGCAAAGTGGTCGGAATGAAGTGCCATAAAGCCATCGCAGGGCGACTGAAGCCTTGCCCTGCCTGCAAACTTCAAGACACGATCGAGGGCAATTCTCCTAACCAGTTCCCCCTGGTTGATGTCGTGCCAGAGCGTTCTTTTGAAGTTACCTCCCAACCCTTTCCTGAAAGCAAGGGGCAACGCTTCGCGGTGCATATTTACCGAGACCGCACCGAAGCTGCCGTCATGCAATCACGGTTGATTCAGAGCGAAAAACTCGCCTCTATTGGACTTCTGGCCGGAGGCATCGCCCATGAAATCAATAATCCGCTTGGCGGGATCATGATTTTTTCGCAAATGCTGCTTCGGGAAATGCCCAAAGATAGTCCCTATTATGACGATGTGCGGGAAATCGAAGCCGCTTCACAAAGATGCAAAGAGATCGTTCAAAGCCTGCTCGATTTCGCCAGGGTGCAACCAGTCGAAGGCAGAAAAAAACTATTCACTCCGATGGATGCAATGGAGGCCACCGAATCAGCGTTGCGCTTTGCACGAATCAACTTGAACCAAAACATTCAAATTCGCGAACATTTCCATGCAAAATCGAGCAAGGTTCTTGGCGACAAAAACCAGATCATCCAGGTGGTACTAAACCTCCTTCAAAATTCGATGCAAGCAATGCGCGGCGGCGGCGATTTATCGCTGGAGGTAAAAAACGATAAAGCGATGGAAAATTTGCTGATTGTGGTGTCGGATACTGGAGTTGGTATAAAACCAGAACACATCAAAAAAATATTCGACCCGTTTTTTACAACGAAAGAGCCCGGTGAAGGCACCGGGCTTGGACTTTCGATCTGTTATGGGCTGGTCACTGAAATGGGCGGAAAACTAACGGCTGCCAGTAAAATCGGGGAAGGAACGACCTTTACGGTCACCCTTCCACTTATTCCCCTGCAGACTTCTTCGTCGTAATGGAACCCGACGCTGGTGGGCGCTGAGGTGAACGCCTTGGGCCGCCAGTCACAGACTTATTCTTTTCTGTTTTAGGGTCACCCGCAAAAAGCTTTGACGGCTTGATGCCCGGCAAGTGTGCTTCGGTAATTGGGCGCTTACCAAGAAGCTGAGCATAGTTTGCCGTAATACGCAGCGATTCCTGCATCACAAAATCGTCATTGATGCTGGTCTCGTCCTCGTTCAATTCGCCCGGTTCATTGAGTTCCTCACCATCTGGCCCAGTTGTTCCAGATGATTTTCCGCCCTTTTTGCCAACGGCCTTACTGTGGTTCTTGGCGGCATCCTTGTCAGCAATTTTTTCCTTCAAACTGACACGGTTACGAAGCGCTTCTCCATCCCGGTATTCTTTGATGTCTCCCAGAATTTTTTTGAAAGCAGGGTCCTTGTCAATTCTTGCGTGACTTGCTGTCCGAAGCGGCGGAATGAATCCATTGGTCATGCTGTACGATTTAAACTCCGAGGGCTCGATCTTCTCCCACGGCAGGGCATAGTCGTAATGCTTTTCACCAATTTCGAGATCATCCATAATATCGGGAAGTACAATATCGGACTCAACGCCGCGCAACTGTGTGCTTGATCCAGCAGGCCGATAAAACTTGCTAATCGTGACCTTGATCGCTCCGAGCCGCTCGTCAAGATTCTCTAAATTCTGCACGGTACCCTTGCCAAAAGTATGGTGGCCACCAATGATAAGGCCGCGGCCGTAATCTTGAATCGCGCCTGCAAAAATCTCACTTGCACTGGCAGATTGCCGATTAATTACGACTGCAAGCGGACCATCCCACGCAGCAGGGCCGTCTTTATATTGTTGAACAAACGTCTTTCCTTCTGAACCACGAATCTGAACTTGCGGTCCCTTTCCCGTGAACAGGCCTGCGACATTGATCGCCTCATCAAGGCTACCGCCGCCATTGCTCCGCAAATCAACAACCACGGCATCGACTTTTTGTTCCCGCATCTTCTTGAGTTCACGCAGCATATCAGCCGAACTGCTGGTGAAATTGGATTGACGATTTTGACGCCCCTCAAAGTCCATGTAGAAAGAAGGTAAAGTGATCACGCCAACATTAATTTTCCGCGGGGGGCCAGAGCCCTCATTAAGTTCAACTTTATGAATTTTTGATTTCGCGGCACGGTCGGTAAGCTGAATTTTCTCGCGCACGACGGGCACAACATGTTGTACGCTTTTGCCTTTGGTCTCGCGCAGGACCGTCAGCCTTACTTCGGTCCCTCGGGTACCGCGGATTAATTTCACGACCTCACGCAAATCCATATCGATGACGTCGACGGGCGCTTCCTTGCCTTGCGCTACGGCGATGATTTTATCATCGACCTTAACTTTTCCAGTTTGAGCCGCGGCTCCACCGGGGACAAGGGTTTGAATTGTCGTGAAGCCGTCTTCGCTCCGCAGCACCGCCCCGATACCCTCAAGGCTGAGTCGCGTTTGAATCCGGAAATCTTCAAGTTCCTCGGCGGAAAGGTAACCAGAATGGGGGTCAAGGGCGGTGGCAAACGACGCCAAAAACAACGAATAGACGTCATCCATGGACATTTCTTGCTGCCGTCTATTGCCAAGTTTATAACGCTTTGTGAGTTTTTCCTGAGCCTTAGTGATGTCACCGAGGGATTCCTTCAATTGAAGGAGCTGAAATTTGACCCGTTTGCGCCAGCGTTCATTAATTTCTTCAGATGTGGTTGCCCACGACTGTTTTTTGCGATCAAACTCTAGGAATTCATCAACTGTGAAATCCTGCTTTGCAAGAATATCCTTGTCGACTTCATGCTGCCGCTCCACAAAGCGTTGGGAAAACGTATTGCTGATGTCCGTGATGGCCTTGCAGTCATTGACTTTAATCATGTCATCAAGGTGCATTCCGTAGTTCTTCGTAAAACGGTCAATGTCCGCCTGCAGAAAATAAATCTTCCCAGAGTCCCAAGCCTTGATGAAATTATCGAGCGTTCGTGTCGCCAGTTCATCAGTCCAGGTTGAAAATGAGAAATGAATGTTGAAATACGACTTGGTTAACTGGTTGACCTGAGAACAATCCAATGCCAACGCCGTTCCTGGGCGGACAGCACCTAAAAGCCCCATTGCACAGATGGCTAAACCCGCTAATTTTTCTCTCGATTTCAACAGTTTAGATAACATTCCAAAAAACTCCGTTAGCTCGGGAATGAAGTGACTCTTCATAATAGCCCAAATTGTACCGATCCCCCAGAGATGCAAAAGAAGAAAAGAATTTATTGGCTGACCAATGCGATTACCGAGCAAGTCAGGTCCCACGAGAACCAGCTAAAGCATAGCGGGTTCCACTGTGATTTTTTTAGTAGCCTTGACGCCCTTATGTCTGCTGTGGCTGCCCGGCGGACCACCATCGTTGTCCTGGGCAACCTCGGGTCCGCAGAAAAAGAAACAGCAGCCCTTCGTTATCTCGCCCAACGGCCTGAGCTGCAAGGGGTGCGATTCGTGTTGAGCCCCCTAAAAATAAACCCTGGGGCGATGAGCCTTGCCGCCGCCTATAACTTCCGTGACATACTCCCGCTGGATCTGCCGTCGTCGCTCTGGGCGGAACGTTTTATCTTCGCCAGCTCTACTAGTCCGGACGCCCTCCCCCTGGCGTCGTCCATGATTGGTATGAATCAGTTGGCCTCGTTGCACCTTCCCGCACGTGTGGTTTGGATTTCCCGAGACCAGATCTGGATTGAGTCGCGCCTTGAGGCAGCGGTTGGTACCTTATTCGGCCTTCACGGCAGCCTGGCAGATGCGATCGGATTACCGTCACTAAAACTGGAAGTGATCGCCGTCCGCAATAGCTTTCTGTTTTATCGGTTCTCACAGGCGACCATTTGCAAATGGTCGGTTCCGGAAAAATTTCGGCAGCCGGTTCAATTTGTCTTGCGCGATCTGCGAAATACCGGAGTCGGACCGAGCTGCAGAATTTTCATGGCAATCGAATCTCCGGGGCTCCGTAACGAGATTATCGATGCCCTTCCGCCTCCAAGATTCAAGTTATCGGCGGCGCTGCAACGTCATAGCATCCCAGTGGAGCCCCGGTATTTCTCACCCGACATAGTGCTGGTCGAGGACACCTTGGCTGCCGACAGCGGCGGAGCCCAATTTGCCGCACTGATGAACAATATCGAGCCCCACGTCCCAGTACTCATTCTCGGCGACAAAATAGATTTCACGGCCGTGCGAAATGCGTTTCATCATCGTCCAATATATCAGCTGCCCCAAAAATCTCATCTCATCCGCGAGGCCATAGCAAGCCGGTTTGCTGCAAACTCCGTCAAGGCTCCTGAGTTTGATCAACCGGATATCGTTTATTTACCATCCGAACATACCTTGTCGTTTGCTGAGATTAGCATTCCCGCCCGCTTGACGAAGCTTCATCCTTTGCAGGGGACGATACTGACCGGGCTTCGGGTCGGCAGATACGCCCTGGCCAAGGTCGAATCGCCCCTTTTGAGTAAAATGTTTGGCAGTCCTATTTTTGCGAAATTGACCAGCACTTATAAAGATCCAAGACCGGAGCATGCCCTGCATCCCCATGTTGCAGAATTCGCATTTTCTGACCTTGACCACGAACAACGCGCTCGATTGGCTACCGCGCTGCCAGTCTTTCTGGCCGAGCAAATGAAAGCCTTCACCGATTTTATACCAGAGCCTGATGTCGCGGCACCAAACGCTCCAGCGCCCCTGACTACAATTGAACCAGCGCCCGATGCCATACAAACACAGAGTGCTGCGAAAAAAAAATCGCCATCAGCAAAATCACCGGTGGCTTACAGTCCTACGGCGGGACTACTCACCCAAGTCGTCCAAAATTTGGAGGTCAAGTGGCGAAAGGATCGCCACTTCAGACAAACCATCACAGCCGTGGCCGTGGTGGTAGGGATAATCGTCAGCATGTACCTAATTGTGACCCTTTATCTTCCGATCGGAGAGTCCACCGGTCAAATTTGGAGCGATTCTTTTAGGGCCTTCCGCGATCATCGCGGTCGGTGATTTTGCAGTCCCGCCGCAAGCAGTGGCCATAGAGATCAAGCCTGTGCCCGGTGAGTTTGAACCCCAGGCCTTCTGCAACCTTTTCTTGCAGGTTTTCAATTTCGTCATTCTCAAATTCCATGATCTTTCCACAATCCAGGCACACCAGATGATCGTGATGGTGGTCCGGGCGGTGAATTTCAAACACGGACCTTCCGTCGCGGAATGACTTTTGATCGGCCAGACCAGCCTCCTTCAAAAGATTCAATGTCCGGTAAACCGTTGCCAGACCAACCTTTGGGTCCCTTTTGCGCACAATTCCATGCAAGTCTTCCGCGTCAACGTGACGATCCAGACTCAAAAACTCCTCGACCACGACCTTACGCTGGCGCGTTTGCTTTAGGGTCTGCTTTTCCAGATATGAATTGAGAACATCCCAAAACCATTTGTCGGCCAACGCGACACCCGCAGGCTTCAATTTCTCAGTCATTTTTCACCACCTTTTGACGGAACCCATGCGTAACATGATAGAATTGACCAAATTAATAAAGCCACTTTAATCAATTTCGCAACATTTGAGGGGCCCCAGCATGACCTTCAACATCAAAAACACGGCTCGCGCGGCGATTAGCCTTGCCCTCATTGGCAGCGCATTCAACGCATGCAGGACACCAAGTCAGGCCAGTCGTATCCGTCCCGAAACGGCTAAATTGTCCGTGACCCTCATTGGAATGGAAATCCCGTCCGCCGAATCCAACGCCCAATCGCCCGTTGCTTATGAACTTTCCGGCTGTTCAGAAACGACCAATGGTAGCCCGCAACCGGATGGCAAAGTCCTATTCATGTCGGAAAAATTTCTACGGGATCAACCCTGCGACTTAAAAGTTCGCGCACTCTACTCATCGGCAGAAACCCGATTTATCGGCGAACCGGGGGCCCTCTACTGGGCAAAATCGGTTAAAATTAGCGAGGACAAAACCGGACAGTTAGTGGCAACTGCAAACCTACAGCCCATGTTTGAGCGCTTGATCCCACGCCAACCAGGAAAAACCTTCACCATTCAGGTCCCAGTGATTTTCAGTCCGGCGGCAAACGACGCACCTATTTCGGCTTCGCTTGACTGTAACCCACGCATTGCAAATGTTGCTGAGTATTCAGATACGAGTGGGGCACCCAACAAAAGCTTCACGTTTGTTGCGGAAACTCGTGCCGATACTAAATATTCTTGCAAATCCCTCTGGGTCAGTGCCGGCGGCATTGGACAAAAATATCAGGGGCGCGTCACCGAGGTAACTTTTGAAGGATTTTCGGATGCCACCGTCAAACTTACTCCCATCGAATTGATTGCGGTTCCAAGATCTGATTCAGGCGGCGGAGGCGATATTAACGTAACGACCTCGCCAGGCTCTTGTGCCACTGGCGAGGTCTTCAATACTGTGACCCGAATGTGCGAGAAAATTTAAATTAGAAATTCGATATAGAACTCACTGAAGGCATATCGAAAAAACGGTCATCCACTTCTCTTCCAGATAGGTCCCAGGCAACCGGCAGGGTTGCCAGCGAGCTACCCAACATAAAATCGGAAGGGCTCTCGATGTTACCCGCGGCGCGAGCCTCTTCAGCCAGCATCATATCTGCTTCTTGAACCGGACCACGCCGACGCATGCGAAGCACGATGTACAGCGCAAGAATCAAGCCCCCACCGACAACCCCAGCTTCAACCGCTTTTTGTTGATCAAATCGTTTAGGAGCCTCGCCCGTCACGTCGATCGAAACCATTGAATTCCATGCGGCTTCAAAAATTTGATTCTTAGGATTGGAAATTGATTCGGCAAGGTCCGTATAGGTCAGCAAATATTGTTTCTCTGAACCCGAAACAAGAATGTGCATCTGCATCACGGACACGTCACTCAAGGTCATCGAGGCATACATCACCAAACCATCATTTTTACCATGATAGTTAAAAAACTTATGCTCAGTCACACGGTAGTCACGCACAATACTGGTTTGACCAAAACGTTTCTCAAGATCCGCCTGGAGTTCCGTGGCGCGTTGCTCGTCAATAGGAGCCCCGGTTTGGATGGCGGCAGCCGTGATATTCCGGCGAAACGTCGTCTGATCCTTACCGGTTTTTGCAGCATTTTTCTCGATAGCCGCTTTATCCGCCAAAGGCTCTTGCATCACAAAACCAGCACCACCCATGCCTTCCGTCACCTCCCAGCCCTGGGGTGGAGTGATGTTAACCCCGGCAATTTCAGCACCAAAGGCGACCCGGGATTTCAGAGCAAAAAGGCTAGCGACAAGCATTGCCGGGAGCAGAATCTTCAAGAGATCGGCCTTTTCCCAACGTTTCTTGCGCTTTAGACGGCTGCTAGCAAGGGTCACACCGGTTTGGGTCGCCAGAATGAGTGGCAATTTAGTCGCACTGATCAGTACGGTCTGAGGTCTACTATGATTCATGTGTTCTATTCTCCGTCACAACTTCAGCTTAAAAACATCCGCAACAACAACAATCGACCCCCTTCTTATAACAAGTGATTCTATTAAAATCAACATAATTCTATTAAAACTATAAAATACATTTAAAAAGATGCCCTAGGTGCCCCTGCCTACGCCCAGGATGACAAATCCTCCTAAACTTAGGACAATCCAGCGAAACCTGAACCCCGCATCACAATGGAGCCAAAATGCCCTCCACACCGCCCATCCGTGCCATCTACTGCATTGGCCGCAACTTTGGTGCCCACGCCAGGGAGCTCGGCAATGCCGTTCCAAGCAGCCCTGTGGTGTTCCTCAAATCGCCCTCTGCAGTCCGCGGACTCGACGAGCCCGGGCAGATCGCCTACCCAGAGGAAACATTTCATCATGAATTGGAACTTGTCCTGCACATCGGTTCATCTCCAGGAACAGGAGACGCTCACCTGCTCCGCCACGTTGACCAAGTTGCCTTAGGTCTGGATCTGACCCGTCGCGAGCTTCAAAACCGTCTGAAAAAAGCAGGCCTGCCTTGGACCGAAGCCAAGAGTTTCAAGGGTGCCGCCATCCTCTCATCCTTCGTGCAGCTGCTTCATGTGGGCCCTGCATCGGATACCCTGTCACGCCTTGAAGCCGCCCATTTCACCCTGTGGGTCAACGGTGAAAAGCGCCAGCACGGCTCACCGCGGGAAATGACCTTCAACCTCGAATCGCTCCTTGCAACAATCAATGACTCCCACGGCCTATTTCCTGGGGATATCATTTATACCGGAACCCCCGAAGGGGTCGGACCACTGCGCCTGGGTGATTCCTTCAGGATGCAATTTGTGCTGGATGGAAAATGCGCACTTGATGAGGAAGGCACGCTGTAACAGAGAACCCTGTCAGCGGGCCATAGCAGCTGCGCCAAACAACGTTCTCAGATCGCTGTCATTGAAACTCAAGCCAGCCCCGAAATAATACTTTGGTTTGTCAGTTTCAACATGAGTCACGGGATCCAGGCGCGTTATATCGTCCACTCCAACAATCGCCGAGACATGATTGAAAAAGAGTGCGCTCGCATAGGCCTTCAAATGGGCTACCCGACGGAATTCGTTATCCTTTGTTTTCCAGTCAAATGCCTCAGCACTGATCCTCAAACGATCGCGAAATAAATAAAGGTCTGTGGCCCAGCCACCGGTAGACTCAAATAATCCAAATCGAACACCGATGATGCCAAACCGCTTGGCAAACTGCATGTTGTAACGCAGCGCCTTCCGATCCTGAATAACCTCTCTCGTCTGCGTCGTATTTGGGTCGTCATCAACCGTCGGCTCTTCTGTAATTGTCTTTGTGGTCCGGTCAACTTGTTCACCCAGCACATCGGTAGCACCAATGAGGTAGTAGCGATCAGGACGGGTCCGAAACACCATATTAAAATAATTTTGCCCAGTCTGATCGTTGCGAAACTCGCCGCGATACTCCACCCCGACTTCAAGCTTCTTCACTGGCGATAAAACTTCGCGTAGGTCTTTTATCGCACCCTCAATTTCGGCAATCGTGGACTCGTCAGCCAAAAGCTTGCCGATGGTTCCCTCACCGCGCTCAACTTTTTCAGCAATCATGCGAATATTTTTGCTGGCTCCTTTGACGTCGCCCATCGACTCGTCAAACGACGCAATGATGTTCTGCAGCTTTGCCCGATTGTCTTTTCCCAAGACCTCGCGCAGGCCCTCGGTAAACACCTTAATATTTGCAACGATGGCCTTTACGTCCTCGGGCCTATCACCCACAGCACCCCGCAGGGCACCCATGGTCTTACGAAGGTCACTGGAACTATCGTGAATATTGCCAAGAATCTCGCCAAGATTTCTTTTGCCATCGTCCGATCCCATCACCTCGGCCAAAACCTGCGTGATCTTTTTAACGTCACGTCCAATGCTTCCGGCCAACCCCAAAACGGCCTGCATATCTGTAGATCCTTCCGACTTGGGAATCATGCCGCCCTTGGGAATATAGTGTCCGTTATCTTCAGCTCGGATAATTTCTAAAAAAACGTCGCCCAAAAGCCCGCGGGTTCGCACCTCAATATGCGACCCCTCAGAAATCTTGACGTTGATGTCAATTTCCATATCGACACGCGTCATATTGACGTCAAGGCGAACATCTTTCACCTTGCCAATGATGACTCCGTTGGTCTTAACGTGAGTTTTGGCAATAATGCCCGCAGCATCACTGAGGATGGTGTAATAATTATTGCGCCGGCCCGACTCAAAGCTATCCGGGCTCAGAACAAAGAACATGTAGACGAGCGTAGAAAGCGCCACGAGCGTAAAGAGTCCGACCTTGAACTCTGTGCCAAGCGTTTTCATTTTGTTTATCACCGCCTATACAATTAGACTCAGTTACTACAAAAACTCCATTGGCCCTTCGACGCTACCCGAAAAAAACTGCCGCACCACAGGATCTTTGGTCTTTCTGAATGCATCTGGTGGACCGGCAAGGGCAACTTTCCCCTGATATAGCATCACAATGTTTTCGGCTGTTGCCAATGCGGCCTTTAGGTCATGGGAAATAACTATCGACGAAACATCCGGCACATCGCGGTTTATCTGAACGATTAAACCATCAATCATCTCAGAAACGAGGGGATCCATCCCCGTGGTAGGTTCGTCATAAAGGATGTATTTTGGCTTTGTGACAAGTGCACGGGCTAGGCCCACGCGCTTCTTCTCACCCGTTGAAAGCTCAGTTGGAAATTTATGTTGAATCCCAGGTAAACCAATCAGAGCCAAAACTTCTTCGACCCTTTCCAGCATCGCGGGAAGGGGCAATCGAGTGTGCTCGCGCAAAGGAAAAATGACGTTTTCACCGACAGTCATACTGTCAAAAAGCGCAGCATTCTGGAACAACATCCCAAACTTGCGTCGGTAGAATCGTAATTGTTCCTCATCCAACTTCGTTATGTCCTCGCCGTCGACGATAATTTGTCCGCGATCAGGGTGCATGAGCCCCATGAGATTTTTGATTGTTACGGATTTGCCTTCACCTGATTTTCCGATGATAAAGGTGATCTTACCCGGCGGCACAACGATATCCAGATCGTCCAAGACAACCCTACTGCCAAATACTTTCCGAACCTGCTTGAACTCAATCAAAACTTCACCTGCATGTATGTCAGAAAAACATCACAGCACAAAATCGCCAAAAGGCTCACAACCACGGAATTGGTGGTTGCAACTCCGACCCCTTTGGCGCCTCCAGACGCACGCAGGCCGTAGCGGCATGCAATCAAACTCATGAGCACCGCAAAAACAGCTGATTTTTGCAGGCCATTCCAAATATCGTTCATGTTCACAATTTGAATCATCTTCTCGATAAATATTCCGACATCGACGCGAAAAATGCCCACACCGGTCATGTAGGCTCCGATGATCCCGATAAAAATAAAAACCACACAAAGCAGTGGAATGATCGCAACCGAAGCAATAAATCGCGGAACGACAAGATAATTCACGGGATCAACTCCCATGGCTTCCATCGCATCAATCTGCTCACTTACCCGCATCGTCGCAAGTTCGGCAGTCATGGCAGAGCCAACGCGTCCTGAGATAAGAAACCCCGTCATGAGCGGGGCGAGCTCGCGAGTTAAAGCCTTGGCTGTGGCAGCGCCCATCAGTCCCTCGGCCTTAAAAATCTGGAAAATACCGCCGATTTGCAGTCCGAAAACCGCACCGGTAAAAAATCCCGTGAGTAAGATGATATTGAGTGATTGATTACCGATAAATTCGAGTTGCTGAAAAACAAGGGCTGTCCGCATTGGCTTGCGGACACTCTGTTTCAAAACGTCACCGACATAAACAAAAAATTTACCAAGATCGATAAGCAACGCCGTTGCTTCGACCCCTAACCAATTCACCGCAATTTCAGCTGTTCGAACTGGCATGAATCACCGCATGTGGAGGCCCCATAGTGGCCCACATACAATTATCAATCATTCAAAAGGACAGCGCCAGTAGGGTCAGCCCATCCATGTCATGAAAGTCTGCACCTTGATCTTCGATCCGAACGATGATGCGGTTCTTTTTTCTCGAGATTGAGAGGTTTTTATGCAAATTACCAATCACTTTTTCTTCGCCTGCGCGCCGGGCATTGACAAAATCGATGGCTGCAGCAGGCAGCGTTTCGACCATTTTGGACAATTCAGCCTCGGTAGCAGTGGGTAGACAACGATTGATCACCAGTCCATCCACACGGTAGTCCATTTCAGCAAGTTGATCCGAGAGAAAAACTGCCGAACGCTCCGCAGCGCGGGTCGGAACAGCCACGAGGATGAAGGCTGTCTTGTGATCTCGCAAAATCGCAACAACTTGCTCACCAGTCTTGTGAAATCCTTCAATGACCTCCTGCATTAACAGCAGGAATTCACCAAAGGAGCGCAGCGCGCTGAATCCAGTAAGGCTGGCGACGCCACCAGCCAATTTCTCGCCCAATCCAATGAGCCTTCCAAGGCCAAGCTTTCCCATGGCCAGAACTGGTTTGATCAGCCAGTTCATGACCCGGTTTTCCATAAATCCAGCCAGAATATTGGGCCGTTTCAAAAAATCGAGAGCGTGAGTGTCTGGGGGGGTATCTAGAATAACGAGGTCAAAATTCTTGTCCTGTGTGAGCTCCTGCAATCTTGCAAGGGCCATATATTCCAGCGGACCACTGAGATTGGTGGATGCAGCCCGGTAGAGAGGGTCCCGCATGATTCGATCAGCAATCTTCTGACTGGGAGCATGTAGACGGACCATACGGTCAAAGACCGCCTTCTGATCCAGCATCGAAGCATGCAGGGACCCATGAGGCAATGCGCTGCGTTCATCGTGCTTTAAGTCCACAGCATGCATCTCGTGGCCAAGTCCCAAGCCCAACGCACTGGCCAACCGCTTTGCAGGGTCAATGCTCAGCAAGGCGACACGACGTCCCGCCATGGCTGCTCGAATTGCTAAAAGGGCCGAAGCCGTTGTTTTACCAACGCCACCGGCACCAACCATAACAATAATTTTTTTGTCTTGAAGTAGAGCATCAATGTCTGGAGATATCGTCACGTGTGCAATGTTTCTTCTGTCAGGAGTGTCCGATAAAAATCCAACGCCAGCGGATCATCAACAAAACCGAGATCACGCAACCCAAGAAAAAGGATACCTGGAAATTGCTGAACCGAAACCCGGAGCATATCAAGGGCGGTTTTAGACTTGGCAGAGCGCTCAATCAGGAAATTAGTGAGCGCTGAATCTTCTCCGCCCACCGGAGCGCGCTGAGCCGATGTCGTAGCGGTAACTGCGGGAGGGATACGATTGACAATCACGCCACACAGTTTCGCTGGAGATTTTTGGTGGATGACGGGTAAAAAATCCACGGCCTCGCTGACCACCAAAGGTTCAGGCGTACACACATAAATCACGCCGACATCATCCTCCCGCCGAAGAAAATCAAGAACCTTTTGTGTGTCGCGCAGCATTGGCCCAGCGAGGCCAGATCCAACAATGGCATCCGGGGTCGTCATCAATGACAGGAAGTGTCCAGAAGCAGGACTGTCGCAAATCACAAGGTCCGGACGCTGATCAACTTCACGAATATCACACGTGTAGAAAAGGCGACCGAGCATCATCGCCTCGGCGAGGCCAGGAATTGTATTGAAAAAACTCTGCACGACACGATGGCTGAGCACCGTATCGAACATTTTCTGCTGACCAAGATACTTCGTCACGTATTCGCGGAAATTACCCGCTGAATTTAGATTGATGCAGCTTATGCCTGGCGCAGCAATCGTCTCATTATGACCGACTGGATCCATACCGAAGAGAGAAGGAATTTGATCTCGGGAGGAATTCTCAACTAAAAGAACCTTAAGGCCAGCTGCCGCGGCTGCCTGAGCCAATGCCACTGAAACCAAAGTTTTGCCAATCCCGCCCTTTCCAGTCACAAAAAGTAACTTCCGGGAGGTCAGCAATCGTGCAAGGGCTGTCCCTTGAATCATATTTGCTTATTAGATTCGATGCTGGCTTCAGCGTTGGAGCCTTCAATTTGACGTGCTCCCTCGTCCTTAATGCCCCGCTTGAAATTCCGGATGGACTCACCAATGGCGCCGCCAAGTTGTGGTAGCTTCTTGCCGCCGAAAAGTAGGGTCACCACGGCAAGGATTAAAATAAGTTCCCAAAAACCTGGCATAGACATGGTTCTCCCCCAAATATATTGGAATTATTACACTATGTTAAGGGGTTGGAAAGGTCAGGGTCGAAAAATCTTGGCTCAAGTCTGGCAGACCTGTGCCGAGGACTCTGATGTTGCCCAATCCCCAACGGGGCGGACATTAACACGTGAGGTCATTATGTTGCAGCAAATTTCGTCCCTCGCCCTAAAAGCGACGACAGCGATCCTGGCGTATCTCTACATCCATGGACCGCTGATTGGATAACTCGAAAAAAGCTGCCTAGTGGGCACCCTCGCCGAGGCTCTCGGCGAACAAAGGATCCGCGGCTGCAACCATCGGATTACGCCCAGCAAACCGAAAAAAAGCCAACAAGAAGGTCCCCAGCACTCCCAAACCGACACCCAATTCAATCCAAGGACCATTCCACGCCGAGGCGTCCACAATCTGAGGCTGAACCACCAAAATGTAAGCCAACCACTGGGCAAATAGAATCACCGACGCCAGGGGAACTGTGATGCCCCGTGTCCACTTGCTGATTTTTGGCAGCAAACCAAACAACGGAATCACAAAACTCATGATCGGAGCCGCAATCACCACGTATACCCACGGCGCATGCGAGCGGTGGATGAAATACTCAGTCTCTTCTGGAATATTGCCGAACCAGTACGTCAAAATATGAGCGTAGGTCAGATAGGCAAAGAACACGGTGAACCCGTGCATGAGTTTTCCAACATCATGAAAATGATGACGTTGGATGATTGAACCAACCGTCGTATTTCCTATCGCGAACATCGTGATTAGGGTCGTCGCCATCACGGTCTGCATCATAATCGCGAAGTTCCATCCACCCCACAAGGTAGAGAACCAGGATGGGGCGAGAGACATCAGCATATCAAAACAGAGCATCGAAAACAGAATGGCATAAGCGATTAAAATCGGCGCGCTCCAGTAGCGAAGCTTCACCTGCACTTCCCGACCAACTCTCTCTGCATCTTCCTTACGTCCCGCAACAAAAATCTTGTCCCGACGAACCTTCATCCCGATCTGCCACTGGGCAAGGCCCACGATCACCACAATCGCAAAGGTGTCACGGAGCAGCATGAAATTTTCAACCAACCAGGTCCGTTTTCCCCAAAAATGGTGGATCGAATCCGGCTCTTTAATCCACGTGTAAACATTACGAGCGTGAGCAAAGTCTAACTTAATCGCAATGAAGAACAAAACGAAGATCGCCGCGGCCACTGGCAAAAAACTCGTAAATGCTTCGTGAATTCGCATGACCGCACGTCCCCACGTTGCGCCGATCACGTCCTGCATGGCCGCGAAAACACTGCCGCCAAGGGCTATGGCAAAGAAGAAAAACGCATTCAGGAGAAGGCTTCCCCAAACACGCTCCTGCATCCCCGCCAACATGCCATAGGCGACTGTCAGCAAACCCGTCACCAGGCAAAATACCATTGCGCCGCGGACGTTCGTTGAGGGCTTCAAATTCAGATCATTACGAAGATCGAAGAGCTGACGTGCGTTCATTTCGCCACCCTTTGCAGTTCATGAATATAGTGGGCTATCTGCCAACGTTCCTGCGGCGAGATCGCGTGTCCATAGGACGGCATGATCGCACCACCGAAAGTCATCTTATGAAAATAGAACCCGTCTTTATGAGCCGGGTAATCCTTGGCAACAAGATTTGGTGGTTTCGGATATACGTCTGTAATGCTGCCGTTGCTGTCGCCAGCGACGCCGTGGCAGGGAATACAAAACTTATTCCATAGTTTTTTACCTTGCTCCGCCACTTCGGCAGATGCCGGAATCGGGTTTTGCAGATTTTTCTCTGCCTCCTCGATGGTCGCCGGATAGAGAATCGCTGCTCTGGTCACCGACCCTTCTGGCGGCTGCAGAAAATCCCGCTGGGACTTTAATGCCGCAGAATCAGCCATATCGGGCACGTATTGCATTTTAGTTTGGTCGGGGTTCTTGGTGCAGGCAATCCCTGCAATAATGCTGCTTGCAATGCCGAAGCCCGCCAATTTGAAACAAATTCTAGATGCCATGCTGCCAACTCCTTCATCGCGATGACTTTTCATGGTGCCTGCGTGGCATTGATTTCATCCGCGCCAAGCTCACGAAGGAGCTTTGCCTGCGGGCCATCGACAGTGGCACCCGGTACATAAATGGCGAACTTGTCATCCGTCGTCCGCGGATCCAGAATCCTTAGCTTTGGATTTGGGAGCCGCCCCATGATCAGAATACCCGCGATTGTCGCGAGGGCACCAAAAAGAATCGTCATTTCGAATCCGATAACCACATAGGCAGGTAATGAAAACAGACCAGCCGGCTTGCCACCCACAACGATCGGCCAGGCATAGTCCAGACCTAATGCAAGGCTGAAACCGGTCACTAAACCGGTTAGGGCCCCGACCAGAGTGAATTTTCGAACCGGGCTCGGTTCAAATTGATAGGCATGTTCAATTTCATGGTACGAAGTTGGGGAAAATGACTCGTGACCGTGGAAGTCTGAGCGATCCCGAACGTTCTCAATCGCCTCGCAAAATTTATCGAGGTAACTAAACACGCCCATAATGCCGCTGGTTTTTGTACTCATTGGTGTAGTCATAATCGTTTCAGTGCCCTTTCACAGATCCGGCATGGCCCCGGCTGAGCGGCTTCGGCATGATCAATTTGATCTCCGAAAGCGAAATGATTGGGAAGAATTTGCAGAACAGCAGGAAGAAAACAAAAAACAGTCCAAAGCTGCCCGTCGTAATCACAATTTCCCAAAGCCCCGGCTCGAAGTGCCCCCAAGATCCAGGAAGAAAATCCTCGACCAGACCAGAAACAATGATGTTGTAACGCTCAAACCACATCCCAACGTTGACCAAAATGCAGATCACAAACGAAATGGGAATGCTATTTCGAACGCGCTTGGACCACCAGGCAAGTGGGAAGATGCAGTTACAAAACACCATGGTCCAGAAATAAAAGGAATAAGGCCCAACGGCACGCTTTTCGAAAAGCGCCCATTCATAGGTATTACCGCTATACCAGGCAACAAAAAATTCAACGGCATACGCGTAGAAAACAATCGTGGAGGTCAGAAGGGTCAGCTTAATGCACGCCTCAAGATGCTCCGGGAGGATAAACTTTTCAAGGCGGAACATTTTACGTACCGGAATCAAAAGCGAGTACACCATAGCGCACCCTGAAAGGATGGCGCCGGCGACAAAGTATGGTGGAAAGATCGTTGTATGCCATCCCGGCTGCAGGGACATCGCGAAGTCCCAAGATACGACGGAGTGCACAGAAAGCACCAGTGGTGTGGCCAACGCCGCCAGAAATCCGTAACCGGCTTCGTAGTGGTACCATTGCTTCGCCGTTCCACGCCAACCGAATGACATTACACCGTAGACGAGGCGCTTAAAGCCCGTGCTACGATCGCGAATGGTGGCCAAGTCAGGAACGAGCCCGATGTACCAAAAAAGAAGAGACACAGTGAAATACGTCGAGATGGCAAAAACATCCCAGACCAACGGGGATCGGAAGTTTACCCAGATATTATTTGTGTTTGGTAGTGGCAGCGCCCAATATGCACCGACCCACATTCGGCCCATGTGAATCAACGGAAAAACGGCAGCGCACATAACGGCAAAGATAGTCATCGCCTCCGCACTGCGATTCACCGTGTTTCGCCATTTCGCACGGAACAGAAATAAAATTGCCGAGATTAGAGTGCCAGCATGACCAATACCAACCCAAAATACGAAGTTGGTGATGTCGACTGCCCAAAATAGAGGTGGCGCAAAATTCCAAACGCCCAAGCCTAAAATGGTATGTGCTGCCACGAAACCAATCGCAACAAGCAACGCGGTCGCCGCTATGGCAAAGGCCACGTAAAATGACGGATGAGGGTTCCGCAGGTTTACCAAGATTTCGTCGTTGACGTCCGAAATCGTTTTTTCCCACTTCACCGTATTGCTGTATTTCGACGCATCAATCATTTTAATGTCCCTTATGCTCTTCCGACTTGCCATGGCTGTCTTGCTGGGCATCGGTGCCGTGGGCCCCGTGTTCAGAGTGCAGCGAATCACTAAAACCCTCACGATGGCTTACGTGGGAAACGTAGCTCACGTTCGGCAGGGTCTTAAGGCCATATTCTTTCATTTCTGGATCGCCACCGAGAGCGAGATAGGAACGGCCATCCGCACGCAGTTGCGCCACCCGGCTATTCGGATCCTTAAGATTCCCAAAAACGATCGCGTCCGAAGGACAAACCTGTTCGCAAGCCGTCCGCACTTCCCCATCCATGACTTTTCGATCTTGGACCTTTGCCACGTGTTTCGCGTCGCGAATACGTTGAAAGCAGAAGTTGCACTTCTCCATGACACCACGGGTACGCACCGTGACATCCGGATTCAGCGCCCGAAGGTTGCGATCTTGCAACCGGTCGCCAATCATATTCCAACGGTGTGTCCACCAATTAAAGCGACGGACCTTATACGGACAGGCGTTAGCACAGTATCGAGTCCCGATGCAGCGGTTGTAGGTCATCGAGTTGATGCCTTCCGGATCGTGCACCGTCGCAAATACCGGGCAAACGGCTTCACATGGCGCATGCGAGCACTGCTGGCACATCATTGGCTGAATCGAGACCTGTGGGTTGTTGGTGTCCCCTTCAAAGTAGCGGTCCAAACGAACCCAATGCATCTCCCGACCAAGGTTGATTTGCTCGCGGCCTACCTGCGGTATGTTGTTCTCTTGAGCACAAGCCACCTGACAGGCCCCGCAGCCGGTGCACTTGGTCAAGTCAACCGACAGGCCCCAGCGGTAATCCACGGTGTTGTACATCGCTGGATAAAGGTCTGGAACTTCATCGAGGTTCTGACGCTTCATCATTTTTTGCGCGGCTTCGGAAACACTCAACTTTTTAACAATGTCACGACGGTTCGCCAGATCGTTATGTTTTTGCATCGCAGCCAACTGGAAGATTTTCCCCGTTGAGGCCACCTTCACCGTTGCGCCGCTTGTCACCGGCATTCCAGTCGCTGAATCCGTTGCCTTGGCAAACAGAGCCAGGGGGTTAACGCCGTTTTCGCCGCTGATTTTACTGACATGTTTAGCGTGGCCATTGCCGCGATGAATGATCACCGCATCAGGATGAACGCCAGGCAGAGGATACAGGGCAGCCTGAACCGTGCCCGTTGCACTCTCCACCTTGAGCATATCATTACGCCGCAGACCCATTTTTTTTGCGGTCTGTGGATTCATCGCGACCCATGAATCCCACGTGATCGTAGTCATGGCATCGCCGACCTCTTGAAGCACCGGCTTGTTCGCCCCACGACCATCGTTCAAGCGAACATCGAGCGGTGCCAGGAGGCGCAGAGTTCCTGCTGACGGTAGCTTGGCTGCCTTTACGGAGCCTGTGACATCGCGCATTGAATCATTGCCACGTGTGGTCAATTTTCCCACGAATCCCCGACGCAACACGGCGTTGAAAAAATTATCAAATTCACCTTTGGCATCGACCAAAGCGGCAACTGCCTTCCAACGCTCACGGATGTAGGCGCGATAATCACTGTATGGCATTGACCGCTTCATGTGGGCAGCAATCCAAAGCAAAACATCTTCCGCTTGGCGGCTGTCTGTTGTCGCAAGCACCGCAGGCTGCCGAGCAGACCAAAAGCCCGCCGCTGGTTGTTCGTCACCCCAAGACTCAAGCGAGTGGTTTACCGGAAGCACATACTTTGCCAGGTCATCCGTCTCAACAGGTTGGGTTTGCATGGATACAACAACTGGAATTTTCGCTACGGCCTCAGAGAAACCAAACGAAGCAGGCAAAGTGAATGCTGGGTTGGAGTCAATGATGAGGAGCGCATCCAAGCCGCTAGCCTCCTGGGCGAAACGCTTCAAGTCCCCCGGCTTCACCGGAGAGATCATCCATCCCCGATCGAGCATCAGAGCGCTGCCGTAGGCACCAATAAGTTCGTTGACCACAATTGCAGCCATTTGGAGGGCCGTGGCTTGATCATCGAAGCTATGACTTCCACCGGCGAACACAACCGATTGGTTTTTTATCATCTCAGTGGCAAGCGCTTCAAAAACAGCCTTGTCAACCCCGACCGCTTCATAACCACCGAGGGTCACAGCGTCATTGGCCGCAAGGATTTTCTTTGCGATTGCCTTCGTGTTGGCAGAGCCCTTCACGTCAGCGCGCTCAGTCAAAGCCTTCATCAAGAGAAGCAAGGTTACAAGTTCGGCGTTTGGCGCGATCACATGACGCTCATCAGCGCGACCGCCGGTAATGGTCATCGCCGTTTCAAACTGAACCAGCCGTACCATGCTGCCAGACTTTAAGTTGCGAGCTTCACTGAAATTCTTTGCAAAGAATACCGGTGAAACACCGACATCAAGGAAATCCGATCCAATTCCAACAATCGTCTTCGCTTGGCGCAGATCAACCCGCGGCAAGGCTTCAAAGCCAAAAGCCAGACTGTGAGCTTGCGCGATAGCCGCATAAAGAGCGTTTGACTCATAGGTATAAAGCCGCGAATCAGAGCTTCCGATCGCTTTAAGCCATTCCCGATAAAATTGATGGCGATGCCCGGTTGAACCGTTGGTCAGGATACCAACTTTTTTGCCAGCAAAATCTTTTGCCAGCATCTCGTAGGTGTCATCCCAAGAAATCAAATCAGACCTATTGCCGCGCTTGAGCAATGGGGACTTTCGACGCTCTGGATGGTAAAGCCCTTGAAGGGCCGCCTGACCGAGGGTGCATGTGCCGCCCTGACTGATCGGATGCTCAGGATTGCCTTCGACTTTAACGGGGCGGCCTTCCTTGGTCTTGACCACAAGGCCACAACCAGCGGCGCATTCACCGCAGGTCGTTGCATAGTTGTTTGCCACACTTGGCACAAAATCGACCGGCTGGTTGACGTAGGGGATCGCTTTTTCGGCGGGGCGTCGCACACATGCCGCGGAACTGGCGACAGCGGTCGCACTGAACAACTTGAGAAAATCACGGCGGTCGAGGTTCATCGACAGCGCCTTACGAGCCTCGTCCTTTTGTTCTTCCGCGGAAGCAAGAGGTGCCAACTCTGGAATAACCTCTTCGGTCTCCATGTAAAGTGGCCCTTCAACCATCTTCTCAGCGGGACGTTCGAACGGTTCGTGGACAGGGCCAAACACAACAGGACCGCGCTCATCCATTTCGAATGCAGCGCCTTGCTTACCGGATTCCGGGTTATTGATCGTCATTGGTGGTTCCTGTCTCAGTAGTGACACGTGATGCAATCGATGCTGGCGCCTTTTTCCTTATGGCAGCCAATGCACCAACCCATCTGCAGGGGCGCAACTTGCTCAACCACAGCCATGTTTTGAACATTACCGTGGCAACTCTGACACTCCACCCCGGCTTTCACGTGGGGCTTATGGGAAAATCGGGCATATTCCGGCAAATCGTGAACTTTGACCCATTCGACCGGCTCATTTTTATTGTACTTTTCGGTAAGCCATTTAATTGGTTCTTTGTCTGTAGCGACCACCTTGTGGCAGCCCATACAAGTATTCATGGGCGGTATGCCAGCCGATGCGGCACGGCGCGCGGCTGAATGGCAATATTCACACGGTATTTCCCGCTTACCTGCATGAAGAGAGTGGCTGAAAGGTATCGGTTGCGTAGGCTTGTAACCAACATCGTCCACGGTATCGCCGGGGGTCCACATCCACCACGCGCGTGCCTCGTTGGAACCCGCAGTTAAACCAACCGCAACAAGGAGAACAAAGAGAGTAACCAGTTTCCGGATCAACGCCAGCCTCCTCAATTTTGAAAAAGAGTCGAATTATTGTTAAGCATAAATGGGTGGAACGTCCAGTGATTTAAGAGATATGCATGGTTTTATCATTGTTCAAAAAAAAGGCAGCCCATAGCCAATGCCCCCTCAACAAGAGCCCAAAAATTCGATCTTTCAACTGGCTTCAAGGTATGTGCCCCAAGGGGATCAGCCACAAGCCATTGATGGCATTTGCAGGGCACTTTCGGCCGGCGATAAACATCATGTCTTGATGGGGGTGACGGGATCAGGAAAAACCTTTACCATGGCCAACGTGATCGCGAAGTACAACAGGCCCACCCTGATCATGGCCCCCAATAAGACCCTCGCCGCTCAACTTTTCAGTGAGATGCGTGAACTTTTTCCGCACAATGCCGTCGAATATTTCATTAGCTACTACGATTATTATCAGCCCGAGGCCTACGTCCCAAGCACGGACACGTATATTGCCAAGGATTCGGCGATCAACGAAGACATCGACAAGATGCGCCACAATGCGACAATGGCCCTTTTTGAGCGACCCGATGTCATCATCGTTGCCAGTGTCAGTTGCATTTATGGCCTCGGGTCCCCCACAAGTTACGCGAAACTGGTCGTCGAACTGGCGACAGGCCAAAAAATGGACCGCGACCAACTTTTGCGCGCACTCATTGACATCCAATACACCCGAAACGACGCGAATTTTAGTCGCGGTAATTTTCGCGTCCGCGGCGATGTTGTGGATATCCTTCCCGCCAACCAGCGGGACGAGGCCATTCGCATTGAATTTTTTGGTCCAGAAATTGAGCGCATGGTGGTGATCGATTCGTTGACGGGGAAAACCCTCCGTAACGTCGACCACTTGTCCATTTATCCCAACAGCCACTACGTGACCGACCGTAGAGACTCGCGCCAGATCGTCAAGGAAATTCTGAAAGACCTTGGCGAGCGCCTGCGTGAATACCGCGCGCACGGCCAACTTGTCGAATACCAGCGCCTCGAGCAAAGGACCATGCACGACATTGAAATGTTTGAACACCTCGGATTCTGCCCAGGCATCGAAAACTACACCAGATACTTAAACGGAAATCCGCCAGGCGCTCCGCCGCCCACACTGCTGGACTATTTCCCAAAGGACTTTTTAACCATCATTGATGAAAGCCACATCACGGTTCCCCAATTGAACGGAATGTCGCGGGGCGATCGCGCACGCAAACAAGTTCTTGTGGACCACGGATTCCGTCTGCCTTCCGCCCTCGACAACCGACCCTTAAATTTCGAAGAGTTTCTGGCCCGCGTTCACCAAACCGTCTACGTCAGTGCAACTCCGGCGGCGTTTGAAATGCAAGCCTCGGGCGGACACTATAGCGAGCAGATCATCCGTCCCACCGGACTGATCGACCCACAAATTGAAATCCGGCCCGCCAAAGATCAGGTGGATACGTTGTTTGGCGAAATCAAAAAAACGGTCGCCGCTGGAGGCCGTGTCCTAGTTACAACGTTAACCAAAAAAATGGCCGAGGACCTGGCCCAGTTCTACGCAGAGGCAGGGATCAAGGTGCGCTACTTGCACGCTGATATCGAAAGCCTTCAGCGCATTGAATTATTACGCGACCTGCGGCGCGGCGACTACGACGTTCTCATTGGGATCAACCTGCTACGCGAGGGACTTGATTTACCAGAAGTTCAACTCGTTGCCATCATGGACGCCGACAAAGAGGGTTTTCTAAGATCAAAGTCTTCGTTGATCCAGATTGTGGGTCGAGCGGCACGAAATGTTGACGGACGGGTTATTTTCTTTGCCGACCGGCTAACGAAGTCCATCAACGAATGCTTGGACGAGACGAACCGGCGCCGTGAAATTCAGATCGCCTACAATAAAAAGCATAACATTAGCCCGCAGACTATCCTTAAGGCCATTCCGGAAGATCTTCGCGTTATTTACGGTTTGCAAAAAGAAGATCCACCCCTGGTTGGTTCTGCTGCAAAACAGCGCATGAACGAGATCCAGTACAAAAACGTTCAACAGCTTGAAAAGGACATCACAAAAAAAACCAAAGAGATGCGTAAGGCCGCTGCGGACCTGGATTTTGAAAAGGCCGCAGGAATACGCGATGAGGTAGCTCACCTACGAAGCCTATTATTGAAAGCCGGAGAGGAAGCCACAGCGGTCGGCGCGCACGGTGGCGAATCGTGAGCCTTAGCAGAACTATTCGAGATAAATTAGCCGGCTTACCTTTGACTCCTGGCGTGTACTTGATGAAGGACACGCGTGGAACAATTATTTATGTTGGTAAAGCTAAAGCCTTAAAAAATCGAGTCAGCAGCTATTTTCAAAAACAACAGCTTAATATGAAGACGGCTGCATTGGTCCGGGAGCTGATTGATTTTGATGTCATTTTGACTCAAACAGAAGTGGAAGCACTTCTTCTTGAACGAACCCTGATCAAACATCATAAACCAAGATTCAATATCCTGCTGCGTGACGACAAGGAATTTCCATACCTGCGAGTGGGATTCCATGAAACCTGGCCGCGCATCGAAAAGGTGAGGCGGCGTAAGGACGATGGGGCAACCTATCTTGGACCTTTCGGCAGTGCAGGAAATTTGAAAATCATGTTGGCGACAATCTACCGGATTTTTCCGTTGATCCGTTGCACCCGCCACGAATTCGCGACCGTTAAACGTCCATGCAATTACTACCATATGAAACTGTGCCTTGGCCCCTGCACTCTGCCTGTCGACCGCGAAATGTATACCGCCACGGTTCGTGATGCCGTGTCTTTTTTGCAGGGTCGCAACCGTGATCTTATTAGGGAACTAAAAGATAAAATGACGGCCGCCTCTGAAAGCGAAAGCTATGAACTAGCAGCGAGTTACCGCGATCAATTGAGAGCCTTTGAGAAAGCCACCGAAAAACAGTCCGTGATCGTCGGGGAAGATATTGATGCCGATGCAATTGGTTTTTGTGCCAACGAAGAAAACGCATCGTTTCATGTCGTTCTTGTGCGCCAAGGAAAGGTCATTGGATCTGATAGTTTTAACAGCCACACAGCAGCCAATGGAACTGGCGAAGCACTGACCGAGTTTCTACTTCAGTATTACGATGGTCGAGCCCTTCCCCCAGAAATTCTTTTGCCTCAAACGTGGGACGACACCGAGGCCATTTCCGATTTGCAGGCAGCACTGCAACAAATGGGCGATGAACAGCACTCCGTCATTGGGAAACCCCTCAGGATCTTGACACCGCAACGGAGCGTGCGCCGAAATCTGGTAGATATCGCGGAAAAAAATGCATCTTTCAACCTAGGTGTTGTCGCAGACGACTCCGAAAAGCGGCAAACGGAGCTCGAGATTCTTAAAGAAAAACTCAACCTACCGATTTTACCAAACCGCATGGAATGCATTGACATCTCAAACTTCCACGAAACAGCGATTGTTGCATCCAACGTCTGTTTTATTGGTGGCAAGGCTGCAAAGGATCAGTATCGACACTACACAATAGAGACCGTGCAGGGTGCCCCCGACGATTTTGCCAGCATGCGCGAGGTCGTCAAACGACGACTTGAACGAGCTCGCCGTGATGGCGACACGCCAGACCTTCTGGTCATCGATGGCGGCCGTGGACAATTACAGGCCGCACTGGATTCTGCGAAGGATTTTCCCGACGTTCAGCTGACCATCGTTAGCCTGGCCAAAAGTCGTATTGAGAAAACCAAGGGGATCGGCAAAGTCATTGAGACTGGCGCGCCACAACGAAGTTTTGAACGAGTTTTCCTTCAACCCGAAGAGGCGCCCGTGCCGCTTACGCCGGGCAGCCCGGAATATCGCCTAATGACGCGCCTACGCGATGAAGCACATCGTTTCGCCATCACGCACCACAGGAAAAAACGCGCCAAGGTACTGCAAGGCTCTAGCCTGGAAACAATTCCAGGGATCGGAACAAAAATGCGGCAAAAGCTGCTAGTGGAATTTGGCGGTCTCGATGGCCTGCGCCGGGCCACCCTCGAGCAACTTGAAAAAATAAAGGGCCTGCGCAAGGAATCCGCCGTGGCCCTTCATGCCGCTCTCAGGCAAGAAGAAAAATAAATAAACCGCTTTAGATTAGAATGAGAGCAGAACTTCGCTGGCCCAACTATTCTCGCGAAACCATTCCGCCGGGGCGAACCGCAAACGGTTCCCCTCGCGCCAGGCTATCTGACGCTTTAAGGCCTCAGCTATAACGGGACGTGGTGAAAAAGGCTGGCCGGCAATTTTTTCACAAAACGACAAATCTATGCCATGTCGGGTCCGCAATGCCCCACCAACGTATTCAATCAAAACAGAATCAAGATCACGCCCCTCGTCAAGTTCACCGCCAAGCTCCCGGACCATAGCCATCAAAGTTGCCGCATTGGTGGACTCTGGCGAATGACGCAAAAATGAACGGACGTCTCGTGGAAAGGAGTACCGCATGCCAACATCGACATCATCATCGCCGTCATCATCGCCAATCGCCGAAAGAAAGCCATGAGCACCCGCACCAATCCCAACGAAATGTTTGAAGTCCCAGTAGAGCCAATTGTGGCGACAAGTAAACCCGCTACGTGCCCAGTTTGAGACCTCATCGTGCTCAAACCCCGCGGCGCCAAGAACCTCTCGCGCTGCCACATAGCGATCACTTAAGGCGTCGTCGGTCTCAGGGCGGACTTTGCCCCGCCGAGCCATCCGCCCAAATGGGGTACGGTCCTCGTAGGTCAGTGAATATAAACTCGCGTGAGGTACCCCTGAATTAACCAGCTGCTTCAAATCCGACGCCCAGCCTTCTTCGCTCTGTCCAGGCCAACCATAAATTAAATCCATATTAACGTTGGGAATCGCGTGCAACGCCAACTCAAGGGCCCGCAAGGCCGTCGATGCATCATGATCCCGCGTAAGGACTTCTAAACCAACTTTTTGCAGGGTTTGAACACCAATTGAAAGGCGATTTACGCCCATGCTTTTCCATAAATCGAGCGCGCTTTTATTTAGATTCTTTGGATTACACTCCATCGAAATCTCTGCATCATTATCAAGGTGCTCATAAACGGCATTTAAAAGGCCACTGTATTCAGAGGTAAAAAGACCAGGGGTTCCACCACCAAAATAAACTGACGAAAACGAAACTGGGCGCCCAGATGTCCGTTCAAAATGGGCCGTCATCGAACGAAATTGTTTCAGCAAAGCGGCGAAATAATCCTGAACCAGGATTGCATCGTAATTGGCCGTCTTGGCAAAATCACAGTAGTGGCAGAGGAAACTGCAAAATGGAATATGAACATAAAGCCCAAGCCGCATTGCACACGCCCCTTGTGAATTCCGAAATTAAACTTTTTCTTCTGGTGACTTTTCAAGAACAGCAATCGTCTCAACGTGCCATGTGTTGGGAAAAAAATCAAAAGATCTGACCCATTTCAATTGATATCCACCGCGAATCAATGCCCCCAAATCCCGAGCCAATGTCGCAGGATCGCAACTGACATAGATAATCGCTTTTGCACCAATTTTCTGCAGTGGAATCAGATCCTTAAACATACCCTCCCGCGGAGGATCTGCAATAACCACATCAAATTGCTCGCCCTTCTTAGCGCATTTCCAGAGATGCTTTTCCGAACTACCCGAGAGATAAAGCGCATTGGTGATTTTATTGATGCGAACATTTTCTCGGGCGGTTGCAATGGCAGGTTCACTAAATTCAATTCCCTCGACATAACGATCGGCCCGACAAAGCCCCAAGGAAAGATTTCCGCTACCGCAGAATAAATCTAAGATGCGAGCCGGCTTATAGCCATCCACCAGTTCATGAACCAGTGATCGAACCAGCCGGTTATGACTGACGTTGACCTGTTGAAACTGCCCGGGACGCGTATGATATCGCAATCCGTCCTGCTCATCAAAAACAACCAGAGGGGCGGCCTTAAGATCCTTGATCAAACCAGCCCAGAAAACTCCCTCTGTTTGCCTCAGACCCTCAACAAAAGCATCAAGATCGCGACAATCGGGGCTTGGTGGATAAACCGTGATGACGACTTTTGCTTCGCCGACGGATCCAGAAATAGATTCGTCACTCCCCCCTGGCTGCGGTGGAATTTCCTGAAGTTCCATCCGATATGGTGTCACGGCCAACAACGATTTCGGACGTTCAATTTTTGCATGGCCGAGGCGACCTAAAACACGATTTATCGTCACTCCAGCAATCGCACAGCGATTGATCGGAACGAGATTGCGCGAGCCGCGCTGAAAATATCCAAAGCTCATACTACCGTCGGCGGCAAATACCCCCCGCACGAAAATGCGGTTACGGTACTCGAGGGTCCCGGATGCCCCCGAAATTGACACTGGAACAGAGGCTTCTACCTTGCCTATCCGACCTAAAGCCGTCTCGACAAATTGACGTTTCCAACCCAGCTGCTGTTCATATGGAATACCATGCCATTGGCATCCACCGCACTTTTCACTAAAAGCACACGGTGACTTTCCACGCAGGGGAGACAGCTGTTGAAACAGCACTATCTTCGCGTCGGCATATCGTCCGCTATCATTCGTTACTTCGATATCAACAACATCGCCGGGGACAGCGTCCGCCACGAAAAAAACTTTCCCATCAACACGGCCGATGCCCTTGCCACCAAATGCAACGGCACTGATTTCGACATTATTTAGCTGGGCCAGAGGTCCGCTTTGATCTTGGCTTGCGCTGGGGATTTCCGCGGGATTTTTTTGCGGTTTTGACAACCGAGATTTCATGACCAGCAACCGAACCTTTCGCTTTGGGGACCAGTTCCAGTGTCACTTGAATCCGATGATTTTTTATCAGATCAGCACCGAATTCGGATAATGGCTGTTTAATGAGAGCCGCGATGGCAGCCCCTGTCTCACGGGCAAGAATTTGCAGAACTTCGTCCTTGCCTTTGCCTGCTCGGGCTACGAAAGTCAACAAGGTGTCGCGCAGCAAGTTCAAGTTAACGGATGTTTGATCTTCTATTCGGGCCATGATTTGCCAATTCTCCTTCCAATAATTCGATTAATGCCGGCGCCTCGGTGACGTCTGATGCTGACAGGATATCAAGCGCCTCCCGCAGTCGTCGATGATTCATTGCGGCTTGATCCCCCCCCGAACCAGAATTTCGAAGTGCCGGCAGTTGCGGGAAATTAAAATGATCCTGACTGCTAAGAACACCCGGAGTAAGGTCGGGCGATCTACCCGTTTCAAAGGCTGAGCCATCACGCCATTCGACGTAATGACTATCGTAACTTAATCTCCAGGCAATCATTTTCAGGTCGTCTGGACTGGACCAAATCATTAGGTCGCATCCATCCTCACCGTGATACCAGATTTTTTCTGCTCCGAACTGCTGCATAAATGAATTTTCAATTTTTTGCAGCGAACCGGCCAAAGCGGCGGGTCGGATCAATCGTCGCCAACCAGATTCAGAGGTTTCTGTGCCTTGAATGATTTCAAAGCCCAAAAAGTGCCTCGGAGCAGAGGTTTCTCCATCTGCCAGCATGCTGGATCCCTGAGATTCCTTCCAGGCAACCTTGATGGAGAACTCAAGGACTTCAGGCCCGATTCGTACCCGAGACGAATAGCCATCACCAATACCCATTCTGTTCCACGTGCGTTCGCTCACGACACTGCTGAATCCGGTTTCAGATACCTCTCGAACGACCATGATGTCCTGATCGCTCATCATCGTCATACGACGATGATCAAAGGAAAATCGCTCCTTCATCCGGCGGTTTGGACGATTTTTGGCGTCGGCCAAGGCTTCATCCGCCCCAACATCGCGGGTTTCCCCGGAAAAAAGCTTTCTTGTGAGAAAAAACCTGAACATTTGTACTCCGAAATACCCCGACCCGCAAACCCAAGCATTGAGATTCTCTTCGTTCATCCTCCATCTTTCTTGAGTCCAACCGATAACATTGGAGTGAAAACAGACCCAAAATCTCCAATCGATTCGGCGGTGTTAGGGACCACCATGTTCACGCTTTTTTTGTCGGCTTCGCTAAACACATTTGCCGCTGCACGAGATTTATCTCCCGTCTACGAAGAGACATTTGATATTGCGGCGGGGGGCGCATCCCTAACCCGCGCGTCAAGATATGGTGCGGCAATCGCGAACCCAGCCCTACTCCCCTTCAGCGGTAGCTTCCACCGTTGGCTCGGCAGCGAGTTCTCACTTCATATCAACACCGAGTCCGTCGCCATGGCGAAAACCCTTTTGCCAGGTGCGTCAAGTGCCAATGCAAGTGGCTCGAGTTTCGTTGACCACGTTTTCCAATCGCCATTTCTTGCTGGAACGCAGACATCGCTTGCCTACTTAAATGCCTTCGGCGGAATTGGATTTTTCTCTAAATTCGAAGTGGATTTGGAGGCGCAGGAATACGGCCCCACTGGACTTCCGACCATCCTCCTCAATGGAAAGTCCTATACGGGGGCCACTGTGTCGGCGGCGACTAGAGTTCCCTTCATGCCCCTGTCGCTTGGCATCACCGCGAAATATCTGATGATGTCGGAGCCCGCGATCTCGATCGATTTGGCTGATCCAAACGCGATCGCACAATATCAGGATCCATCTGCCCTGTCGGCCCTGGTAAATCAATCCCACGGTATTGGATACGACCTCGGCGCCCTGTTATTCATCCAAGGCCCCCACATGGACTGGCGTTGGGCGCTAAAAATTGACGACGTTGCCGGAACCACGATCAGTGGCGGCGATGCCGTTGACGATTTCAAGCAGGTTCTTAGTACCGGAGCCTCTGTCACGTTTCACACCGGTAAGGACGCCATCCACATCGCTATTGATCGGCGGGACCTCCAGAATGCCTACGCCACACCCGCATTCAAATCAACCCGGGCGGGAGTCAAAGTCCTTTTGCGAGGTTATATCGGCATCGCTGCCGGCTACTACGATGGCTACCCGTCCTACGGAACGGAACTTGATCTGATTTTTCTAAAAATTGGCGCCGCTAGTTACCGAAGGGAGCGCACCAATTCACCGGGACTCTCAGCACGCAATGTCTATGTCATGAATTTAGCCACCGGTTTTTAGGAGGTACGAAAAATTCAATCATGCGCTACGTAGTATGTCCATTGATGGTCGCATTTTTCGTCGCGATAGGGTCGTGCGGACGGTCAAACCTTGGCAAATGTCCCGGGTCAAGTCCATTGGTTAAATGCACCGAATTGACTGCCGATGAGAAGATCCGCCAGGCATTGGATCAACAAGATCTTGCAACAGCTCAAACGCTGCTCGCCGCAGCCATTGCGGACGAACCAGATAATTATGAACGCTACCCATTGCTGGCGGCCGTCTATGCCGGCCTATCCGGTTTTGACCTTCTAGCTATCGCCAGCGCCTCGAGCTCCCCGGGTGCAGGTGGCTCGATAATGGATACCATGGACGCTTTCTTGCCAAGTCCAGAAGGCCTCACCCAAGAAGAATTCCGTGCTAAGATTGATCTTATGGGGCAGGCCATTACGATCATCGAAGCCCTGCCCGCGGCATTTCGCGCGACTTCAGGCACTGACAAATTCGCAGCCAGCGCCGTCCAGCAGCTCGGAATCTATCAGACGGCACAAGCATCAATGTACATGAAACTGTTTACGACAGACTTTAATACTGGCCTTCCCGACCTAACCCAGGCCGCCAACCTCACGGCAGAGGATGCGGCAGCGATCATGGGTTTGCTAGCCAATGCCGCTGCCGGTGGTGGTGCCTTTGCAGACATAGCAACATCGACGCTGGCGAGTATTAATTCACTGGGTGGAACTGATCGCGACAATCTGGCAAACTTTTTGGGTAGCTGAGGCGCGGCGCTGACGCCGGCCAACAATGGGGAACTTGATGATGAAGACCATTCCAAATTCGCGGATCCACATTCTTGCCATGACGCTTATATGTGCGATGAATGTTGCGGCAAGAAAAAAAAATTCCGCGGTGGATCAAGCAGCGCTAAAAAAATCGCTTGCCAACATAACGACTGAATTTCAAAAAATTGATAAAAACCTGCAGAAAGAAAAAAATGATTTTTTTGCAGGACTCCAAAAATCTAAATTTGATCCGCAAAATGCGGTCAGACTGGACCACCGCTTCCAAATCGAAATACGGGAGGCAGCTAGGCTCGACGGAAAATGGATCAAAACATCTCAAAAGGGTGGCCGCTCAAACCCAAAAAGTCCGAACTGGGAACATAAAATCGCCGTGAATTATTCCCAGTGGCTTAAAAAGGCCCTTTCCATTGGCGAAAAGCCGAAAGCCAATAAAAACTCACACCTTGCCTCCTTAAAATTGATGCTGACGGTGATGGGGAGGATTAGCAATGAGGCGAACGCCGATTCCGAACTTGCAGGGTACCGTCCGCGACTAGCGCGATTGTACCAACTTGCTGAAAAGCACGCCGACGCAGTACGGGCCTATATGGAACTTGCCGATCCAACTCGGACCACCGAGGCAAATCTTCGCCTTCGCTACCTTAACAGCGCCGTTGTTTCCCAGGCTGTATTGGCACATTGGCCATTGAATCCGCCATGGCGTGACGTTGCCGAGGGCAAGTTAGCCAACTCAAAGGCCGCAACTGAGTCAAACGCTCGCAAGGAGCTCAAAGAGATCTTCGCCCGCGTCTCCCAAGATCAAGGTGGAGTTGATAGCATTTCAAACTGGACGTATGACGCTCATATTGGGCTCATCGACTGGACGACGGGACATTTTCAAGAGGGCTTAGATCTATGGAAGCCGCGACTGAACTCTCAGGCCGCAGTGACTGGAAAAACCTCCGAACACCGCTCTCAGGCAGGCGGATTTACATTGGTTCATCTTCGGACCAAAAAGGCCTGGCCGGAGCTTGAAGCTGCTGCCCGCCATGCGATATCCCTGCGCTGGCAACCGGCTTTCGGGAGGCGCAAGATCGACCCGCAAGGAATGCTTGGGGATGCGCTTTTTAATGGTGGCAAGGCTTTGCTCACTTCCGGCGACGCGACCAATGCCGAAAGCAAATTTGCGGAGTTCACCGCTAACTTCAGGAAAGACGTTCGCTATGAAGAGGCCTTTTTCCTACGGGCAAAAGCCGAGCAAGGCGCTCACCATTTCAGTGAGGCACTGGCAACATTCAAGGAATTCATTGGAAAATTTCCTGCGTCGCGATTTGACGAGGACGCGACCAGATCGGGCTTTGAACTGGCCACCGATATGGCTGACGAGGAGTCGGGACTCTATCTTGGCAAACGCTATATGATCTCGCACGGCAATAGCGAGCGCGGTCGACAGATCACCGAGGGCTACGCCCAATTGGCCCTCGGAAACGGTTTCTATCGTGATGGTATCGCTGCGCTAGAACGGCTTGCCAGCAAGGTAAAGGGAAGGTCAGCGCGTGCGGAGGCCGTTGCTAGGATTTTGGATATTCAGGTTCTCGTCGCCCCCCCGGAATCTGTGCTTGAAACTGCAGAACGCTTGATCCACCTCGGCAATTTACCACCAGAAATTCTGTTGCGCGTTTTTCGAGCGCAGGCTCGCGCTTCTTCAGCATCCAATAACAAGACGGTGATCTTCCGTGCGAAATCAGAGGGGGCGAAACTTTGGGCGCGCCTGGGAGACGGCGATCAGCAAAACCGCGACGCATGGGGGGAAATTTTATTTATCAATGCCGAGACCCGTGGGAACAAGGAAATCGATGAGGTCTTCAGCCTTGAAATTCAGAACCCCACCGCGCACCTTGTCCGTACAGGATCAGATTACGACCAGATCAAGGCCGCCTACGATGGTGTTTGCGCCATCGGACGAAACCTTTATTGCGCAGCCGCCTTATTTCGGACGGCCCGAGTGGCAGAACGGTTCCAAACCGGGATAGCGGACCTGACCATTGCCGAAACGCTTGAGGTAGAAGTTGTCGATCGCTTTAAAAACACAAAACTGGAGCTCATCAGCCGTTGGCAAAAAGATGCTACCACAGCTGATAGCCAAGCCACCGAACTCGCCAATCAAGGTATGGCGCCAACAGCCTACGCCTTCGCAATCCAGCTGGGCGGTGGCGCGGATTTGATCCTTGATGACCGAACCATTGCTGGCCTACACGGCTTTACCCAACTTGATGTGAGGTAGCAGGAGGTGATGAACAAAATGAAATTCGAAAAATGGCCAGTCGTTGTTCTGAATGTTTTGTTATTTGGTAGTCTTCATGGATGCGCGGCATCAAGCGAAAAAAATCCAGAAGAAGCGATTACGGCGAGCCCCGGCGTCGTCCGCCTAAGTTTCGTTTTACCGCTCGGCGGCTCTGCCGCCGTTTGGAATGAAGGGGCGAATCTTCCCAAAATGTTCTCCCTGCTTGAAAAGGGAGATTATGAAGGAACCGAAAGGACTGCGCGGAGCCAACTGGCAAAATCACCGGCGGATCCTCAAGCTATGCTTGCCCTTTCAGCTAGCCTATTAATGTCAAGAAAGATCGAGTTGGCTAACTACTATGCCACGCGCCTTGCTACGCTTCAATCCGACTCAACTTCAGTCGAGAAAGCCTCTTCGAAAAACATTCAGGGGATTGCGAAAATGGTTTTCGCCATGGGCACCAATCGCAACGAGGACTTTGATGATGCTGCAGTCATTTTTCGCGATTCTCTCGCGGTATCCAGCACACAAGTGGCTGCTGCGCTTAACCTCGGGGAACTTGAATTGATGCGCGGACGCCCCAGCGATTCCCTTGCCGCATTTAGCCAAGCATCAGATCGGTGCCATGAGTGCCGCCCCGCCATCTTCGGCGCAGGAATAGCGGCACTTCGGGCCCGCCAGTTTGATCGAGCAAGGGACAGCTTCACCCAACTCGTTAAACGCAACGACAAGGACGAGGAATCCCATTATCAACTCGCATTGACTGAGTATTATGGATTTCAAAACGTTGACGAGGCGTCTCGCCGCCTAAAAGACCTGGCAACGGGAGGAACTGACACCCGCGTCCGCGCCATGTCGGAATCGCTATTTCGTAAGGTACATACACCAAAGGATAAATCATGAAAAAAGTAATCATTTTTCCGATAGCGCTTTTGCTCACCGGCTGCAAACCGATGCTCAGTCATAATTTGCGTACCAACGCCTATATTATTGGGCCAAATAACATTCGGTCCGTGGAAAATCATGCGCCGGTAGATCCCAGTGCCAAGGTACCAACCGAAGACATGATCAAGCGCGTGGCGGCAACCAGCGTTTTGATTGTGACGGAGCTCAGCACTGGCGAAACCCGTTTTTGCTCTGGAAACATCTACAAAACGGCGACTGGCCCTGTGGTGCTGACCAATCGCCACTGCTTTGCGCCGGATAAAGAACACAAAGCGACATCCGTAGGGTTTGATCCATGGGCATGCGTGAAAACCCAGGTATACCGGAACTTCGACCTGGCGACGGCTCAACCATCAATTCGAACAAGTTGCGAAAAAGATTCGCTGCGAGTTAGCGCCTTACTGGACCTTGCTGTTTTTAAACTCACAGACGGTGGAATTGAAAATGGACTTGAGCTGCGGGCTACCAATCCTGCTCCAGCGGACCGGTTGCATAGTGTTATCGTTCACTTCCCAGATATCGCCGCCGAAAGAATCCGCTTGGACCTCATAAAATTTCCGGGTGCACCATCAACGGTTCCGCGGATGGCAGTTACGTTTGAAGACTGCACCACCGCGGGATACTTCAAACCCGAATCCTTTTCAGCGGACCCAAGCCTCCCCTATGCGATTCGCCATACGTGCGACATGATCGCCGGCTCTAGTGGATCAAGCCTAGTTGATGCAAGCACGGGAGAGTCACTTGGAGTTAACTGGGGTGGAATCAAATTTGGCGATACCTCCGATGCAGAAACTTACAACATAGCCACCCGCTCTGGACTCGTTACGTCTTTTCTTGGGATGGCTGAAGGAGACCTAGATAAGCTGCTACTTTCTCTTGCCAAACAGCCACCAGAGAATCTTGTCGGAAATGGCGAGGCCGATGCCACAACTGAACGTTCTAGCAAATCAAGGCACCTATCAGTTGCCGGCTGTGCTAGAATTTCTAGTGATGTTGGAAAAATGGACAAAATCGTGGTGGATGCAGGCTGGCTTTTGCTGGGTGGTCTCTTCGTTGCCTTTGCGGGCCGCCGCAGAGCCCCATGCCCCGCGAAAAAACCCAACATTTACCGTCACTGATTGGGCTGTCCAACGACTACGCCATGAGGCCATCCTGGCGGCGGACAGCAAAGCCTTTGTTGAACGCCTCCCCAAGACGCAGCAATGTCCTGCCAACGCTGAAAGATCGAACGCGTTGGTAGGAATTCTCTCCAATGCCGACCCCCGTGTCCGTCAGGAGCTTGGTGCTGCTGCCCTGGAAGGGAACTCCTTCCACGCCTTTATTTGTCATTATCGGGATGCCCTGGATAAGGTTTTTGGCCATTCGGAAGTGGCAGTCACGCGACCCCAGCTACCAGATGTTGCCCTTGCAGCGCAGGAGGCCTCGGTCCAATTGATTTTGCAGGGGGTTCATGCCTGCGGAAATTGTAAGGATGCCGCCCTTTTGAAAACTGTGGCGGCTGGCAGTGCGATTGCAGCTCGGATGTATCCCGAGGCCCTTCGCCTCCTGTTTGACCTGATTGAAATACGCAACGACCTGCGCGATGTTTACGAATCGGTACAAAAGACCTATGCCGCCAAACAGCGCGGAAAAGGTGAAGTTTCTCTGAGTTCTCCCCGCTGAAAAGGCGGCGACATTCATGTCAACGGAAATGACATTGCATCTGCCGAAACGGCTAAACTCAAGACGGTCAGAGTTTTTTGACCGAGTTTCATTAAAAAACCAAATAAATACGGGCTATTAAAAACAACGCCGTCGGGCCTCATTCTGGCCTTTAAATTGCTCTATATCCAATACCATAAACCAATCATCCGGAGGCACTTTGGCAACGATCACGCCCAAAATCAGGTCCTTATACGTTGTTGCCGGTTTAAATATGGCCGCCATTTGCGGCCTTTTCGCCCTCAGCGCCTGCTCGCGCGCGACGTCACATCTGACCGGCGAGGACGATCCGATTCGTATTCCTGATGCCGTGGACATGCTGGCCCAAGTCCCACAGGCCGGAGAACCAGGGAGTGCTCTTGTAACGATTGAATTACCAGCCTTCAACAAGCGCTCGTCATCGAGATGGGGTCCAGCCCTAAAAGACATCATGAACCATGAAGCTCCGGACGACAGCAATAGCTACGACGACTTAATAACCCTCGGGCACGAGACGACCCACGGAATTAATTCTCACGTGCGCAATCACATGAACAACACGGGAAAAAACAACGTCAACGGCTATTACCTCATGGACAACCGGGCAGCCCTGATCGAAGAGCCAAATATGCGCAAATCACAGGTTGCCCCGTTCGTCCCGAAATCCATGAGAAATTCGCGCTACGACTTGTATATTGCCGGTCAATCTGGCTGGGACGACATGCCGACCTATATCATGGACGAATGGGTGGCTTATATAAACGGCTCGGCCGCAGGAGTGGACCTAGTCAAAAATGGCCTCTGGCACGCTGGTTGGCGCGATGGCGTAAAAGGCACGATCGATTTCACCGTCTTCTCAGTTGCCCTTGGCATGGCCATCGAGCGCCACGATCCGGCGTATTTTAAAGCCAACACGCAATTTCGGGAATTTCTAGCCTACAACCTGAAACGCGGCATGAAGGTGTTTTTTGAAGGCCGCAAGATGGTGGATTTTGCGGATCGGGAACAAGATGAATACTACCGCACCTTTCGCGAGGGGACAGAAGCGTCCGCCATGCGGGATTTCTTAAACCGCACCTACGGCGAAACTTGGGTCAAAGCTGCTGTATTCAGCGAATAAATCTGCTATTCCTTCGGGCACAAGATAAGTCACCGAGCTTACTTTTGCGCCTAAAGGGATACCACCATTGAATCAAAATCGCGCCAAACATCCACTAATGCAGGCCATCGCATCAGGCCGCGCGCTGTTGATGGACGGTGCAATGGGAACAGAGCTTTACGCCAAGGGCACCTTCATCAACAAGTGCTTTGAAGAGTTGAACCTGACGAGCCCAGCCCTGGTGGTCGAAGTCCACTTGGCCTACCTACGCGCCGGCGCAGATATGATTTCAACCAATAGCTGGGGCGCTAATCGTTTCAAGCTTGCCGGACACAACCTTCACGATAAGGTCCAGGAGATCAATCACAAGGCGGCTGAGGTCGCCCGCAATGCCGTCAAGGCATCTGGTCGCGACGGCGTCCTTGTCGTAGGCAGCATTGGACCACTCGGAGTGCGGATCGAACCATGGGGCCCGACGTCTTTTGACGAAGCCAAACAGGCATTTGCAGAACAGGTCCAGGCCCTTGTTTCCGGTGGAATCGACGCCATCTCCCTTGAGACTTTTTCCGACATCAGTGAACTGCAGCAGGCCGTGCTAGCTGCCCGTGAGATTGCCCCAGGAATTCCAGTCATCGCACAGATCGCCATCAATCCCGACGGGAACTCACTGATGGGTACTCCGCTTGAATGGGCCATGAAAAAACTCGATGAGTGGGACGTCGATATTGTAGGTCTGAACTGTAGCGTCGGCCCACAGCCGATGATGACCGCTCTGCCAAAGATTCGTGCCGCCACCAGTCGCCCCCTATGCATGCAGCCCAACGCCGGAATGCCTAAACTGGTGGAAGGTCGAACCTTCTACATGAGCACGCCGGAATACTTCGCTGAGTTCACCAAAGGGTTTTTGCAATCGGGCGTGAGTATCATCGGCGGATGCTGCGGTACGACGCCAGAGCACATTCGGGCGATGGCCAATGCCTTTCGCCACTTCACCGCAATGTCTTCCAACGAACGAGCCAGCAGTTCGGGGCAGAACTCAACATGGCGTCGTGTGGGATCGGTGTCGCAGGCAGAAAATGCTGAAACCTTGACAGGGATCACGCCCATTAAGGCTGAGGAAAAATCAGCGTGGGCCCGAAAAATCGCCATTGGCGAGCGGGTGCACTCGGTTGAGCTCTTGCCACCCGCAGGGGTTAAAATGGGCAAAATCATCGAGCAGGCAAAAAAGCTCAAGGCTGCCGGGATCGATGCCATTAATATTCCCGACGGGCCACGAGCCAGCGCCAGAATGAGCGCAATCCTGACCGCTGTCATGATTGAGAAGCGCGCTGGCATCGAAACCGTCCTGCACTATACTTGCAGGGACCGCAATCTTCTTGGAATGCAGTCAGACATGCTCGGAGCCCAGGCCATCGGACTTCGAAACATGCTCCTCGTTACCGGCGATCCACCAAAGATGGGTTCTTATCCGAATGCCACAGGTGTTTTTGATATTGATGCCATCGGACTGACTAATATGGTTTCGCGATTAAATCGCGGCATTGACTTGGGCGGTCGCCCCATCGGTGAACCAACAGCCTTAAGTGTTGGCGTCGGCGTCAATCCAGTTCATCGCGACTTTGAATATGAAATGAAACGTTTCCGCTACAAGGTCGAAGCAGGGGCAGAATGGTGCATCACTCAACCCGTGTTTGATCCCGAGGCACTGTTCAGGTTTATCGACTACCTAGACAAACACAAACTGCACATTCCAGTTATTGCAGGAGTGTGGCCACTTCTTTCTCTGCGCAACGCTGTTTTCATGAAAAACGAAGTTCCTGGCGTGGTCATTCCTGACAGCGTTATCCGCCGCATGGAAAAACCCCAGAACCCCGAAGATGCAAAAAAAACGGGCGTGGAAATTGCGCGCGAGATGGTTGAAAAACTGGGCAAAAATATCCAAGGGCTACAATTATCGGCACCCTTCGGTAGAATCGACCTAGCCCTTGCGATTGTAGCCCCTTAAATAACGGGGGAAATCTTGGTTTTTTCAGGAATTCCAAAAGGGCGCTCAGACGGAACATCTTAACTCCTTGGAAAACTCTGCCGATACCTTGGCTGGACCAATGGCAGGAAGTTCCATGTCAGTCGATTTATTTAAACAACTACTTCGTGCCGCTATCCAGGCGAAAGCCTCGGTGCTGCACATCCGCGCCGATAAAATACCTGCTGCAGAATCCAGCCTTGGCCTCAATGAAATCGCAATGCCCATTATTACGAGTAAAGAAATTCTCGATATGATCACTGGCATTGCCCCAGCTGACACCGTGGCCCTGCTAAGCCAGGGAAAGATGCGCGGCACCTTAAACCTCGGTAGCGCGGGCAAGGTTAATTTCATTGGAACATCGAACAACGATGTTCCGACGGCGTTGTTTGTCTTTTTTTCCCCCGATGGCGATAAAAAGTTTGAAGAAAAATGGCAGATGCTGGAAAAGGCGACTTCCGGTCCAAAGGGACCAAAAATAGCGCCGGAGAATGCTCTTCCCCCCGAAGCATTTTCCATCGTACCGGGCGCAAAGCAAAAGATCAGTAAGCCCCAGATTGCCGAAGCCGCTGTGGAGCCATCCCCACCACCAGTCGTCGCCCCACGGCCTTTTGATCCACCTTCCGTCGTGGTGGCATCGTTTGCGCCGCTCGAAATTGAATACACGGCCTTCTCCAAAGGGGAGCAGACTGTCAGCTCCGGAGGAAACGAAATCGATCGCTTCTTAAAGGAAATGGTGAAACGCAAAGCCAGCGACATCCACCTGACTGGCAATGAACCAGTTTGTTTCCGTGCCGACGGGGAAATCATCCGACTTCCTGACACAATGCTCACGCCGGAATACATGCGGCAACTCCTGGAACCAATCATTCCGCCGCGCAATCGCGAGGAATTTCTTAAAATCAATGACACCGACTTTGCTTATGAAGTGCTCGAAGTCGGTCGTTTCCGAGTCAATATATTCCGCGACAAGAATGGAGTCGGATCCGTGATGCGGCATATTCCAGCCACAATCCTGACTGCCGAACAGCTCAAGCTGACACCCTCGATCACTAACTTCTGTAAACTCAACAAGGGACTTGTTCTTGTCACCGGACCAACTGGAAGTGGCAAGTCGACAACCCTTGCTGCGATGGTAGATTTGATCAATAAAAATCGGCACGACCACATTTTAACCGTCGAAGACCCAATTGAATTTGTCCATCCACAACAGAAATGCCTCGTCAACCAACGTGAAGTTCACCGCCATACGACCTCGTTCGCAAGAGCCTTGAAGGCCGCCTTGCGTGAGGATCCCGACATCGTTTTGATCGGTGAAATGCGTGATCTTGAAACGATTTCCATCGCCATCGAGACGGCGGAAACGGGTCACTTGGTTTTCGGAACGTTGCATACAACAACCGCCGTATCAACCGTTGACCGAATCATTCAGCAATTCCCAGCAGAACGGCAGGAGCAAATCCGAATGATGCTTGCCGGTGGACTCCGCGGTGTTGTCGCGCAAACCCTGTTAAAAAAAATCGGCGGTGGCCGAGTTGCAGCTCACGAAATTCTCGTCGTCAACGACGCCGTCAGCGCGATGATCCGGGAAGGCAAAAACCATATGATCCCCAATCATATGCAGACTCAAAAAATAGATGGCAACCAACTTTTAAACGAAGCATTAATGAATCTTGTCACAGGGAACGTTGTCGCGCCTGCGGATGCTTATGCAAAATCTGTCGACAAAAACACCCTGGCTGAAATGATGAAGCGTAAGGGCATCGACACGGCCCCCTTTGAATTACGCAAATCAGCTTGATTGTGGCGACGACACCGCTGACATTTATCAGCGACTTCGTCCCCTCAACTAATCAGCAATATCGTCCCATTTGAGGTTTCGACCAAACGCTGGAATTCTTTAGGTGATATTTCTCGGCTCCCTTGGTCAGCACTTTTTTTGGGC
>CAMDHM010000009.1 GCA_945898195.1 Pseudobacteriovorax antillogorgiicola | reverse complement strand
GATGTCCTCTGGAGAGACCAATGCCCCGAGTGGAGCTCCTCTAATAATTATTGGCTTCACTGAGGCTGGGCCCGCCAGCTCGCAACCCGAAAAAAAGCTTGCCATCGCGGCGCAAAATACGCAGCCAAACGAACCTTTACGAATCGTGGGACCTGCTAACTTCATAATGTTTGAATCGGATTTTTCTGATCAAAATTGAGGAGTTAAGCAAATTAAGGGTGGTTTTTGGTCGGATATCCTAAATTGGCAATGATATCATGGGCTTAAAATGATCTAGGGGGATGGGCTAAAGAGGTTCAGAGGTTTAAAGAAAGCGGCTCACGCAAAAGCTCTTTGCGTAGAGCAATCGCAAATGGCGATACGCCTTTGATGCCAGCTTGGCCAAGGGACTGCATGTATGTTGCAGAGCGGAAAAGGACGTTCATGATGTCGCCGGCGCCGAATCCTTCCGTGGCGATTTCTTTGACGAGTTCGTCCCAGCGAACGCCAGATATCCAACGATGCACGATGTAGGCGCCAGCCGGATTGATGTCGCGTATTGGTGCTGACTCCCAATTGTGATCTTCGCGGCGCTTTGGAGCACCCTCTTTTTTTGGCCCTCGTCCGCGCCTTCCTGGAGATAGGTCATATAAGTCTTCAAAAAGTTCAAGCGGGTAGAGCTCTCGCAATTCAGAGTCAATGTCAGGAAGCTTAAACGGAAAACGGTAGCTGTCGCTGACTCGTGGTTCCTTGAATCGGGCCAACGAAAATGCACCCATAAGTTCCGCAAATCGACCGAGGTTTTCACTTTGAAGGGCACCGTCGGCAATGCGTCGGGCAATGTACATTCCGCCTGCTTGAGGGAAGTAACGCGCGACGCTGCCAAAAGTAGTTAATTTTTCTGTTTCGTCCAAGGCACCGACAGCATGGAGGTGAACATGCATGTGAGCGAGGCGGCTGGATGCGGTTCGATCTTCAATATAAATGTGGCATTTGCGTTGATGCTTACAGGTATGACAGAGGGCCAGGGCATCGCCATCGGTGCCTTGATGTTTTTTTTCTTTTGGACTGCTTGCTTCTTCCCGCCAAAATTTAACAATTTCAGAGACAGGAGATCGGCAGGGTAATTTCTGATCATTCAGATGATCTTGTACATCACCAGATTGGACGATGGACAGGTCGGCCTTGCGATTCTTAAAGGCGAGGAAACTTTTTTCGTAAAAAGCTTCTATGGCTCGCAGGCTGAAGCCGCGCCCGATTAGGCCCAGAAACGTCGTTGGATCTTTGCGAAGCCTTGATTCGCAAGTTTCGCGCGACGTGGCGCCCATCCTTCCAAAATAGTCGGGGGCAGGCCACAGGCTGTAACCGATGGCGTCGCGTCCGCGACGACCAGCACGACCTAACATTTGTAAGACTTCTGACGGAGAGTAGGGTGTAAAACCCTGGTCTCCGGGCCTGTCATAATCTGAAATCATCGTCGAACGGACCGAGAAATTGATGCCGAGGCTAAGTCCCATTGTGGCCGTGCAAAACCGCAGAAGCCCATTTTTCAACAATTGTTCAATAGCCATTCGCACGGGTGCGGCCAGGCCTGAATGATGCCAAGCAACGCCGTAGGTTTGAATGGCGCGACGTAAATCGGGGCCCATAAAAGAGAGAGCGCGGACTTCACTGTGGATCTGTTGTAAGGCCAAGCCGATTTTTTGACTCTCTTCGAGCGGCAGCGGCGACATCTGACGTCCAACAGCGACAGCAAGCCGTTCACATGCAATTCGGCGCCCCGCATACATGATGCAAGGGGTCAGTTCCCGTTCTAGAATAGACTTTGCCAGCAGCGCGGTTTCTTCGGGCTGGGGAGCGCGATCCGGGCGTCCCCCTGTGTCTGGTTTCTCAAATAGCTTGCTGGGAAGTTGATCGGCAAGGATCCATTCATCTTGATAATGCACAAGACCAGCAAGTGGCACGGGGCGGTGAGTCGTCCGGACAAGTTCACAGGGCCTGCCCCGAATATTAGTAAGCCACGTGCAAATCTCTTCGGCATTTGCCACTGATGCTGAAAGCATCAGCAACTGGCATGAAGCAGGGGTCAGGATGAGGGCTTCTTCCCAGGCACTTCCGCGACTGGAATCTTGCAAGTAATGGTATTCGTCGAAAACGACCAGGGTACGTCCAAGGTCCGGCTCTGTCCCAAGAAGGGAGTTTCGGTAGGACTCAAGTGTGGCCACCACGATTGGTGCGTTGAGATTTTCCTTGATGTCGCCTGTTGCAATACCGACATTTTCTGCACCGAAGAGAGCCCTGAGTTCCCGGACCTTGTCGTTGGAAAGGCTTTTCACAGGGGTTGTATAGGCAGCGCGAAATCCAGGTTTATGAATGTGCTCTGCAAAGAATGATTCGACGACACGGGTTTTACCGGCCGATGTCGGCGCATCGACAACGACGCTGCCGCCGCCGTGCAGAATATTGCATGCTTGTTCCTGCCAAGGGTCGAGCCCAAGATTCGGTGTCGAGGGTACCAATGCCTGGGCGCGCCACCCCTCCATTTTCTTTTTGGTGGCCTCTATTGCATCTTTGACATCGAAGGTGACTTTAGCCGCCGATGGAGCCTGGGACGCCCGATAGGCACGGGGTGCGCGACTCGGAGCTGGATTCCCTTGTCCCGCGCGGCTTTGAGCCGAATTACCTTGTCCTTGACGATGCTGGTCAGAATTGTCAGATCTGCCGGACCGCGAAGGGGTTTCCTCGCGGCGCCGACCAGATTTTGCGGTTTTCGGGCTTTTTGAAGCCTTACCACCGGACTTGGAATGTTTTTTTCGGGCCATTACCTACAGAATGTATAGCAGTTCCCGATATTTAGGAAGTGACCAAAGCGAATCATCGACGAGAAGTTCAAGTTCGTCAGATACCACTCTGATTTTTTCCATCATTTCCATGCCATCGCCTGCCAGTTTTGCAGCCAATTTTTCCTCGTCATGAATCGCACCGGTCACCTCCAAGAGGGACCGTAATTGATCCGTCCCTTCGACGAGCTTGCCGTAATGCTCGATGACACTTTCAAGGCGCGACGTTATCGCCTTCGGGATTTTGGCAATAGTGCGAGTGCAGGCATCGACGGCAGCGGCTTGCTGGGAAATCTGACTCTCGACTGCTGGCAGAATTTGAGTGCTGACCATCTCGAGTAAGGTCTCGAGTTCGATTAGGCGGATCTTGTTGTAGCGTTCAACGAAGACATTATACCGGGCAGACGACTCTTCTCTACCAAGGATTCCGAGGCGTTCAAGCATATCCTGCGTCTGCTTTTCGTTCAGGACTTTAAGGGCTTCCGGTGTTGTTCGTAGGTTCGGCAATCCCCGCGTTTCAGCCTCTTTATGCCAATCGGAAGAGTAGCCGTTACCTTCAAACCGGATTTTTTTGGTGGCCTTCACGGTCTCTTGGATCAGGGCCAAAATATGCTCTGTCGAGGGACGATCGCCCCCACGGCGGCGAAGTTCAGCATTCATGACCTCGAGCGCATCAGCTGCCGCTGCATTTAGGAAAGTTAACGAGGGACTGATACTGGCTGAGGATCCAACGGCGCGGAATTCAAACTTGTTTCCAGTGAAGGCAAACGGGGATGTTCGGTTCCGGTCCGTGTTGTCTCGGGAGATGACTGGCACGCGAGCCAGGTCGAGGTTGATCTCACGTTGACGCTCTGTAAGGGCACCGCCTTTGCCGTCCGTCAGTTTATTGAGAACCTCATCCAAAGTTTCACCAAGGAATACGCTCATGATGGCTGGAGGAGCTTCATTTGCGCCCAAGCGAAAATCATTTCCCGCGGAGGCAATCGCCATCCGCATCATTGCGCCGTGGTCGTGGATTGCTTTGATCGTCGCGGCCAGGAAATAAAGGAAGCGGATATTGTCGGACGGATTATCACCCGGCTCAAGCATATTATGGCCATTGCTGTCTGCAATCGCCCAGTTGACGTGTTTTCCCGAGCCGTTGATTCCGGCAAATGGCTTTTCGTGAAATAAAACAATCAAGTGATGGCGTTTGCCAACGGATTTTAGGACTTCCATGACGAGCTGATTGTGGTCGGCGGCAACATTGGCGAATTCGAATATCGGAGCGATTTCACATTGATTCGGTGCGACTTCGTTGTGGCGTGTTTTACACGGAACGCCAAGTTTGTAGAGTTCCTGTTCGCATTCCATCATGAAGCTCAGGACGCGTGGCTTGATCGAACCAAAGTAATGGTCTTCCAGCTGTTGGCCGCGCGGCGGATTTCGTCCAAGTAGGGTGCGTCCGGCCAAAACAAGATCGGGGCGTAGTGCGCCCAGGGAATCATCGACCACAAAGTATTCTTGTTCAGGGCCTGCCGTTGCCACACAATATTTTACGTCATCATGCCCAAGCAGGTGCAGGGCTTCGCACGCGCGGCGATTGAGTGCAGATAGTGATTTGAGGAGCGGGGTCTTCTGATCCAGGGCTTCACCGCTGTAGGAAATGAACAGAGATGGAATGCACAGGGTTAAGCCTTGTTCTGTTTGCATTAGGAACATTGGTGAGGATGCGTCCCACACCGTGTATCCGCGTGCTTCAAATGTTGAACGACGTCCGCCGGATGGAAAGCTTGAAGCATCGGGCTCTGACTGAATCAATTCTTTGCCAGTAAATCTTTCGACAGCGCCACCTTGGCTGTCAAATGAGAAGAATGAATCGTGCTTTTCTGCGGTCGCCCCCGTTTGCGGCTGGAACCAATGGCAATAGTGGGTTGCCCCTTTGGATACAGCCCAGTCCTTGACGGCATTGGCGACGAGATCAGCGAGTTCCCTTGGTAACGATTTTCCACTGGTCGCGTATTCCTTTAATTTTGAAACTTCGATGGATCTAATTTTTTTTTCCATCAATTCAAAACTAAACGTGTTGCATCCAAAATATTCAGAGATCTTGAGCGGATCGTTATCCGATCCGAGCGGGCGTTGAAACCCTCGACTGCGGCGTGCGGAGGCAATCGCTGCGGCGTGCATGCGCTCTGATGAACGGTTAGAACTAGTTGGTGCTGACAGTGCGGTTGTGGTGACGGATCCAGTCATGGGCGGGTTCCTCCTCGGTCGGGTGAAAAGGCTCACCCGGAGATTAGGGTTACGGAACCGCCACTGCAAGGGGTTTTTCTCAATCAAATGCTTTCTGGAGAAGGGTTACGCATCGTTCAACGGCCTCATGCACTGATTCTGCTGTGCCACTGGTATCGATTACGCAGTCGGCGCGATTTGCTTTGGCAGACGCATCCATTTGCCCGGCAATGATTTTCTCGGCAAGTGCTTTTGGAACGGCGCGTTTACTTTCAAGGCGTTCCACCTGCATGGCGTGAGGGCATTTGGTGGCCCAGACCTCGCGGAAGTCAATCTGGGAACCTGTTTCAAAGATCAGGGCGGCTTCGTAAAAGAAAATCTTGGGCTGGCGAAGGAGCCCTGTAATTTCCAGCTCCTCACAAAGCGCCTTTCTGATGGCTGGATGCATGATGCCCTCAAGCCTGGTCCGGGCGTCAGTATCTGAAAAGGCTAGGTCTCGTAATTTTTTTCGATCCAGATGCCCAGAAGCATCCAGCACATGGCTGCCAAAGGCTTGAGCGATCGCTGTCAAGGCCGGGCTTCCGGGAACCACAACGCGGCGCGCCAATTCATCCGCATCAATGACGGTAAAGCCTTTTGCCCGCAAGATTGCTGCCACGGTTGATTTGCCCGTCGCAATCCCTCCGGTGAGGGCAATCCCCCAGTGCTTCAGGAGTTGATTAAAAGCTGTACGTGACTTGTGCTTCAAGGCCTTCCTCACCCATACCGGTTTCAAATGCCAGGCCGCGTCGGCGCCCCCGAGTTTTTTTGTGACCTTTACCTGATGCTGACGGAGCATCGATTGCGGCCTCAATTGTGCTCGTGGCCCAAGTGGCAAAAAAGCCAATCAGACATAATGTAGCGTTTTGGTCACTCTTTTTGCCATAGGTTGCTTGTTCGTTCGCCTGCTGATCGTAGAATGAATAATCAGCAGAAGTTGAATCTGTCACAGCGTCACGATTAGCAATCGCCTGGGCAAAATTGGTTTGCGCCTTAGCTGAACTCGACGAGTTCATGAAATAAAGAACCAATGCCCCGCCCTGTGCCGCCGTAAATGCGCCACCCAGAATATAATTTTTATTTTGATATTGGCCTGCGCCAAAAGGCAAAAACTTGATGAGCGGATTTTGAGCTGAGGCGCTGGTCTTTTTTGCGCGGCCAACACGCGGGACGAGTTCCTCCGCCGGAGGTGGGCCCGATTGGGCTGGGGCTTCTGCCACAGAGGGTAAGGGGGCTTCTCCAATCGAGGGTGGCGCCATGGCTTCTACGGGTGGCGCCATCGGCACCGCCATGGGCGCGGGGGCGTACTGCTGCTGTGGATAGTAATAGTATGGCGACGGATTTTGGTAGATTGGAGCACCGTAGCCTGGGGCCTGGTAGCCTGGCGCGGGATACCCCGGAGGGGGATATCCAGGATTATAACCTGGCGTGTAGCTCGGATTGTATCCGGGAGAAGCCCCCTGGTACTGCGGGTACTGCGGATAGGATGGGGCCGGCTGATAAGGTTGCTGGAAACTAGGTTGAGTAAAACCCTGTTGAGGTCCAGCACTGTAGCCGGGTTGATATGCTGGTGCCGGCTGCTGAGCCTGACGCGGTGCCGGCTGCGGTGCCGATGGACGCACCTGACGCTGCTTAGGTGACGACTGTGGTGCAGCAGCCTGCGGAGGCGGCCCAGCATCCGTACCCGCAAAATCATCGCCGAATAAATCGGGCTTCCTTTTTGTGGGTGCTGGCTTTTTTACATTGGCTGTTGGATTTTTGATTTGTGGACGGCCCTTGATCGATGTAGTGGGTCGTGCGATGGCCGTTGGCTTACGGGTGGGCAGGGCCTTTATCAGGACAACGCTGATGCTGTTGGCCACATTAGTCTTAGCAATAATTTTGACGCGTTTCGTTTGGTATCCTGGAGCTGCAACGTCGATCATCAGCGCACCTGGGTCAACCTCAAAAGAGTTTCCTGCATTGCCGAGGATAATCCCGTCTTGGGTTACGGTGGCGCCAGCAATATTGCACGATACCGTCAAGGTTGTTTGTTTAATGACGGTTTTTTTGGCGCCCTTTGGACGCATCAAAACCTTCGCAGGCTGAGGTGCCGTTTTGCCGGCGCTTAAATCAGTAGAAGTAATTGCACTCACGATCAAACAATGAATGAAGAGGCGCTTAATGTTCACGGTTCACGCCCCCCATTCATTTGTGGGGGGGGTGTGCCTTGCGGACGACTAAATTCGACGCTGTACGTGATGCCACCAGTGCTGATTGTGGTGTCGATGCGACGTTCCTTGACCTCGCCATCGGATTCGATCCTAACCGTGTAACGCCCTTCTGAAATTTTTAAAGACTTTGATGCCTGCTCCAACTTGAATTTCTGAATGGATCCGGCGTTGTCGGCAGAGGGAATGATGGTGACAGTCGCCGGCCAACGGTTGCTCGTGATGGTCAGGGCTCTGGTATCCTGGGAGCGGCTATCACTGGGAGCAGCGGTTTTAGGAGTGGCCCGGTCTAGCGTAATGCTCCCCAAAGTTATCCGGTCATCTCTAGCCACGGAAAGTTTTTTTACATAGTCCCGGTAACCATTGCGGCGCAGCGTTATGATGACGGTGCCCGAGGTCACGCCAATCCAGCCACTTCCGCTACTGGTGTCCACAGTCGTTCCGACGCGCCTGTTGTTGATGAAAATCTCTGCTGCGGGCTGTGATGAAATAGCAACACGCGCTTTGCCAGAAAGCACTGGTAACGGCGTCGCTGAAACGGCGGGAGCCACGGGAGTGTTTGTTGGTATCACCGCAAGCGTAGAAGGATCCGGTTTTGGCGAATTCCGCTCCCGATTTGGTTTGCGGGAATCTTTGCTCAACGGTTTTGGGGGCGTCGTCGGTTTCGCGCCAGACGGAATCCTCGACGCGGCAGGTGTGCCAAGTGGGGCGGCCGACGCTTGAACTTGAACTTCCGGGGCTGGCGTGGATGCCGTGGCTGGCACGGATACGGATTGTGTGGGCACGGTTTTTGTTTGCGGAACGGTTTGAACCGTCGGTGCCGGCTGAGTTCCAATTCGTTGACTGCGCAAAATCCGAAAATCGGTGAACCATAGGACGACCATGAATATGGCCACGACGATTGCAATCGCGACTGAAATTTGGTTGCTTGATTCGCGAGGAAAGGTCGACCTCACTCTGATGCGAGGCCTTTGTACACGGAGTGGCGACGCCGGTGCCTGACGCCGGGGCAACATATCCTTGGAATTATTGTTTCGCGAAGGAGTTAGGAGTCGTGGTTTTGCTGTTCTGACTTTGGTTCGTTTGCCTGAATGGATCCGTTCCGGTCGCGGTGTTCCAGCATCGTTTGTGCTGTCGACTTCAGGGTCAGGTTTGGCGGCGATGGGATATGGCGATTGAGTGGTGCTGCGAAGGGTAAAGGATTCGAGCTCCATAGCACTTGAAAATACTTTGCATGTAGACAGCCATGCGTCGATTGACGTGCCAAGGTCCGCAACACTTTGGAACCGAGATTCTGCATTTTTTTGCATGCATCGAACGACCATCCGGTCAATTTCCATGCTCAGTCCATGGGTTCTGAAACGCGGGAAAACAAATTCTCCTTTTGTTATTTTTTCCACCACGTCGGCACTGCTGGCTCCCTCGTAGGGCAGTCGTCCCGTGAGCAGTTCATAAAAAAGAACACCGAGGCTGTAGATATCGCTACGCCCATCAACGTTTCGTCCCCTTACCTGTTCCGGGGACATGTAACTAGGCGAACCCATGAACATGCCCGTCACGGTTTTCTGATGCTTGTGCGTATCCTTGGCGATTCCAAAATCCATTAATTTCAGGCGACCATCCATCGTCACCATGACATTTTCGGGTTTAATATCTCGATGGACGATGCCAGAACGATGTGCGTGTTCAAGGGCCCGTGCGATTTCGCGAATGATACAGGCAGCGATGACCTCTGGTAAATGGCGGTCTGGACGCGACTGCTGCATGGTTGCCAACGTTGTGCCGTTTATGATTTCGGCTACCAACCAGAGCTGTTCCAGATCTGGCCCCGAGTAGTCATAAATCCGCATGATGTTGGGGTGATCTAGGGTCGAGACAGCTTGAGCTTCTTGTTGGAACCGGGCGCGGATATCTGGATTGCGTCGGAGATGGTCGTGCAAAATTTTAACCGCAACGTATCGTCCAAGCTTTTCATCGAGCGCACGATACACATTCGCCATACCGCCTTCACCCAGGCGATCTAAAATCCGGTAGCGCTGTCCCAAGACCGAGTTTCTCATGTCGGTTGGATCGGCTTAAGTTGCCGATCACTTTAGGTTTTTTAGGCCAGACGCCGAGCGCATCAGCGTCTGTCGCTCAGACCTCGTGGGGCAGGATATCGTGATATGACGTAAAACGCTTGAAAGGACTATAAAAACGCAAGTTTGTTACTCGGCTTGTGTAGATGCAGGCGTACGATTCAACCTGGTTGGCGAACCGTGACCGCTCCAGACCAACCTTCATCAGGCTGCCCCAGACAGGATGGACGTCGGCCTCACGTTGAGCGATGCCCTGTTTGATTTGTCCGTCGATCTCGATCAGTAAGGCCTGTTTTTCATGGGCCTTTTCAAGAAGTTTGTCATTTTCTGTAAGAAGATGCTGTGCTTTTCGTGTGTCACTTCGGTCGGTCGCAATTTTCGCCTGCCGTGCATTTGTGGCAATTTTTGATCGCAAAATTTGGAGCTCTTCGTCGCAAATCTCGCGATCACCAATCCTTGCGTATACGGCTTGTAAAGCCGGGCGCAATTCCTCGAGTTTTAAGAGTTCTTTTTCGAGTTCTTCAACGACAAGGAGGGTGCGCCAGTTTACTGAACCCTTCGAACGGATGATGTCACCATAGATGTGATCCCCGACGTACAAAATCTCGTCGCCACGGAAACCAGTCATATTTTGCAGAAGTTGTGCGTTGCCGCCTTGATATATCTTTCCGGTTTCAAGAGACCCAGCTGCAGCCGTCAGAAGATTTGACTGTGTGACGACTTCATAGAACGGTTGACTGCCCGTGAAGAATCCTGGTTTTCCAGAACCGACAATAACGTAACGAAAATATTGCCGCCAATCCGGGAAATCAGAGTTTGCATCTCCCAGCAGGAACGTCATGACGGCGTTCGTGTAGGGCCAGTTTGAATTCGTTAAAAGAAAGAGGTGTTTTCCGGCGTCCATCGCGCGGATAAGCATCGTTGCTAAATATTTGTCTCGGATAAAGAATTTTTCTGGGTTGCGTAAAACCTCGTCTTTTATACTGCCGTCAGCATGACTTTTGTCGATGAACTTTCTCAGATCAGCGTAAACTTCCCGAAATGTTTTTTTTATTTTCCCGGGGTTATTATTCATGTAGTCAACGATTTCGGCGAATAGCTGCACTTCGCTCAGGGCAAAGAATGAGTCCATTGACAGGAACTCATACGCCTTGAAGCTCTCGCTGTTGTACAACCTGTGCCGCGTTTCCTTGTCCAGTCGAGTGTGTCCGTGAAAGGCGATTTTAACGTATTTGTGGCCGTCAACCTTAAGGATGTTTCCGCGATCCATGTCTACTAAAAGGCCACGGATCAAAAATTCAGGCTTGAATTCCAATCGTTCGAGTTCGGGCGGGTATCCAGCCTCGATAAACTTACGCAATGTAGCGCGGAAGGCAAGCGCCTCAAATGTCTCCCGGTTGTACATGGCAAGAGTGTGATCCATGTCGAAGCCGATGGCCCGGATGTTGCCCATGTTGAGCGACCGGTTAACGAAGACCTTTTGCCATTTTTCAAGCTTGTTTCGTTTTGTCATTTTTTTTTGCCGTTATAAATTTCAAGCCAACTTGCTGGTGCATTTTTCCATTTTCATCCATGAAGCGTCGTCGGTAGACCGCCTCGGATTCCGATTCAGAATATAGTTTTTCCCCAATCATGATTTTGACCATTCCTATGTTGCGTCCTGGTTTGAATAGGGTGCTGGAAGCACCCGTGCGCAACGAGAACCCTGATGCCGACATATCAAGGACTGGCTTTGTTAGTATCGTTTCCTCATCTTCAGGATTGACGAGTTCACAACGGACATTTTCCTCGCTGGAAAAATTAAATCGCTCGTCGCCTCGTGTATCGCTAATGGAATCAACTTTTGTAGCATGAAAAATAAAATTCTTTCCGTCGCTCTCAACCTTGTCGGAGAGAATTTGAAGTAAATCAACTTGCACCACAAATTTTTTTGATTTGGCGAAAGCCGAAATCAAACCAAAAGGCACCGTATTTGCAACGTTTAAGCGGTTGCCATCAATGTGCAATATTCGTGAGCCAAAGGATATTTCCAGGCCATCGCCGCTGATGATGGCTGCGTGCCCAATGCGTATGGATTCTGCAATCATGGTGGTCATTTGTGGTAACGTCTGTGCTTCTTTGGGTGGGGCCATGTCAGCGTGCCTCCTTGAAAAATACGTAGTCAGCAAATTTTTCAGCCAGTTTTTCGACCCTTTGAACATTGGGAAATGCTCGGGTCAGTGCGAATTGAAATTTTAATTGGTTGAAAGAATATTCCTGCATAATTGAATTTGAATTGTCGACGTAGAGCACGCTTGTTGATGCCTGTAGGTCATCTCTGATGTTCCAGCGGAGGCCACCCTGGGCGACTAACCCTGAGTCGTCACGCTTGCAAAGCACGGGCTGAATTATAGGACTTGTTGAAGTTGTGGTGGCGGTGTCTGTTGCTGCGGAATCGGTATTACACGAACCATTCATTCTGGGGCGCCCAAGGCTGTAATGGTCCTTGTAATAACCGGCTAGTGCTGTCAGTGAAAAACTTGAATTGATCCGGTAGTCGGCCTCCGTGAAGGCCCCGAGTCGGGAGAAATCTGTCCAATAATCATTAAAGATGAAATCGTAATGGAAGACTTCAGCGGACAGGGTGAGTTGGTTGTCGAGTAGCAATTGACTGTGACTTGCGCCGACGCTGAATGCCGGGCTTCCGGACCCCCCAAGGAGAGCATAAGTTTTGTTGGAGAGATCTGGTGATTCTATATTGATTTCTTTGCGCAGGTACATGTAAGCGGTTGTTCGTGATTTTTCAGTGAAACTGGCGCCAATCCAAGGAATCAATGCCGTGGTTTCGCTGACACTCAAAGAATTGTGCAGATCGCCTTCCTCTTGCCCTGAAAAGTATTGAGAACCGATTTTTGAAATCTCGTAGCGGCCGAAAACTCCAGCGTCGAATTGCTCGGTCATTTTTCCGCGGAAATCGCCAAACAATGTGTGGCGCCGTTTAAGCAGGTCAAACCGGAATGGAAAATAGCGTATGTTGGACGGGTCGTTGAAAAATTGATCAAGCCGGGAGCTATTTGAATAATAGGTCTGCCGGTACAGGTATCCGCCTGACGCAGTTTTTGTGCCTTCCCGCCAGGGGCCAACACCGACTCCAGCATTCGCCGTGAGGCCAAATTCTTCGCTACCCCCGTCTTTAAGGCTTGGCTTGGGTGGCTCGAGTCCTGTTGGGTCCTTGAATGACGATGTCAGGTACATGAAGCCGGTTTGAATAAACCAAAAGTGAGGATAATCGAAAAGTGATTTGCTGTTGTTTCGATAATAGAGTCGCTCCATATCAGGCTTTTCAATTCCTGGCGCTGGCTCCGTTAATTTTCCCGCTTGCGTCGCGCTAAGTAATTTATCCACCTGGGGGCGGTAGGTGCCTTTTGGAAATCTCTGGCTGTAGGATTTTAATAAATTGATGGCATGATCGGTATTGTGCGTCCGGTATTCGATGCTAGCCAGCTCGAAAAGCGCTTTGCTGGCATCCTCGTCAACGTAGCCTGATGCGCGAGTTAGCCAATAGCGAGCGGACCCATTTTTTCCTGTCGCTTCATAAGCAAGGCCCAAATAAAGGGAGTTGCGTGAGGATTCCCTGATTTTTCCCGCGGAGTAGAGTAGTGGCTGGATCGCTTTGGCTGGAAAGCCGTTTTGATAGTAGGCAACTCCAAGGCGATGCCACGAGACGATATCGAAGCGGTTTTTTTGAAGCTTTCTAGTTAACTGCTGAATGGTCTGCATGCCGTTGGCTGGGTCTTCGGCGGCTATGAGCCTGTGGGGGTGACCTGCAATGCCAGACAGGGTTATAATAAACATCAGCAGGATTTTAAGGTTTCGAGTCAACAGTTTCGCAACCCAATCAGGTGGTGCCTTGTGATTAAAACACCCTGCGCCGGCATCCATCTGTCGGGACCCAACGCCAACAAGACGGCAGTGGTGGTTCTGCGTCCTTCGCGACGTTTAGGCACAAACAAGGAAGCCGTCGGGTTTGAACTGGTCAGAGTATATGAAAAGATTGGTTCTTTTGGGAACTTGTTTTCCGATGACCGGCTCTTTGGGATCCTGACCAGGGAGGGTCCGTTTGGATCCGTGTTTGTCGATTGCCCATTGACGGTTCCTCCGTGTGTGGATTGCACGCGCCCCTCATGCCCTGGCGTGGTTCACTGTGATGACGTTGGGGTGGCGTGGATGCTGTCTGTGGCAGAGCGGTCTGGCGCATCCCGCCTGCGTAAGAGGCGGAAGGTAAATCCGCAGGGCCAGCGCCTTTGGGACGTCCTTCAATCCGCGTCCGATAGCTCTCGAAACCATGATCCAACCTACAATTCCAATAATGCCCCTTTGGTCATCCGAGCTCGCACTTTACAGCGTCGATTAAACTCATTCCCGGGGCAGGCTGGGGTGGAGTCAGTTAAGTTGATGGAAACCAATGTCCCAATGGCAATAAACCTGCTTGCCAGGCATGGCCTTGTCCCTTCTGGATCGTTGATCCCATCCGTCGCATATCGCAATTTTGAGGCGGGAGCTAATTTCCGGCTGGCTATGGTCAAGGCCATGCTTGGATCGGGCATGTTGATGGAAGTCGTCGATTCAGAGGTTGATCTGGCATCCTTGCACCAGTCGGTCGAGGTCTTCCATGCTTTGATCACGGCTTGGGTGGCTTGCCTACATAACAGCGGGAAAACATCTTTGCCTGTGGTTGGGTTCGTTGAAGCTGGTGGAGGCTGGGTTCATCTTCCGGAATCTGGGTTTTTGACAAATTCACGTTGATTTCTCAATTTAATTGGCTCCTTTGCCTTTTTGCCTTTGGCGTTTCATTCACGTTCGATCGCGCAACGACCAGGTAATCTTCAAGCCCCCAAGATTCTAGCCGAAACACTCCAGGCGAAGTCGTGAAGACAGATTCTGGAGGCAGTGGTGCAGATCCGGATGGCTGGCGTAACCCACATCGGGCGTCGCCGCAAAAACAATCAGGACAGCCTGTTCTTTGATGAAGGCCATGGCATTGCTGTCGTTGCAGACGGCATTGGTGGGCGAAAAGGCGGCGAGATCGCCTCGACCCTCGTGGTCGAAGGGGTGCGGGATGCTTTCCTTGCGTCGGATGTAATTCGTCATGAGGAGATAACCCCCTTTTTGGCGTCTGCGGTCGATACAGTCAATGCAAGTGTTTTTGGCTTCGGTCGCAATAATCCAGATTATGCTGGATTAGGGTCAACGATGGAGTGCATTTTTTTCTCGGGAGACATGGTTTACATCGCTCATGTTGGTGATAGCCGGACTTACCTTTATGATGATGGCCAACTGTTCCTGCTCACCCTCGATCACAATGTTGAAAATTTTGTGGAACGGGGCTTGGTCCATCGTGACTCATTGCAAGATCCTAAAATTCGCGGCGCAGCACTAGTCAAAGCCGTTGGGCTGACGCCTCGCTGCGAGATGGATATTTGCCGCATTAAGCGTCGCCCCGGTCAAATTTATCTGTCTTGCTCAGACGGTCTGACATCAATGATCGATGATCGGGAAATTGCGACCTTGCTCGGGGTCCATGGTGAGAATCTGCACAAGGCAGCCGGGGTTCTGCTTGATGCAGCGAACCACGCTGGTGGTCGCGACAACATCACGGTTCTTCTGGCTAGAGTGGAGGGTCGCTGATGCCGCGATCGAAACTCTATCTCATCCGACGCGACCTTGAGGCCTTCACCGGTCCAGTCGTCGCAATCGAACTTGCAAAGCTCATGGAACACATGGCCGTTGGACTCCGTGACGAAGTTTCCGGCCATTGCGGTCCATGGGTTTTTTTGGATGACCGTGAAAAATTGAAGAAATTCTATCCGGAACTGGTGTCGCTCGTTCGTTCAGCTGCTGGCACAGGTTGGACGACCGATGTTGGGGCCTTTCGGAATGAGGCAACTGTAAAAGGCGCGATCAGTTTAGTCGGCAGGAAGGCGGATCGCAGGCTGATGATCGCCGCAGCCTTTTTTGGTCTGGCTCTTCTTGCTGCCCTCATTGCATGGATGCTCGCCGGCACAGGAGAATTGTCTAGCCGGATCATTAGCTCACCATTGCCTCCTACGGCCGAATTAAACTCGTTGCTTCAAATGGGTAAAGAGAAGGAGTTCGCTGGCGCCATAGAACCTCAGTTACCGAAGATTGTCGATCGCGCCAACCGGAATCATGAGGCGCTTCTAGCGTGGCTACCATACTTGCGGGCCTATGCTTTTCTTGGCGCAGGCGAGATCGATGGGTTTCAGTCTAAAAAATTACGTGGCGAGGTCGGTGTTGCGGCCCCCGCAGATTGTTCTGTCAAGGCATGGGTGAAACGCTGGCGCGACGCTGCACCAGCGTTTTCTGCCGTTGCCAATGGAACCACGCTCCCCTCTGATCATTGGGCAAGATTGCTGGCTTGGGACCCTTTTTGGATTGGTCGTCGGTCCCAATCTGGGTGGATCCGACCGCGCAATTTTTATCAGGGATGTGTCATGGCTGCCGTCCGGGCCTATGAATCGATCAATACCAAGATGACTGCGGATCCTATCCGTGATCGTCTGGCGGTCCTTTCGGCAGCAGTCCATGTCCCAGGACAGGCGCGGGATCAGGGGCCGGTTAAATTGTCTGCGGCATCGGGTAAGGTCACGAATTTTGGATTATGGAGTTGCATGGATTCGGCGGGCGACCGCCTTGAACTGGATCGTTGCTTGGAGTCCCCATGGCAAGATTTAATGCAGTCTGATTACAACCGTGAAAAGTTTTATTGGTCAATGTTGCGCCTCGCCGTTAAGGCGCGCAGTAGTGGAGATCAAGCAGCATGGCCACTCCTGCGTAATGATTTTCAGGCGTTTCTTTCCGGACGTGATCATAGCGATTCATACACGCGGATTGATTACACGGATGAACTTCTCTTTGTCGGGGCCGTCGATGGTGTGCTGCCGGAAACAATGAATGCGTTGCCGCCAGCGCCTGGACCGGTGAAGTCCCTAAACGAGGACATCCAAGTCGACCTCAGCCATTGAGCCACAGATGAAATATCCTTTTCCTAAGAAATCCAATTGCCTAACCTGTGTTGGGTTCTGTTGCCTTTTAATCACGTTCTATTTGTCGGAGATCAAGGCAATCGCTGCGCCTGAGACAGCCGGGCTAAATCCAACGGCCGCCTTTCGAATCTCCGTGGAGCGAGGTGATTGCGCTTTCGCGACGTCACAGGCGAACCAAGTTTTATCCCGATATCCCTATGGAACTGCTGAGGCGGCTCAGGCAAACCTTGCGATTGGAACCTGCTTGCTGCGGGCAAAGCTCTGGTCAGCCGCACACCGTGCTCTGCGACTTGCGCAGCCTCTTTCAGGGCGCTCGGCCGCAACCAGGCGACGCCTCGAAAAGTATGCGATAGAACGCGAACGGGAAGAGGCCAAGGCGTTGGCTGTTGCAGCCTCCAAAAAATTGCCACCACCGACGGCTTCGCGGCCCGTCTGGCAGGCACCCGTTCAGGTTACGATGCCGGTGGAACCTACCTATGGAAAAATTCAGCAGCGACCACCTTCGGTACCGGTAAAGGTCCCGAAAGCGGTCGTTGTTGGCAGCAGTTTCTCAATCACTCCGGAATTAACTTACAATCGAATCGATTCGTCCAAAAGTTGTTCGGGTTTGCTTCAGTCGAATGGCAGTGCCCTGACAACGGAAAACAAAGTTACGGTGAAGGCGCAAACGTCATATCCGATGCCAAACGTGCCTAACGAGCCATTGACCTTTTCTCTACCTGTTGAGCTTAATCTCACGACGGGAACGACACTTGGCGAGAATGTTGATTTCAGAAGGACTTCCGATACTGCGACAACGGTTTTTGGAACAGTCTCGGAAACCGGAAACAGTTCCAAGGATTTTATAACGACGGCGAGTCCAGCGGTGGAGCTCCCGCTAATGAGCGCTGTGGGGCTGAAGGGATCGTATAAATATTCACTTAAATCCCCAGACTTCAAATCGAAAGGTCAGGAGACAACGCGTAGTCCAAAGGGCGAGCTTACGATCAAAAGCGGGTCCGTGACCTCCAAAACGTCGGTAGCCTATCTAGAAACTCTGGACGAGTCCGGTGGGCGAAAAAAAAGCGACATGGTATACAATGGCAACGCCTCCTACAATGTCGGTGCTCAAACGTTCGCTGTGGATGTTTCCCGCACAGAAACTGATGTCCCCGAGGCACTTAGGGACACCGGTGTCGCTGCGGCAAATTCTAATGTGAGCCTATCGGGGAAGCATACTGCTGACTCAGGCGAATATAAACTGAAGGGAACTTACGTGTCGTTTGAGCGGTTTCTCGGCATCGAACTGAAAAGTCCGGCGAGGAATTTGAAATTGGCCGGTGAAGTTACTGTGCCGTTTAGTGTTTTTTCCCTTGGTGCCAATGCAGCCTATTCATCACAATCAGATTTTGTACAGGGTTACACGATCAAAGACGAAAGTGGCGGTGATCTGACCATTCAGATTACAGCGGAGGATACGGTGATGGAGTTTGGTGGCAAGTTTGAGGTCACAGCCGTCAAGTGGCTGGCTATTTCAATTGGCTATTCATATAAAACGATCAGCTACAAAACCAACAATCCGCTGGCGGAAAAAGATTTTTTGAAGAAAAATGCCGATCTGATCATGAGCACCACCATTAGCGCATCGCTGTCCCGAGAGTTCTAATTGGGAGCGCTCGCAGCAATTCGATTCCTGCGGATCTTTTCACTGTCAAAATTGATTTTGGAATCAAATTTTTGGATCGGGGTATTGCGTCATTGAAAATGGTTACCGGATCGTAGGCCGCTGGGATGGTTACTAAAATTATAGCATCCGCTTGATTCGGTGGATACTGATGCATCGTCATGCTGCCGACTCCGTGGCTTTGCTTGATACGTGCTAAAAAAGCATTTCACGGCGGTTAACGCAATGGCGGTCTGCCTGTCTCGGACCTAACGACGCAGGCGGGGCGGTAGTTGAGATATTGAACGGTTTCAGGGGGCAGAATTCGCGCAGCTAGAGGGTGGCAGCGCGAAAATAATTGGTAAATTTATTTTCTAAACCCGGCCATTGTCAAAAGGAATAGCCAATGTGGCTCAAGACGGATCCGTAGACCACCTTTTGGCTATTTTCAAACCGTTTGAAATAGGCGTCACGATTAGCGGTATCGATACTGGAATCGCTGCTGGTAAGGGAGCTGTTGTTTAACATCCGGTAATTTAGGGCGATGTCCCAACCAAATGTGAAGCCCTCGAGAGTTTCGAAAATCCAGTTCCAACCAAGCGGAAGAGTCAGATAGGTCGAGCTGATATCGTACCTGACCTGCCTCCACTTAGCGTCCGCGTTGACTTGAGGCGAATCAAAGGAGATCTCTCCAGTGGATTGCGTTAATCCAGCGCCCACGCGAAACGCGGATGTTGCCCATGGATACCAGGATCCGGCCGCGGTGAAGGAATTCATGGATGACCGATCAAGCGCGCGTTGCCCGTCCTCAGAGCCAAAGAGGGACAGGTTGTTATCCATTAATTCGTAAGAAGAGCTACTACGGCCAAAGCTGGAGTAGTAGGCGAAGTCAACACCATAGTTGTCTGCGGGACGATATTCGGCAACCAATGAATTACTGACGTTTGACCCCACAGTCGTTTTTCTCTCGGCGCGCATTTTCGCCGCCTGATCCGTTGCGCAAGAAACCATAAAGAGTCCGGTGAGGGCGGTTAGCAATACCGATACAACCTTGCAAGATCTGATCATCTAAGTCTCCTAGCGGATTTTTTCAACCTGTGCCCTTGTTTGTTCCAATCGATCCTTCATGGATTTGATGATTTCAAATCCTTTTTGAACCTTTCCGGTCACTTCGTCCAAATCTTGTTTGTTTTGACCAAGGTCGCGAACGATGGCTTCAACCTCATCCAACATTTCGCGGTAACGCTTCGACTCTTTGATGTCGTGTTCGATCATTTTTGTTCCCTCATTTAAGCGATTCTACAACCATGCTAACGGGTCCGTCTTTTAGTCTTGCATGGACGAGCATGCCTTTTTTCAGTTGAGTGATGCTGTCGATGGCTTCTCCGTTGACGCTGAGTCGTGTCCATCCCCGATCCAACCATGGTTTCGGGTCCAGTGCCGCAAGGCGCATTTCAATGGCTGAGAGTTCCGATGCATATGCTGAAATGGCTCGCAGGGCAGCCGTTTGCAGGCGTCCGGCGAGCACTTCAAACCATTGCATTTGGACTTCTGCCATGCGGTCGATGGAGTTTTTAAGTCCGGTTCCTGCAGCATCAATTCGGCTTCGTACGGTTGCAAAACAGTCAATTAAATATTGTGCTGCCGCTGTGGGCGTTTTTTGTCGAAGGTGGCAGATCTCTTCTGCAATACACGTATCATCATGATGGCCTATGGCTGCAATTATGGGTACGGGGCATCCGGCAACAGCGTAGGCTATTTCTGGTGAATCAAACCATCGGAGGTCCGCCGCGCTGCCTCCGCCACGTGTAATCACAATAACGTCGCATCCGGCTGCTGCCAGATGCTTAATGGCGGCTGGTACCTCAATCGGAACTTTCTCGCCTTGTGTCGCCGCGTGCATGAATAAGATCTTGCCGGGAAAAAGTCCCGATTCCATCTGGTGAAGGAAGTCACTTTCGGCGCGGCTCCCTTCCGAACTAATCAACCCAATACGAAACGGGAAGAAGGGCATTGGGAGCTGTTTGTTGGCGCGATCAAGGCCCTTGAGTCGCAAGTCTTTGAGTAGCGTCTCGCGAGCCAGCGCCAGGGCGCCGCGTGTAAATAGTGGATCAATGTTCTCGATGGTCAATGAGAGCTGGGCTCGATCCCGATAGAAGCCGACCCGGCACAGGCAGCGAACCTGCATGCCGTCTTGCATGATTTGGCGAAGGGTTTCTTCCCCATGCATTTGTGCCATGTACTCAAGGCCGTTTGGCCAGATCGTGGCCTTGACGCTAATGGAGCCGACCGTTGCGTTGCGCCCTTGTTCTTTTGTTTCGGCGAGATTCAGGAAAATTCCTTGAGGGCGGATGGTAAGATTTTCAATTTCGCCGATAACCCACACTGGGCCAGGAAAGCCGGTGGCGATGCTTTGTGCTACAGCCGCGACCAAATCCCGGACGGGGATTCCTTGGTCCGTTCGTGGGAGTTCAGTCCCGCCGCGCTCAGCGATTTTTTCTGGTTTGGCAGCGGTGACTCCCGCGGTTACGGGGGAGGCAAGCTCCTGCACTTTTTTCAAGGCCTCATCGTTGAGCGGTATTTGCCAGGTTTTAAAGACCTTATCGAACCTTCCGCTCAGGGCTTTGATTGCGTCCCGATGGCGATAGGTGTCGCCATAGACGATGATTTTGTCTTCGCGAACGGTGAAGTGTAGTGCCATGGAAAGACGGTTAGCACGCCGACGGGCCTTCGTCAGCCGATTTTGGGGGGGAGGGTCATCATTCTAAGGGTCATCATTCTAGCGGATGAAGATGGTGCAGTTTTGTGCAACGAAATCGATGTGGAGCTGGGTCCGTTTGTCGGCGGGTAGGCGTGATGGGGTAAAGCGGCAGGAAACATCCCGGTGCGATGCGTCTTCCGCAGCGGATGCGGTAATCCGATATTCCTGGCCAATTTGCAGGTCAGGAACTGCCTGAGCAGCGCCCTCACCGTTCGGGTTGGTGGGAATTCGCGTAACATAGAAGCCCTCGTTAATATTCACCTGAATGGTCGGACTGGTGGCCCAATTCGCGGAAATTGCCACCCGTGCAAACTCGCCTTTTGGCTTCAAATTGAAGGTGACCTCTTCAAGGACGGTTCCCGGCCTAATTTCCACTTGAGTCTGATCCGAAAAATAGCCATCCCGTCGTGCGGTCAGGACGTGGCGGCCGGGCGGCAAGCGAATGGCTATAGGTATTTTTTTGTAACTTCCATGAAAGGCCGGCTTTCCGTTGATGGAAAGTTGAACGGAATTCGTGTTGCCTTTGCCAACCAATTGGGCCGGATCTTTTGCCGTCAGTGGGACGCGCAATTGACCGAGCATCATCATGCCGGCGAGTCCACCGAAGATGACTAGTGCGTAAAGCCATATGGGGTTTAGCCATCTTCCTTGGGAGACAGTTCCCCGTGTCTGCCATTGTGGCCCAGAGCGCATCGCTGTTTGACGCGATGATTGGGGCGCGTTGGTCATCGGTGCAGCACTGTATGGGTTTATACTATTTCCGGGATTCGTTACGGGTGCGGTGGAACGTGGCCTGTTTTGAGTTGGCTGAGGTACTGGCTGGGACAAGAGTGAGCGGATGTCGTTGGCGATTTCTGTTTTTCGCTGGACGAGCGCAGTGGAGAGGAATCGCGATAGGTCCTCCGAGGTGAATTCTGGGTATCGTTGGCCGAGGTAGCGGCGCAGCTCTCGCTCGAATTCATTGCCGGTTTCGAAACGCCGGTGGGGGTCCCTTTGTAACGCTCTCATGACAATGGCTTCCAGCCCCGAATCGACATCGGGGTTAAGGGTCCGCAGGACGGGCGGGATTCGACATTCGTGTACGTGCCGGATCGTTTCAACGTCGGTGTCCATGTTGAACAGGCGATGCATCGTCAATGTTTCCCACAAAACAATACCCAGAGAAAAAACGTCGGACCTGCCGTCAACATTTTTCGCGGAAACTTGCTCCGGGCTCATGTAGGAGTACTTTCCTTTGACAATACCTGGCCGGGTGTCTGTCACGCGGTTTCCGCCGTCGGCGATCCCAAAGTCTGTGACCTTCACTTCGCCGGAAAAGCTAAGCAAGAGATTCTGCGGTGAAATATCACGGTGGACGATGTTCATCTTTCGTCCCGTCATTTCGTCAAGCTTGCTGTGGGCATAATGCAGGCCCTTGGCTGCCTCGGATGCGATGTAGACGGCCATGGGCACCGTCAGGCGCATTTTTTGAAGCGAGCATTGATGGAGTAGGGCCCGTAGGTCGGTGCCTTCCACGAATTCCATCACCATTCCCCAGGTTGCCCCAAACGCTTGGAAGCCCTCGACGCGGACGATATTGGTGTGGCGCAGGGCTTTGCACATTTCGGCCTCGTCCCGGAACATCTGGACGTATTCGGCATCTTCCGCATAGTGGGGCAAAATGCGTTTTACGGCGCAAATTCGTTGAAAGCCATCGCCTCCGATTTGGCGCGCCAGCCATATTTCGGCCATACCGCCACGGGCGATTTTTTTTTCGAGGTAGTATTGAGTGCTTCCTGGCATGTCGCCCGTATCGGAGTGTCGGGCAGGGATTTGTAGGTAGATTTCGGGGGGTTGGAGAAAAGGCCGCATTTTGATGACGGGTGAGGGGCTTTTTTTGTGGTGTATCTGGCTGAAAAGATTAGAGTAAAGTCAGGTGTTTGGGATTAAATTGATTGGTTTTTGTGGTGTCACAAATCACGGCACTGTTTTTGTACGGTCCGTTAGACGGACTTTTTGATTGGGCGGCCTTGGATGCGGCAGGGATTATTCATCACAGTTGAAGGGGGCGAGGGGGTCGGCAAGACAACCTTTGTGAAGTCCTTTTACGCAGCCCTGTCAGGTGGTGATGTGCCTGTTCTTCAAACCCGCGAGCCCGGTGGAACTTCCGTGGCGAACAGCATTCGCGCAATTTTTGCCAGTCCGCCTTCAGGGGAAAGTTTAATTCCGGAAACGGAAGCAATGCTGGTTATGGCGGCACGGGCACAACATGTGGCCCATTTGATTCGGCCGGCATTGGAGCGTGGCGGTATTGTTCTTTGCGACCGCTATGCGGACTCGACGATGGTTTATCAGGGTGCTGTTGGTGGACTCGACCGAGCTTGGTTGGAATCAACCAATCGTTTTGCGACGAAGGGTTTAGATCCTGATCTGACTTTTTTGTTGGACTGTCCCGTGGAAATTTCCAGTCGGCGCAGTGATGATCGTGCTCGTGTCGGCCAGGTCGAAGATGGTGCCCAGCGCTACGACGCTGGTTCGACAGAACAGCACGAGAAAATCCGTGCTGGATTTCTTGATTGCGCCCGGCGTGCGCCCAAGCGGTTTGTTATATTGGATGCAATCAAAAGTCCTTTGGAACTGACCAACGAAGCGATGGCAATCGTTCGCCAAAAATTTCCTGACTTATTTAGGGGGGGGCAGAAATGATTCCTCCGTTGCTAGAATTGTCGCGCAGCAATCGTATGCCCCAATCGCTATTGCTTTACGGGCCAGCCCCCGCTGTGGTTGATGCCTCAGCCCGCCAGTTCTTGATGAGTCTGTTTTGTCAGGTGCCCCCTCAAAAATCTGACGACGGTGTTCCATGTGGTGGTTGTTCCGAATGCCGTTCGTTTTTGATGGGAGAGCATCCTGAGGTTTTACAAATCGGAGGATCGGTTGAAGATGGGCAGCCATCGACCGAGTCCATTAAAATTGAGCGCGTGCGTGGCGCCATTGAGCATTTGGGGTGGCACTCTGCCGTCCGTACCGACGGGCGTAAGGCCTGGCGTGTTGTATGGTTGCGCCAGGCTGAGAATCTGACCGAACAGGCTGCAAATGCATTATTGAAGACCGTCGAGGAGCCACCGGAAGGCGCGCTTATTTTGGTCACGGCCCGGCATCCGCGTAACCTTTTAGCGACTTTGCGTTCGCGTCTACTCGCGCTGCGTATTCCTGGACGGGAAGTAGTGCCAGAAATTGTACCTGCCATCCATGACGCTATCAGCGAACTCCTTCAGGCCCAAATGGCTGCTGATGCTCTGGTTCCTGCAGAGCAAATTGCCCGTCAAGGACGCATGAAGGCAGGTGAATTTGCTGCCGGCGCTGAAATTGTATTGAATGAATTATATCGCGAATATTTTGCCAATGGGCGTGCTGCCTTGCTTTTGGATAAGGTGGGGCCACGCCGGAACACCCTTAGCCAATTGCATAAGTGGGCGCGTCGGCAAAAAATCGTCTTGAACACACAGCTCGCAGCCGAGATGACCGGCGCAGCGCCTGGAAGAATTTAATCCGGGTTATTTTTGATTGGGGAATGATTTATGGATTCCGTCAACGTGGTTGGCGTTCAATTTAGGCGTGCGGGCAAGATCTATCACTTTACTCCGGGTGATTACGATGTACGCCTGGGCGATCCCGTGGTGGTTGATACCGATCGTGGTCCAAGCCTGGCAGAAGTCGCCGTATTGAAACTTCTTGCTCGATCTGAACTTGGCGATCAGGAGCTTAAACCCATCATACGCAAGGCTACTGCGAAAGATCTTGAGATTCCAAACAAACAGTCGCCTGAATTTGTCGAGCATTTTTCGCGTGAGGCTCTGAAGCGGCATGAGTTGAATATTCGCATCTTGAAGGCGGAAGTTCAGCTCGGTGGCAACAAGATCATTATTTATTTTTCGGCTGCGGGGCGGGTGGATTTCCGTGAATTAGTGAAGGACCTTGCAACAGGCCTTTTTGCTCGCGTTGAGTTGAAGCAAGTCGGTGCTCGCGATGAGGCAAAGCTCGTTGGAGGGATCGGTATTTGTGGGCGTGAGTTTTGCTGTTCAAGTTTCCTTCGTGAATTTGTTCCGGTGTCCATTAAGATGGCCAAGAACCAAAACCTGGCCTTGAATCCAACCAAAGTATCGGGTGGATGCGGTCGTTTATTGTGCTGTCTGACCTATGAGAACGATACCTATACAGAGATGCGCCGCATCATGCCGGGTAAGGGTGCGAAGGTCCGTGTTATTGAGGACGGCGTTCCTGCCACGGTGATCAAATCAGATTTGATCAACCAGCGCGTGATGATTATCAGTGAGGACGGTAATATCCAAACCTTGCCAATTGCCCAGCTTGAGGTTTTGGATAAGGGGCCGAGGGTGTCGTCTGACTATGGAGAGCGTGGCGATAGGGGGGGGCGGAGCGACCGCGCAGGCAAGTCGCCTCAGGTCCAACAGAAACCTGCGTCTGACACGGCAAATGAAGCGGACGACGAACAGCATATTGATGAGGATCTTGCCGAGGCCGAAATTTGGTCGGAAGATATTAATCTTGAAGATTTTGGTTTTGAGGGTTCTCAAAAACCCACCGCAAAGTCTAACGAACAGTCCGGGTCGCAATCTAAAGCGGAATTACTTCCGGAAGGTAAGGCTGTGCCGGTCACTCAGGGTGCCGAGGAACCAAACGGCGAAGGCCGTGGGCGTCGTCGTGGGCGGCGAGGTCGTGGCGGGCGTGGAGGCGGTGGAACTCCTCCGTCACCTTAGGCCGGGGGGGCGTATAAATCAGGGCTGTGGCAGCACTCTTTCTGCCACGACAGCCTTTCGTGAGGGAATGGCAGTCAGATTTTCAATTTGCTTTGCGGCCAGTTGTCCACAGGCAGCAGAGACATCGAGCCCTTTGCTATAACGGACTGGCGCCGGTATGGACCGCTCAGCGAGGTGCTTTTGAAAGGCGCGGATGTCGTCATCCCCTGGTCGTTCAAAGGGTAGGCCTGGGTGGGCGTTGAATGGAATTAAATTCACTTTGGCGCGTAATCCAGAGGTGAATTTAACCAGTTCTTTGGCCTCGCGCAGGCCGCAGTTTTTGTCTTTGATTAGGATGTATTCCAAGGTGATTTTGCTGCCCGTTATCGCTTGCCATGTCGTCAGGGCGGCCTTGAGTTCAATCAGTGGGTAGCGCCGGTTGATCGGCATCAATTCCGTTCTCAGTTCATCTCGTGTGGCGTGTAGTGAGACGGCCAATGCGCATTTTACGTCATTGGCAAGGTCAACGATTTTTGGGGCTAATCCTGAAGTGGAAACGGTAACATGTCGATTGGACAGGCCGAATCCAAATTCTTCTTCTGGGCGTAGCATGGTTTTAACGGTTGTGACGACGTTTTGGTAGTTGTCGAGTGGTTCGCCCATACCCATGAATACGACGTGGGATAGGCGACGCCCCTCAGCGCGAACGATGCTGCTGGCTAGCGCATACTGCGCCAAAATTTCGTGGGCCGCCAGATGCCGGAAGAAACCAAGCTTTCCCGTCTGGCAAAACGTGCAGGCAAGTTTGCAACCGACTTGTGACGAGACGCAAAGGCTCGTGCGGTTTTCGTAGCGCAGGATGACGGCTTCCATGAATTGGCCGGTTGCTGTTTTTAAAAGAAGTTTCGTCGAGCCATCTTCTGCACTCAGCGAACTGTGAATTTCAGGCAAAAACCAGTCGATTCCAGTGGCGAGTTTTTCGCGAAGTCCCGCCGGCAGGTTCGACATCTTGGATGGATCAACGCATTTTTCCGAATAAATCCATTTTAAGATTTGTGCAGCGCGATAACCGGGTTCTCCCCATGACTTCAAAATCGCCGTAAGTTGGGATAGGTCGAGCTCCAGGGCGTGGGGCTTTTTAGGGATGGTTAATTCGAGTGTCATGGCAGTTCCCAGCTATTTTGGTGCGGATTCTAACCTTTTTTATAAAATATTCAATTTATTAATCACATATATATGATTTTGGGGATACTATTTTATTATAAATGGCTGGATCAGTGCGGGCGCTCAAAACGCTAATTGGGTTCCCAGTGCGGCTAGGTCGGCAAGTTGAGGCCAGGCGCAGGCTGTGACCCGAGCAAAACCGGCTTCGGTGGCAGCCCGTGCCGTGGTCGGGCCGATGACGGCGGCCGAGATGGCTTTTGGTACCAAAAGGGCATGACTTCCCGCAAATTTCAACCATCCGCTAACGGCTGATGGACTGGCAAAGCAAATGGCAATCCGGCAGCCTTTGACCCGCAATGCAAGTTGCTCTCTTGCTGCAGCAAGTGCTTCACCCACCAGGCACTGACCGGTGCTATCAGTTGGGTGGGCTCCGGTTCGATAGACGGGTATTCGTTCACAGTTCAGACCATTTGATTTGAGGTGTGACGATAAGTCGAAGGCGACCTCTTCTCCGCAAAACCAAACCATCGGAGTTGAGCTCATCGATGAATCACGAAGTAGTGCCGCAGCAAGACCCTCACTGGTCGGTGAATCGATGCATTGGATTGGCCTGTCTAACAACTTTTCGGCGAGTTCAGCGGTTTTTCGCCCATGAGTAAAGATGCTTGTGGCAGAGGCTAACGTGGTAAATGCCGCCGGGTCCAATTCGCGCCACGCGGCACATATTTTAACGGCATTCTGGCTTGTGAAAATAATTCGAGATTTTTTTTGAAAAGAGCCTTCGCTTCTTTGCGAAGGTGTCAGGGTTTCGACCCCAATGCACGGAACATGGAGGACGTCGACTCGAAGTGCATTGAGTAAATATTTGTCGATGGGTAAATCTGCTGCCGCCCGCGTCCAGATTAAGATCGGTGCTTTTCGTGCGTCTGGACCCAAATATCCAGGATGAATGCCATCGCGCATCATGAAGCTCCAGGGATTTAGTGCAGGCGCATCGCATCAGGAACGGGGAGTTGCAGGGCTGTCAAAATCTCGGCGGCACCTGCCTCGGACAATGCTGTCAGTAATTTTGCGCCGATGGTTTCTGGGGTTTTACCATCGACAATTTCGATGCGGATTTTCGCGGAAGCATGTTGGCCGTCTTTGTTGAGCAGTGTCGCTGAAGCCGATGCAAATCTGGTTCCGACGCTGTCCATTTCAATTTCACACAGCGCACCAAACGGCATCGTGCAATCCCCGCCGAGAGATCTCAATACTGTGCGTTCGACCGTTACGCAAAATTCTGTGTCAAAGCAGTGCAGTGGCTGCAGGATATTACCCAGTAAGTCACCCGTGTTCGGGAGTTCAATGGCCAGGGCTCCTTGTCCAGCGCAGGGAACGAATTCGTCCATTGGTAGTGGACAAACGACAAAGGCTGAGCGCGGAACATTTTCCCACAATTTTGCACCGAGCCGCTCCAACGAAGCCGCCGCCAGAACGATGGCGTCAAACTGTCCCTCGTGAAGTTTGCGCAATCGGGTATCGACGTTGCCGCGAACGGGAAGGTTTTTGAATTTTGTGGCGTATCGCGCAAATAAAGATGCACGCCGGAGGCTAGATGTTCCGATTGTCAAGGGTCCAGCAGCCGAAAGGTCCTCGCTCGTCAGCCATTGTCCATTGCGTTCCGACAGGCCCGCAGACGCCGCCGATTTCTCTCGCACGATCAAAACATCATGGGCGCTATGGCGTTTTAATATTGCGCCAAAGCGAAATGCAGGTGGCAGATTGACGGGCATATCCTTCAGGCTGTGGACGGCAATATCGGCATGGCCGGCCAGCATGGCATCTTCAAGCTCTTTGACAAAAAGACCTTTTCCGCCAATTTCACTTAAGAAACGGTCCTGCACCAGATCACCTGTCGTTTTGACCACGTGCAGCGCAGTTTTGACACCAGCAGCATTCAGTTTTCCTGCAATAAATTCTGCCTGCCATAGGGCAAGCGCGCTGCCGCGTGTGGCAATCTTTAGTTCACGTGGCGTCATCTTCATTCCTTGGAGTGTCCCCGCGAAAAAGTCGCATTAAAAGTTGTGCGGCATCCTGTCCCTTGCCTTCGTCCACCATGTTTCGCAAGCCTCGACCGGCGTCGGCCGTCAGGCGCGAGGCGAGGATGTCGAGTAGTTGCCAAACATGCTTAGTCTGTTCCTCATTCAAGCCCTGAAAGGAATTTCGGGCCATGGTTTTTTCGGCCTCTCGGCGGAATAGTTGGTCTAAGTGTCCGTTGAAGTGCTGTAATGCAGGGGCGACCGTCATGTGAGCCCGCCAGCGTTCGTAGCTGGCAACGGACTCATCGATGATTCGGGCAGCGTCCTCTGCCGCGCGTAATCTTTCCTGGAGGTTGCCTTCGACAACTTGTTTCAGATCATCGATGTCGAACAAGTAGACGTCATGTAAGGTGCTGCAGGTAGGGTCGATATTTCGCGGCATAGCGATATCAACCAAAAGCAGCGTTCTGCCTCGCCTACGACGCACGGCATCATTTAGCATCGCTTTAGTTAGGACGACATGGGGCGCACCCGTGGCGCTAATGATCACATCGGCGGTTTCCAGCGCGTCAACCAGTCGATCCAGGCTTGCGGGTTCTCCGCAATTTAATCGGGTGGTTAAGGCGCGAGCGCGGTCTAAACTGCGATTGATGATGCGCAGGGATTTTGGATTGTGTTGCTGAAGGCATCGTGCGGTGATTTCCGCCATCTCACCTGCGCCGATGACGACAAAATTTTTTGTCGCGGGATCGTTGAATATTTTTTTGACGAGCTCAACAGCCGCGTGTCCAATGGAAACGCGGCCGCGTCCAATTGCGGTCTGAGTCCGAACTTTTTTCGATGCTGCAAGAGCCTCTTGGCCCAATCGTGCCAATACTGGCCCAAGGGTTTTGGCGTCATCTGCCATAGCCAGGGCTTGCTTGAATTGTCCTGTGATTTGAGTTTCACCAATCACCAAGGAATCTAGGCTTGCAGCAACGGAAAACAGGTGTCGTACGGCGTCTCGGCCGGTGAGAGAATAGGCGGCCTGACGAATTTGCGCCGCAGCCTCGGGGCTGATTGCATCGAAGGAGAGGAATGCATCGTGCAAAGTGTCGGAGAATGTTGGGCTGGCTGTCACAGCGCGCGATCCCACGCCAAAAATCTCAAATCGGTTGCAGGTGGAAAGGGTGGCGAGCTCGGAAAAACCAAACCGATTTTTTATGGTTGGTAGACGGTTCCGGATGACATCTTCGCCGGCGAAAAGTTTTTCACGCAGGCTGATATCGGCAGAGCGGTGGTTCGCGCCGAAACAGAAAATGACGCTGTCATCAGCACCGCTCATGAATTTTACCCTGCAATCTGTGGAACTTTGGTGGCGAAAAAAATCAGCCCGAACCAGGCTATGGCCATCAGCGCAAATCCTACGACGCTCATACGGGCAATGACACGTGCGGGCGATCGCAGAATATTCCGGGCTACGAGAATTGCCAGATACCAGGACCAAACAGCGACCGCCCAAAGGATTTTTGCCCTCAAGGCGATCAACGTTGCGGCAGTTGTGCCGAGCGGCAAAGCCGTCATGAACAGTGCCCCTGTTACCAGGCTGCAGGTCAGCATGACAAAACCAGAAATTAGGGCGATTTTGAGCCATTGATTCAAGCGGTCTAGGGCGGGGATACCGGGCTGCAGCTCATGAATTTTGCGGCGTTTGAGGGCGTTGTGTTGCCACAAATACAAGATCGAGAGGACGCAGGCGGCAATGGCCATAACTTGTCCGGCCAATGCCATGCTGATGTGAAATCCGGTTAACCACATCGTGGGTGCGATTTGGGGGACGGGCGCGGCAAAAAAACGGACGAGAAGCACCAACATCCCAAGGGGGGCCAGCATGGCCGCAGCCAGGCGGACCCCAAGCCAGCGGTCAGCGGCAATGGCGCCAGCTCCGATCATGGCCGCTAAAAGTGGCGCCGCGCTGCCTCCCCAATTGCCTTCGGTCCGCAGTTGATTCTGGGCTTGCATGGTCAGAAGGGTCACTCCAAGCACCAGAAATGCGTTGCCTGAAATACGAAAAAACTTTGTAGTTCCAGATACATAAAGCAACGATGCCGCTGCATAGGTCAGCATGGCACCAAACATTAGAAGGGTTTCCGACGAGGCAAGGCTCACAGGCTCTGTTTCCATAATTAGACCGGATTTTTATTAAAATGCATCTGGATTATTATCGCTATGGAATCGGAAATCAAGTCGAGTTATAACCCTCCGGACTGTTCTTCGGAGATCTTTTTGAGCGAATTTTTAAGTCCAATCCATCGCCAAACCCGTCACCTTAATTTGGCCATGGGGTGCCCCGGTGTTTGGGCTCGCAGTTCCTGGCGACAGGTCCCCGCCGGACAGCAGCCAGACTTTCAAAATCCGGAGCATGTTGCGTCGGTGCTGAACCAAATTCGTTCGTATCCTCCGTTAGTTTCACCCGGCGAAATCAGGACCCTGCGACGCCAGTTGGCCGACGCCGAAATAGGCCGACGTTTTCTCCTTCAGGGCGGCGACTGCGCCGAGCGTTTCGACGATTGCACGCCATCTGCAATCAATCAGAAGGTCAGCCTTCTTTTGCGGATGGGTCTGGTTCTGACCAGCGGACTCAGCCGGCCGATCATTAAAGTTGGCCGAATTGCTGGTCAGTATGCCAAGCCTCGTTCTTTTTCGCATGAATCGAAGGATGGTCGTTTGGTGCCCGTCTTCAGAGGCGACAGCATCCATGACTTTGATACGCGCCAGACGGATCCTGGACGTCTTTTGCAGGCTTACCATGCAGCCTCCCTGACCCTGAATTACATCAGGTCCCTGGTTGCCGGAGGCTTCACGGAAGTTGCTCGTGCCTCAGAATGGCATACCGAGACGGAATGTAGTCGTTTTGAAAATCTCGCGGCCTCGGTTCGAAACGCCATGCAATTGGCTTCGGCCTTCGGTGCGACTTCGGTGGCTCATGAGTCCCGTGAGATTTTCGCATCTCACGAGGGTCTATTGTTGGATTTTGAAGAGGCCATGACTCGCGATGATCCGGAGACGGGTGAGCCTTTTAACCTCAGTGCCCATACCCTTTGGATAGGGGAACGAACGCGCACCCTTGGCGGTGCCCACGTCGAATATTTTCGCGGAATTGCAAATCCCGTCGGCGTTAAAGTCGGAGCGGGAGCTTCGCCTCGTGAGATTGCGGAACTCGTTAAAATCCTGAATCCAAATCGCGAGCGCGGCAAATTGATTTTGATCACCAGATTAGGCGCAAAGAATGTCGATGCTGAATTACCCGCATTGATCGACGCTGTTCGAGAGACACGCACCCCGGTTCTTTGGTGTTGCGATCCGATGCACGGCAACACAGTGAAGGCGATGGCGGGCTTGAAAACGCGTCATGTGGATGCGATTTTGGCCGAACTCCAATCCACCGTCGCGGTTCATTCTGAGCACAATTCGCGCCTTGGTGGCGTTCACCTTGAGATGACCGGGGCGGATGTTACCGAGTGTACCGGTGGCGGTGTTTCTCCCGAGCACCTGCCGCTGCGCTTTGAAACTTACTGCGACCCGCGCCTCAATGGCACGCAGAGCTTGAACTTTGCCTTTGAATTGTCGCGTTTGGTTTAAGACCAAAATCTTTTGCGAGATCTATCTCTTGTGGCCGCGATGTCGTCATTCGTTATAACGCAACATGAATTTAATAAACGGCCTAGAAAAGTTCCCTAACAAGCTGTTTTTTATGCCTAAATAACCCGAAAAATCTTGGTTAAGTTTCTTGCCAAATTTGCCGAAGGAGAAGGGTCTGTTTGTTTTTGTGGGGTTAAGGCTTGTCTTTCGGTGTCCATAAATTGCTGCCTGGGCCATCGCGTCCAAATAAAGGTGAACAAGGTAATGTTGCCTTGATCGCGATCCTCATTTCAGGTGCGGGGCTCGCGGCGATCACGGCGCAAATTGTTTCCATGGAAGGCTCTCTCAAGAAGATTCAAGCCGACAAAAGGCTTATGGCATCAGAGCAGGCAAACTTTTCAAGTCTGGGCGTCGTCAAGCAACTTCTAAAACACAGTTCCAGCGTATCTCCAGCCGCCCTAGGACCAAATAATTACTACAAGCCGGCGGGATGGGCCCAACGCCCGGGTCTGCAGGCTACCTCCTGGGGCCTCTCTGGGTCACAACTAAACATTTCTCCTGTTGATCTTTCAAATGTAAATTTACCGGCCGTGTTTTCAGGACAGTCTGCCATTGCGCCAGGGTCGAGCGACAGTGTGATGGTCGGTCCGCCAACCTGGATTCGAAAGTCGGCGAATCCTCTAAGTCCAATCACGTCGGTCGAAATTCAACTTCAAAATCGTGACGAACGGAGCACTGCTTGTGGACAGGCCTTGGCAGCAAATTCAGGTGCTTCGGCCTGTAAAAAATATGTCACTTCGAAGGCCAGGATCACAGTGCCCATACCGCCCCAACCTAGCTGTCGCCTGGTGGCATCTCAAACTTCCGCCGCACCGGGCGCATCGGTAAACCTAAAGCTCTACGTCAAGGGTGTTTCATCGGCTGCCAAGATCATGGACTCAAAAAATAAGGAGGTGAATCCTGGTCCATTGAGTAGCCCTTCCATTGGGACGCCTGCGAGTTCGATTTTTAATGAGGAAGTTCTGTTTCTTAGTCGGACGGTGATCATGCCTGTCTCCGGCATCGCCGGGACATCTATGCAATACAAATATTCAGCATTGCTTTACCCTGCAGATGGACCTGTGTTCGAGGGCTGTGCCGTCAAAGTGACAGTCGTTTATCCTCCGCCGCCACCACCTGCCTGCGTGCCACCAACTTCATCAAGTTTTGTCTCCGTGCCAAATAAAAACTCAATCACAACGACAGCCGATCCCAATAATCCAAAAAATGGTACGATCAGGGTGTTTGGACGGACCGCCATGAGTCAAGTCTTTGGGACGGGAGCCAACGATAGTGTCGGTATCCTCGACGGACCGGCCCAATACGCCTACTTCTGTATGATGGCTCTGGGTGCAAAGACGCTGGATTCAGTTCAGCCTATTGCGCCCGGCCCAATTTCATTCACAAGTCCCGGAAATAACACGATGTGTTACGTGGACACGACCGTGTCTCCACCGCGAACAGCTTGCGTTAGGGCGTCAAATTTTGGCAAGCATCCCTTATACATCAATCAACTGACTTGCCAGTGCAAGTGATCGATTACGGCAATGCGGGGCAGCATGAAGCATAGACGGCCAGGCAACGTAAAAGAAAAACGGCATCACGGAGAAGCCTACGGGCCCGTTATGGCCGTTATCTTGGGCGTGTTGATGGCACTTTTGGTTGCTTACTTGATGCTGGGTCGTCGCAGCCATAAGGTCCCTCGTGATTTCGTGCCGCGGGAAAATGACGCCATAAAGGAAACTGTAGCGGATAACGGTGCGGCGCATATTGAAGCAATTGAATTGAAAAATCAAGTTGGGCTGGCCGTTACTGGCACCATGCAAACGACTGTTCAAACAGCGCAGCCCGAAAATAAAATGCCCTTTGATCGCAGGTTGCTTGCAACGCAAGCAGGACTTGCGCAATTAACGGACGAGTGGACTGGTTCCTTGCGGATCCAGATTAACCCCATGATCGGCTGTGATTATGGCGAACTGGATGCAATTGTTAGCGACATGCGCGATCGTGGGGTCGAACGTCTTATTGCCTCTATCGAGCCCCTCGACGGGGATGGGGTAAAAGCTTTTGCAGAAAAAAATGTGGCGACAACGATCCCGATTGGAATTTTGACGGGAGGTGGGACTTTTGATTTGCCGTTGCCAAATTTCACCGAGCCGGTGAATGCGGGACTGTTTATCTGCGGTGACAATAGTGGTAGTGGAAAATGCCGGGGAAAGACCCCACGGACTGGCAGTGATTTCGTCGCCGACATGATGAAGTCAATGGAAACTCCGCCGGAGGCATTATACTATTTTGCTTACATGGTTTTGGACTCAAAGGCGGCCTTTGCTTTTGGGCAGACCAATTTAGAGCCGGAACATTATAAAAAAGCTGCCGAGTTTGTTGCAAATGGCAGGTCTGGCGAAGATTGGAATCGTGGCGTAGAATTTGCCAGTGCAATGAATAAAACGTTGAGTGGTATTGCCGGACAGTTGGTCGCCGGTTCATGGCAAATCAATTTGCAGCGCTTCGATCGAAATTGTGTGGGGGAGTCATCGCGGTGAAAAACTCTGGGTATTCATTGCCAGGCGCGATGGTGATTCTTGCAATCGTGACTTTGGTGATTTTCGGGTTTTTGAAAAGCCAAGGGTATACCGTTCAAGTTCAGAACATGATCAAGTCAAAGCGCGGCGTGCAGGACGCCAAACAAGCCTTTGAGGGTGAATTGATCAATGCCTTCCGAAATAATGCCTGTTTTATCCCGTCGACGGGTTTGGCGAATGTTGCCATTGGGACCATTGGTTCAATGAAATATAGCGATAATGTTTTAAATGGAGTTGTTACAAGCAAGGTCGTGCCGGGATCAATGATTGGCAAGCTAAGCGAGGCAAAGGCGCGATGTGCCAAGCCCAGACCTCCTAATACGACGCCGGCCATTGCTGCTAATGCACACCGATACTTTTGTGTGGAATTTACGGCGGGTCCTTCAAGCCCGGTAGGGAGCTTTTTGTCACGGGGCGGATCATTTGCCGAAGTGTACATCGAATCGCGAAACTTCCAGACGGGGCAGCCCGTGGATTGCAACGTTCTGAATAAAGCCAGCGATGGTGCGTGGCTCCTTTATTCCCTTTACTGGCAAGCTGCAACTCCCGAGGGAGTCTTCTGGCAGAGCCACAGCGGAGCCATGAATGTTTCAGCCCAGTGATCGATTTATCCGCCGAGGCGGTTTCACCTTTATCGAGATTTTGGTCGCGATTGGTGTGATGGGATTAGTCGGACTTATTCTGGCTGTTTTTCTGACGAATAAAATGGAGCAAGAGCATTACCTTCGGGCACGGCAATCAGTGCTTGACGATGTGGATGCCATCTATTCAGATATTCGGCATTCTTGGGAGTTCCGAGATAGGTCGCCGGTGGGTGTCAAAGTGGATTCGGTTACTCCGTTCAGTAACAATAGACTAACAATTTCAATGAAGCCAAAAAACGGTATTGGCGTCGAAGCTACAGCAGTTTGGGAAAGTACCTGTGTCGCCATACCGGCCAGGTTCAGTCTATCGAGCTCTCAGCAGGTAAGCCTGAAGAGCATAGCGCAGAAGGGGTGCAATTTTGTATGCCCTTCCGGTCAACGCCCTGTGATCCATTTTACGAGTTCGGATAAGGGTGGAAAAACCCGTGAAATTCCTGCCAAGGGCGGGTTTTCCGCCCGTGAACAAACCTTGGGCCTGGCGCTCTGCTTCACTAGCTTGCCTAGCGGGACAAATTTAGACGTGCAGCTTTTTAGTGCTTTCCTGCGACCGGGCGGCGACGTCCAAAGCAACAACAGAAAGTTTCAGTTGAATTCAGTGGACGAGTTTGGCACCGGTGTGGAAATTCTCCGCTAGCGGCGCGTTTTGGCTTGGGTTTTCCTGGAAGCCGCCAAAACAGTTTTGCCAATCATCAGCGCCGCCTTTTCACCCAGAGTTTTTCCTGCGGCGCGTTTAAATTGTCCCAAGACAGTGGTTTCGATTTTAGGATCGCGGATTGCAAGTCCTGAGCCTGTTTTTATGGAACCGACAATTTTGGCCAGAGCTTCTCGGCGCGTAAGGTAGTGCCGGAAGACATCAAGAAAGGCTTTATCGAGTGCCGCAATTTCTTTGCGAAGCTGGACAAGCTCAGATTTAGAACTGGTTTTTTTTGGTGTCGATTTTAGCGTTTTTGTTTTTGTTTTTGTTTTCATGTGTCCAATGTCATTTCAGTTAAAGGTTCAGGGACGACGCCTTTTTCACGCCAGATTTCACCGCGACAATCTTCGATAATCAGGTCATCGCCGTCTTCGCGCAAGATATGATTCGGCGTCAGTGGAACTTTTCCTGACGGCGTATCCAAAATATAAGTCGGGATGGCCAGTCCCGTGATGTTGCCGCGCAGTTTTTTCATCAGGTTGATGCCAGTCCTGATTGAAACCCGCAGATGCTCCGTTCCCGCGACACGATGCGGGTGGAAAAGGTAATATGGCCGAATTCGGGCCCGCAGTAGGCCGCGCAAAAGTTGCATCATGCTTTCTGGTTTGTCGTTCACATGGCGCAGCAGTACCGATTGATTGCCAACCGGAATGCCCGCGTCGACAAGGTTAGCGACCGCCTGGCGCGCTTCCGGGGTCAGTTCGTCGACGCAGTTAAAGTGGGTATTCACAAAGATGGGATGGTACTTCGCCAGGCGTTGGGCCAATTCGCGGGTGACGCGATAGGGCAGTGTGACCGGAGTCCGGGTGCCGAACCGGATGATTTCAACGTGTGGGATTGCCCTCAGGCGCGCCACGAGATTTTCAAGGGCGCTATCGCTGGCAATGAAAGGATCGCCGCCGGTGACGAGGACGTCTTTAATTGCGGGATTCGATGCGATGTATTCAATACCGCGGTCGATGATCGCACGGTTGAAGTGCAGGCCAGTTTCCTCATCGCGGCGTTTACGAAAGCAATAACGGCAATAGACCGGGCAAAGCTGGGCCACGCAAAAGGCGACGCGATCGGGGTAGACGTGGACTACCTCGCGAACAGGGGAATGGCCGACCTCGTCTAAGGGGTCGCCGACGCCGAGGGGATCCTTTAATTCTTCGGTCCGGGGTAGCCCCTGCAGGCGTATGGGATGAAGGTGGGGAGGAAGATCAGGGCTGCCTGGGCGGGGCAACATAAGCATCAGATAGTAGGGCGTGATGCCAGACTGGAAAATGTCCTGTAACGCTTCAAATCCATCGGATTCAGCCCCGGCGAGGGTAAGGATGCGTTCGGCATCGGCCCGGCTGGCAACCTGGTGCTTCATTTGCCAGCGCCAGTTGGCGAACGTCTCCACGTCCACCCCGAACGCTCGTGCCCCCGACGCTGTGACGGAATCGTGACTTGCCCCGTGGGGGGCGAATTCGTTAGCTTCGCTGGGCCTTCTAGAGTTCTCACTAGAATTTTCGCTAGAATTTTCGATGATGTTGATAAGTTCCTGCATTGTTGCCTGACTTATGAGACTGGGGTCATCATGTCCATTGCAAAGCGTTTAGTTTTGGCTTCAACGAGTGCTTTTCGCGCTAATATCCTTAAATCAGCCGGCATAGAATTTGATGCCATCGCTCCTGAAGTTGACGAAAAGGCCATCACCAGATCCGATCCGGCAGCCATGGCGGCGGCTCGGGCTGAGGCGAAAGCTGCTGATATCTCAAACAAAAATAGCGATTCTGTGATTATCGGTGCAGATCAGGTTTTGAGCCTCGGGGACCGGACCTTTACCAAGGCTCAAGACATTAATGAAGCCCGTCGTCGCCTTCTGGAACTTTCTGGTCAGACCCATACACTTCATTCGGCATTTGCCTTGGCGATGAACGGTAAGATCCTCGCCTCCAAGGTGGTCGATGTTGCCATGGTGATGCGAAAGTTAGCGAATGGTGAAATCGATCGTTATTTGGCCACAGGCGAATGGCGTGGCGCGGTGGGTTGTTATCAAGCTGAGAACCATGGCATTCAGCTTTTTGAATCGATTGGAGGCGAGACAACGGCTGTGGTGGGGCTGCCTCTACCGCAACTGCTGACGGCTCTAAGATCGATCGGCGTCAATCCCTTGGAATCTCCTCAGGGCCCGTGGCGTGTCGTGATTTAAAAAATCAAGCTCCATGTGACATTTTTCAGCGACTTCGTCCCCTTAACTAATCAGCAATATCGTCCCATTTGTGCCATCGCCAGCTGTTTAAATGGCCAGGCTGTCCGACCGGCTCCGCGCGTGCGTGCCTGCTCCAAAACACCTGTGCCGGAATTGTTGGGCGAGATGGGGATTTTTTTGTTGAACTTTGACAGCCATTCCCTGGAGAAGCGAGGTTGGAGACTACTTCTGCGTCGGTCTCTGTCTCTGCTTCGGCTATGACCGCCTTCGCCCGTTCCGCCGTCCGAAGTGGGTCGCGTTTATCAAGCAAATCTTCGAGAGCCTTAACCAAAATCTCGCGTAGCTGGTCTTCAAATTATCGCGCTCAGCGAGCATTTCAAGGCAATGCCCCCTATTGAAGTCTGGATAGACCTCGCGAGCCAGTTTCAGCATTTGATTACGTTTGCCGTCGTCGATGCGATTGGCGGCCGGCCTCTGACAATTCCTGTGTTTGATTCCCGAGGGCCACCGACTCATTCTTGGTCATAAAAATACCTCCCGCTGCCATTAAGGCCCCCCTTCGATAACACTTATTGTGGCGCTACTCGGTTAACGAATCTAATAACATCCCGGTATCGCGGCCGGAAATAGATATCCTAAAGTTTGCCAACCTAAAATCCGTTAGAGGAATCTGTTAAAGTCAAATTTTGATCAACGAGGTTGTTCGTATGAAAAAACCTTGCGTCAGACGCGTATGCCTAGTGATGGAGCTGATCTTGATTAGTGGCTGTTCAAGTCACACCTTTACAGCCACAACCGTCAGACCTCGTCCAGCCGTAACTCCGCTGAAAGCATCCAATCTCCTGGTTAACTTCATGATTGCGTCCGGTGCGAAGACGCTAAGCCTTTCTGCGGAATTTCACTCAAAGGCTGCGGTTTCTGCGTCCCAGGCAGTTAATTCATTGGAATATGAGCTAGTAGCCGGGTCTGTGGTTCCAAAAACAGCAAATGGATTTTCAGAAACTCTTGCCCATCAGATAGCGTTGTCGAAATTTAGTGCAACCATGATTCATGTTCCGGCGCAGGCAGATAGCAACAAACTTCAAATCGTCGTGGAGACTCACGGAATTACCGATAATGGAAAAAATCTACCTGACCAAAAAATGATTTTTGTACAATCAAGTCCGTCGGCCTCGTGGAAAAAGGACGAGGGGTCGGTGTCGGCATTCGGATCGCAGGGTGGTCAGGCAACGCCGGTCGCGAATTGCGGTATTCAGTCGAATGGACAACAGGCAGTTCCAGGCAACTGGGCCGCTATCCTGACGAATCCGGCTCCGTGTGATTTTAGACTGCCAACGGTCGGGATCACGGATCTCGAAAGTGGATTTTCAGCACGCATTCCGATTGGTTCCTATTGGAGCTGGGATCAAAATGATAGCGCGATGGCCCTTGCCCAGTCATTCGGCGGGGACATCGCCCACCCATTCAATCTGAATAGCAATTATAACATCAGAATCGATAACGGGTTTATTTTGATTCAACCGGACAACAAAAGTTATTTGCTTGTAGATGCTGGCCAGGCACGACCTAATTCGCAGCAATACTTGAGTGCGGGAGCAATCGCGTCCAACCTTTCTCAGGCTCTTGGGTTTGGGTCAACGACTTTAATGCAGCCATCCGCTGGCATGGCTGGTGATAATTTTGCAGGTTCCACAGTGTTCAAGAAAGGTAGTGTCATTGCTTTGTATGATGATACCCCCGATATGCATGGTTCAGTGGATGTTAATTCCCTGATTGCGGTATCTGTGCCAGTCGCCAGCATTTTCACACTAAGCTGGAACGCATTGGCAAAAGAGATATGAACTATATTCCATCGAACAAAACGACATTTCTCCGTTGGGCAGTGTTTTGCTGCTTTGTAGCTCATGGGATAGTGGCTATTCAGAGTTCTGGTGTTTATTTTTCCGAGTGGAGTCATTGGGTTCAGGGGATTTTTCCAGAAAATGAAAAATATATTGGGTCCTCATTTTTTTTAAAAACGGTCGGTACAATTGATATTGTAGTCGGTATCAGTTTTTTGAACCCGCGGATTTACCTGCCGACCTTTTGGTGGGCGATTGGATGGGGCGCCTTGACGGCGTTTTCAAGAATCTATTTTCTTGGTTCTTTTTCGGGTTTTTTTGTGTTTAACGTGGTGCATCCAATCGCCGAATTTCTTACTCGAATGCCTAATTTCATGATCCCGACGGTCCTCCTGTTGTTTCATACAAGGGGAGTTTACGATGTAATAATTTCCAGAGTTTCAGAGCGGCGTCTTGTCTTTGTGGCTGTCCTGGCCCAGGCCATGGCGATTTTTATGGCATACATCGTTGACTTGAATCAACCGATGCTGTCCTACGAGCTTATAAAGAAGGGGATGCCACTATTCTTTCTGCATGGCGTAGGCGCTTTATCCGTAGCCGCTTTGGTGGCCCTGGTTGCAGTGATCGGAACTAAGAGTGTCACGAATTTAAGGCTTAGGTCTGGTATTCTCCTGACTTCGAAGTTTTTTTTCTGTGGCTCTTATTTACTCGTCGAAGGGTTCAATGTCATCATTGTCAACGCGCCACATGGATTCGCGTTCACGGCAGTTCGTATCATGGAGCACGTTCCTGTTTATCTGTGCGTCGCTCTTTTTTTGAACGTGAAATTCGGAAATGAGTCTGTTTAATCGGGGTTGACTAGGCGGTGTGCTTCATACCGAACGCATTGATGCCGTGCATCATCAAAACGTCAATACCCTGTTTTTGCGCATCAGGAAGCAGCTCGCGGGTAAACAGCCGCTGAATTGCGCTACCAGTGTAGCCTTCAAGACCATGAATGCCCGACGAGAGAATCAGAAGCTTCTTTTCGCCGGTGGTCGGCGCGGGATAGAACGCCGCGTCGATAAAAAGGTTGTCGTCTCCGACATGATCTAGGGGAACAGCCCAAACTTTGGCGCCGGAGATGTCTGCTGCGGCCATTTCCGCCGCGGTATGAAAAAGTCCGCGACACTCGTCGTAAGAGTCGCAAAAATAGCCCTCTGATGCTTGAGCTGAAGATCCTGGGATTACCGTAACGGCTAAAAGAAGCACGGCGGGAAGTACTTTAACCAAATTTTTCGCATGTTCTAGCATTTCGATATTCTCCGGATACGACGTAACTTGTGGAGCCAGCCACCAACGGCTTGGCTTGGCTTGACTTGACTGCACCCTAAGTGATTCAGCTGTGTTCCAGCATTGATCTGGATCAATGAATCTAATAGATTTACGGGGAACCGCGAATTATTGAAGGAGAGCTCTATTTATTAGGAAGGCTCTGGACCCAGAAAAGTTTAAAGACATGATTATTCACTTTGCAGCTCGCTACGTGTTCATGGATGCCGAGGACTTTGAGCTCGCCGCGCCCCATATTTCGGTCACGAGATTCACGAAAGGCGACACGCTTTGCCGGGATGGCGACGCGTTCACAGATTTATGCTTTGTCGCTCAGGGGCTATTCAAAACATTTTTTACCTCGCGTCATGGAACCACATGGATTCGTAGTTTTTCGTGTGAGGGCGACCACCTAGGCCCTTACGGATCAATCCTGCAGGGCAAGCCCAGCAGGGTTACAGTTGAAGCCATTGAGGACAGCGTGGTCGTCAGCATTCCCTTTGATAAAATGCTTAAGCTCTATGAACTTGGAGCAAAATGGGAGCGCTTTGGTCGTCTAGTCGCAGAGGAACATTATCGTTGGTGGGAAGATCGCGAGTTTGAACTGATGGTACTCGATGCTCTGGGGCGTTATCAAGCCGCAACAAAGACTCTCAACCTCATTTTACAGCGGCTAACGCAGCGAGATATGGCACAATATATTGGCGTCACTGCGGAAACGTTGTCACGTTTAAAGAAGAAACAATGAATCAAATCCGACGTAAAATGCCTATTGTTAGACATCGATCAGATGAATTCATGATTAGTGACAATCTTCAAAATCCAAAAAAATATTCGCTTTGGCATTAAACCTCGCTGAGGATGGGGTTTGACCAGCTTCTGATTGACATCACAGCCGCAAACGACTCGCTGTCGGAATGATGAGATTCCCGCCTATGGGCCGTTTCAATATCTTGAGAAATCTGCACGAGCCGCTGACGGATCATTGCTGCGCTATCACGGCTAATCCGGACAGAGCGAAAGCTCATGAATTCGGCATCCTGATCGAATTTATGGTTGAAAAAGTGTTCGCGGATCTTCACCCCGTACTTCTTCATCAACGCTCCATCCGCGGGCCACTGGGCAGAATTTGGGACCTGAAGAACAACGCGGTCATGCTCATGAAGTTCAATCAGCCCCCATCGATCCAGAGCAACTAATGCCCGGGTTCTCTGAGCAGGAGAAAATCCCGCTGCCTGAGTCGCGCTCTCCAAATCGCCTTTCAAGGTCAATGAAAAATAAAAATGAAACAGTCCTGAATCACTTGCAAGCAAGAGATCCTGCTCGTCTGTCAACCTATGCTGGTCCCGCCGCATTCGCGTATTCTCAGCGGCATCATGCGCAAGATCAAGGACCGTTGTTTGAGCCGCCAGACAAAGCTTGTCCAGTTGAGCCAGGGTCATTTGACCAGAAGCCATGATTCGCTTGACCGACGCCTCGCTCAATCCAACCTTTTTTGCGAGCTGACTGTAAACAATTCCCTGCGCACGAAGTCTGGCCTTCAAAGCTCCAATCAAATCCTCCGTGGAATCAACCGAAGCCCTATTAAGTATTACCATACGATACTCCGAGTCCTTTTTGTCTCGACTTTTAAGGACTTAATTGTCAAATAAGACGCGCTATATAATACCACACCATGCCCGACGGGCGAAACAATTGTGTTTCTGTTCGGGCGAAACTTCAAAGCAAATGCATGGACAGGCGACCCAATGAACTCATCGTCCCAATTCAAAACAAAAAATCTAAGCGGCCGGCTGATTGGAGCACTTGCCCTCGTGGCAGCGACCTTGACGCAGCCCGTCGCACTAGCTAGTCCATCGGGACTCACCGTATATACCGGCACTGTGCACATCAACCAGACCGGCAAGGATCTCCTGACTCGATTGAACCTGATTGAAACCACGCAACCTGGCAGCCGTTCGCCGACCTATGCCGCGATGTTCACGGTATACCTTGGCTCGGACATCTCGAATGAATATGCCACTGCCTCTTACGAGTCAGTTTATCTCGTGCCAGAAACGCGCGAAATACTACTCCAACGTAACGACAACACGGTTGGACGGCGCCTGCCCACTATTCGCTTGAAATTTTCTGAGGACGGAGAATCAGCAGGAGGAAAACTGACCGCTGCGCAGATCGGTGATGTCGGGCCCCTGAGAATGCAGCGCGGGTGGACGGCGCCAGAATCAGCGATCCATTCAGCCAATTTCGTACAACCGATCAGCGGGTTCTACGACACCAATTGCCCCTACAGCACTGTGGAAATGAAGACCCTGCAACTCGTCGCCAGCAGAATTTTTTCAGACATAACCAGCAACGAGGGCCTCCCGGGTGCGATGAACATCCTTGGCAACGCCATCTGCACAGGTGCTGTCTATAACGGGCACGGAAACTGCGCTCATATCGGGGTTGGTTTGTACAATTTTTACAATGAAACCCTGCTCATGAATCGCGGGAGCTGGATTTGTCGCCGCGCCAATGATGAGACAATCCAGTGTAATCTACCGAGCACTGTCGGCAGCCTTGAATCCAATATTTGCACTTTCAATAAACAGCCGAAAAACATCGCGCGACCTGAAACAAGTCGAACTGAAATGGAGGCCACACGCCCTGCAACCAAGGTTATTCGCTGGTCTCGAGATTCAGTCCAACAATCCAGAAACCAGGCTGACGAAAAACTTTGGAACTGCGATTCGATGAATCAGGAACGCCAAGGCACCCTTCGTCATGCACGGGACCAACGGACACAGGCTATTAATTTGAACCTGAGCTCATTCCCAGTGAAATCAGAATCCGGCACCGATATCTGCATGATCACCGGGACTGCATCCCTCAAATTTCCATCCCGCGAAGTTCTTAACTTTACCCTTCCGGCAACCAAGTTCGACATGACCGAGTCCAGCATCACATTGCTTGCAGAGGCCGCCAATGACGCAATCGTAACGATCGACCCAGTGGCATTCTCGCAAAACCGGAACACTGATGAAATCGACGGACTATGGCATTCCCGCCTCTTTGGTTTCGTAGGCACATTTCAATGGAATGACCCCAAAGGGACAAGTCAGCCCAACAGCGACCAGCAGAATCGAGCAAACCAGGTCATGGGCGCCAATGGGATATTCGACTGCAGTCCAAAAAGTTTTTCGCTGGCGATGATGGCAACCCCTTCAGCGACGTCCCGTCCCGTGTATTGGGATCCGTTCAACCAGTTGAAGTATATCGGAACACTTTCGAACCAGAACAGCGCACACCCCAACAGATTCAGACTCCCGGGCCTGATGTCAGCAATAACCGAAAGCTCATTTGACTACTTCACCAACACGCTGGTGATTGATGGACCGGTTCTCTACTCGGGGTATGTCGGGGTGGATGGACTGCATCTTTGGGGAATGAGCAATCGCCGTTACGTCACCGTGAATGGGACCGACGAGCAATTCTGTAAACGTCTACCGCTGAATCTGTAAACCTTTATAAACTGCTCCACATGACTGCACCTGCTCTGCCACGAGCGGCAAAAACGTTACCGGGCGCGAGGCTTTAGGTAGGATTTTATCCCAGGTGCAGTCATGTGGAGCAGTTTATGCAGGATTGCCCCTTGTTGCTGAAGACCATAGCGCTTTCGTTGCCCGATAAACGACAAGATTACCATCGGCCTGCATCACGAGCTGAAAGACACATGAAGGTCCCTTTCCGGTAGCCGAGAGAATTTGGCCAGTTTTTAGCGTACCCAAGGTCCGAAGGGTGGTCGCTGTCAAGCTCAGTGGTTGGGGCAGTGTCGAACTGTCACCGTTGGGAAGTGAGCCCTCATAAATCCGGACGTCGTCGAGCAAGCCGGCAAGATGCCTCGCGCTCCCGCCCCATGAACCAAAATACAGTTTAGATTCGCCCCTCACGGGTGCGAGCCCGATGGCTTTTGTACCCTTAAGAACCCCATCAACATAGAGTCGCATCTCTTGACCCGTGTAGGTGCCGACGACGTGATGCCATTGCTGATCGCGAACTTTATTGGATGTTTCTATGATCGACCAATCACCCCCGGTGGCCATGGAAAACTGCAAATTTCCAGCGGGATTGATTTGAAACGTCCAGCCCTGAGTGACGTCGATGGTGTTGGGAATCAATGGCGCTGATTTGTGGGATTGATCGAGGAGCACGGTATAGTTCGTCTGATTCTTGTTCGCTAATGCCCAAAAAGAGACGCTAAATGGAAGGGTCATGTCCAAGGTCTCGAGGTCGGTTGCAACAACATGATCGCCATCGCCAGGCCAATATCTGGATAGGCGCGGTATCGCATAGCCTCGGCGTAGTTTAATTCGCAGAAAGCTCTGTGTATTATCCACGAATATTTTTTGCAAATTCCTTTTGAGATTGCTCAGATCCCCGGGTGGGTCATTTTCCTTGAGACGATCAAAGACGTTCGCAAACCCAGGGCCAACATGGTTGTTCGCATCCGTGTTATCCGGAGTGTCGGCAATATGTGGCAGGCCAATGTGTGTCTTTAAAAGAGTGAAGGACGGTATATCACCTGAAACCAAGATTCTTTGGAGGTATCCTTTGTCAATAAGGCGTTGCCCGGCAGAAAAGTCCTCCTCGCGACCGAATCCAGCAAACATGTCAAAGGCGAGGTAAACATCTTGAGATGCGAGCTCCTGATACAGTTGGTCAATTTCTCCTTTCATAAGGTGGCCAACAGAAACTCGGTCCATACTTACACCAAGGCGTTGAAGGATTTTAAGAACATCAGTCCTGATCTTATTTGTGGCCGCATCATAGAGGGTGTCGAAATGAAGGCTGATTGCGGCGCCGGTTCGCAACTGCGTTAGACCTGCAGCGATGAGAACTTTTTGTTCATTGATGTCAAAGCCTAAGTCACCTGGCGGCCGGTTGTAAGAGCTGCTGATTCCTATTTCACCAAGGATTCCAGACCGTATTGATGTTGGGTATATTCCGGTGGCGAGGTCACGGATCATTTCATTTTCAAGGTTCTCGATTGTCCGTGTCGGCATGTCGGAGGGGTGCCAATTACTTTTGTAATATCCGGCCCCCATTACAATGTTGGCTCCGGACTCGACGGATATTTTTTGAATCGTGGCCGGATAGCTAAGGCTTTTCAAAAACGGTGGTATTTTTGGGGATTTTTCAAATCTTAGTCCTCGATTTGATAGATCTACAATCGTTCGGCCGCCGATGGCCGGTAATAGTTTTTTGATGAAAGCATGATTCACAAAATCAGAAACATCTGCTGTGGTTTCATTGGGTCTGTCCATGACCAATGTTTCATCGGTTACCGTTCCCGATGAATTGATTTGACCATGAAAGAGCAATAGGTGTTCGTGCGCGAGTGTGACTCCTGCGTCTGCAGCAGGAATCGGTCCACGAACAGTTATAATTTTGCCATCGTCGGATTCGGCCATGCTACTGACAGCTATTTTTGTGTCCATATTTTGGAGTGTGAGTGAAATGAGTTTTGCGTTTTCGGAGTCGTCGCGATGTTCCTTTGTTGTGCCGTCGCCATTTTTTTTGCAGGCGTAAAGCGAAAGCAAGAGGATAGCGGTGCCAAGGTGAAGGCGATTGATCGTGGGAACGTTGCGCGAAAAAAAACACAGCATTGCCATCAGATTTCTCTTTGATTGAGGATGGGTTTTGAGTGTTGTGATTATAGGAATGCTTTTTAAATCAGCGCAAATTTATGCCAATTTTTCCCCTAAATTTGCGCGAGATGTTCTACCGTTGCGGGCGCTGTGGGTGGCAACTTCGCCCATGATTGTTTACCCGTTGGTTTTTCGGGGGTGTTTGGCTACTGCGCGAAAAGTCGGGCACAATGCGGTAGGTTTAGTGGCTTTAGGGCCACGTGCTGGTGATGACCATGCAGGTGTTTGCGAAACACCGGCAGCAATTCTTCGCGTGAAGTTGCAATTATTAGTCGACCTGGCCAGGATTTGAGGTCTTGTAAAATTATTTTCTGTTCTTCTGCGGGAAAAGTATCAAATTCGATTAGGATGCGGGAATCATCTTGAAATTTATTTGTGATGTTTTTCGAAATTGAGGTTTCAAGGGAAACTTTGAAATTAAGCTGTTCGAAAATGTTTTGATAGAAATTTCCTTCGCTTCGATTCTGGCAGATTACCGAAAGCGTCGTGGGTTGGCGGGGTGGTGTGTCGGCGGGTTGATGTGCCGCCAATCGGTTCAGGTATTCGCGTGCCAAATCTGTGGTTGAGACAAGGCCCACAATGTCGGATACAAGCGGCGCGCCTCGTGCAACAAAATCTCCCCGAACAATTGGAAAGTGGCGAATGCCCAGTTCGGCGTGGAGGCGTGGAATGTCCACCTCGAAATTTGATGCGCTTGCGCAAACGAGAGGGCGTGTCATAACTGTGGATACAGTGCGTGACATTTTGTCTTGTAGAATGAGCAAGGTGAATTTGTGGACGACATCCCGTTCGGTGAGGATTCCTACAGCACGGTCCTCGTTGTCATAAACAAGAAGGCTGCTGATTTGGTTGGAAACCATTTTTTTGACGGCCTCGTCCATCGATGCATCGTGATGAATGAAGGCAACATTCGTTTGGATCATCGTTGTGTCAGGAGTTTTGGTTTTCATGGGGCTCCAGGCTTGGACACAGGTCGCGTAGGATGCAGCGATTGCACTCAGGGGCCTGCGCCTTGCAGGTGTACCTGCCATGCAGGATGAACCAATGGTGCCCGTCAGGCAACAGGCTTGAAGGAATCACTTTTAAAAGTTCTAGCTCAGCCTTTTCCGGGGACTTCTCGCGTTGCAGTCCCAACCGTGCCGAGACACGAAACACATGGGTGTCAACGGCCAGAACAGGCTCCCGGTAGATTTCGCCGAGGATGACATTGGCCGTTTTTCTGCCAACGCCCGGAAGGGATTCCAAATCTTCTCGGGTTCGGGGGATCTTTCCGCCGAATTTATCAATGATGATTTCGCTCAGTTTAAAAACATTTTTGGCCTTCGTCGGAGCCAGGCCAATGGTTCTTATTTTTTGTAGCAGGCCATCGGCGCCCATAGAGATGACGGTCTCTGGTTCAAATCCAGCCTCGTAAAGGGGTTGCATGCACTTGTTGACGCTTTTGTCTGTGGTCTGTGCCGACAAGACGACGGATACAAGAAGTTGATAGGGAGATTGGAAGAAAAGTTCACAGTGAGGACTCGGATTGGCTTTACCAAGGCGGGTCAGGAGCTTTTCCGCCAGACTGCGTCGCGCCGCCAATGATAATACCCGCGGCTTGCGCAGGACTGAACGCGGGTTTGTTTTTTTTTGTGTTTCGGTTTTTTTTTTACTCAGAGACTTCAAGGCTCACGTCACCGTAAACCTTGCACTGGCATGCCAAACGCTCGTCTGGACGGGCGGCCATGGTTTCCAGAAAGTCTTTTTCGTTGTCTTGCATGGGGCTGATTTTATCAGCACCCGAGATGATTTTAACCATGCATGCGCCGCATGCGCCGTCACGGCATCCGAACAGGATTGACGTGTCGTGATCTTCGCACATGTCGATTAGGGCATAGCCCTCAACAACGTCGATTGTCTTTTTATCGGTTGTGATGGTAACTTTTGGCATGTTTATCACTCTTTAAAAATCGTTCGGACGGACTATCTACTTTATGACCAAGAAGTCAAGTCGAAAACCATTGTCGCGCCCGGCTGTAAAAGCCAAAAAATCCATTAAAGACGATATGTTACCGAAAATTGGCGTCTTGCCAATACGTTCTTGGGTGAAGGACGCCGTGGGTGAGGCCCTAAAGGATGGTGCCAAGCCCGGAGCTCGGGCAGGCGATCGGCATGGCCGGATTTTCATTGTACCGAGTACGGTTGGGGCTCAGGCATGGCTTGCCGGGCATCTGGAAGGTGTTCCATTGTGGCAACGGGAATCGGCCCTGAAGTCGCGCCCGGAGTCCGTATTACTTGCTGATGACGAAGGGCCCATCTGGGTGCTGATGCCTCGCAGCCACGGCGCTGCAAAGCCGGAGAGCTCTGGGCCCCACGAAATCCCTGCCTCCCAAGGGGATGCCTTTGCGCCGTCCCATTATGGCCGCGCCCGCGATCTTGTCGGGGCCTGCGTCAGTGGCTTTCGCGAATATAAACTGGAGCGAATCACACTTTCTGGATTTGCCTGTAGTCGGGATCATTGGCTCGGTGCTCTGACTGGGCTAGATCTTGGCGCCTATCGTTTTGTACCGGTCAACCAGAATGGCCCTGACGCCTGCAAATTGCCACTTCTGCGCCTTCCTGACGAAGTAACCAAGGACACTGCCCTGATGGACGAGGCGGCTGCCACAGCCTATTCCATCAACGTTGCGCGCCATTTGGTTAATTTGCCTGGGAACGCACTGAATCCTACAAGCTATGCGAGCATCGTCAGCGGGCTCTTTAAGGGATCGAAGACGACATCGGTTAAGGTTATTGGTTCGGCAGAGCTGGCCCGCGAAGGGATGAATCTGATTTGTGCCGTAGGTGCGGCCTCACCAAATCCACCTTGCCTTGTTCATATCCGCTACCGTCCCAACGTAAGTCCGCGGGCCAAGTCTGCGCCGGCGCCTCGTGCTCCGATAGCCTTCGTCGGAAAAGGAGTGACGTTCGATACAGGTGGCCTCGACATCAAGCCGTCTTCGGGAATGCGTTGGATGAAGAAAGATATGGGTGGATCTGCCACGACGGTGGGTCTTGCTCTTTACGTCGATGCGATGAAGCCTGCTCGCGCCTACGATTTTTATTTGGCGATTGCCGAAAACTCAGTGTCAGCCAGCGCGATGCGTCCCGGAGATGTGTATTGCGCGCGCAATGGCATGACGGTTGAAATTCACAACACCGATGCCGAAGGGCGGTTGGTTTTGGCGGACGCTTTTGATTATGCGTTGACACGCCATGGTGCGGACGAGCCGTCATTGCTGATTGATACGTCGACGTTGACTGGTGCGATGCGTGTGGCCGTTGGCTTGACGATATCCGGCATGTTCGCGACTCACGATCATTTGGCTCAAGCGTGTATTGTAGCCGGCCAACAAGCGGGCGATCCATGCTGGCGATTGCCGCTCTTTGACGAATATAAAACAGCGCTAAAATCCCAGGCTGCCGATCTTTCCAATTGTTCCGACAGTTCTTTTGGCGGGGCGATCACCGCAGCGCTGTTCTTAGAGAAGTTTACCCGTGGCAAACCTTGGATTCATTTGGATTACTATGCTTGGAACGATCGGCCCACGGGTGCGATGGTAGAGCCAGGGGGTAATGGTCAAGCACTCCAAATGCTCATCCGGTTGCTGGAAAAAATTTAAGCGTTCCGTTTTATTTACAAAAACAGCCAACGGTATAGTCCGTATTGTCCCCGTCCTGCTTGCCGCCCGGCCGGTAGCATCTGTCGCCGACACTTCGGCCAAAACCATCGCCGCCGCCCCATCTGCCCGCTGGAAAGGTGAGAACGCCGATGTTCAATAGGGCAGGGCGCCAGATTTCTCCCGAAGCGCAGGCGCTGTCAAATTCTTCGGGAAATGGCGAGCCGACATTGGTCGCTGATTGTCCAGAGCAGAATGCTGGGCAGTTTTGTCTGTAGGCATTGTACCAGCGCCCCGGAAAAACGACCGTCACGTAGGCTGATCGAGGGCCGAAGGCACTCTGGCAGACGATCTGGAATGTTTTATTTCCGCTGAAGGCCGCATCCGCAATGGTTGCGCTGCCGTTGAGCAACGTTGCCGCTGGCGCACCAACGTTCGGTCCCACCGCGCAACTTGTCACATCAGCAGAGCTCCACGCAAGCGTGATGGGCGTATTGTGATGTTTTAAAATTGTTTGTGTTTGTCCGGTCGTTGCCGTCACGCTTGGAACCAAGCTCGGCATAACTTTGTTGGGCGTATTGCCTACGGTTAACTGAACCCGTGGATTTAGTACCTGGACGGTGATGCTTTTCGGTGAGCAATTGAAAATCGAGGAACCACTGAATTGTCCAGTGGCCGTCATGGTGAATGACCTGGATGGAACGAACGTATTGTTTGCAGGGCTCGACGTCGTCTTATAAATGTTTGATTCACAGGAGAAGGTGGATAAGATGAGGGGGAGGCTACCCACAGTTGGAGAGATGGAAAGTGTTACGGCTTTTCCGAGAAGTACTGTGGTGGCTGATGCGCGAAATTGACATGCGTATTGCAGTGGCGGTGCCAGGGAAACGGTCGCGGTGCATTCTTTGCTGCCCATGAGATTTGTGACAGTTCCCACAAAAGTTGTGTTTCTCGTAATTTGCTGCAGGCCGTCTGCAATAGGCGTTCTTGCGCCCGAGGCTTCAATACGAAACAGTTGCTTGCTGGCCACAACGGCGTTGACGGCGGGAAGCAGAGTTACGGTCGATGTTCCGCCAGAAGCTGCCACGATTGAATTGGACAGGGATACGCTACAGTCTGGAAGAGGTATTTGTTGCACCTCAACGTTTACAGATCCACATGAGGAATACGTAGAAGAATTTAAATACCGTGCAGATCCCTCGGCTGTGAAGTTGACTGTTGGGGTATAATCCACCGTTGACGCGACGGAAATTTCGGCACGATTGGCCAAAACTTTGAAACCCACTGCGGGACTCCCCCCGGTTTGAGTTATCGAAATTCGGACGCTCTCGCCTCTCGTGATGATTGCTTTGTTGGTCGAAATGCTGCACACGACCGTTGGATCTGGTGGCACTGTGGCTGGATTCACATTAACAGTAACGCTGCCGCAGGATGTTTCTCCTGCCGCATTGCTGGAAAACCCTTCAATTGTTTTCGATTCAGTTATGGACATCGTGTATTGAGCCGATGATGTGAGTTGGTTGCCGCCCGAAAACATCCGGTGGCCCGTGGCGGGATCACCGCTTTGTTCGGTAATGGTTAAGGTTACGCTTTCACCTGCGTTTACGGCGTTTTGATTTGCGGAAATAGTACAGGTCGGTGCCACGATTATGGGGGCGTTCAGTTCCACGGTCAAAGATCCACACGAACTTTCTCCGCTGGTGTTGGATGCAAACGCCGTGGCTGTCATGGTGGACGTCGGCTGGAATGTCACAGATGCCGTTGTGCCAATTTGTGTTTCGTTGTTCATGATGCGGAATGACGATGCCGCATTACCAGCGGTTTGGTTGATCGTAAATCGGACATTATCGCCAGAATTTACGGAGGCCACGTCTGAAGAAATATTGCAGACGACTTTAGGGTCGACGGGTTGGTCCGGGGAGGACACAGAAATGGTAACGCTGCCGCAGGGGGCCTCGCCCCCGCCGTTGGCGGCAAATCCTTCAACGGTAATTTGCGATGTCGGTTTGATTTGGTGGTTTGCTGACGTTGCAATGACGGTGGATCCTGAAACCATCCGGTAGAATGTTGCGCTGTCCCCGGAATCTTGTTCGATCCGCAGATCGGCGGGTTCGTTAGCCAGGACGGTGTATGTGCTGGCGATAATCCTGCAACTTGGTCGGACAATGATTTCACTGAGAACTTGTGCGGGGAGAGCGTTTCCCGTGCCCTGATCAGGCCCGAGAGCTCGTTTGCCTAATTTCGACGTGCCAACGAATTGGCTTTCCGAACACCCAACAACGGCGCTACCAAAAATAATTGTAACGAAGAGCGCGAAAACATTTTTCCAACCGATACCAGGCATCATGGCCACCATTTTAAAAATCAACCACAGTAAAAATCTACGGCTGAGTCATCGACCGGTTGGGAAGAAAAGTTTAATGAATGATTTCGATGATAAAATCTTCAATAAAATCAGTTACATTCTGACCCGGCAAAGTCCTGTTCATGACGCTGGACGAGTAGCAGTACTGTAAAAGACACGCGATTATGTCGATCGCAACGCGTTGCTTTTGTCGGCCCGCAAATTGACAAAGTCGACTCTTCCTCGTGAAATGTTGGAGAGTTGTACTCCCAGGCGTCGTGCTTTCGAGGGTCGTCAACTCCATGTTGACACGCAGTCAAAATGCCGCGTAAAATGACCGCATGGAAATTTTGCGTCGTAACATACTAAATATTATAACAAATTCTTCTAAGAATTTGCTTCTTTTGGGTCCAAGGCAGACGGGGAAATCCACGTTGCTGTTGTCCCTGACGCCTGATCTATCCATTAACCTCGCAGATGAGCGAGAGTATTTAAGCTTTGCTCGAAATCCCTCAGAACTCTTTGAACGCATGGCAGCCACAAATCCAAAAGTGGTCTTTTTGGACGAAGTGCAACGAATTCCCAGTTTACTAAACTCGCTGCAAGTAATTATGGATCAAAACAAGTCCTCCATTCGTTTTTTATTGTCGGGCTCCAGTGCCCGTAAATTAAAACGTGGTCAGTCCAATTTACTTCCCGGCCGAATTATTTCACTGCAGTTAGGGCCTCTCAGTTCCCGAGAATTGAATTATGCCCTTGATACGAATCAGGCTCTCTCCACCGGGACCCTTCCTGGAATTTATACTGATCCCAACCCAGCGGACCGCATGTTGGTGTTGGATTCATATGCTTCGACCTACGTAAAAGAAGAAATTCAAGCTGAAGCATTAACTCGCAATATTGAAGGGTTTTCGAGATTTTTATTCGTGGCAGCAAGTAGGTCCACTGAATTTTTAGATTTCACAAAAATGGCCAATACGAGTGGAATTTCCCGACAATCAGCCATGCGATTTATGGAAATATTGGAAGAGACGCTTATTGTGCATCGTTGCGAGGCATTTTTGAAGTCACAAAAGAAACGACTGATTCAACATCCGCGGTTTTTCTTTTTTGATAATGGAGTTCTCAACGCGTTGCTTGGAAGTTATAAATTATCTGAAGACCGAATAGGCATGCTTTTTGAGAATTTACTATTCACTCAACTTCATCACAGCGCAGCGTCGCTAGGAAAACGCATATCCATTTCTACCTATCGAACGGAACACGGGGCAGAAGTTGATTTTATTATTGAGCTGGATGGCGACGTTTGGGCGATTGAGGCAAAAGGTTCAAAAAATATCGGTAGCGAGGACTTTAGAGGACTGAAGAATTTTGCCTCGTTTTACAAGAAGCCTCACAGATCCGTCGTTGCCTATTTGGGGGTTGACCATAAGGTCGTGGGTGGAGTGGACGTTATGCCGTGGCAGAAACTTATTCAAGAAATGGGACTTTAAGATTGTAGGAAATTCAATCAATGATTGAATTTCCTACAATCATTCTCGCCGCTTTTTCCATGCCCCAATTGCCTAAATTCCTTAACGAACGACAACCCCAACACGGTCATAACTGCTGCCGTTCCAGACAGATGCAAATCCCCCGCTGTCCGGCCCACAGGCATTACCAGCTAGATAAACCTTGGAACAGCCCGTGTAGCGAAAGACATTTGGATTGGCAACCATCGTGAAATCACCACGATTTTGTCGGTAGGCACAATTCCCAGAATTATAATCACCCTGCTGAATCCGTGATACCACCGTGCGGCTGGCTAGGATATTATTGGCAAACGTCCCACGCTGAAATTCTTGGAGCTCACACAGGCAACAGCCAACATATGAAAATTGGCCGCCGTTGCCATCATCTGCCTGGGTGGCATTCTCCACCCCGTTGTTGTTGGTCCAACCACCAGAGCCGATTTTTTGGCCAATACAAGCTCCAAGCTGTGATGTCCCGACACAATTTGCCCAATCGTTGTCCCCACTGGTTAGGGCTTCTTTGATCTGGGCTGCTGCTGCATTGATGACGCCGCAAGCCGACCGTGTTACCACGGAGCCGAGCTGGCAGGCGTTGGTCACAACTTCCGACGCCAGCTCCTTTCCCAGATCCGCTGCCGTATCCGCCACGGCACCGTAGTCATCGGTCGATGGCAAAAAATTATCGAGGTTCACCTTACCCTGCTCCACGACAATGGAACAGACGCTGCCCGCGCTGCGAAAACAACTGGCAATCTGGGATTTTGTCGCTTCTGCCGAGCGCCCACCCAGGGCACCGCCGCAAGCATTTTCAAAATCAACGGTGCGTTGTTTTGAAATCGCATTGCCAATCGCCCCAGCAGCACCTGTGCAGGCCCAATTTGCAAGGTTTCTCTTGAGATCGCGGTTCTTGATCAATTCATTACCGACATTCAGCCCAAGGCGAGTTGCGTATCTCTTGCCGAGCTCAACGAGGGTTTCTTTTTCCATATTTTTGACGCATTCAATGACGCCCTTTTGAGCCTCGCCGAATAGCTGTCCGACACCATCAATGGCGTTATCCGCGCCAGTCTGCAAACCATCGATCTCCGTCCCAAGGTCATTGGCCACGTCCTTGGTCGCTTGCTTGCAAGTCCCAGTGAGAAATCCGGCAAAACACTGGGCTGCCCTACTTGAAGGGGGTTGCGAGTCGTCAAACATTTCCTGGGTGAATTTGCACAAATTGTTGAAGTCAGAAAACTTAAATATAAAATTAATGAGATACTTTTCAATTGTGACGGGATCAAAATAATCCGACAATCCCTTTGACTGGGCTTTGGATGTTTGGCGTTTGCATGAATAAATGCCACCAACTGTTAGCGAAAACAGGGCAACAAAAACGATTAAAGCTTTATAATTGCGCCGCATGTGGAATCCCCTCCTTGTCCTTCGACACTGGCAACCAGCGTGGTGTTGGAATTGATATTCATGAGATCCATGGATTTTTCAGGCTTGGACATGTCTAATTCGTCTTTTCCGAGGCGAATCCTGCGAGCTTCGCCCGTGACGTTGACGGTGACGCGCCATGTCTGGCCAGAAATGTTGGCTGTCGTCAAAGTGCATGTCGGCGCACCGGGAAACAGGTTGCCTGACCGCGCAACGCGAAGGATGCAAGCGCTGCTGCCACCGGGCCCATCCACCGATCCCAAATAAGCGGCAACAGGATTCATCGTCAGATCGTCAATCTTGGCTTTTGCATTTTGAGCGAGGCGCCACGGAAAAACCTGCTTGGTCCCCCCCGAGGCCGCGACATCGATCATGTCGAGCATGGCGCGAGTCACAGATCCCGTGGTTGTCAGGGTGATCGTCGCCGCGTCTGTTTCCTCACGCCCGCCAGGCAACTGGGCCGTGATGGAGCAACCCGGTATGGCCGATTCAGGCCTTGCGACGGTAACCTATACGATCTTGCGTCCCCAAGACGCATCTACCATGCCTCGTGCGGATGTGGTCGCTGGAACCTACACCTCTTCTCAGGTGGTCACTCTGACGACGACCTTATCAGGCGGTGAGATTTACTACACGCAGGACGGGTCGACCCCGAGCACTTCCTCGGAAAAATATACCGCGCCTATTTTTGTAATGGCGGGAAGTCGCACCATAAAAGCCATCACAGTGAAACAGGGTTATAGTAATTCCGATGTTGCTAGCTTCACTTACACCATCATCGGTGCCGTCGCCGCGCCGACGTTCAGCGTGGCTGCGGGTGTATCTAACCTCTCGCAGAGCGTCACTCTGGCAACAACAACGCCCGGTGCCGCGATTTATTACACCGTCGATGGCACAACACCAACCACGGCGTCGACGCTATATTCAGGCGTGTTCATGGTGTCTTCTACAGCAACCGTCAAGGCCTTTGGCGTTAAAACGAACTACGCCGATTCGAGTGTCGCCAGCGCTGAATATACAATCAACATACTGACTGCCGGTCTCGTGGAAGCCTTCCCTGACACCAGTGCATACCCATCAGTGAGATGGACCCCTCGCGTCAAGTTTTCCATTGCAGCGGGGGACACCCTGGGCCTTTTTTCCGACACCGCGGGAACGACAATTAATACGCCAACGGCAATTTCTGCGGGATCTAATATCATGCTTGCCGACACTGTTTCGACGTTGGGTGTGACGAATGCCGTTTATGCAAAAAGTTCGGTTGCGACGCAGTATGCCGATATGGGTTCCTATACTACAAAATTGCCGATGAGTTTTTCTATAGGAGGGATTTCGGGAGCGGCCAATGTGATCGTGAAAGACGCAGTATCCACAGGATGTACAACCCTTCCAAACTGTTTGATTATCGGTGGGACATTCACTGCTGCAGGGGGCATCGCCGCTAATAATATTGTGAAAATAAAACCAGACGGAAGTTTCGTGGCCTTTGGTTCAGGAATTACTGGCGCCCAACCTATGGTCATGGCTTTGGCTCTAGACGGTTCAGGAAACGTCTATGCTGGGGGATACTTCTCCAAAGCTGGTGGAGTAAGTGCCAACAACATCGCTAAATGGGACGTGTCAGCATCAACATGGTCGGTTCTTGGTTCAGGAACAGATGAGACCATCAATTCGATGGTTTTGGACGGCTCACGAAACCTCCTTTATGCTGGCGGATTTTTCCAAAACGCTGGTGGCGTCAATGTTAATTACATCGCCAAATGGGACGTATCAGCATCAACATGGTCCGCTCTTGGCACAGAAATAGACAGCGCGGTCAATGCCCTGGTTTTGGACGGCTCGGGAAACCTTTATGTGGGAGGAGAGTTCAGCTCGCCGCACTGCGAACGCATCTGTAAATGGGACGTGTCGGCATCAACTTGGTTCGCTCTTGGACAAGGGACAGACCAAGCGATCCATGCTCTTGTTTTGGACGGATCAGGAAACCTCTACGCAGGTGGATTCTTCTATAACGCGGGTGGAACTACGGTTAACCACATCGCTAAATGGGACGTGTCAGCATCAACATGGTCCGCACTCGGGTCAGGAATAAATGAAGAGTTATATATTAGTTTCCCTGAGCAGGTGGGCACTCTGGCTGTGGACGGCTCCGGAAACCTTTATGCGGGCGGAGACTTCTCAAGTGTTGGTGGGGTTGGTGCTAGGTACATCGCTAAATGGGACGCATCAACATCAACATGGTCTGCTCTTGGCACAGGAATAGACAGCCCGGTCTCCGCCCTGGCTTTTGATGGGTCAGGAAAACTCTATGCCGGGGGAGGCTTCTTAGGTGCTAATGCTATCGCTAAATGGGACGTGGCAACATCAACGTGGTCCGCTCTTTTCGACGGAATGAGTGGCGGCGGCGTTATCGCCCTAGCTTTGGACGGCTTAGGAAACCTCTATGCGGGAGGCAACTTTTCAACCCCTGATGGGAGTGGTCGCAACATCGCTAAATGGGACGTATCAGCATCAACATGGTCTACCCTTGGCTCCGGAACAGATGCAACGATCACGGCCCTAGCTTTGGACAGTTCAGGAAACTTGTATGTGGGAGGATACGCCTCCACCGCTGATCCGTGGGTGAGTGCTAGTTACATCGCTAAATGGAACGGATCAGGATGGTCCAATCTTGGTTCAGGAATAACTGGATTCAGTGTAAATGCGCTGGTTGTGGACGGCTCAGGAAACCTTTATGCGGGAGGAAATTTCTCAGCCGCTGGTGGGGCTGCTGTTAACAATATCGCTAAATGGGACGTGGCAACATCAACATGGTCTGTCCTCGGCACAGGAATAAACAGCACGGTCGACGCCCTGGCGTTTGACACCTCAGGAAACCTTTATGCGGGAGGATACTTCTCAACCGCTGGTGGGGTTAGTGCTCACGGCATTGCGAAATGGAACGTGGCAACGTCAACATGGTCCGCTCTTGGTGCAGGAATCCGCGGCGGCTCCGTCTTGGCCCTGGCTTTTGACAGCTCAGGAAACCTCTATGCGGGAGGAAACTTCTCAACCCCTGATGGGAATTCTCGCGACATCGCTAAATGGGACGTGTCAACATCAACATGGTCCAATCTTGGCTCAGGAACAGATAGCCAGGTCAATAGCCTGGCTTTTGACGGCTCCGGAAACCTTTATGCGGGCGGAGACTTCTCCAGCGCTGCTGGAGTGGCTGCAAGCCATATCGCTAAATGGGACATGTTAACATCAACATGGTCCCCACTTGGCTCAGGAACGAACGGTGGCGTCAACGATCTGGCTTTTGACGGTTCAGGGAACCTTTATGCGGTAGGAGCCTTCTCAATCGCTGGTGGCTTAGTAAGGCCATATATCGCCAAATGGGTGACACCGTTTTCTTCGTGGTTCTAAATGTTGGGGGCGACCGAGTTTTGAACTGGCTTTGACCTTCCTCAAGAAAACGAATGCAGGAATCCAAATAAATTAAATTTTTAAAAGGCCTCGGCAAGGCTCAAATAATAGCTAGGGTTAGGCGTTTCATGACCCCACGTAAAGTCCAGCCGAAGGTTGACTTTCTGGACGTCAGAAAATCGGTAGCGTGCACCAATTCCGCCGGCTGGTTTAAATTCCTTGGCGCGCATACCATCCCAAGATTTCGAGACATTGCCAACGGCGGCGTAGCCGACGGCACCCCATTTTCCACGTAAGGGAATGCGCAGCTCGCTCTGAAATGCAAGAAGTTTGCGGTCGCGGAAACGGCCAAGAAAATAGCCGCGCAGGACATCGCGACCACCGAGTTGAGCCAACGATTGAAATGGTGGAGATCCGTTGTTGGATGTAATCACGGTCTGAAATCCAAGGCGAAGGGGATTGTCGGCTGTGGTCAAAGGCACGAACCATCTGCCGTCCAAAGTCGTGGTATTAAATTCATGTGTGCTGCCGAAGGCCTTGCGGTAGAGGATGGTTCCCCCTTCCACGAAATATCCTTTGGTCGGATCTTGGTAGTCATCCCTTGTGTCCAGTCTGATCGTGATGCCTGCTCCCCCCAATCTGACGGGATCAATGCCGTTGATTTGATTTTTGTTTTGATCAGTCCGTAGAGCAAGAAAACCATCGGGTGTCAGATGATCGATTCTTTCGTCTGATAGCAGTGCATAGGCGCCAAAGTACAAGTTTGATGAATATTCGTGCAGGTATTTTGCTTGGGCGTTCCATGCGTGACTAATGTACTTTTCTTCGTCAACGACACGGGTGTTACTGCCGATGCCAAAGAAGGAATCCGGATATTCTTGGGCGACAACGGAAGCGCTAAGTAGATCGCGTTCGTCGTTGAGATACTTTTCCAGAGAGCCACGCACGATGAACTGTTTCTTTTCGGTGTAAATAGCCCCAATTCGCAGTGCGTTGGCTTTGGAACCTCGTGATCCTGAGATCGGTCTGTCCAACACAAAGAGGCCAGCCCCAGCACCAAAACCCGTTTCTGGAGTTGTGAAGATGCCTGGAAGAACGAGCACCTCTGGGCTCAGGTCGGGATCCGAAAATCCACGGGACGTCAGAAATAAAAAAGTAGCAACGCTACCCAATGCGGTGATGATCCTGCGTTGTGCTTTTGAGCGGGGACTAATCAATGTTCTACTTCCACTGGCGAATTCAGTAGGCTCGCTTTGTTGTGACACGGGGAGCGCCTGTTTTTTGGTTTATAGTGATGATCATGTCGATGGCTTTGCAGCACACCTGACAATCCTCCGTGTACGATTGTCCGCCAGCAGACAAGTCGATAAAAGTTGTAAAAGTTTCCCCACAAAATGGACATTGGACGTCAACGGGTTGTTCCATTTTAGAATCCTCAATTCGGGAAGATCGCTGCCATTGTACCTAGAGAATCGTCTTCGTATCGGACCTAGTTTAGCCAGATTGGTTCTGTTGGAGCATGAATCAGATTGGCATTTAATATGAAACCTTTGGCTTGGGCAATATTACTCATCTGGGCAGGAATCGCAGGGGTTTGGTCCGTGCCCGCGCCCAGTGGATTCAAGCCAGCCTTCCAAGCAGATTCAATGTGCTGAAACAGCGCGTCAGGATCAAAAAAGTTAATGGTGAATTGGGTTTCATCTGGCGTGGCCCAGCGCGAAGGGCGTAGGGGCCGAAGCAGGCTTTGGACAGGAACAAAATTGCCGGTCAGGGGTCCGCCAACGAGATTTTCTGGCACGCGACGGGTTTTCGACCAATTTGCTTTCAGATAGCCTGCATGCACCCCAGCTAGATCCAAGAAGCTGGCTGCAAAGGCGGTGCAGCCGGCGCCTTCGCCATGGCGCGGACGATTTGGTAGGCCGTAAAACTGATCGTATCCTCGTTCCTGATATTCATTTGCATATTGTGCCAACCTGCTGCAGGTCGGAGCACCAATTTGGAACTGCATAAAGTTAACTAAGCCACGCTTAAATCGGCTGTGCAAATCTCGCGAGGCCTCGTCGTGTGTTTCCAAGCGTCCTGGTACCGTGGCAAACAGGACGCCAAGTCCATAGCCCTCATGTTTAATTCGATCATTGGTTGGGTCATTATCCGCCGAGGTCATTCCGGTCAAAATTTCAAAATTCTCGGCATCACCCTCCTCGACGCGGCATCGAAGGTGGATGTTGGCGTGGCCAATGGTATGGGTTTTGTCCGATATCTGATTGGAAATGGCGCTCCAGGCCAGAGACTTTGGCGAAGTCCAGTCAATGCCCTTGGGGGATGGGATGGCGTATATCGTGAGAATGCCAGCGAAAGCGTTGGTTGAACAAATTAGAATTGCGACGAACAAGCATATCGTGCGGCGTGGCATCATTGACTCACTCCAACCAATTAAGTTCGATCACAGATTCAACGTCAGGGTGCAGGCTCTTATGCACTGGGCAAGCATACGCTGCGCGCTCTAATTTCTCACGGTCCAACTCCGAGATGTCTTCTGTTACGGCCTTGGGAATCGTGATTTTGACGGTGATTTTTCCAATTCGGCGGAACGGATCACTCACCATGTCTTTGGTGCAATTAGCATGCATGCCAACCAATTCAATGTTGAGGCGTTGGGCAAGAATTCCCATGGTCGTCATCACGCAGGCGCCGAGAGCGGTGGCCACTAGGTCTGTCGGGGAAAAGGATTCACCTTTGCCGTGGTTGTCGACTGGGGCATCCGTCAAGAGTGTCGCAGCGGAAGGACCGTGCTGTGATTTGCAGCGAAGGCCACCGAGGTAATCGGAAGAAATATGAACGGTCATGTATCTCACTCCTTAATGTGTATCCGATTATCCCACCTTAACCGGAAATTTAAAGGGCCTTAAAGGTATCTCAATCAGATTTCCTCCCGGATCGATGACCATTGATGTCAAAGATGTACCGAGTTGTCCGAAATTATCATGTTTTGTTCCAGGGAGGGTGCATTACACCATGAATTTATTTGGTACCCTTTTTCGGGAGTTGAAGAATCTGCCGTCAAATTCTGCTGATGCCCGTTTGATTAGGTTTCGAATTAGCTGCGAGGGTGTTGACTTCATAGAAGAAATCCTAACTCCGTTGCACTTCCGTCCTAAAGCTAACGCAGTCATATTTGTCCACGGGATCGATTATGCCGATGATCGGGAGGCCATCAGTGATTTTATCCAGCCTCTTGCCAAGGCTTGCGGGCTTGGGAAGTCCAGAAGGCACAGTGAATTTTACTTGTTGATTTGGAATTCGATGCTGTTCAGTACTGCTGCTCGTGAAGAAATCGGATTCTCAAATTTGCGCCGGCTGCTGGTTTGTGTGGTGACTTTTTTGTGGTGGGGACTTTTATGGCGCGATGCCGAGCGCAGGGCTTCAGATGCCGCGGGGACTTTGGCTGGTTTTTTAGAGGTTGGTTTCAGCAATGGATTTGCACCAACGGCCGTGACGCATTCGGCTGGGGCTCTGGTGTGGGCCCGGGCTATTAAGTTGTTGTCAGATCGACGAAGCGATTTGATTCATTACGGTGTCAATGTGGGGCGGTGGTGGAATTTGCAGCCAGCTCTTCCCGCAAGTGCCTTTTGCGGTAAAGGCGATTATGCTGCCGTCGCAGGTCTATACAACGCTGCTCGGCCGACTCACGTGGTTTGGTTTTCCCGCATGGATTTTATCCTAGGTGCTTTTTACCGCCTGGCCAGGCGCGCACCCGCAATGGGACAGTTTGGAAGCGGTAATGACAGTATCCGGCAACGAGACGTCACTTGGTTAACCATGGAAGCTCATGGCAACAATGTGCTGCTGCGCTTGTCTGGCAACTTTTTTGCCCGGGCACGCCGCGCACTGAGGGTTGATGCGCGGGTCTTGGGTTTGGTCTAGATTAAATCAAAGATTCCGATCGACTGAATTGTATTGGTGATTGGCCCGTTCTCCATCGCTCATGCACGCGCTTGGAATCTCATTCGTGTGATTCCGATAGTATGGCGCCGTGTAGGCGGCACAGCCATATTGCTCGGTCGCGGGTGCCTCTTGGTGAGGCCTGGCTGGGGCTGTGGCACGGTACGGCCGGTAGATCTGACCGCTTACGCAGAGCCATTGCTCGGTGCCTTGGCCTGCGTCAACCGGGGTGTACGCCCCATGGGCCCATGCTATGGAGCCGGTAGTCGTGGGAAGCGTGCAATCAAGTGCGAAAGCGCTGGTCGCGGACAGCAATGCACCCATGAATAAAGTACAGAACTTAAGCTGCTTCATACAAACTCCAATAAAAATTATGGGTTATTTATATATTAAAACAACATAACTTCAATTTATCTATTATTATTTAATTGGCACTTTTATTATAAAACATTAACGAGCATTTTCAATTCGGACAGCGGGTCGAGCACCCGCGGTCTAGCTGTCGTTCGACAGACCTAAGTCCCTAATTTTCTGATGAAGATGGCTTCTATCAAGCCCCAGAACTTGGGCAGCCTTTGTTATGGAACCCTCTGCAAGCTTTATGACGTGCGCAACGTATCGGCCCTCTAATTGACGGCGATACTCTTTTAGGGGCTGAGCCGATTCCAGTGATGTTGGCAAATCTTGCGCGAGTTCTTTTTTTACGGTGCGCCCTAAAATATCTTGGATGATATCTTTCGTTATAATTTGCGATGAAAGCAAAACTGCGCGTTCTGCCACGTTCCGAAGTTCTCTGACGTTGCCTGGCCAATCGTAATTCACGAGAGTCTCTCTGGCTGCAACATCGATAGACCGAGTTGACTCACCATAACGCCCACAAATTGATGTCATGAAATGATTGAAAATAGCTAGAACATCTTCCTTGCGGTCGCGCAACGGCGGAATTTCGATGTTTGCAACATTCAGCCTGAAATATAAATCTTCTCGGAATCTGCCCGCCTTAATTTCTTTTTGGAGATTTCGCGACGTCGCAGCAATGAGACGAACATCGCAATGTTTGACTTTATTGGAACCTAGGACTTGAATCTCGCCGGCTTCAAGAAATCGTAAAAGCTTACTTTGTGCCATCGGCGAGAGCTCACCGATTTCGTCGAGAAATAGCGTCCCTCCATCAGCCATCTCAATTTTACCAATCTGGTTTGCGATGGCACCGGTAAAGGCACCTTTTTTATGCCCGAACAACTCACTCTCGAAGAGCGAGTCGGGAATGGCGGCGGAATTGACTAAAACAAATGGGCGATCACAACGAGGTGAATTCCGCCAAATACCATGCGCAACAAGTTCTTTACCTGTGCCAGTTTCACCAGTTATCAGAACTTTAGCGTCACGCCGTCCAAATTGACCGATGAGATCCAGGACTTTCCGGACAGCCGCGCTTTCTCCGATAATGTCAGTTCTTACGTTTCGTCGGACGGTTGTTGAAATATCGCGCGCTTTAAGCGATGCCGCACTTAAAGTGTTCTGCAGTGTGACACGGAGCCGCTCCGAAGCAACGGGCTTTTCCAGAAAATCATAGGCGCCAAATTTGATAGCATCAGTTGCCTCCTTAGCAGAAGCAGCCCCAGATAGGACAATAACTGGGATTTGATTGCCCTCGCGCTGCAGGCGCTCAAGTAACGGCAGACAGGTGACAGTCCCCTGAAAATGCACATCCAATAAAACAATGTCAGGCTGCCCACCCTGAATCAATTCGTAGGCCTGATCAGGATTGTCGGACTCGAGGATGTCATAGGGCTCACCGCTTAGGGTGAGTCTGATCCCGTCGCGTACGCGGCGTTCGTCATCCACAATCAGCAAACAGGCCTTTTCGCCTTTTTTTGGCTGCATCAATCCATCCCCATCGTTTCTTTATTTTGCACTTGGAATTTCCAACTGAAAAGCCACGCCACAATCCGAAGGTAAATCCAGCAGCGTCAAATCCCCGCCGTGATCAAGGGCAATCTTCCGGGATATTGTCAAACCTAACCCCATGTTTTTTGAATCGGCACCTAATTTTGTTGATGCGTAGGGTTCAAACAACTGACTTCTAATTGATTCTGGAATCGCGGCGCCTGTATTTTGGATTCTTATAAAAATCGCTGTATCCGTGGATGTTGTTTTAATGGTGATGTTCGTCTTTCCCGAGTTTGCTTCGACGGCGTTCTTACAGAGGTTAAACAGCAGGTCGCGAATCAGCTTGGGATCAAGGTGAGCAAAAGCATCAACTCCAGATAAATCGGCCTGTAGGTGAACGCGTTCGCCAAAGGACAGGCCGTAGGTCGCATCGAAATCCCCCAGAATTTTTTGAATCGATGTCCGCTCTAATACCGGCGCGGGCAAACGACCAAATTCTGTGAAGCCAGTAATCATCGATTCAATTGACTGAATTTGTTCATTCATTAACCGTTGGGCATCAGGCAGATAGTTGGAAAATTCCTCGGTGCTCAGTGTCTGAAATTTTCGCTCCAGATCTGTCGCAATCAATTTTATTGGCGTCAGAGGCGCTCGCAGCTCGTGAACCAACATTCGAGCAACCCCTTGCCAATTTTTCAGGACATTAAGATCTCTGAGTTTGGCGTTGGATTTTTCTCGCTCATCCATCAAACTTTTGACCTGTCTAATGATTCCGCGTGAGATTAATAACGAACCCAGGAGAGAAGTGATCAACGTGACGACTATGATTAGAATCATCTGAAAACGAAGATGCTCATCTATCGAATTTCGCGCCATAAAAAAAGATTCCAGAGCGCGTTTAACGAGAGACACCTGCCCGAACTTTGCGCGATAGAATGCCTCCTTCTCCGGATTTTCCTGAGCGATCTCGCGAATTTGTTCCAGGTATTGGTCCAGAGCCACACGAATGTCGCTGCTTTCAAATAACTCATACATAATAGCAACGCTATCCTTCTGCAGTTTTAGCTGCAGAAGGGTTGCTGGTATGATGGCCAGAGCCAAAAGGAAGGTAATTCTGAGCCAGATCCCTCTAATCAAGGTTGAATCTCACTTTCCAAGAGAAGCTTTTCTGAATTGAGGTCCTTGGAAAGCTGTCGCCAGTTAATTTCCAAAAAGCCAGAATGACCGGTCCCGTTTGATTTAAGCTTTGCAAGTCCATCACTTAAATCAGGATTGAGCAAAATCTGGAGCTTCATTCGTTCACCGTGCCCCTCCCCATCCATGGATAAGGCCCCGCAGATAGTTTTAGAAGACTCGGCTAGTGTGCAGGTCGCCTTGTTCCCTCCAAGCACCTCAACTCCCACTTTCTCTGTCCACAAATCATAGTCCACGCGAACGATTCGCCGGTAAGTCGAGCGCCGATCCACGGCGACACTAAGTATTTTAAACGGTATGCCGCTGCGAATCCTTGGTTCGATTTCCTTGCCGTGAATGGTGGCGTATTGCGGGCAGAGATCGATGGCTCCCGCAGTTGTGGCGACGGCCATCAGTAAGAAAATTAGGCAACGCATTAATAGAGCCTCTGGTTACCATAGATAAATGACAGCCCAACATCGTATTTATCTGTGCGAGTCTTTAAACCCAGTTCAGCAAAAGATTGGCCTCGCGAATAGGAGCTTTTTTGGATCGGTCCCGATGAATCTAAATTTGAAAATCCAACCTTAAACGAGATCTTGTTATCTGCGTCAAGGGCCCGGAAATTATTCTCGCCTAAATAATAAAAAGCACTCTGTGCACGATTTGGCAGGCCAAAGCGATGTTGCGGTAAAACAGCACCATAAACTTGTTCTTGAGCGAACCCTAAAGAACTTTTGATGCCGGCGAATTCCGTAAATAAGAATTTCAGGTCGAGGTCGCCGTAATAGTGAACCTGCGAGGTCAGGGAACGATAAGCGCTGAAATGTCCTGTTAGCCAGCGGGTGTCGAAATCTTCCGAGAAGCCCGCAAATAAAATCTGCTTTTGATTCGAAGAGGCTGTTTCCGTGGTAATCGATTCCGAGCCTAAGGCGGTGTAGGTTGAATAGGCCAGGGACAGGGATAGTTTCATCGTCCTGAGCACGTCTGGCCGAAATTCGGTTGCAAGTTCATAACTAGTATTAAGGTCGGCGGCTTCGTCCTGGCTGAGCTTAGAGTAATTTAACCCGACTTTTAAGCTAATGGGGTTAACAAATTTTCCGGTAGGAAGGTAATTACGTAGAAATAGTTCATTGTATTGCCAGCTTTGTTTGCCTTGCGTCGCCTTTTCGGCGTCATTCATGACGACATCTACTTCACCACTCTTTAGTTCCTCAAGTGATAGTGGGGCCTTGGTTGAAGTTCGAAAAGTCGTAAAGCCAACGTCGAAGCTTCCGGGGTTTTCCAATCCACGCTTTTGGAACTGAACAAGGGCTTCAGATTTAGTCGTGTCTCGGTCGCCGGTAACTCCGCCGTTTTCGTATCCAGATTGCACATTGAAAGAAGTGTAGTTTCTTGGCTCAAATTGTTCAAATCTGCCTTTTAGGTGGACATGATTTTGTGACTCTGATTTTTCAATCCGAACGTCAATGGTTTTGAATTTTCCGGATTTTTTAAGCAAAAAATTAAAATTTTCTAGGTCATCCGGCGTGACCCATTGGAATTTTGTAATCCCATATTCAGAAAAAATGTGTTCGCACGTTGATTGATTGTGAGCTTTGACGCCTAGCTTTGCCAGCGCCTCATCCCCAAACTGGTCAGAAATGCGGTTATCTAGGTCTTTATCATCCAGTCCCTCACAGTGAACCCCATCTATGAAGTAGGGGCTTTTTAGCGGTTCGGTGGCTAGGGCGATATGTGACGGAAGAAAAATCGCCACTGCCAGTAGATGTGGAAAATATCTCATAGGGTCTCCAAGATAAGTAAAACGTTAAACAATTACTGCATTTATAGCAATGCCTGTGCCATAGATTTATCGGCATAATTACGGATGGTTACGATAAATAAGGATAGGCTTTGGCGGTTTTTGTTGTGGGGTTTTCCTGACCTGTGGGGTTTACCAAACAATAAGAATTCTGGGAATGGCTGGATGTTCTGACGGGGGCTACTCCATCAGGTTCGCCACAGTCAAAGTGGTGTGCTGTTTTCGCATCCAGGCAGAACGACTCTGGTCAGAACCTTGGCTTGATCCCCTGTAACCCAAATGATCAGATCAAAAAAATCTTTGATTTGATAACTTTTGTTGAATGGCTTGACTGTTGCCAAGGTTAAATCTGATCCGGGCATAAACATTGTGCTTCCCTTCATTTGATCCACTCCAGACAGCGCATTTGGTTGGACTGCAAAAGATTGCCCTAACCTTAACGTTCCTCCTCTTGCCGCTATTTTTGTGTGACCGTTTGGTGCGTTGCTAGTTCCAGGTTCATCAATGAATACTACAGAACTGATTTCGCTAAGTTTTTCTGTTTCCCATAATCTTGCGGGAAATGGCCCAGGTCCAATGCTGGCCTCGAATGTTGCAGAGTCCGTCGCGAGAATTCTGCATTGGGTACCCAATCTCATTAGGTGTCCTTGGTGATACAGAACGACGACTTTCTTCTTGTCCGACTTCCGATCCTTGATGAATCTAGTAAAATTAACCGCTGTACGCTGCTCGCGAATCGGAGAATTCGGTTTAACGTATCGGTAAGGTAATGAACCTTGGGGTTGGCAGTTACTTTTGTCCGATATTTCAGGAATCTCTAAAATCGGGTCACTTTTTAGGTTTTCGCCGAAATCTTCTGTCGAATGTCCATCGAGAGAGATGACCTGCACTTTGCTCTGAGATTGCCTATTGTACTCAGCGATAGCAGGTAAAAAGCGAGTTATTGAATTTGACCACTCCATGGAATAGCACGAAGAGACGTACTTTTGATGGGGACTAGCCCAATTAAAACTATTCAAAACCTCAGTATAATTCTGGTTTAACGAGAGTTCAGGGTATAACGTCTTTGGATCAATAGGACGCTCCAACACAATATATGAGATCGGCTCCCCCCTCGGTCAGGGAAGTTGACGCATAGAAATTCAGAATATTCCGGAAAACAGGGGGCGGGTTAGAAATCCCGTAATGCCTCATTATTCCAGTGAGATGAAGCAAACCATGGTGACGAAGCTATGTTCCCCAGGTGGGCCTTCGGTA
>CAMDHM010000008.1 GCA_945898195.1 Pseudobacteriovorax antillogorgiicola | reverse complement strand
CGCTTTCAAGGACTGCCACGGCCACATCCAGCTTACGGGCACTGTCCTTAAGTTTGAAATAGGCGCCTATGGAACTGCGTCCGCGCACCACTCCAACCATAAGTACAATCACAGCAAACCAGCCGAGCCAGCGCATGATTTTGCGAATGTCATGTTCCGAGAAAATGTTCATGATCCGATTATATCAGCGAACAAGGCGGGGGACTAACAAACGGCGGCTAAATGTCGTCCCAATCGTAGGTCAATTCCTTGCCCAAATCGGGCTCTAGGTGGTGCGTCGCCACCTTGCGCTTGCCGAGGCCGTCAAACTCGACGACCGCCTTGACGTGTCCAAATTCATCGATGATTTGATCAATAATTCCAGCCCCATAAGTTGGATGCTGGACCCGGTCGCCGACGGCAGCCGTGTAGGAGGCTGCCACCTTTTGCTTGGTGGGCTTGCTGGAACTGGCAAAATCATCTTGATCATCGTCATTTTCGTGATTGTGCTGCCAGGAATCCGCGGCGGCCTTATGATTGGCGTCGGTCGCCATGAGTTCGCGAGGAATTTCCTTCAGGAATCTTGACGGCATGTTGGCCATGGTGTTGTTGTACACGCGGCGGCGAAACGCACTGGAAAGCGAAAGTTTTTTTCGGGCCCGCGTCATGCCGACGTAAAACAGGCGCCGCTCTTCTTCAAGGTCTGCCGTATCCTCGGTAGACTTGCCGTAGGGGAGCAGGCCATCTTCGACCCCGACAATATAAACCCGGTCGTACTCCAGCCCCTTGGCGCTATGCAAGGTCATCAGGCTGACGCCCTGGGCATTTTCATCTTCCGTGGTCACCAGCGTCACCGACTGCAACCAATCAGAAAGGGCTGCGAGGCCCTTTTTAGATCCCTCTTCTTCAAAAACTGCGAGGGCGCCGGCCAGGTCGTGGATGTTTTCCAGCTTATCGACAACCTTGTCCGGAAAGCGGTTTTCTAGCCAAGTCCGGTAGCCCGTCAGTTTCACGAGGGATTCGACAAAACTCTCCAAGCCGCCCACGGCAAGTTGCGATTTAAGTTCATCCAAAAGTTCGGCGAAGGCCCGAAACTTAGGGCCGACGCGCGGTGCATTGTCATCGGCCAATTGCTTTAAGGTCGCCAGCATCGGCTTTCCGCGTGCCGTTGCCGCCTTCGCCAATTGATCCACCGCTGTGTCACCAAGGCCGCGTGCTGGCACGTTGATCACCCGACGCAAGCTGACATCATCTGCTGGATTCGCCAGCAGGCGCATGTATGCCATCAGGTCTTTGATTTCAGCCCGGTCAAAAAAGCGCAGCGCACCGTAGACGCGGTACGGAATTCGGTCCCGGCGCAGGGCTTCTTCCAGGGGACGCGACTGGCCGTTGGTCCGGTAAAAAATCGCAACGTCACGCAAGGGATAGCTGGCCATTTCATCCAGGATCGAGCGGGCCACGGCCCAGGCTTCGACTTCCTCGTCGGCCTCGATGCGGAAATTAATCGGATCGCCACGGTCGTTGGCGGTCCAAAGTTTTTTTGCAGCGCGCTTGGTATTGTTCGCAATGACGGAACTTGCTGCATCGACAATGGTGCTGGTCGATCGGTAGTTTTGCTCAAGCTTCAGGGCCTTGGCGTCAGGATAGGTTGTCGCAAATTCTAAAATATTTGCTGGCGACGCCCCCCGCCAACTATAGATCGACTGGTCGTCGTCGCCGACCACGCACAGGTTGCGATGCGCCGCCGCCAATAAGGTCAAAAGATCGTTTTGGGTCTTATTGGTGTCTTGGTATTCATCGACCAGAACATAACGATATTTTTGTTGCATCGCCGTGCGCACGTGCACGTTATTGCGCAGCAGGAGCAGCATGTTCATTAGAAGGTCGTCAAAATCCATGGCGTTGGAAGCTGCCAGAACCTCCTGGTAGCGTTTGTAGACGTTAAGGGCCGCCACGGGCATCGACTCGCCATACTTGGCGTTGATGGTTTCGCGTTCATGGGGAAATAGCGCTTCCGTTTTAACGTCATGCAGAAAACCGCGGTAATCGCCGACGGTGAGGTTTTTATCGAGTTTGATTTCGAGTTCTTTCAACACGGCCTTGAGCGCAGAGATTGTGTCGCTGTCGTCATAGATCGTAAAATCAGAGGTAAAACCGGCCTCAACAGCAAACTCTCGCAGCCACCGGGCACAGGCCGAATGAAAGGTGGTGATCAGGGCCCTGGAACCATAGGGAGTTAATTGCTCGACCCGCCCGCGCATTTCGCCCGCTGCTTTATTGGTAAAAGTCACGGCGACGATTTGCCAGGGCGGGACGCCACTTTCGATCAAATGCACGATGCGCCGCGTGATGACTCGGGTTTTACCAGAGCCTGCCCCGGCAAAAATGACCATCGGCCCATCGATGTGTGCCGCGGCCTCGCGCTGAATTGGACACAGGTCCACAAGGCACGCATCGCGCGCGTCCTCGCGACCCCGAATCCCTCCGGGGCGCAAAACATCAAATAGGTCCGGTTTTTCAGTCATCTTATTCCACGGTGACAGACTTCGCCAGATTACGCGGTTGATCAACATCCGTTCCGCGCATGTCGGCAGCATAATACGCGAGAAGCTGCAACGGGATCACCGAAAGAATCGCCTGCAAATGGTCATCGCCAACCTGCGGGCATGGAATATAATGCTCGCAAATTGATTGGAACCGTTCGTCTCCGATGTCTCCAACCCCGATGATACGGCCCTGGCGCGCGCGAACTTCCTCAATATTGGAAATCATTTTTTCATACGTGCTGTCGCGCGGGGCAATTGACACGACCGGCATGTGACGGTCCACCAGGGCGATGGGCCCATGTTTCAATTCGCCCCCGGCGTAGCCTTCGGCGTGGATGTAGGAAACTTCTTTCAACTTCAACGCACCCTCTGTGGCCACCGGAAAACTGGGGCCACGCCCAATAAACAGCATGTTCTGTGCTTCGTAGATCTTATGGGCAATCTCCTCAATGACCCCAGCGGCATTCACCGCACGGTCTACCAATGCTGGAAGACGCCGCATGGCGTCAAAGGATTTCTCTAGGCGCCCTGGATCCACCTTGCCGCGCTTTACTCCCATCGCCAAAGCCACAATGTAAAAACTAAGGACCATGGCCGTGAATGCTTTTGTTGATGCGACGCCCACCTCTGGCCCGGCCTCCATGTACAAAACCGCCTGGGAAGCCCGAGGAATAGAAGAGAACCTCACATTGCAGATGCTCATGACCTGGCAACCTTGCGCCGCCGCATGCTTCACGCAAGCCAACGTATCGGCGGTCTCACCGGATTGTGAAACGGCGATCACCAGTGTTGATGAATCAATGCAAGGGTTGCGGTAACGGAATTCACTGGCTAATTCGACGTTGGCGGGCAGGCGCGTGAATTCTTCGATCATATAGCGCCCGATTTGGCCGGCATAATGGGCGGTGCCGCAAGCGACGATGGCGACGTTTTTGATCCGGCCCAGATCCAAGGCGTCTAAGCCAGTTTCCTTTTCGACAAAACCGTTGGCCTTCAAATCCAGAAGGCGGCTCATCATGCTGGACATCACCGCCGGCTGCTCATGGATCTCCTTGAGCATGTAGTGCTTGTAGCCTTGCTTGTCGGCACTGGCCGCCGACCAATTCAAGACCGCTGGTTCCCGGCGCAGCGGCTGGCCCGAGAAATCCCAAACCTCAATCTTGTCGGCCGTCAGGCGCGCAAATTCCCCGTCCATCAGAAAAACAGCGCGATTCGTATGGGGCAACAGGGCCAAGGCATCGCTGCCAAAGAAGTTCTCGCCGTCACCGGCCCCCAACACCACCGGGCTGCCCTGCTTGACCACATACATCTGGCCCGGCTCGCGGGCATAGATAATCCCCAAGGCGTAGGCGCCGCGCAGGTGCTTGACCGTCGCCATGATTGCCGCCTTCAAATCTTTGGTCCGGTCGAGTTCTGCGTGAAGTTGATGTAGGACCACTTCCGTGTCGGTGTCGCTCTTGAATTCGACGCCAGACTTCATGAGCTGTTCTTTCAACTCACGGTAATTTTCAATGATGCCGTTATGAATGATGACTAGATCGCCATGCAAATGCGGATGGGCATTGCGGGCTGTCGGTGCGCCGTGGGTTGCCCAGCGCGTATGCCCCATGCCCATCGTTGCCTTCTGGGGCAACTCCCCGAGGTGGGGTTCCAGATGAATTAGCTTGCCCTCGGCTTTGACCAGCTCGATTTTGGCTGGACCATTTTCAGTGTCGAGCACTGCGATGCCAGCAGAGTCGTAGCCACGGTATTCAAGGCGCTTCAAACCGTCAAAGATCAAGCGCGCACAAGGCTTGGAACCAACGTATCCAATGACACCACACATATAAGTGTTCCTGTCCAAAAAAAAATTACTGGATCATGCTTAACGCCGGAACGAATTCGCCGGGGTTCACGACATAATTACGCACCACAGAACCCGCACCAATCACGGCCCCATCGCCCACTTCGACATCGTCCAGCGCGACATTCGGTCCAACCTTGCATCCGCGACCGATATTCGTGTGCCCTTCAAGGCAAGCGCCCGACCCGATCTCGGAGTCAACTCCCACCTTGCAGTCGGCTTCGACGTGGCAACTTTCTGGGTTGTGAAAGGTGACGCCGGATTTCATCATTTTTCCGATCAACCTTTGGACCAGAAGTTTCTCCATGGCAGCCAACTGGCTCCGGTCATTCACCCCCAGAAAGTCATTCCAGTGGGCACATTCATGGACGACCACGTTAAGGTTTTTGCGCAAGGCGATTTTCAGACAATCCGTCAGGTAGTACTCGCCCTGGCTGTTTTCAGGTCGCAGGTCATCCAGCAATTCAAAAAGCACTGCGGCCTTCGCAAAAATCACGCCAGTATTGCAGATATTGATCTTTCGTTGGTCCGGGGACGCGTCGCGCTCTTCAACGATCGCGGCGAACTTCCCGTCATGATTGGTCAGAATACGCCCGTAGCCTGCCGGGTCCGGAACGCGCATGGCTAGGACGCCGATGTCTGCTGCGCCCATCCGGCATTCATTTACAAAGTGGGAAAGCTCCTCTGGCGAGATGGCCGGGGTATCGCCGGCACAGATGATGAGGTCGTCCGGGGTCAGGGGCTGTATGGGACTTCCTTCATCCAAGAAGAGGCTGGCGTCAAGAAAACTTGGCGACTTGATGCCGCCGCCATTCTCTAGGGCCGGATAGACCGAGGCCACAGCGTCGCCGGTTCCCCGGGCCGTATGTTGGATGCAAAAGACTGCCGACGAAAATCGGCGCCAGACCTCGCGGCCACTCGCCGCAGCCATGGCGGGGCTGATGACGACGATTTGCCGGTCGATTCCTGCGGCCTGCAGGCAGCGGACGACCCAATCCAGCATGGGCAGGCCGGCAACCTTGTGCAAAACCTTGGGCAAATCGCTTTTCATGCGTGCGCCCTTGCCTGCGGCCAGTATGATTCCCGCGATTGCGCGGTTGGCAGTGGTTTCCGGAGAGGCTATTTTTGATTTGGACGGTCCTTCGCTCATAGCGCAGAAAGTACCGCGCCACGAACAGGCGGGCAATGTCGCAATTTGACGACACGCGGCGCATCTGGCAGTTAATTGATTAGGTATTCTTCACCGGCATAGGGGATCTTCTTGGGAATCGTGCAAAAGTTCAAAGCCTGGCGTCAAAGTCAGCACGAAGGAAAAATCGCCCGCTCTGCTAAAACCGCAAAAAACCCGAAGGCGATTCGCGAGGACCGCTGGGCCGCAATCGAATCCCTGTGCGACGCAGAGGCCCCTTCAGAAGCCATTCCCGCACTGTTGCAGCGTTTTGAATTTAGCCTGGAAAACGGCATTGCCGATGCCAGAGAGAAAGAATTGGCCATGGGGGGTATCACCCGTTTTGGGGATCGGGCCGTCCCCCTCGTCATGGAACATCTGGTGGCCACGACGCGCATTGCCTGGCCCATCAAGATTCTTCGCAGTCTGGGCAACGAGGCCTTGGTGATGGAGGGGCTAAAAAAGGCCCTTAATTTTGGCGAAACCACCTTTGACCAGGCCCAAACCGACAAAAACTATGACCTTTTGTGCCATCTCGTAGAGTTCAAATTAGGCTCGTTTGCCGCAGATCTTGGTCGTTTTCTCGACGATCCAGACGAACGGGTTCGCTTTGCTGCGGCCGAGGTCCTGATCGAACAGAATGATCCGGCCCTAGTCCCCAAGTTAGAAGGGTTTTTGATGGACCAGACGGTGGAAAACATTCGCATTCGCCAGGCTGTCCTGCGGGCCTTTGTCGAGCGTCAATGGACCCTGGGGCAACCCGAACGCATTCCGGGGGGCGAAGTCCTTCCGGGGGTTTACGTTACCGGGACCAAAACCCTGGCCGTGCGCGGGCAGCATTCGTGACGAAAGCCGCCGCCCAAGAGGTCGCCCAAGAGGTCGCCATTTCCACGGTGTCGCCGTCAGCGATTTGCCAGATTGAAATCCCGGTGTCGGATGTCCAGGCCTCCCTTCAATTCTATGAACACGTCTTTGGATGGCGGCGTTCGCCAGCGGAAATCCAAGAATGCATTGTCTTGGAAACTCAAGGCACGGGGGCTGATGGGGCCCCGCCAGACGATTCCAGGACGATTGGAGTCAGCTTGATTCCGGGGGCCGCAGCGCCGGGGCGCAGCAATCATGTTGGCGCCCACTCCCATATCGTCCTCTATTTCAAAGTGGGTGACCCCGAGGGCATCGTCCGTCGGGCTGTGGCCTACGGTGGCAGCAAGCGTTTCGGTCCGCGCAAAATGCCTTCCTACGGAGAAATCTGGCGCATCACCGACCCCGATGGCAATCAGCTGGGCCTTTTCAAGGCTGGGGTCGCTGGGTTGGCTTAGGCAAATTATCCCGCCACACAAAAAATTTCGGCAACTGCCACTGCCTTTGCAGATGGCTCCGTAGTCACGTGGGGATCTTCTACCGAAAGTTCTTAACCGTGAGTCCGTTTTACGCGGGGAAGATCATGGCTACGGAAGCCGTTCATTCCTGATAACGCGGTTGGAAGCATCTGTGTAATAGACGTATTTTGAATCTACAAAGAGACCGTTGAAACCCTCTCCCGCAAAACTACCCTTAACATTAACGAGCGTTGCGTTACTAACATGGTCTTTGCGAATGTTAGTTAAATCCAATGAATAGACTGCGCTTTTAGCAAAACTGCCAAGGTACATCGCGCCATTCGAAAATTGAAATTGCTCTTTAATAGAATTACACGCCCCAATGCTCGTCCCATTCAATAAAACATCGAACATGTATATCTTTTTTCCTGCCATATCGAACTCGGCAAATCGCCATGTCTTAGTCTGCGGATCAAATGCACAAGCGATGTAGGAATTGTCATCTGCGGTATAGGCTAGTTTACTGCCTAGCCCGAATTGAAGTCTGTTGCTGACTACGGGAGCCATACGAAAAGTTGCGGGATTGTAAATACCACTCACCTCTCCGGGGTTCGAGTAATCCAACGCAGGTGTTTGAGAAGGATCTATGTATCCCGTCGATATCGAATCTGTATGAGACATGAGAGTGGTGACTACGTCAAACCCGATTGCTGGTTGAGCACTTGAAACAGAGAAGGACTCTTTCACACTTTGGCCTCCCCACCGACCACCAATTGACGCTACTTTTAAATTGACCAAGTCGTTTGAAAACCCGGCTCCAGTTACGTACTCCAATTTATAAGTCGACCCTTTGTAAACGGTAGGCGAGGACGTTAGCGATAAATAATTATATTTTGAGAAACCATCAGCGGTGAATAGCAACAGCGCGTTTTTTCCACGATCTAAGGTGACTGGAAATATTGGGAAGCCACTAATTAAAGTCTCAATATTTGGCGCGGAGGTCGAATTTTCACTGAGTTTTATTCTTTGCAAATTATATTTATCTGAAAATACTACGTCTCCCTTATTATCTAGCGAGATAAATCTTGGGAAGTATAACCTGCGATTGATCGCCATCTGAGTAGGCTCAAGGCCAGCTCGATAACCAACGATTAACGCCATCCGGTTTGTTTTTATGTTGAAACTAAAAACCAAACCACTTCTTCGCTCGGTCAAATAAATTATTTCAGGCGCTGCATTTACAACTCCCAAAGCAAAGTGAAGCGACGCGCGCGGCCCACTTACAAATGAGCCATCCGATGCCTGATCACTTGCCAGCGAATCCGCCAATGACGTTTCCGACTTGTCTTTGTCATATTTCGTCAGTTGATTCCAAATATTTTTATCTTGAGGATCACCCACAGCAGGCAGCTTCATCTGATAGGCACCGAACCATCCCAGAGTTGCGATGAATCGGTTGGCGACTGCATCATAGGTAACCGAGGCGATGTGGTAATTTCGCGGATCGTCAGTCGTATTTCCAGGTAGCAGCTTCTCGATAGACACCTTCGCTTCAAGATTTTGTGGGTCAAATCCAGTTAGAATGTATTGGTTACCTAAACCGGCACTTGAATTTTTTTCGGCGTCTTTAGTTCCCCCGAATAGAATACGTCCATCCTCACTTACGGCAAACGGACTCCCATCACTCGGGATATTCACAGCAGCTTGAGAAATGTTTTTCTGATCCAACGGCCACGACGTTTGACCCTGGTTGGAACCTAAAACAAAACGAATTTCTCCGCTGTTATTGAGAGAAAATAATTGATTCTTGTAATTAAAAATCAAAAGCTGCCTTGATTCAATGAACCATAAATTTTTAGACAGGCCTCCTAAAGCATAACTGCTACCGACTTTCGGTGCAGGAACTTCAAACTGCACGAGTGATGCCTTTGTGTTGGGAGGGATCTGATCCGTGAGCAAAGTCCCGGCACTACTCGCCACTTGACTAGAGATAACTGGCGTCACGGTTTTGGCTTTGAAATTCATTTTCAGTAGATGGCGTTGTCCAGTCAAAGCAGATTCGCCCGTTGCGTAGAAAATGTCCTCTTTTGAATTATATGCCCATTTATTATCAATAGTGAATTCGGATACGACCGAATCTTTGCAGTCAATGGCGCTGCGATCCGCTTCACTCAAACGAAAAAGTCGGCATGTTCTTGTATCGAATGGATCAATTTTTATATTTGTTTGAGGTAAGTAAATGGCCTTTCTCTTGTCGACATAAATATCGACATAGTCTCCCACTGGTTCAATTGTGGAGCCAGTTCCGCCATACCCTTTGTATGACCGGCCTGCCAGCACTTCAAAACCTCGGTTAATTTCTTGGGTCGAGGCGATGGATGCATTCCCGGCCTGATCAATGGCGGTAATGAAGACTGAATACACCTGATTGCCAGAAAAATCGGAAGGCACGCTGTAATCTATTGTAAATAGATTCTTGGCGGCATCTGCGACAATAATCCGGGAATTATACAAGGACGCATCAGGACATTGCTTAAACGCTTGGTCATTTTCGAAGCTGCATCCTATATGTTTAAATTTAGTGGAATCATTTTTGCTGATTAATGACACAATGATTTTTAAATCTTTAAATTGCGAGTCATCATCAGTGACTTCCACCTTAATCGTGTGAGTGGACCCTACTTTCCACGGAACATACGCAATCTCCGCGGCAACCGGTTGTAGGAAATTTATTAACGGAGCCGCACCCTGCCGAAAGTAGACGCTGCCTCCATCAGATGCCGTGTTGCCGTGAATGTCTCGAGCAAAAAGCTGAACCTTGTTATCCCCAATTTTGAGAACAGCAATCGGATCGAACGCGGCTCTAGATTTCCAACAAGCATTGTCCTCTGTCGGAACGGTATCGCTATCGTTGATTAACATGCAAATTTCAGTTGTCGCCTCTGCAGCAGATGAGCCACTCAGACAATAATCCACGGGAAGCAGCATAGTTGCAACTGCGCTGTGAGTCCCTGGCGGGTTAGCGCATGGGTTATTTGAAAAAGAATCTGCGCCGATAAACGCCTTTATTTTTAATAGTTCCGGTGAAGTCGCTTCCGAAGAAACGGCTGCGGCAGCCGAAATGGATGGAGTCGGCCTGCCAGCCATTGTTTTGTTCCCGTCGGCGAAATTTGCCTTGTTGCTACATGCAAAAAAATTGGAAACCAATAACCCCAGCGCTAAGTAAGCCGCCTTGCGTTTATTGTTCTGCTTTTGTAACCAAAGTTGTCGGATGAACTTCATAGATAATATTCCCCAAACTTGGCTGCTCTGCTGAACAAAGCCTTATCGGTAGAACCTGCTTTAACTTGATCGAGATATGGCGAAAGGCGATAATATACCGCAATGATTGTTTTTTTGAGAAATCTAGGCACATTTTAAGATCTATCCCGCAGCCGCAGTCTGTGATTCATCAGTCGTGTCGTCCCGTCTGAATTAATCAGCGACTTCGTCCCGTACCCCCTAAGCTCCTCCTAATCAATGGGTTAGGGATCGAAGGGGGCCTTAATGACAGCGGGAGGTAGTTTTATGAACCCTAGGTGTAAGAACCGGAATCGGTGGGTCTCAGGCGGGCGAAGAAAATCAAGAAAAATCAGTGAGCCTTGGCCCTCGGGAATTAACCGCAGGAATTATCAGAGGCCGGCCGCCAATCGCATCGACGACGGCAAACGTAATCAAATGCTGAAACTGGCTCGCGAGGTCTATCCAGACTTCAATATGGGGCATTGCCTTGAAAGGCGCGCGTCCATCGCGAGCGATGCCAGAATGATCGCGGCGGCGATCATAGCGAAGATAATTTGACCTTGCGGTGTCGTCGCCCAAAAAAAGTGCTGACCAAGGGAGCCGAGAAACTTCCCCTAAAGAATTCCAGCGTTTGGTCGAAACCTCAAATGGGACGATATTGCTGATTAGTTGAGGGGACGAAGTCGCTGATAAATGTCACTACTGCAGCATAACGCCTACGGGTAAAACTTGAACAGCCGTGCCGTGAAGTAGGCTGGACCAACCAAAGCCTGCACGAGATTTGTGAAGAATGATGGATGGTGCTTTTCCCAGACGTAATGTCCACTGAACTGGATCAACCATCCGACCACCGCAAGGGCGATCACCACGCCCGCTGGCATGTGCCAGCCCACCACGAGGCAAGCAAACATATAGGCTGTCAGAATCGCGCCAAGGCGCACGTCGTTGCGGAAGTACCACGACCCCGCGATTAGGATCGCCAAAGTGCCACCAGAAAGGCGCAGCCCGTCGCCGTTTGCCGTTGCCATGGCAAAAACAGGCCCAAGGTGGATCCAGTCCAGCATGGCGATAATATGAAAAAGTATGACTGGAATCGCGACCTTATGGGTCAGCTGATTGGTCGGATGGCGGTGGCCACTTTCGTATTCTTTGAATAGCTGGATCAGCCTTGGTGTCATGCTTTCTCCCGATACAGTCGTTAAAATCCGGCCAATTGGAATTGCCCCGATTTTCGTGATAATCCAATCCTACATTGAATGGGTGGTATTGTGGAAATCAGAGCGTTTGCCGAACAGGTCCTGTTCGGCTCAACCATCGCAGATAAAACTTGGGCTCCTGGCGGCATCAGTCCATTTACCGACGAATTGCCTGGCCCGGCCCTAGAGACGCCGCCGACGTTGCCCGGCCGCCCCCCGGAACTGGCCTTTGATCGCCGCTTGCCCCACGCAGCACAGTTTCCTGGTGCCGGAAAATTATCCGACCCGCGCGGCCGGGGCATGGTCCTGCACTACTTTGCCAACCACGAACTCTTGGCCCTTGAGGTCATGGCCCTTGCGTTGCTGCGCTTTCCCGATGCACCGAAATCTTTTCGAGCAGGCATTGCGCGCACAATGTTGGAAGAGCAGGCGCACCTAAAACTCTATATCGAACGAATGGCAGAACTTGGTGTGACGTTCGGCACGATGCCCGTCAACAGCTTCTTCTGGCGCACGATGAAAGGCATCGCCACGCCACTTGAATATTCTGCGGCAATGTCACTGACATTTGAGCAGGCGAATCTGGATTTTGCCCAACATTATGAAAAATCCTTCAGAGACTTGGGCGACGAGAAAACGGCTGACATCCTGCGCCAGATTCATGACGACGAGGTCCGCCATGTTGAACATGGTGTGATCTGGCTGAAAAGATTTGAAGCCGAAAAAACACTTTGGGATGCCTACCGCGAGCATCTGCGTTTTCCACTGACCCCGAGCCGTGCCAAAGGCCCTGTCTTTGACGAGGCGGGCCGCGCACGGGCTGGCCTGGATGCGGATTTCATCTCTCAACTTAAAGTATTCAGCTCTTCGAAGGGACGACCCGCGGATTTGTGGATGTTCAATCCAGGTTGTGAGCGTGAACTTGCATCAGGCGCGAAATCGCCTTTTTTCCAGGGCCGCGCGGCTTTCATTGAACGTGACCTCGCGCCGCTTTTGATGTTTCTTGCGGCGACTGACGACGTGGTTATGGTGAGTCGCAAACCATCGCTACCCTTCCTTTCAAAGATGAAGTCTGCCGGCTTTTCTCTTCCCGAATTTATCGAAGCCGGAGACGCTCCCGATGCGGCTGCCATTTTAAAATCACTGGGCAGCCGTAAATTGGGCGTCCTCCAACCATGGGGAGAAACCCCTGCTGCGATGGCATGGGCCAAACCTCTGGCAGACATCCTTCGCGCAATGCCGGCCCAATGGCCCACGGGATTCACCTCGTTTTTCAGCAAAGATTTTGCGGCGCGCATTGCGCCCGATGCGTATTCTGCCCGTCGCTGTGAAAACATGGCAGAGGTTGAGGCCGTCGCCGATGACGTGCAACGCGCCGGATACACACACCTTGCAGTGAAACCAGTGCTTGGTGCTTCGGGACTTGGCCTGCGCCGCATCGCCCTTGAAAATCCCAGTCACGACGGAATTCAAATCGCAGAAAAAATAAAATTCCCCTGCATCGCGGAACCTTGGCTTGATAAAATTTGCGACCTCAGTGTCCTGTTTAAAGTTGAATCGACCAGTCGCGTCCGCGTCCTCGGCATCACGCGTCCTTTGATTGACCGGACCGGAAAATATTGCGGGCATGCCCTCGGCCGACCATTCAGTTTTCCTGATGCCGATGGCAAACCCTTTGATCAGAATTTTTTCAGCAGGCTTTATCCGGGATGGATGGACCAACTGCGCGAAGCCGCCCTGCAATGCGGCGAAAAAATGCACGCAGAGGGTTTTTCCGGACCGGCTGGGATCGACGCCATGGTTTTTCGAGAACCGACACCTCAACCTCTGCTGCATCGGCCTTTAAGTCTGCGCCCCGTCGTTGAGATCAATCCGCGCTATTCCATGGGACGGATTGCGGCTGCTTTGGAACACGGTCTGGCGCGGGGGCATACGGCGATCTGGCTGCACATTCACAACAAGCTCCTGCAACGAAGCGGCTGCAACAGCTTCGCCGCATTTGCCACCGATATGACACGCCGGTTTCCCCTTGAAACCGTCTCGTACACTGGTGCTGGTGCCGTAAAAGTGAAAAGTGGCTTTCTTCCAACCACAGATCCCGAAATGGCAAACGGCATCCTGACCGCGCTCTTCGCTGGCCAGGATGCCGCAACCTTTGCTTGGAACCTGCTCTACGCCGAGTGACGAGCACCGCGACCAGCAACACCTTTTTTTCCATGACTCGGCACATGACTCATGCACTGGGCAACAACGCCCTTTGAATGCGCAGCCTTGTAGCTAGACGGAGCACCATGCCGCCATGCGTCTTCGGAATCAAAGCGACGGGCCATCTTGGAAAGCCGCGCCATCGTCCATTCTGGTTTTTTTGCTTTGTCTTCAATGCCGACGTCGTGTTTCTTTGCGGGCTTCTTTTTTTCCTTCGCTGCGCCTTCGGCTGGTTTTGCACCTTTTTCCTCGGCTTTTGCTTCGTGAGCGTGTGCCGCAGCGGCTGTATCTTTAACCATGGGACCTCCCTGAAGGGTTGAGCAGGCAATAATTGCCCGCCTTCTAAAGAGATGTCGGATTGCAATTGCCGTGCTTGATGCCTTGCTCAATTTTTCCCCACAAAGTCCTCGAAATTCTCCCATGCAAGACCTCGTTAACAAAATGCAAAACAAATCCTTTTGTTATCTCGCCAATAAAACAAACTCATGCCAAAATGCCTACATGCCAAAGCGCCTCATCACCTCGCTCATCATTTCAGCCGTGACCTTGGGCGCACTCTTTATTGCACTGGTCTGGGTCCCAGCCGAGGCAGCCTACAGGTCATACTGCCTCAACAATTACGACCTGGGGATATATGGTCAGGCTCTTTTTCAACTGTCCCTGCAAAATCCAAATCCATGGCTGAGCGTCCGTGAAATAAATCTCTTCAACGATCATCTCGATCCGATTTTATTTTTTCTAGTCCCTTTCAAGTCCCTCGCCCATCCCGCCACACTCTTGATTCGTTTTGAAATGTTGCTTGCCCTCGCCACGGCCGGAACTTTTTTGATGATGGCACAACGGCGCGCGATCACCTTTGCCACCGCAACGTTTATGGCTGCATTCATCTTGTTCAATCGGGCTAGTTTGGGGGCCTTTGCCTTTCCGGCCCATCCTGGCACGTGGGCCATTTTGCCACTGTCTTGGACCTGCTGGTTTCTCTGGCGTGAAAAGTGGCGCGCTGCACTTTTGACATTTTTTTTCTGCCTGCTTTGCAAGGAAGAATATCCGGTTGTCGGAATTGCAGTCGGCCTCAGCATGATCGCCTCGGGGCGCCGAAGGCCCGGCGCAGAATTCCTTGCAGTGTCGTTGTTGTGGGCGTTTCTTGCTTTTGTCCTTCGTCCCGCGCTCCTTGGTCATTCGGGGCAATACGCGGACTCGGCGAAACAGGGATCGGGGCTCACCTACCTTTTGCAGTGGAATTCGCTCCGCGAGATTGCCCTCTGGTCGATCGCCTGGACCTTGCCACTGATCCCCATCTTAGCCCTCGCATGGTTGACCGGTATCAAGGCTGACAGAAAATTTTTGACGCGCGCATCACTGACAAAGAACGCGCCTGTAATCGCGATTTTTCTTGCGTTGCTCGCCGTACGGGCAGTCGGCGGCTGGTGGTTTTCCCATCGCAGTGTGCCCTTGGCCACAGTGGCTGCATTTTTGACCATTCAGCTTGTTCCGTCTTACCGGTACCCTCGACGTAGCCAGAATTTTACGTGGGCAATTGCCGGAATATTATTAGCCCTGACGGCTCATCAAAGCCTTCGTCCCGCCTTACGGTATTGGCAGGGCAGTAGCATGGCGCCCCATTGCCCGTCACAGCCCTCCCGCATCGCAAGCCTGGATCAGGCAGTGGCCTCACTCCTGGCGCGACCAGAGGGAAAGGCCCTCGTCCAGGGCAACATCTTGCCCCATCTCGTTGAACGAAATGCTGTCCATCATCTGGGCGCTGCGGCAGATGGCCCGGAATCATTTCAATGGCTGCTCGTTGAAAAAAATAACCTTGGATCAATGTGGCCTGCTGACACCGCTTTTGTTGAAAACACCGTCATCAAGTGGCGGGCCATTTCTGGTGTGCGCGCCGTGATGGATGACGAAAATGTTCTTATACTCGAGCGACCTGACTATCGATCACTCTAATGTCTGCCCCTTTTTTTTGTGCCGTCGAATCAATCTTCACGAGCTCACCGCGGGCAAATTCAGGCGGCTCCCCGTGGCGGTGCTGCCACGATAAAAATTCCCGCTCCGTGCCCCGACAGACCATCTGACGGGTCTGCCCCTTCAGGTTTTGTTGATCTCCCGTCAGGCGCGCGGCCGCATTCAACTTCGCTGGGGGAGACAGTTTTTTTCGCGCCAAAAGGTAAGAAAAAACCAGGGTCCGGTGCTTCATTGGAAGATGTTGTTCAAGCGCGCTGTAAAAGTCGGGCTGGCGCCACTGGATCCGGTCATGGCACCAATCGGTTTTGCTATGGATCAAAAGGGGGCACGACCCTTGATGGGTGCAAGGGGCCCAGACTTTATAACCCTGGCGGATTAAATCCTCTCGAATTGCCAACAAGCGTCGTCCATCCTGATTTGTGCCAGGCTCGATGATGGCCAGAGCCTCGCAGTCCTGAACCCACCTTGGCAGCCCATCGAGTTCCGTCAGTGAGTAGGAGAATACGGCCAAGGTTTTGTCCGGATTGTCACCGCCCATAAACTCACGAAATTTTTTCTCATCGCTCGTCAGGAGATGCCTATCCGTCACAGATTCGGCTGCAAATTCGCGGCGAAGGGCTCGCTGAACATCCAACGCCTGCGTCGAACGGTCAAATGCCAGGCTGGTACCCAGGACCTCGGGCAAAGTATCCTGCAAGGCCAGCCAAGCGGCCCCCATACCGCTCCCCCAGTCGACGACCCGATGGATCCCCTCAAAAAACCCGAGATTTTTGGCTTCGCGAAATACGGCAAGGGCACGAACATGATTCAGCAGGGTATAATAAAGAAGGTACGCAGCAGGTGCGCCCGGCAACTCGTATGGCGTTTTCCCGGTTGGCTTTGAGATGTAAAAATCGGAAATTCGTTGGACGGCCTGAGCCAGCTTTACCGGGTTAAGTGCAGCATCTCTTGCGGCAATTGCCTCAGCCTGATACCCAAAGACCGTTCGTGCAACATTGGCAAAAGCCCGGAGCAAATCAGAATTAATGACAAATTCACGCCTCACGCAAAAACCCCATCAGAGCTCTGCAGAATCTCACTGGACCGCAGAACGAATTGCTAAAATCACGTCGGGACGAAAATACGAAATCGTGCCACCTGCAGATGCGCCGTTTATGCGAGCCATCGGCCTGCTTGGTAACGATTCATCCATGCCAGCCGATGCCGTTCGCAAGTATGTCCAAATTAACCATATGCTGGAACTGCTCAAGGCACCATTACTCGATTTACGAGGGCGCCACAAAAACCTGGCGATTCTTGACGCTGGATGCGGAAGTTCCTACCTCACTTTCCTGCTTGCCTGGTACCTGAAAAATAAATTGCAGGGCGATTTTTCGGGAAATTTTTTAATCGCTGGGATCGACACCAACAAAGCCCTCATTGAGAAATCACGCTCCATGGCCAGCATTCTAGGGCTGGAAGGCAACATGCATTTTGAGGTCGCCTCGACCAAGGACTTCCAGTGGGACGCATTGCTCGCGCGGCGGCCCGTGCTGGCGGAATTTAAACGGCCGCAGATGGTGGTCGGCCTTCACGCCTGCGACACGGCGACCGATGAAGCGTTGGGACTGGGACTTGCCTCAGGGGCAGAAGTGCTGGCAGCCTCACCGTGCTGCCAAGCCGAATTGGCCAGTAAATGGCGCGAGTTGTCCCAGTCGCAAGAAGGCCGCAGCCATGCCATGGCGCCGGCCTTTCAAGCCCCAGAACTTCGCCGAACGATCGCTGCTGAAATCACGGACATGATGCGCGTGCTGCTGCTCCGCGCCAGCGGCTATGAAACCACCGCAACCGAGTTTGTTGAGTCACGACACTCGCCGAAAAATCGCCTGATCCTGGCGTTAAAAAGAGGAAGGTTTTCAAAAGATGCCGCAGAGGCTTACGCAAAATTGAAAGATCATCTTGGCGGTTGTGCCATTCTTCTGGAGTCCCTGGTGTCCGATGAAGTTCAAGAACTCACATCAAGCAACCGTTAGCGGCAAAAATTGATTCTAAATTGTCCACATGATCCACCAGCTCCAGACCACAGATAAAGTGCCCCACCCGGGTTAGATGCGGATACGTGTGAATGACTTTAAAGTTCAGGTTTTTCCCGGACATCACCATGGTCAACATTTGACCTGGCTGCAAAATCTTATCGACCATGATTCCCACGCCATTGCGGCTTACGTCGGTCGCCGATGCCCGGATCGCCTCGTGTCGCTCAAAATCAACCAACTTACCGGGGAGCGAACCATTCACGCGCAAATTCCGCGCATAGGACCGTTGTTCTAGTACCAGTGGAGGTACATCGACTTGAAGCTTTCTGACAGGCTGACCCATAAGAATCTCCCCATAATAATCACGTATTAACTTGGGCGGGATTTATTCAGAAAACTTGACTCTGTGACAAAAGTAACTAGATAATCATCATATAAATCAATTATTTCAATGGGTTAAAAATTGAAAATCCCAACAGAAACAGCCCTTTTTGTCGATGGCTTCGACTGGCAAGTGCCAGAAAGTGAGCTGCTCCGCCTATTTCAGCAGCTCGGAGACGTGGTCGCCCTGAAGGTCCTGAAACAGGCGAACGGAAATCCCGCAGCCATCATTACCATGGCGCGCCGGCAAGACGCGGAAGATGCGATTTTAAAATACGCTGGGACGCATTACCGAGGTGTCGTGCTGCAGGTCCGAATGGCCAATTAATCGACGGGAACAACATCGACGATCTGGTCTTCGCCAAATTCATCTTGAAGTTGCGAACGGACGCCGTTCAGCAATGTGATTAACGAGCTCGGACAACCTTGGCAGCCGCCCCCGAGGCGAATATGCGCAACACCGGCGTCAAAGGCTTCAAGGCGAGCAAACCCCGAATGAAACTTAAGCATATCGGAAACAGGCCCTTCGAGGAATCGCGCAACATCACGCCCGACACCGGAAAACCGGTCACTGGTCGTGGGCTCTGTAAAGTCTCCCTCGTCATCCATGCCAAGTAGTTCACGCATTGCATCGCGCGCCAATTCCATGCTTGCCCCAGCGGTTTTCTTCCCCGAAGGGGTGTGAAGGGCCACAAAGGAACCGTCCGGCTCCTTACTGATAATGACTGAATCAAGATCGCCACTCATGAATTTGACCCTTCCCCTTCTTTGTCACCGTTTGGCTTCGCCAGAACCAGACCCTGGCCAGGCATTTGCCCAGATGCAGCATCATACTGACCATGCCTTATCCGACGCCCTTGTACGATGTACACCACCGTTTCCGCAATATGACATGCGATGTCAGCGATGCTTTCAAACTTATTAGCGCACGCCACCAAAAGGAGTCCAGTCTCTGGATCCAAATTACCCGACCCGCCACGCAGGCTTTTCAAAACCATGTCATGGGCTTGGTCCTGCAAGGCGTCGACGGCATTATCAAGGGCCGGGATACTTTCAGCCGACTTCCCGTCCCCCGACAACAGGGCCGCCACAGCCTTCTCCAGTATTATATTCGACTTATCAGAAAGGTCTTTGAGGACGCCCCAGATTAGCGGCATGTCCTCGGGCATGACTCTGATATCACACATATTTCTAGCGATGATCCGAACGCAGTCACCGACCCTTTCCAAGCCAGCAGCAACGTCAATGGCACCAATTGCATAACGCAAATCTCGCCCAAGCGGGGCTCTGTAGTTCATAAAAGCCACGGTCAAATCATCCAAGCTTAATTCTAAGGAATCCACCTCAGCATCTTTTGCGATGATCTGCGACAGGACTTCAAGTCGCTTTGCGCCATTCGTTCCAAAGGTCGAGCGCAGCGCACGAGACTGGCCCAGCACGGCCGAGGCAAGCTCTTCGAGGCGCTTTCGCACCGCGGCAAATTCCTGACTGCTTGTTGCCCCAGATCCCATGTCAAACCCCCTGATAACAACCGGTGATTACGACTTCGCTGCAAAACGCGCCTTCATCCATGCGGCGCTCCATACACGGAACCGGTCAATGAATCCGTAGGCGGCAGGCACCACAATCAAAGACAAAACCGTCGAGCTGATCAGGCCACCAATAATGGCGACACCCATGCTGGTCCTTTGACGCGAGGCCTCATTCAAGCCTATGGCAATTGGCAGCATTCCCGCAATAAGAGCCATCGTCGTCATCAAAATTGGCCGTAGCCGTGCGCGTCCAGCCTCCATGATGGCAACCCCGCGGTCTGCCCCTTCTTTCACCCGCTGATTCGCATAATCAACCAACAGGATTGAGTTTTTCGACGCAATGCCCATCAGCAGAATGCACCCGATCATTGAATTCAAATCCAGCGCCTTGCCGGTAATGAAAAGAGCCAGAAACGCACCCGCCACCGCAAGGGGCAAAACCAGCATGATCGCAAAGGGTGTCACGAACGACTCATAAAGGCTCGCCAAAACAAAATAGATGAACAAGACAGCAAGAGTCAGAGCCAGAACCATATTCTCGATCAGCTCCTTAAAGCTCTCCGCCTGCCCGACAAAATTGTAGCGCATTCCCTCGGGCAACTTCATTTCTTCGGTCAAAAGATGATTGATGTCCACGATAACCGCATTCATCCCGGGGCCATCGGCTGCAATGTCAGCTCCGATATTGATGTAGCGACCACGATCCTGTCGGCTGATGGTGGCAGGTCCTTCTGTTTTCACCATTTGAGCGACATCAGAAAGGCGCAGGAGCGACATGTTGATGTTGGGGACATAGGTCTTGTCAAAAAGCAGGGGCAAATTTCGTTGGCTCTCAGCGAGGCGCACGCGAATGTCATATTCTTGAGCATTCTCGCGGAAAACGGCCGGCGTTGCCCCTTCAACTAGAGTCCGCAACTCAAAACCAACGAGGTTTGTTGAAACGCCAAGGCGCTCCGCCTTTTGACGATCCAAGACAAATTGAACTTCAGGTTTTCCGGGGCGGAAACCGATGTCGACATCCTTTAGCCCTGGGTTGACCTTCAATTTTTCGAAAAGCTTTTGCGACACCTGCTCCAATTGCTTCAAATCTGGACCGATGATGGAAACATTGAAGGGGCGCTGCCCGCCAGCGACAATATCGAGATCCTTTACGAGGGGATTCGCAAAAGCAAACGGCTTCAACTCGCCACGCATGATCTCTTTGAACTGTGTGGTATTAACCTTGCGCTGGCGCGACGGAACAAGATTAACGAAAATCTCGGCCACATTTGCCTGACCGTCCCGGCCGCCAATACTCATGGAAGTCAAGGCAACTTCCGGCTTGCTCCGAACTAACTTCTCGACCTCACCAGCAACACGCGACATTTCATCAAGAGAAGTTCCCGGCTGAAGATCAAGACCGACGACGAACTCGCCAAAATCCTGCGGCGAAAGAAATGTCTTCGGGACAAATTTAGCAAGGATCACCAAGCTTCCAAAAAAAACGCCGAATGCGATGAGCAGCGAAAAGATGGAATTACCCCGAGTCCGCAAAATAACTTTCAGCAGAGCCTCATAAATATCATCAAGTTTGTCTTGCCCGCGTGCGAACCCGCGCACCAAAGGCCCTAACGTGTAACGATAGAGCAATGATTCCGGCCCACCTGAATGCGCTTTCCCGGCGAAATAAGCGGATAGCATCGGCGCCATGGTCAAGGCGTCAAACAACGAAATCGCCATCGCAAAACAAATCGTCAGACCAAATTCCCGAAAGAATTGACCAACGATTCCCTTTAAAAATCCTACGGGACCAAAGACGGCAATCACAACCAAAGTGGTCGCTACGACTGCCATCGTCACTTCTTTGGTGCCATTCAACGCGGCGTCCTTCGGACTGTCGCCCGCCTCGATGTGGCGGAAAATGTTTTCCCGAACGACAATCGCATCGTCGACCAGCAGTCCAACGGCCAGAGAAAGAGCGAGCAACGTCATCACATTGATTGTGAATCCAGCGAGGGCCATCAAGATAAATGCGCCCAGCAGGGAGTTGGGCAGAGCAAGCCCGGTGATCACCGTCGACCTGAAGTTGCCCAAAAACAAGTACACGACGAGAATGGTCAGGATGATCCCAAGAAAAATTGAATCCTTTACATCCTGAAGGTTTGCGCGAATCGGCTTTGCGCCATCGCGCACCATCGTCAACTTCGACTTTTCACCAGCCGCCGTCATCTCGGCATTGATTTTCTCAATGGCGCTTTTGATTGCATCAGCCACCTTGACGGTATTGGCCCCGGACTGCTTGAAAACATAGATTGAAAGGCCCTGCTTACCGTCCAGAAAATACCTGGTTTTTTCATCTTGAAGGCCGTCATAAACCCGCCCAATCTGAGCAACCGTCACGGGGACATCGTTCCCAAGAAAGTTGACGATCGTTTGTTCGATGTCCTTAAGTGACTTGAACTCGCCAACGGTGCGGAAGACGTTTTCTTTGACTCCCTCGCTGAATTTTCCCACAGGAACATTCTCGCCTGAGGCGCCAATTCGACTTGCCACCATGGTGGCGGATAATTCATAGCTTTTCAGTTTTGCCTGATCCAGGTCGATCCGGACTTCCCTCTTGCGCCCACCAACAATATCCACCAGACCGACCTGAGTTACCTGCTCGAGTTTCGGTTTGATCCGGGTATCTGCAAGTTCGTAGACCTGATCTGGGCGCATTCCCGGCGCCTCAAGGGCAATAACCAGAACTGGCTGATCGGCAGGATCTATCCTGCGGACCACAGGTTCTTTGACGTCTACAGGCAACTTTCTTTTTGCTGATGCTACCCGGTCCTTGACCTGCTGTTCGGCGTATCTGATGTCGGTTTCCAGAACAAATTCCGCAACGACGATGCTCACGCCTTCTTTGCTGTCGGACTTCAGGCGTTTTATCCCGGGGACGGTGCTGATCTCTTCCTCGAGAACTTTGGAAACCAGCGTTTCCATCTCTGCTGGTCCAGCACCCGGATAAGGGGTCGTCACCGTCACCACCGGAAAGGTGATGTTCGGGAACAAATCGACACTTAGCCCGCGCATGCAGAGGACACCAACCGCCAGCATAAGCATGACGACACAGGTTAGAAAGACGGGGCGTTTGATGGATACATCGGCAAGACTCATGGTTCAGTTGCCTCCGAAGGTTTTCATTTGGGCGACGATCCGCATGTAATCTGCCTTCATGCGAATCCGATTGAGCTGGGCTTGAGCGTAATCTTGTTCAAAAATCAACACTTGAAAAAGAGTCGACCGGCCCTTGGCCTGGCGACCTTTTTCATATTCGTACTTCTCTTTTTGGACGGCTTCCATATTGGTTACCAAATCCAGGCGTTTGCGGGCATCGCCCAAGGAATCCTTGAGGCCCGCCCATTCGCGTTCTTCCTCGAATTCTTTGCGCTCACGGGTAAGTTCGCTCGCACGCGCATCCATTTCAACACCACGCTGCTGATCCATAACCGCCGTCACGCCAAGGGGAACGTTGACTTTAACGCCGTAAACGCGTGATGGGTTCTTAATGGCCATGGCATCTGTGCTCGACCTTCCAAAGGTCGCATCGCGGCCGTTGCCAGCATAGGTCATATAAAGATCAACTTGCGGTGCGTATTTTTCCCGCGCCAACCTTGCTGCTGACTTTGCCACGACTTCCGCCTGGCGCGCCGCCAAAACATCCTCTCGCGGTCCGCTACGATTTGGATCGGGCATTTTTTCAATGGTGTCTGTCGTTAACTTATTAAGGGACTCAGATACCTTTTCACTCGCAACTCCACGGAGTGAATTTAGTTGACGCGACGCAGACTGTTCCTCGTCTGTCGCAATTTGAAGTTCCAGTTCACGCCCTTTGACTGCGGCATCAGACTGTAAAAAATCGGCACGGTCTGCCAGTGACAGCTTCACGCGTCCGGCGCTCCATTCGCGCATTTTTATCGCGCGGTTGTAGGAATCACGCTGCGCAGAAAGTGCCTCGCGGGCCAAAGCCAGACGCCAATAGGTTCCTTCGGCCTCGGCCATCATGAACTTTTCTTTTAGCTTTTCAGAATGTTTTGCAAGCAACGCCTGCCCTTCCAATAGGTCCAACTGGGCGCGTGTTTCCCGGCCAAATCCGTTTTTCCAAAGGGACTGCGAAAGTTCCAATTGAGGGCGGGTTTCATAATAGTCGGGCAGTGGCAAAAACTGCGGGCTGGCCCCATCAATCACAATGTGGTTGGTCGTCATTCCCAATTTGCCAGTCAACCCAAACGGAGTCAGCTGGGAAATCCCGTAGGACATGCTGTCCACGTCGGTGGATGCTCCCATCATCGTGGGGTTGCTCGTCGGCTTATTATCTCGCGATACCGAGTAGTTCAAAAATAGATTTGGCGACAAGAGTATGCTGCGTTCTTTGGCCTTTAGTCCGCCGGCCTCCGATAGCTCTGCTGCGGCCTGTGCTGCCTTATTGCCGCCCCTGACCTGATCGAGATAGGTGTCCAGGGTCAGATTTCCTGAACCGCCCGGTGAGTTTTGAGGCTTCTCCGATGCCATTGCGCTTGGCGTCGCCACAAGATTCGACACAACCAGCACTTTGATCCATTTCCTCATTAATACCTCCTTCATGATCACGTATTGGATTGTGGACCTTCAACACAGAAAAAGTCAATTATGCTGGGTAGATATGATCGGCCTCCCCACGTCCTTATAGGCTGGACAAATCTAAGATTTGATTGCAAGTCCGGGGAGTTTGCTGTTTAACGTGGGGCATGTCTGCTACCGCCGCTGGCGTCCTAAATAAAGAAATTCTCAAGCGTCGCACCTTTGCGATCATTTCGCACCCCGATGCCGGAAAAACCACGATTACGGAAAAGCTGCTGCTTTATGGTGGCGCTATCCAGATGGCCGGCACGGTTAAAGCCAAACGCGGCAAGAAATTCGCGACCTCCGACTGGATGGAGCTTGAAAAGCAGCGCGGAATTTCTGTGACCTCCTCCGTCATGAAATTTCCTTATGAAGGGCACGAGATCAATCTGATCGATACCCCAGGTCACCAAGATTTTTCCGAAGATACGTACCGCACGCTGACCGCGGTTGATAGCGCCCTGATGCTTATTGATGGCGCCAATGGGGTCGAGGCCCAAACAAAAAAATTATTTGAAGTGTGCAGCCTGCGACAAACCCCCATCATGGCCTTCATTAACAAAATGGACCGAGAGGCTCGGGATCCATTCGATCTAATGGACGAGATTGAAAAGGTCCTTGGTATCGCCTGCTACCCGGTTACCTGGCCGATCGGTATGGGAATTCGGTTTCGCGGTGTTTATGATCGACAGCGCGAGCAGCTTCTGCTTTTTGAAAAAGATGCCGAGCGTTCCCGACCCGTTGCGCTAACTGAACTTGGCCTAGATTCCCCAGAAGTCGATGCTGAATTAGGCGAAGAGGTTGCCGCCGAACTACGAAGTCAGGTTGAAATCCTGAGTGCAGGCGAGACGTTTGACCGTGAGCGTTATCTGCGCGGCGAACTGGCCCCCGTTTTCTTCGGCAGCGCCCTCAACAATTTTGGCGTTCAGACCTTGCTTGACGCCCTTGTTGAAATTTCACCGTCGCCAATGCCACGGCCCTCGACCAGCCGTACGGTTCAGCCAACTGAACCAAAATTTTCTGCCTTCATCTTTAAAATTCAGGCAAACATGGACCCTTCCCACCGGGACCGCGTGGCTTTTATGCGGATCGTTTCGGGAAAATTCGAACGGGGAATGAAGGCTTGGCATGTGCGGCTGAAACGCGAATCACGCCTTGGCCGTCCGACCCAATTTATGGCTCAAGACCGCAGTCTTGTTGACGAGGCCTACGCGGGCGACATCGTCGGTATTCATGATCCTGGGATTTTCAAGATTGGGGACACCCTCAGCGAGGGCGAGGACTTGATCTATTCAGGCATTCCAGTTTTCTCGCCTGAGCATTTTGTTCGCGTGCAACTTAAAGATCCGCTGAAATCCAAGCAGCTCAATAAGGCCCTGGATCAGCTTTCGGAAGAAGGTGCCGTCCAGGTTCTGCGCCCAATCACCTCCAACGACCATTACCTTGGGGTCGTCGGTGCCCTTCAGTTTGACGTGGTGAAATACCGCATCGAATTCGAATACAGCGTCAAGGTACAGCTTCATGCCCTGCCCTACTCGGCTGCGCGTTGGATTCGCAGCACCGATGCCGCTGCGATCGATGCTATTTTGAAGGACCAGGCTCACATCATCGCTCGGGACCAACACGAAAATCCGGTCATCCTCCTGGATCAAATCTGGCGACTCAAACTCCTGAACGAACGGCACCCGAAGATCACCTTTGCCACCACCTCTGAAAACCTTCAGGACCGCAGTTAATTTAATCTGACTTAAAAAAAACCCCGCCACTCGAAAGTGACGGGGTTTTTAAAAAAAAATTCTCGATCGCATTACCTAGTGATGATGTCCACCAGCGCCGTGGGCATGGCCGTGATCCAACTCATCTTTGGTAGCGAGACGCATCTCGGTGATCTCGACTTTGAAAACGAGATCTTTGCCAGCCAATGGATGATTCGCATCAAGAGTCACATGGCTTTCAGTGACCGACGTAACGACCATGATCGGATCATCCTGATCAGGGCCGCCGCGGAACATATCGCCAATTTTAACTTCTGAGCTCGGCAGCTGGTCCACAGGAACATTAGCGACCAGGGTCTCATCGCGGTCGCCATAGGCATCTTCCGCCTTCACGTGAACTTCGCGCTTGTCACCTTTGGTCATCGTCAGCAGGACACTTTCCAAACCAGGAATAATTTGACCAGAGCCTTCCAGAAACGCGAGCGGCTCGCCTTCTTCCGATTGGTCGATCATTTCACCCTTCAAGTCGTGAAGTACGTAGTGGAATTCAATGACGCGCGGATTGTTGGACATGTGGGCCTCTTTTCTGTCATTAGGGCTCAAAAAACCATTGTGAAGCGGTGGCTTATCATCCACCGCTCCGAAAAAACAACCCTAAAGAAACAGGTTAGTGCAGCGAAGAAATCACGCCCGACGCGTCAGCTGTTTGTTGCTGCCACCGCATCAGGCGCTGAAGGGCCATATCATCATTATCTGGACGTACGGCGCCGGTAGCTCGCGCTAGGCAAAGGTAAAGAACAAGACCCCTGAGATGCTGGGGGGTTAGAGTATATTCAATCACGCGCCAATATTGTTGGAGATCGACCAGATCCACCCCAGACCCCAGCGGGGAGTCCATCAAAGCAGCCCGATAATCAGCCGCCGAGACACGCATCTTGACCTGAGCAAATTCCGCACTTTCTTTGATGGCATTCATAATGGGCCGCAAACCAGCAGCCTCAACGGCATCCATATTGCCGCCCAATTGCCAGACCGCAAAAACAAAGGGCAGGCCAGTGATCCGATTCCAAACTTCACCGAGGTCCAGAATTTGCGGAAATTCGGAACGACGTTTCAGAGCCTCGTCGCCAATCAAAAGCTCAATGGCATCACCTTCACCGGATTGCTGAAAGCCCTCACCACTACGTGGCTCCATCCCGCGCGCATCGGAGCCAAATAACAAACGGTGCAAGGTTTTTGTCATGGCAGCACTCGCCGCCGACACCGGCGTCAGTTTGATCTGTCCCGACGCGTTGACCAAGCCCGGTGTGGATTTTTCAGCCACGGCAGAAAAAAGATCACGGGCAATCTGACGCGGATCAAATGATCGAAAGGCCGTGACCCGCGCGTAGGTTTCTTTAAGCACCGCGATTCGCTCCTGCCACACGTCGAACGCCTGATGCTGCGCGGCAGGAAATCCCAAATAAACACTCATCACGGGTCCAGTCGAGGCCACTCCAACCGGCAGTGCAACATTAAGTTGATTGTGCTTCAAAAGACAAATGCTGGACGCCGGCGCCATCTGGACACTGCCTTCCACCAGCCAACGATTCACTTGGGAAGGATGCCCGTCACGAAAATCCACGCGACCGGCCAAGGCCTTGCGTAATTCCAACCGCAAAGGCCATAAGTTCCAATAATTGATCCAACCAAAACTCGCGTTTGCCGGGGTATTGCCAGCCATTCAGCGACCCGCCTTCTTGGTTGCATTCTCGCCGATGGACTTGAATGCCCGGCGGGCTGCCTGCACCGTCGAATCAATGTCAGCCTCTGTATGAGCCAACGAAAGAAACCCCGCCTCAAACGCCGATGGCGCCAAATAAATGCCGTCATCGAGCATCAACTGAAAAAATGTTTTGAAGGTTTCTAGATTTGTACGCTTTGCGTCTTCATAGTTACGGACGGCGTCTTTCGCAAAGAAAAACCCAAACATTCCCCCCTCGAAATCCACAGTGAGCGGGATTCCGAAATCTTCGGCCGCGGACTTGAATCCATGGACGAGCTGCGAACTACGCGCTGAAAGGGTTTCGTATGCACCGGGGCGCGACAAGATTTCCAAGGTTTTTATCCCACAAGCAACCGCCACGGGATTTCCCGAAAGCGTACCGGCTTGATAAACCGGGCCGGAGGGCGCAACCAAACTCATAATATCGCGGCGTCCACCATAAGCACCCACCGGCATTCCACCGCCAATGACTTTTCCAAGAACGGTCATGTCGGGTTTGATTCCGCACAAGCTTTGGTAGCCCCCGTGTGCAACACGAAAACCGGTCATCACTTCGTCAAAAATCAAAATCGTTCCGTGTTCGTCACAGAGATTTTTCAAGGCCTCATAAAATCCGGGCAGAGGCCGGATGAATCCAGCGTTACCAATGATGGGCTCCACAATAACGGCGGCAATCGCTTCGTGATTCGCCGAAAAAATTTCCTTCAGCTGTTCCACGTCGTTGAAGTGGGCTGTCAGCGTATGCTGGGCCGTTGATTCCGGAACACCGGGGCTACCGGAAAGGCCAAGGGTTGCAGCCCCAGAACCCGCCTTCACCAGGAGCATATCAGCGTGTCCGTGGTAACAACCTTCAAACTTCAAAATCTTGGTTCGCCCAGTGAATGCCCGGGCCACGCGCAGGGCAGACATGCAAGCTTCCGTACCACTGGAGACCAGCCGAAGCATTTCGATGGCGGGCATCGCATCGATAATTTTATGCGCTAAAACGCTCTCTCGGGCCGTCGGCGTCCCAAAGGACAAACCATCCGCGGCCGCATCATTAATGGCTTTGAGCACTTCGGGATGGGCGTGTCCGACGATCGCAGGACCCCAGCTCGTGATGTAATCGATGTAGCGGTTGCCGTCTTCGTCCCACAGATAGGCACCGTTGCCTCGCTTCATAAACACGGGCGTACCGCCAACGGATGCGAAAGCACGAACGGGCGAGTTGACCCCGCCAGGCATCAGCCCAGCGGCCTCTTCGAACAAAGCTTTGGAGCGAGGACGCGCATTGTTTCGTGATTGAAGATCGTGCAACATGCCAGGTTCAGCGCCACCGTCATGGGGCCCGAAATAGGGCCAGAACCGTGTCTCATATCAGAAATTAAAGGCCTGTCCGACGGAAAAATCAGGCCCTAGAGGCCCTAGAGGCCCTGAAGGCCATGCAAATCGCCGCGATCCCGGTTAATACCAGCCCTTGAGGACGACCGGAGCTGTGGTGCTTGGCAAAACAGCAGCTAAATCCGGCACCGAATACCTAAAGGCCTGTTGTCCCATGTTTACCAAAACTTCCCACCCGGCACCCAGCGTGATGAAGGGGGCATAGTCAATTGCGGTGCCGTCTCCTTTTGTAACCATCAGTCCCGCAGTGAATTTAGCTTGATCAAAGACCGAAGCAACCGATGGCGTCCCTGCTTGTGGAAAATAAACCCATTCATTGTTGTGTCCGAGGTACAGCCGTTTGTTATCAAAATCAGCGAGGACCTGAATTACGTCACCAGCCTTGGATTTTGGAAAGACTGCAGCAGAAACTCCCTGCCCGATCAATTTTCCAGAACTTTCAATCCCCATGCTCAATACCCCCAACCCAGAAACTGGAGTCGGAGACAGCCCCACGGTCGACGCTTGGGCCGAACAAGAACGAAGCACGTAGACCTCAAAATAGGCCGCGCCCGATTTTTTATTTGGAACGCCGTATTCTGACTTGATGGATGCAAACAAGGCCGAATCAATGGACTTAAACTGCCGGCACATCGAGGTCCCGCTGCTCGCTGTACAAACTGAAGTTAATGGGTTCATCAACGAAACGTAGCCAGCCGTGCTCCCTGCAGGAAGGGCACTTGAACCACTAGGGAAACTTGACGACAACACAGATTCGCAAATGCCCGACGCAGTCGGAATCGTTGTTGGAGTCGGAGTCGGCACTGGAACTGGAACTGGTTTTGGATCATATTTGGTTTCAATAAACCCCACCACAGTCTCCGCCGGACCGTCGGTCCTCGTGAACTTATAGCTTGGTTGGCGGCGACTATTCATTTCAGCAAAATCAACGGTGCCCTCCCAATTATTAATCCGCACTGGCATTTTACCGCCAATATAACGACCCATTTCACCCGCCCCGATCGTTCTTGTCGTTGTGCTGCGATCGATCTTAATCAAGACGGACTCATCTTCAGTCGGCACCTGCGAACCATCTCCGGAAGCCAAGGTCAAGATTTGATGTAGGTTTGGAGTCGGCACATGGGCCCTGAAACCAAGCGCCGAATCCCCTAATTGTAGATTGGCCTGAGCGGAAGCCTTCAACCCTGCTCCGCTGCCATGAGTGATATCTTCGATGTAACTGATGCACGCCCCCTCAACGCTGGCCATTGCCTGCGCAACATTATATTTGCAGGGCTCGCCATCATTGGAGCCCTTGAACATACGAGACAAGGTAGAAAGCTTGATTGCACCTCTGCCAACATTCATTTCCAAGTTAAACTGTGTGACCACGCGATCACGGGATTCGAGCCGATTGGAGGTAAGCGTACACGCGCTCAGAATTTCTGAGGCCTTATCCAAGATTTCCACTCCTATCCCGTCAATGCTTGAAAAATCGGCCCCGTGACAGCCGGCATCGGAATCAAGAGAGGTGTGACCAGTAACCTTCAATCCCGGAAGGGCTGAAGCGCCACCCAAGGCGGCCATATCCTCATCATTTAATTTTATGGAAAAATTAACCCGCTCCCCCTGGCCCTTAACCCGGGCCTTCGCGAGGATCCCTGCGCTAAATTTGTCATCCGAATTCGACGAAGGAGATTTAAGTCTGCCACCAAACTGATTGTCGCTCGCACTTGCGCCATCATTAATTTCATCCCCCTGCTCCTTTATGATCTCAAGGAGGGCAGACCGGGTTAAAATCGTTCGCCCATCAAAAGTAAACGACGCCCCACCGGAAATCGCGGCGGCGTCGAGCTCGGCAACGCCGGATATACCGGAAACTTTATGTTTCTGATCCTCGGCTCTGCATTGGATCAAGACCACAGAGACACCGACCGCTAGCATTGCACCCTGAGCGACGCGCATGACCTAATTCTCCCAACGTTCAAGAAGTCAGTTGGTAGATCGGCTCACTTCGAGCAAGAATTAAGGCCCACCGCCTACCAAAAGCAGTCCTCCAATAAATTCAGACATTTATAGGAAATTACCCCACAACAACAAGCCGCCGACCTTGACATCGCAAATAAGGACCACATGTTAATTGCAGAGGCAGTGCCGGCCGGTCTGAAAATCAATTCTCATGGCTGCACAGAAGGAAACCACATGGATATTAATAAACTGACGCAAAAATCTCAGGAAGCTCTGCAGGAAGCCCAGAAGTCTGCCATTGAGTTTGGCCACAACGAGGTTGACGTCGACCACCTGTTAATCAGCCTGCTACGCCAAAGCGGCGGCCTAATTCCAAAACTCGTTACCACCGCCGGCGCGAACACGGCCGCACTAATCACACGCCTCGAAAGCGGACTCAACAAGAAACCGCGCACCTCGGGGTCGGGATACGATCCGACCAAGATTTTTTTAAGTGGCCGTCTGTCGCGTCTATTTGTCTCGGCGGAGAAAGAGGCCCAGCGCCTCAAAGACGAATACGTGTCCGTGGAACATTTGTTCATCGAGGCGATGAAAATCGACGACAAATCAGACACAGCCAAAGCCTTGAAGGATCTGGGCCCAATCCCCGCAGATTTCATGAAAGCTTTGACAGCCCTTCGCGGAAACCAACGCGTTCAAAGCAACACCCCGGAAGACTCCTACGAGGCCTTGGAGAAATATGGTCGCGATTTGGTCAAGGCGGCGCGAGACAATAAACTTGATCCTGTCATCGGTCGCGACGAAGAAATCCGCCGTGTGATTCGCATCCTCAGTCGCAAAACCAAGAACAATCCTGTGCTTATCGGCGAGCCCGGGGTCGGTAAAACGGCGATCGCCGAGGGATTAGCCCACCGGATCGTCCGCGGTGATGTGCCTGAGGGGCTCAAGGACAGATCGCTGTTCGCCCTTGATATGGGTTCGCTCATCGCCGGTGCGAAATTTCGTGGGGAGTTCGAAGAGCGCCTAAAGGCCGTTCTAAATGAAATCAAAAAAAGTGAAGGACGAATCATTCTGTTCATCGACGAATTGCATACGATTGTCGGTGCCGGCAAGGCCGAAGGCGCGATGGATGCAGGCAATATGCTCAAGCCCATGCTGGCCCGCGGCGAACTGCACTGCATCGGTGCAACAACGTTGGACGAATATCGGAAGTACATCGAAAAAGATCCAGCCTTGGAGCGGCGTTTTCAGCCGGTCATGGTGGATCAGCCAAATGTCGAAGACACGGTTTCGATCTTGCGTGGATTGCGCGAGCGCTTCGAAGTGCACCACGGGGTAAAGATCCTGGACAATGCCCTGGTGGCCGCAGCAACCCTCTCAAACCGCTACATAACCGACCGCTTTTTGCCCGACAAAGCGATCGATTTGGTTGACGAAGCATGCGCCATGATTCGTACTGAAATAGATTCCATGCCATCCGATCTCGACTCAGCCCAGCGCAAGGTGATGCGCCTTGAGATTGAAGAAGCAGCCCTAAAAAAAGAAAAAGATGATTCGAGTCGGAAGCGCCTAGAATCACTACAAAAAGAGCTGGCAGACGCAAAAACGGCTCGAGACTCGCTCCGGGCCCAATACGAATCGGAAAAACAGTCGCTTCAAAAAGTGACCGTGGTGCGCGCAGAGATTGAGGACACCAAACGCGCCATCGAACGTGCTGAACGCGAATACAATCTGGACAAGGCCGCGGAGCTGCGCCACGGACGGATGCCTGGACTTCTGGAAAAACTTCATCAGGTGGAAATTGCCGCATCTGCAACGGGAGAATCGGGGGCTTTGCGCCTACTTCGTGAGGAAGTGACAGAATCCGAAATCAGCCAAATCGTCGCTCGTTGGACTGGAATTCCTGTAACGCGTCTTGTCGAAGGCGAACGAGAAAAACTTTTAAAGCTAGACCAGATTCTGCACGAACGGGTTGTCGGCCAAGACGAGGCCGTTCAATTAGTCAGCGATGCCGTGATCCGGGCTCGGGCCGGAATCAAAGACCCTCGCAGGCCAATCGGGTCCTTTATTTTCTTGGGGCCGACGGGCGTTGGTAAAACAGAACTCGCTAAGGCACTGGCTTCGTCGCTCTTTGACAGCGAAGACAATATCGTCCGCATCGACATGTCGGAGTACATGGAAAAACACGCGGTATCGCGTTTGATCGGCGCACCTCCGGGCTATGTGGGCTACGAAGAGGGCGGACAATTAACCGAAGCCGTGCGCCGCAAACCATATTCGGTGGTGCTCTTCGACGAGATCGAAAAAGCTCACCCCGAGGTATTCAACACGCTACTGCAACTCCTTGACGATGGACGCCTCACGGATTCACAGGGACGGACGGTCGATTTCCGGAACACGGTCGTGATCATGACCAGCAACATCGGATCACATCACCTTCTAGATGGTGGCATCGGCAGCGACGGTGAACTGACGGCGGGATCCCGGGGAGCCGTGATGTCTGATTTGCGAGCTCATTTTCGCCCAGAGTTTTTGAATCGCATCGACGAAATCGTGATGTTCAAACCACTGCAATTGGCTGAGATAAAAAAAATCATCACGATTTTAGCTAAAAGTTTCGCAAATCGCTTGGCCGACCGTGGAATTGCTTTCGAGATGAGAGACGAGGCTGCTGCATTCATCGCCGAACAGGCTTATGACCCTCAATTTGGCGCACGGCCTATTAAACGCTACTTACAGCGTGAATTAGAAACCCAGATTGCGCGCCAATTGATCGGGGGCCAAATCAAAGACGGCGACAAGGTGTTGGTGGTCGTTTCCAACAACAAAATCCAGGCCATAACCGCCCAACAATAAAACCAAAAATCCGGGGATCGACATTTAATCTCAACTTTTAACCCACTACACCGATACAATGCACCGAAGGTGGTGGGGCCATGAAACTGCGGAAAAATATCTTCAGCCAATTTAGCCAATGTCTGGATAGCCCAACAAGGTTATCCGGACTGGTAATCATCGTTTGCCTGTACGCTACCCTCACCTCTTGCGGTAAATCTAGTTTTACTGGCTCTGGCGGTTTTAGAAAGCCGAAGATGGTTCAAAGCGAACTCGGAGCTGGTTCGCAGAATCTCCCCGGAACAGCCATTCCCCCAAATTTTTCAGATTCAGGACGAGCTGCTTTAAGCAAAAGGTTTAATGATTTTCTTTTTGCTGGAAGTGGCCCAGGCAGTTGTGGGCTGCCATTGGCAAACAATCCGTGCCGCCTTGGTGGTACACCCCTTAGTTGCCCGGCTGAATACGTAAACATTGGCTCCGTCGGAGACTGCTATCGGCTACCGGCCAACTCTGCGATCAGCATGCAATGCTTTGGCAACCGTCCGCTCTGCCAAAGATCGGGTAAAAGTGATCCAAATGTCGTCCTTGATATTAAAATGGTGATGGGTTCTGCTTGCCCGGATGGGTTCGTTGGGGACCCCCTTGGCAGCAACGTCCTTGGTGTCGTTTCCGCGCCGGCTAATTGCGACAATTATTCGACGAATTCATTTTGCAAGAAAGTGGCTCCCCTTACTTCCTTGCCACAAGGTAGCTCTATAGTTTCCAGCATCGCAATCACCGGATCCGATTCACATAGTGATTCTCCAGAAGGATGTCCGGTGGGTTTTGAAGATGTTGGCACTGCCGCTGACTGTTCAAATTATACAAAGAACAATGCGAATCAGTGCTGTAAGGGCCTGATTAGATTTTGTCAGAAAAAAGAAATCGTCAATTAGACTTTCTTGCTTAGTTCGAAAGCGCCATTCTCTGTCAATATGGCATGCACCGGGACATCGTATGGTTCTGCAGGAATGGGATCCGCCAGCACAAATCTGTCCCAACAAACCGCGACAAGTGTGATTCGCGAAAGGTCTGGCAGCGAACGCAAGAACCGGTCGTAATATCCCGCCCCTGACCCAAGGCGATTGCCGTGCTGATCCACGGCGACACTGGGCAGCAGCAACAGCACGTCGCGCGACTGAAATTCAAGTTTTTGGCCATCGCCTGGCTCTTTGATTCCAAATCGCCCCCGGCGGAGGGGCTCGTAAGAACGCCACGCAATAAATTCCATCATTTGTCCGGGAAGAACTCGGGGAAAATACCAGCGTCGATCATGGTTTTGATCCTGGTCCATCGCTGGATGAATGATCGCCTCGTTACGAACGGCAAGGTATCCGGCAATTGCTCCAAAAGATTTATCCTCCAACCATTTAAGCAAATGATTTTGGATTTTTTTTGATGCCATTTCGACCTCAGTCGCATTCATGGCAAGCCGCTGTGCGCGAACGGCGTCTCGAAGCACTGATTTGGCATCTTTGGGTGGTAAAATTGGCATAAATTAATGGCTCCTCTCACCACATCATAAAACAAGTTCGCCCAGCGGGGCTACGCTGGGCGAACGATCAACCTTGGGTTTCACGAATTATTGGATCGTGACATCCACGGGAGTCGAATACTCCCACCGTCCAGAAATCTCAGAGAAGGCTCCGACGCGCATTTTGTACGCACCGGGAGTCACACCCTGAAGGGTTGCCGTCGAACCGGCAGTTGCGAACTTATAAGCTGGGTTTGCCCAGTCCTTGGCATTATTCAACTCGACCCGATAATAGGTGACTTTTGAGTCGCCTTGCCAGGTGACTTGACCACTACTACCCGCCAAAGTCGCGCCAGCGGCCGGAGCCGTCACAGCCACTTTGCGGCGTACGGGTGCATCCACCGTAAAGGATCGGATCTCTGAAGTCCCGCCTCCGGTCTTAACACGCCAGTACCATTTGCCCGGTGTTGGTTGGTGCAATGAATAGGCACCCTTTTTAACCGGAATACTCACATCAATCGGCTTCATGGATGCATTTCTGGAAAGTTCAAGCTTTCCGGCACCGCCAGTCCATGAAAAGCGGGCTGGACCCACCGTTTCATCATAAGCGATCGATGCTTCATTTTCTGGGAAATTAATCGCCACGGGTCCTTCTGAACCCGACGACGCGACATCCGGCGCTTTAGCCACAGACTTGGCGGCACTTGGCGCCGCTTCTACAGCTGGAGCCATCGATGCCTGGGGTGGTGTCGACGCAACCGCAGGTACAGCATCGACCTTCGCCTCGGCTGCTGGCACAGACGTCGGCGCAGGATACTCACTATCCTCCGACGTCTCAATATAGAGGTAGCCCACCGCGGCCACCGCTACCAAAAGGACCGCCAAGAGGATGTAACGCGAACGGTTACTGTTCGCATACGATCCTTCCTTGAAGATCTGGGACATCGCATTGGTGTTCGTCCCAAAGTTACTTGCAAACTCGCCTTTCAGATCCGCCGTAAACGGATTTGACTGCGGGCCGGGTTGTGACGGAAAGCCCCCGCCGCCCCCTTGCCCTGTCGGATTATTCGTTGACTGGTTCATGACGCTCGATTCTCCCAAGGTTGAGTGACACGGTTAGTCCGTTATGGTCATTCATGAGGGTGAATCGGGCGATTCGGAAATGACTTTAGCGACCCGCAGCGAGCAAAGCGCCAAAAAGTCCACAGGATCACTCGTTATCATCCTGGAAAGCGCCGAGAATCCTTAGGCCGAAGGCCAAAGATTGGTAAAAATTCCAAGTTCCAAAATCAAAAAAAATTTCGAAATGGAAACACAATTCTCATGGACAGAATCCACACCGGAAGGCCCGTTCCGTTCAAGATCTCAGGGTCACGCCAATAGTCTTTTGAGGTCGTCACAATTGCATCAGCCCCACGGACAGACTCAGGACTCAATAAATCTGAGCTAAATCGGCCATGATCTTTGATTTTAATCACGCGAAGGGGCGAAATTCCTGCCCGCCCCAAGGCTTTTAAAAAAGATTCAGGACGAGCGATCCCGCACACCACCAGGGGCCGGACCGGAAAATCCGGCTTCGCTTCTTTAGTGAACGATCTAATTCCAGCAGGCTCCAGGCCTTCATACACAACCTGTCCCGGAATCTCGTAAATGGAAGCAGGTAAGATGGCATGAACGGCATCGGGAGCAACTTGAGCCCCATTTCGGCCCACAACACGGACCACGGCATCGGCACGCCGCAGAGCGCCAACGGGCTCGCGTAAGGCTCCCGCTGGCAGCAATGAATCACCGAAAAAATCTTCGGACAAAAGCACAATATCGATATCACGCAAGATGCGCCAATGTTGAAAACCGTCGTCAAGAATCAAATGGGTCGGAGAATATTTCGTAATAAAATCCGAAAACAACCGGTACGCTCCCACCCGGTCCCGCCCAATAATGACGGGAACGGTCGGGTTCTGGGCGGAAACCATTCTGGCCTCATCGGCCTTTAAATCATCCATTGAACGACTCGAATGATGAGCCGCATCACGAACCTCGATCAGGCGTGATCCTAAAAACCATGCGGCCGAATGCCTCGGCAATTGGGAGCCGTACCCCCGTGCCAAAACCATCGGTCGAAATCCATCGGCCACAAGTGCCGCGGCAAGTCCCGAAACAAACGGTGACTTCCCCGTCCCACCAACCTCAATATTGCCGATGGAAATCGTCTTGGGTCCAAGGTGAACCGATTTGATAAGGCCCAGATCATAGACAGCTCTGCGCAGCACAACAATCAGTCCAAAAATCCAAGATAGCGGCAAAAGAAGGCGACGCCAATTCATGCCGACTCCCCTTCCGGAGACTGACAAAAAGCAACAAAACGCGGTACGGCCATCAAGGATTGAAGAGTTCCACGCAGCGCAACGGCGCCGTCTTCGATGAACCATATTTCATCAAACAAGGGCAGCCACTGCAGGCGATGGGTTACCGCGAGCACGGAACTGCCATTGGCTTTCGTATCGGCTGTTATCTTTCGCAAAATAGCCCCTTCCGTTGCAACATCCAGAGCAGACGTGGCTTCATCAAGGAGTAAAATTCGTTTGCCGCGGAGTAAAGCCCGGGCAATGACTAGCCGCTGGATTTGTCCGCCGGAAAGGTTCGCAACGAGTGAAGATACGGGCGTGGCGAGCTTATCCGGCAGTGCTTCGACAAAACTCCGCGCATCGATCGCGTCCAGGGCACGCCAAATCGCGGCGTCCTCACAACGATCCATCCCATAACAAACATTCTCGCGAATGCTTGCCGTGAACAGAAATGGCTGCTGAGGAACCAAGGCCGTTCGTTCGACGGTTTCTACCCAACTGAGATCTGCATCCCATTGGTCGGGCGGCAGCAATCCTGCCATCAGCTTGAGAAACGTACTTTTTCCTGATCCACTAGGACCAACAACTGCGACGGTCATTCCAGGATCAAGCTTCAAATTCTGCGTCGAAAATATCTTCCCAGATCCAGGCCATGTGAAAGCGACCTGATGAATTGCAAGAGATTGAACTCTATCCGAGAATACAATCTCCGGCGCGGTACTGCCGCCCTTCCAAACATGTTCGTCGGCTAAATGTCCCTCTCCGAGCATATCAAAACACTTTTCAACCGCACCGCGCGTCTCATGGTACCTTGCTAATTGCTCACCGATATCACGCAAAGGCTTGACCATGAAGCCAAGGGCAACGATGAACTGTAGAACCAACTCACTGCCCTTTTGACCCTCGCTTGAAAAAGCAATCCAACCACGGTTGATCGCAAGGATAAAACCTGCAAACACTGCGAATCCAAAAAACTCCAAAACCGGAGCAAAGGCCGATCGCACAAGAATGCTGCGAGTGATCATCCGAAAATAAGAATCGTTTGCGGACTCATACCTGGCTAAATCAAATGCTTCGCCCTGTTGTGCTCGCATAAAATCAAAGCGTCCGCGGACCTCTAAAACAAGGTCCGCCATCGACCGCAACGACTCTTGCACAGCATTGGAAAATCCAGCGATGCGTTTGCCTGTTGCCCCGGTTGACTTTGCGGTAATTGGAATGAGCAAGCTCATGACAATTGCCGAGGGCCAATGCAAATAGAACATCGTGCCAAGGCTGGCTAACACGGACATGCCCCCCCGAAGAAAACTGGTCATCACTTCCGATAGGCGTGTTTGCACAAAAGCAACGTCATTGACCAAGACCGACATCCAGGTGCCGGGCGAGACCAGGGCGAGTTCTTGATAAGATTTACCAAGGATGGCTGGGAACAATTCGTCACGCAATTCGGCTCCAGCAAATATGCTAAATTCCTGCTGCAGCCGTGTGTATAGATAGGTACCCCAGGATTTCGCCAAGCCCGCAACAAGTACGGCGAGTGGCAGCAACATGGCAAGGTGCCCACCTGAACCGTCAAAAAAAGCGTTCAGAAACCCTTTAACTAAAAAAATGACCAACGCCTGGGAGAGGCCAAGGATAACGAGAGCGCCAAGCATGGCGCAAACAAGCCCAGCATGGTTTCTTGCGGTGCGGGCGCCAAGGCCAAACAAACCATGAAATGTCGGGCGGCTATCTTGGCTAAATGGCTTGGACCTCATCGATCATCTCCCTGCCATCTCTTTATTGTGGCTGCAGCCTTAAAGGCGGCGCCACCAGCAAGGGCACTGTTCACAATACGTAAGCCTGCCAGCTGCATTTCGCGAAACTCATGATCACATAAAAGCCGTTCAACCACCCGGGCGACGGCACTTGCGTCGACATTCTGAACGAACTCAGGAACAACCTCGTAGCCGGCAATCAAATTAACCAGGCTAATGTGCCGGATCGTTACCATCTTACGCATCAGCGAATACGAGATCGCGCCCATTTCATAAACGACGACCATCGGTAATTCCAACAAGCCACATTCCAGCGTTGCAGTTCCCGAGGCGACCACCGCCGCATCTGCAATCGACATCAGTTCAAGGCTTGATCCATGAAAGACACGAAGGTGACTAAGGCCAGAAAAACGGGAGCGCACGAATTCCAAATCCAGATTGGAAGCGACCGGAAGGGCGAATATGCAGTCAGGCACGGCAACTTCAAGTTGCCGAGCAATCCTTACCAAAAGCGGCGCGATGGCCTCGATTTCGGCCTTTCGGCTGCCCGGCAAGAGCAAAACAATGGGTTGCGCCGCACGGTCGGGGTCAAATCCGAAAAGGGCGCGGTCAACCTTAACCTGGCCTATCCTGTCAACATGAGGACAGCCCACATATTCATAATTGACGCCGCGTCCGAGAAAAAAATCCTTCTCGAACGGCAAAATCCCAAGCACACCAGAAAAATCTCTCTGCAGCTGGAACGATCTACCTGCACCCCATGCCCATAACTTCGGTGCGACATACTGATACACAGGAATCCCGAGCATTTTAAGATGCTCGGCCAGCCGAAAATGAAAGCCAGGAAAATCAATCGTCACGACAAACGCTGGCTTGATCCGCTCGATCGCTGCAAAAATCTTCTTCTCCAGCAACGCCAGATGACCGATCTTACGAACAACCTCGCCGACACCCATGACACTTAACTCATCGATTCCGGCGATGGTTTGGACGCCGGCTGCAACCATGGCCGGACCTGTGATGCCGTAGAAAGACGCCACGGGAAAAGCCGAACGTAGCCCGCCGACCAGATCAGCCCCAAGCAGGTCACCGGAGTACTCGCCGGCAGAAATAAATATTTTTTGAAATGAAGAGGCCAAGTTTCAACCGGCCCTAGCGGCAAACACCGCGTTTGCTAGCCGCAAGGAAATCTAGAAATTTGGACTTCACGCCCGCATCGCCGATGTCGGCGAGAATCGCTGCGCGCGCTCCCTCGATGGTCAAGCTTTCATTATAAATTAAACGGTAGGACGCTTTGACGTCAGACACTTGGCTCTGGGTTAAACCAGACCTGCGGAGTCCGACCACGTTAAGTCCGCTAGGTTGCGCCCTATTGCCATGAACCAAGACAAAAGGAGGCACATCCTGCGTCACGATCGCCCCAGCCGCAACCATCACCATTTCACCCACAAGGCAAAACTGGTGCAGTCCCGAAAGGCCGCCGAAAACCGCCTTATTTCCGATCTTAGCGTGCCCAGCGATGGCAACCCCATTGGCAAAAATGCATTCGTTGCCCACCACGCAATCATGGGCGATGTGCGTGTAAACCATAAACAAGTTACCGTTGCCGATAATCGTTTTACCTCCGCCACCAACTGTACCGAGGGACAAGTTGGCGTACTCGCGGATCATGTTATCGGAGCCGATCAAAAGTTCTGTATCTTCACCAGCAAATTTCAAATCCTGAGGCTTGGATCCGACACTGGCAAAGGAATGAATCCGGGTTCGAGCACCGACCGTGGTCCGACCATCCACCAATGCATGAGCCTCGACGATTACCTCATCCGCAAGCTTCACCTTGGAACCAATGATTGCATAGGGACCGATCTGGACCCCGTGGCCCAATTCGGCGCCTTCATGGACAATCGCTGTCTTGTGGATTTGAACCCGCTCTGTCATGAACCCTCTCTGAATGTAGGCGCCAATTAGCGCATCAAGGCCGAAAATTTTGCTGTGGCGACGGTCTCACCATCAACGAGAGCCACCGCATCAAACCAAAGGAAATGGGCCCGCTGACGCACCATTTTTACTTCGTAAACCAATCGATCGCCCGGGCGAACTGGCTTCCTAAAACGCGCTTCACTCACATCCGAAAGTAGGCAGCCTTTGGCAGTTCCGCCGCTAGCGAGATGACCATAAACCGCGGCCGTTTGCGCCAGGCCTTCAATGATAAAAACACCGGGGAGCACCGGATCTCCCGGAAAATGCCCCTGAAGGGCGGACTCAGAATTTGAGATATTCCGGTAGGCCACAATTTTGTCGCCGAGTGCAAGGCTCGTAACCCGGTCAACCAAAAGAAATGGATAACGGTGCGGAATGCACTTTTGGATCGCTTCGGTATCCATTGGCATTGCAGGAAGTTTAATTTCCGCAATTTCAGCATCATTCTTCATGATCGCTCACTTTTTCGATTTGCCGGAGGCTTTTTTTGCTTCCTTGGCGTAGCGGTCCACAACTTCTTTGGTCAGATCGACTGGTTCCTGAAGGTAAAGAAGTCCGGCTGAATTTGCTTCAAACACGGCCTCAATGCTTCGCTCCTTGGCGATCTTCTCGACCAATCCAGCGACCTTTATCGCTATGGTCTGCGTTGCTTTTTGCTCCTTGCGTTTGATGTTGGCCTGAAACTCCATCTCCGCATTTCGCAACGCCAGAAACTTTTCCTGGAAATCCTTCTGTTTATTCATCCGAGCCTCTTCAGACAGGAGGCTCGCTTTTGATTTCCACTCATCATTCATCTTATCGAGCTCTTCCTTCTGCTTTTGGAGCTCTTTTTCTTTGTCTTTGATCTCTTTTTCAAGATCTGTCCGCGCCGCTTTCCCTTCCTCAACATTCACGATGACCGCCTGCATATCGACCACCGCATACTTACGGCCCTCTGCGGACGCAACATCCGCAAAACCAAGTCCGCATCCCACGACCACAACTGCCAGGCCGCCCATCGAAAGTTTACTTTTCATAATGCTTCAGCTCCTCTGCTGCCCTAAAAAGGCGGCTAGAATGATTCAATATCCAATATAGAAAATGATCTTTGTATCGCCAAACTTACCGTTTTCGTAGGGATAGGCCCATTCAAATCGAAAGGGTGCTATGGGCGTGATCCATCGAATTCCAAAACCAACATCCTTGTGAAACCCATCAAAAGCCAGGGCATCAGCATCATCAAAAACCCGCCCAGCATCGGCAAACACCAAAGCTTTTATCCCCGCCTCAGGGATCAATGGAACAAAATATTCAATTTGAGCAACAACCTTCTTGTCGCCGCCCTTGATCAAATTGGTCACTGGATCACCGGGGGACTTCATGACGCTGAACTTCGGTCCAAGGGACCACAGATCGTATCCACGAATGTCATTCGGCCCGCCCAAACGGTAGCGTTCAAGAAACGGGATTTCCTTGCTGCCAAATGGGTAGATGTAGGATGCAGCGGCATGCAGCTTGAAATAAGTGCGAAACGTATCTGAAAAATCGATAGGATGGTATTTGGACGCCTCGAAGACGGTCTCCATGTACTGCTGATTGCCCCCCAGAAGGCGACCGCCAGTAAACTGCTGCCTTAGTTCGACCTCTGATCCCTCGTTGGGATCGATATAGTTATTTGTATCAACGCGGCTCAGGCCAAAAATCGCGCTCGATGACAATCCCGTATCGCGGAATCGGTCGACGACATAGACGTCACTCATCTGCCTAATGTGTTCAGCACGGTAAGTTAAACGTCCGCGCACTTCTTCAAACAATTTGTGTCCAGCGAATACGGATCCGCCGGTGCGCTCTTCTAAAATCTCGACATCGTCAAGCGGGTTGCGGACCTCATGCTTCACCGATGCGGAAGCTCCCGCCAACCAATCCGTGTCATTGACGCGGGGATCGGTAAAACCGGCCTCAAAGGAGTAATTTTTTCCACCGTTCCACTTCGCTGTAAGGTTTGTCTTCCAGGCGTAACCCGACTGATTTTGCTCGTCGTAACGACCTTGACCGAAAAACGATCCTTCACTCGTGGTTCCACCGGGACTAAACCCAAGCGCCGCCTGTAATTGGCCTGTTGGTTTTTCCTTCACGCGCAGCTTCAGGTTGAGGCGATCTTGATGATCGACGTCACGTTCTTTCATAATTTGAACATCGTCAAAAAAGCCAAGGCGATTCACATTTTTCTTGGATTCGGCTAATCGTGTTCCGCTGTATAACTCGGCGTCGTGGATATCCATTTCACGGCGAATGACGTTGTCCCTGGTTTTTGTGTTGCCCAGGATCTCCATCACTCCAAAATAAACCTTTTCGCCCTTTGTGATCTCAAAATTAATATCAACCGTCTTGTCATCCCGGTTGAAATTTGTCTTTGGATTTACATATGCATACGCGAAACCAAGGTCACCATACTTATCACCAATGTATTCAATATCTTTTACAAACTGCGAATATCGAAAAAGCCCACCCGGCTTTAATGCCATTTTTTCCGTCAATTCCGTCGGCTGAAAAAGCATGTCGCCCGAAAATTCAATCTTACCAACCTTGTACTGCAACCCTTCCTCAACCTGAAAGGTCACCCGAACAAATTGTCGGTCGCTATCCATGACCGTCAACGGCTTGGCCACTTTAACTTCAGCAAAACCAGCATCGCGATACCAGTAAGAAAGAAACTCAAGGTCTCTTTTTAGAAAATCATCCTGGTAAATCCCAGCCGAAGAAAGGGAGCTGGAACGCGTGATGGGCCGCAACGCAAGTTTTTCGGCCAACTCGCCATAAGGGAAATATTTATTTCCAAGAATCGAAACATCACCGACGCGAAGCTTACCACCCTCTTCCACCACAAAGGTCAACACAGCCTCATTGGCTGCCTTCATCTCGACCGTATGGGTGATTCGGGCCAGATAAAAGCCTTTCTCCGTGTACTGGCGCTCAATCATCCTGACGTCGCTGGAGATCGCACCGTCACTTAATATTGTATACAGTTTGGTTTGCAGCTTATCTTTGAGGTCATCCGACTTGATTTCCTTCATCCCGTCAAACTTGATTTCGACAACCGCCGGCTTCTCTGAAACCTGGATGATAACCTTTAGCCCGCCGGCGACTTCTTCTTTGAAAAAACGCACGTCGGAAAAGTAACCCAAGTCAAACAGAGATTTTATATCGGACTTCACGAGGGCAGGATCAAATGATCCGCCCTTACGGGTTTTTAGAATGGTGATGATGGCGTCAGCTTCAACCTTGGCATTGCCGCGGACAGCGATATCCACCACCGATACACGATCTCTTTCGAATCCAGTTTGCTGCTGCGCCTGAGCTTTCTCGCCAGTGAGCACACTTGAAATCATCAAACAGAATAGCGCCACTACGACGAGGGCTAGCCATCCAAAAACAAACCATCGAGCCTGCTTCACAACGACACTCCTGTTGCGGACAAGACACGCCCGTCTTCCATGATCACCCGCGAGGGCATTCGTCCAGCCAGCAGCGGATCGTGTGTAACAAGAATCATCGTGGTCTTGTGCACAACGGCGAGCTCCAGCAGTAAATCTTGAATGGCTAAACTTGTATTCTTATCGAGGTTCCCAGTCGGCTCATCAGCGAGCAAGACCTCTGGTTCCATAAACAATGCGCGCGCAATGGCCACACGCTGTTGTTCTCCACCCGAAAGCTCTGCAGGACGGTGGCTGACTCGGGCCCCAAGCCCAACCGAATCAAGCAGAGCACCGGCCCGCGCTCGCGCTACAGGCCCTTTCATTCCAGCAATCACGCCTGGCATCATGACATTTTCCAACGCTGAAAATTCAGGCAAAAGGTTACTCGATTGAAAAATGAAGCCCAGCTTGCGATTGCGAAATTTAGAAGTGGCCTGATCGGACATTCGCGACACTTCGATTCCAGCAATTGATACATTGCCTGCCGAAGGCCGGTCCAACGTGCCAATGATGTGCAGCAACGTACTTTTACCGGCACCTGAACGACCGGTAATGGAAACACAGGAGCCACGATCGATGCGCAGGTTTACGCCGCGCAAAGCATCGACCCTTTGAGATTCAATCACAAAGGATTTGGTTACGTCGGTCAAGATAATGGCTGAAGAACCATCGCGTGCTTGTGCATTATCGTTCACTCGTACCTCAATCCAGCGCCAGGATCCTGTCGCGCAGCAATCCACGAAGGGTAAGCTGATGCTGCTAAGCTGAAGCCCAAAGCTGACAGCGCAATCACCAGGTAGTCCCACGGTAAAAACTTCACCGGCAGGACTTTCAAATAATAAACATCTGGAGGCAACGGCACCCCCCGCGTCCACTCGACAGCAAAGCAGAGCAGAATTCCCATGCCGAGACCCAAGACCACACCAGTGACGCCAATCACGCCACCGTGAATTAAATAAAGGCGCGACACATCACGCTTACTCATCCCAAGAGCCCGCAACAGACTGACCTGCCCACGCTTGTGAAACACCGTCATCATCATCGTTCCGCTGATCGAAAACGCGGCAACGACAACCACCAGCATAAGAATGGAGCCCATGGCGAATTTCTCTAGTTTCAACGCAAAGAGCAACGCCTTATTTGTTTCCTGCCAGGTGTTGACGCGCAGTCCGGGGGTTGCCCCCTGCGCACGTTCAAAGCGGGCCTTAATGAGACCAGCCTGCATTGGGTCCTGCAGATTGAACCCAACGCCCGAAACAAATCGGTCAGCGGTCATGGATTCATCGAAATCGCCCATGAACCGGCGCCCATCATCCAGAGTCGTCACAGCCCACTTGGAGTCGTAGTTGAACATTCCCGTCGAGAAAATCCCGACGACCTTGAAGCTTCTGGAAAGGGTTCCCCCACCGAGGATAGAACTAACCCCGGCCTGCGGAGACAAAACCACGAGCTCATCACCGACATCGGCCCCAAGCAGTGCCGCCAATTGATCGCCAAGAGCAATTCCAGGCGGGTTACGCCGCATCAGATCTTCAAAGCGGCCATCGATAAAGGTTCCGGTGAAGCCCCAGTTGGTAGCCCCAATCGCTGGATCAATCCCGAACAACGTCGCCGAAGACATGAAGCGCTTACGCTTAATGACAACATCTGCCTCGGTAAACGGCTCAAGGCGAGTGGCTTCCGGAATCATTCGGGCGATTTCTTCGAGTGGGTGTTCCTTGAGGCTAAAACCAGCGGTTGCGTTCTCGCCCATGACTTCAGCATGAGGTTGTCCGGAGAGCATCTTACGCCGCAAATCGGCCTCAAACCCCCCCATCACAGACAGGACGACGACCAGAGCCATGACCCCTGTTGCAACACCTGCAATGGAGATCGTGGTCATAAATGACAGGCCGCGCGTGCCAGGCAGTACCCGAGCTCGTACGGAGCGCAACTGGCGCCACGCCATCCAAATCAAAGCCAGCAACTGCACGGCTCAGGAACCCCCAAGATAATTGGTTTCAATGAACCACAGTAACCGTTCAGGATCACTAAATTTTTCGTATTTTTTTGAAAGTCCGCTTAAAGCGCCCCTTAAATGATCCGAAGCCACTCCTACGTTAGGGCAGCCATCCGGGATTACCGAGTGGCAAACCCAGACGGTCCGCTAGAAAGGGAGCATTGATCATGGCTGGATCAAACCGGAAATTGAAACGCTGGATTCGTGGACATAGAGGATCGAATTCAGCAGGTCGTCCGGCAGGCCTTGGTTCGGTGCGCCCCCTATCCCTGCTTGGCCCACCTGCTATCCCCACAGAACAAGGCCCTCCACCTAGCCCACGCCGGGAGAAAGAACCCGCTTGACGGTCTTTTCGAGGACCTCCGCAATGCGGTCGACTTCCCCGGCGCCCCCACGGGCCCCAAAGCTGATGCGAACGGAATTGAGGGCGATCCAATCACTGTAGCCCATGGCTTTTAGCACATGGCTTGGACGCCCAACACCGGATGAGCATGCACTGCCGCTCGATGCAGCGATTCCAGCCAAATCCAAATTAAGCAAAAGATCGTCGCCAGCGACACTTTCAATATGGAAGTTGACCGTATTGGCGATGCCGGTTGCGGGATCACCATGAATTTTAGTTCCTGAAATTCGGGTCAATGCCGCCAAAAAGGCCTTTTGCGCCGGACGTTCCCGCTCGACCCAAACTCTGGCAAGGTCGCCAGCAAGGTCCCTTGCACGCAGCCCAAAAGAAATGATTCCCGGAATATTTTCCGTCCCCGGACGTCGCGCCCGTTCTTGGCCACCGCCCAGGGTCAGAGCCTGCACTTTAGATCCAGCCTTCAAATAGAGCGCGCCGACTCCCTTGAAGGCGCCAATTTTGTGGCCTGAAAACGCCGCGGAATCGACCTTTGATTTGGGCAACCACGAGATTTCCATTTTACCCAATGCCTGCACGGCATCGGTGTGAAAATAAACCAAAGGATTCTTTGCCTTAACGGCATCGGCCAGGGCGACAATGGGCTGCTGAGCTCCGGTTTCATTATTAATCAACATCACGGCAACGAGGACGGTATCCGGGCCAATCAAGGCTAAAATTTCATCGGACAGGACGACTCCGTTTTGATCAACCGGCGCAATCGAAAGGCGGATCCGACCTCGTTCCGCTAAAACTTGAACCAATTCCAAAACGGAAGGGTGTTCCGTGGCACCGACCACGACGTGGGGCAAGGCCCCCCCTCGATGCGCCGAAACAGCCTCTAAGTTGTCCCAAAACTTTCCTGCAACACCCTGAATTACAAGGTTATTTGACTCTGTTGCCCCGGACGTAAACACAACCTCTTGGGTGCGACACCCGATCAGGTTAGCCACTTGCGTACGGGCCTCTTCAAGGGCGACTTTGGCGCGGCGTCCGCTGGAATGCTGGGACGACGGATTGCCATCAAACTCACTCAGGGCAGCCATGACGGCTTTCAGATGATCGTCTTCCATGGGAGCCGTCGAATTGTAGTCGACGTAAATTTTGGTGCTATTTCGAGTGTTTTTCATTTCGTATCGTATTTCACAAATCACGGCACGGGATTTAATATTTCCCCAAGCACCCGACGGCGCGCCGCACGCAATTGGGAACTCTTATAGCGCCCGTGGGCCGCAGCCCCTTGGCTGTTCTGCATATACGACGTCTGATCCATAATTTGAATCTCGAAAGGAAAAAAGGCGCACATGTCGACCTCGCGATCCATCCCACGCCAACCTCGCAGCGCTGCCGCTAGCTCCGTCAAGGCTCTTGCCGCAGGACTATGCCCCAAGGCATCAGCCGCCTCATCAAATCTTTGCAGCCATTGAAAAGCTGGATTCATACCACGGATGAGCTGACGGCCAGTCAACTGGATAGATCGGTAGGTGGCCGCCGAATGGGGGTTGTCCACATCCTCCTCGGGCGAAGGCAGCTCCAAATTCGACATCCGTCTTTTGAACTGTTCCGGGGAAATCTTGTCGCTCATGAGTAGGCCGCGCAACTCATCCAACTCGTGCCGAAATTTATCGACATCAACCATGTTGTTTCGTGCCCGTGCAGGAATGCAGTTTGCATAACTGACAATTCCGAAATCGGTCATCATTCGAACTAAGAGCAAAGCATCCGCCTGATTACTGACGACTAACCGCACGCCGACGAGATCATATATTGTCTCTGCAACATTGGCCCGCTTATGGAGCAGCTTAAGCAAAATGGACTGCCGTGACTTCGCGGACTTCCAGTCAAACTTTACGAGGCTAACGAGGGCACCGTCCTGTCCAAAGCTCGAAACCTCGCCCGCAGAGTTGTGCCGCAAAAAAGGCTCGAATCGTGCTTTAATTTGTGCGCGAGCAGCATCAACATTCACATATCGATAAGAACCCTCGATGTGCGCAATGGAGTGCATGACGCGCAGCACGGCACAAGCCCATGCACGTCGAATCCGATGGGCGTCCTCGAGCTCGGCCGCCCAAACCAGCAGCCACCGGGGATCATCGCAAACAATAATTTCGTCGGGTGGGCGAATGCCATTGCGCCACTCCCGAGGCATCAGTTCGCGTTCAATAAAGGTCAATGCCTCCACAATCACAGAATGCATCATTCGTGCATCGGACGGGTTATCTGGATTGTAGCCATAGGATAAAAGAAACCGCGTAGCCTCTTCCATGGTGCGCACATACGTGGAAGGCGTGTCGATAGAAGAAGCTCCCCCAATGAGGACTTCCATCACCGGCCACCGGAAATGCCACTGCTCAGCGATTTGCTTTTTGATGTTCATGCTACAATCAAGTGTAAGGGAACATTTGATCGGGGCCAAATATGCGAAAAAAATCGCACAACATATTGAAATTATTGGTTTTTATTATTCCAATGTCCTTGACCATTGTCCCGACAGCCCTTGCCAACGACCCACCCAAGGCAGACGAGCAAGACGGCAAGTTCAAGAAAGCGGTCGATCAAAAGCTCAATGGCAAAAAGGGCCCAAAAAAAGAAGATGCCCATCCCGCTCCGGACGTGAAATCCAAAATGGACCACACGGACGGTTACGTGCATGAATGGCTTCCCTTTCCCTCATTCAATGCGATTGCATTACCAGGCTTAGAAAAATTTGTTTACAAACCAGCCCGCGGTGAAATGACGGTGGTCGTGATGTTGGCAACCTGGTGCGCTCCCTGCGTAAAAATGATGCCTGAGATCTTGCGGCTGCAAGCGCGGACGGCACGACTTCCGATCAACTACATCAATATTTTCACCAATGACACGAAACAGGACGCAACGGGATTCATGGCTGAACACGGAATGAAATCTGGTGTGCTGGCGACGCATGAGGTGTTGGCGGCCTTCAAAAATCCAGAGTTGCCTGCCATCTATGTTGGCGACCGAAATTCATGGATGCTGATGCGTTACCTCAAAGCTACGCCTGAAGATCTTGTCGAGGTCGAAGAATCCATTAAATACCTAACCGCCATCTGAGCCTCGCGCTTTAATGCGGTTTTGGAGTCGCCACAGGCACCGGGGTTGGCTCTTCTTTTTTAGGGGGCTCCACACGCTCGGCCCGAAAGTTTTTGTCGCGCAGGCAGTTTAAGGGCAAATAAACGTAAGAAAAGCGATCTGGTCCGTGGCACTCGATCAAGCCGCCTTCGGGATATTCCACCCCAGAAGTTTCAAAGGTATAACGACAATCGCCCTTCATGCCGGGAGTCACCGCACCGTCCGGCATAAAGTTTGATGCATTCATATAGAACGAATTGAAGCGAGAGATCTTCCAACCGTAATCTGTCGGCTGAAACGGACCTTTGGACGGCTCCGGAGTGGGCGTCGGAGTCGCTTTTGCCGCTTTTTTTGCTGGCTTGGCCTCGACTTTTTTTACCGGTTTTTTATTGGGATTTTTGCGGGCCTCGCGTTCCTCAAGAACTTTACTGCGCCGACGAGCGACACGGAACCCGAATCCATTCTTAACAAGGGGTGCATTTCCCGTATCAAGATTAAAATCGGCGCCTGAATCCATCGCATAATCTTTCGACGGAAAACGGATAAACCATCTTTCGCCACTGAACGTGTTCACGAAAACCCGTCGACCCATCTCAGCTGAAATGCTGGCCTCGCAACTTCGGATGTAAATTGGCACGGGTTCCGCGGGCAGCTTGGCGGCATATGGCACCACGAAAGCAATTCGATAGGGCAATCGCCAAGAAACACGCGTCCCCTGATCCATGCGGTTTACTCGCACGATCCACGTCAACTCCGAGAATTCATCCATCTCGCCCAATCTGAACGGAACGTCTTCTGGCTTACAAACTTTAATCGGCGGACGCACCGCCGCAGGATCGGATTCCTGCGTCAAACGTTCAATCTTGATGCACGTGCCCTTGGGTGGATTGACCCTGATATAACCGTGCAAACGCTCTGGCGGAACATCGGTCCCAGCGATAATTTTCTGTTGTTCCGGCGAATCCAAAACAGCAGATTCAAATGGGGATGGTTGGAAAATCGGCGCCAGTGCGGCCACCCGGTCTTCCTCGCCGAGTTTCAAAAAATTTTCTGGCAACTTCCCTGATCCCGCCTGAGCCAGACCAGATGAAACGAAGAGAAATGTCGCCGCGCCGAAGAATCTCATGCCATCGTTCCTCACGGCTTTTTAGGGCTTTTGCTCGACCATAAATAGGTCGGTGGTCCGCGCCACCGTGTAGAAAATACGCTTGCCGGCGTGATGCCACTGAGGCCAACGTTCGTCCGAGAATGGCGTATTTGTGATGAACCGCTTTTCCTTGCCGTCCGCCACCTTCAAATCGTATCCGGAAATTTTGTTGCCGCTCATTCGGGCTCCGGCATAGATCAATTCATTTTTTTCCGGGTGCCAAGCAGGATCACGACCGCGGTCGACGAGTTCTGCGGGAGCCCCCTCGCGACTTCGGTACACATACCCATCCACCGTTGACCACGTAACCGCCGACCCATCAGGACTGACGGAAAACGATTCCAATGCCCCACCATCGTCTTCCAGCTGAATCATTTTCGTTCCATCACCGTTGAACCAAAGCAACCCGCGGCCTGTTGCAACGTATTTGCCTTTTCCGTTGTCGCGGTGCGCAATCTGCCATTTAGCCAAACGGTCGTCGGGAAATGTAAGTTTTACGGTGGTTAGGCCATCTGGTGTGAAAAGGTACGCACCAAGGGTCCGCGGATCCATCGTCGGAAATCCGGTTGCAGAAGCCAATTTACGCACCGTCTTACTCTGCCCAAGGGCCGCATCAAAAACCTCTATGTGCGTCGTCGGAATCGCCTTACCATTCTGATCCAACTCGGTCGGAGCAGGGATATTTATATACAGCAATCGAAAGCCATCGGGAGCCCACGTATAGGCTGGACCATCTGGCACATGCCCCACCAAATGCACCGCCGAATCCTTCAGGTCCAAAACCTTCAGTTTTTCTCCCTGACGAAACGCCAGAAATCGTCCCCTCGGGTCAAGGCGCAACATTTCCGGGGAGTCTCCGAGGCGTAAAACCGGCTGCGGCCCCTTGAACGATGGAACTGCCACAGCTCCAAACGCCGACATTTGGGGCGACGCATCGCCAACAAAAATCCACAACACTAAGAATAACGCTTTAATTTTGGTCACTTACATTCACCTCAACGGCGATCCGACCACATTCTGTCGGGACGCCCGATTCAGGTTAAGATTTGGACGGATTGTTCCGTAAGTATAGTATTGAGGAAAGACGCACCGGAGGGAACCCATGTCCTGCCTAAACCTAAGAAAACTAATCTTGGCCTTTGCCGCAATCGCAAGCACGGCGGGAGCCATTACAGAACTCACCGCTGAAACAGCATGGGCTAAAGCCGCCAAGGGCCGCGAAAAGTTCATCACCAGGGAAGGCAAGTCCGGAAAGGGTGACAAGACTAAGGTCAACTTTGATGAAGTCGACATCGGGGGCCAACGCAAGACTCCGTTGGGAACCTTGGTCACCAACAATAAGAACTCGAAAGACTATGATTTCATCAAGCTGCGGCAACGTTGGCACCCCCAAATGATCGAATCGGCATCGAGCCTTGAGTCCGGCGGGCGCTAACCCGACGCGACAAAAACCCCTTAAGTTTCCGCCTTTTTGGCCGATTCCCTCCTCAATCTGGCTCGACCAGTTGTTGGAGGGAATTTGTTTAGGAAGTACACAAAATTACTTTACTTGATTGCGCTCGCTGAGACCTTGGCGGCGCCAGCTTTGGGACAAAGCACGGCTGCTGCTGCCAGCGAAAAAACGGTCCTGGATGACGACAACTTCACTTCAGCGCGCGCGTCCGCATTGGGTGGATCCATAGCCAGCATGGCTGATGATATGGACGCAGCCTGGCAAAACCCGGCCGGGATTGGCGGCTTTGGATTAGGCAAAGACGCCAAAATTCCATTTGCCCGGAAGGTGTATTTTCCGCACATTTTGATTGGCGCAAATGCGAACACGTATTCCATGAACCGATCGTTTCGCAGCCAAAATGCTGCCGATGATCCTGCGGTGGCAAAGGCGCTTCTTGCGGCCGCCGAGGGCGAACGCCAATATTTCCGGAACACCCTTTCAGCCGGGGCTGTCCTGGGGCGTTTCATGTTTCTGCCCTACTACGACACTCAACTCGCCGCCGTCAGTGCTGCGGATGACAATTCAACCATCAGCACGGCATACCGGATTCGTTCAGGCACTGGGTACGGCTACAGCATTACGGAACCAAAGGGCCTTGTCAGCGTCGGTTTTTTTCGCAATCGCTTCACTCAAACTGATGTGGTCGGCGATGCAACTTACGATCAACTTATCACGGCATCGGAGCGTTCAAGTTTCATCTCTGATAACAAAAAAGAATTCACCGGCACCGACGACACGGTTGGGTTTCTCTGGCGAATGAGTGAAAAGCACGCTCCGACCTTGGGCCTGACGATCCATCATTTTAATGGCACGAAATACACCAGCGGCACCGATGGCGTGGATTCCTATACGGTGCCCCAAGACTTGACGATAGGATTCAGCATGACCCCAAAGGTCAAGGGCGCTGCGCGCATTTCCTTTTGCATCGAAGCCGACCGACTGCTTCAAAAGGAAATCACCTTGGAGAAAAAAATCCATACGGGGGTTGAAGTCACCCTCGGGCACCTGCCCGGCAGTTACGCCTTGGCCGCCTTGCGAGCCGGATGGGAATCTGCCGGCCCAAGTATGGGGATTTTCCTTAATGGTGGCCTGATCAATCTTGAAGTTTCCTCGCGGGCCGAAGATATTGGTGTCGGCAACAAACGCGTGATCGAAAGGCGTTTGAACGGTACTGTGTTTGTGAACGTCGCTGAATTTTAACGAAAGTCGACCCCCACTTTGAATCCCTTTTTAAGAACCCGAGGCATTGGTTTTTCCTATCCGGGACGAACCTTATTCCAAAATGTGGACCTCACGGTTTTGCCTGGCGAACTGATCCATCTGCGCGGCCCCAATGGCGCCGGAAAATCGACCTTCCTGCGAATCTGCGCTGGACTTCTGGACCCCCAGAAGGGCGAGATTGAGAGCATTTCAGAGCATTTTGAATACCTGCCGGCAGAGGCCAACGGCTTTCACCTAAAACTCGGCGCGGCGGCGAACCTGCATTTCTGGCACGAGTTGCGCAGCGGAAAAAAAGTTTCTGCTGACTCCCTTCAAAAATCCCTGGCTGAATGGAAGCTAGATCATCCACTAATTTCGGGAATCACCGCGGGAACCGCCAATGAAACTGCTATGGCCCGGGGGCTCGAAAATTACGCACTGCCTGTTGCCAAATTTTCCACAGGCATGAAACGGCGCCTCGCTTTAGCGCGCTTGGTCTTGAATGGGACTCCGCTATGGCTGCTCGATGAGCCGGTATCGGGGCTCGATGAAGATGCCGTCGCGACTTTTGTTTTTACGTTGCGCCGGCATCTGGAAAATAGTGGGGCTGCGGTGATTGTTTCCCACGACACCCGTATTTTTACAGGAATTACCACGCGCGTTTTGGAGATAAAGACTGATTTTCTTTTCGGTGTCGCCGCGACGGGTGGGCGATCATGATAGCGGCCCCCAAAACGCCTAACCTGCTGACCCAATTTCGCATCCTCTTTCGGCAGACGCTCAAAGCCGAATTTGCCGACCGCGAGCGCGTCATCTCTCCAATCCTCTTTGCAATGGTCATCCTCGTGGTGATCGCCTTCACGTTTGGCGAGCCCGCACCCGAGTTGCGTCCTGCGGCATTCGTTGCCCAGGTTTTTTTGAGCCTCATTTTGGCGACGCAAACGGCTCTTTCCCGCGTTTTTGACCCTGAATATCAGGACCGGGCCTTTGACCTGTTGCGCGCAACCCCGGTTTCGCCGAGCGCTATTTTCCTTGCCAAGCTGGCTGTAGTCCTCATGCAAGGGGCAACCATTCTAGTCCCCTCCATCGCCATCAGCGCGCTCTTTTGCGGCGTGTCTCTGCCCCTGGATCGCCTCCTTGCATTTACCGGCCTCTGCCTGCTCACCGTGGCTGGCTTGGGCAGCCTTGGCGTCACGCTAGCTGCCATGACCCTACGAGCCCACGCCAGAACCGTCCTGTTTCCCCTGCTATACTTTCCGCTGTCAACCCCGCTACTGTTGGCCGGCACCCAAGGCGGAGCCGCCATTGTCGCGCCGGAGACCATGGTTGCGGCCGCCAGCATGATCGGCGGATGGGTCACCGTGTCGATTTCGGCAAATGTAATCTTCCTGACCCTGGGGATTTTGCTGTTTGGCGAATTGGTGAAAAGCGATTAAAACCGGGGAAGGTCTTGAGCCCGTCACAAGATGACCGTTAAGGTGAAACCCCATGCCCCGTAAACTGATGTTAACTGGAATTGCTGTCTGGACATGCCTTCTGGCGGTTTGGGCTGCTGCCCTTGCCGTGGTCCCGCCAGATCAAAATCAGGGGGAAGTCTACCGAATCATTTACCTGCATGTTCCCAGCGCTATTTCGGCCTTTGCGGCGAGCCTATTTCTAGCCCTCGCCGGTGCCGCTGCCTTGTGGACGCGTAACGAAAAATTCCTGACCTGGCAACGCGCCCTTGCCGAAACGGGACTTTTGATGACGGGCCTTGCCCTATTGACGGGATCGATCTGGGGCAAGCCAACGTGGGGAACTTGGTGGACTTGGGACGCGCGCCTCACGACAACATTCCTGCTTGCAATCCTTTTGGCTGGATACCTGATGCTTCATTCTGCCCTGCCCGCCGGGCGTCAACGCCTCGCGGTTTGCTCGGGCCTTGCCATATTTATTTTTGCCGACGTCCCAATCATCTATAAAAGCGTGACCTGGTGGCGCACCCTGCATCAACCGCCGACGATCATCCGTTCCGGTGGATCGACCATGGCGCCTGAAATGCTGACGGTGCTTATTGCTGGTATCGTGGCGATGGTGTTGATGACACTTTGGCTTGCTTGGCTGCGCACTGGCAGCATTGAACTGAATCGGGAACTTGAATCCCAGACGGGAGCTGCGCTCACATGAACAGTATGAATGACTGGTCTTTCATCATTGCCGCCTACGTGGCAGGTTTGCTGTTTGTCGCCGGTTACGCTATCTGGGCGTTGCGGGAGCAACGTCGCTTGCAACGCATTTTAATCGCCCTGCGTGGAGCAGCCAAATGAATCATGAAGATAGAAATAGAAATGGAAAACGCAAAAAGAGCCTGAAATGGTGGTTGGGCGGCGCGGTGATTGGCGCGGCGATTGTCGCACTGGTTTCCGTGCAATTAGGAAACAACGCCGTCTATTTTTATACGCCGGATGAGGCCGTAGCAAAGGCTGCTGATCTCATGGGAAAAACGGTGCGTGTTGGTGGAATGGTGACCCCTGGTTCCGTGGTTTGGAAGGCCAGTGAACTGGAATTAAAATTCAACATGTCCGATCTAAAAGGGCACGACATTTCCGTGCAGCACCGCGGTGCCCCGCCCGATATGTTCAAAGAAGGCCAAGGCGTGGTGGTCGAAGGAACAATCCTTGGCGTGAGCCAACCTGTCGCTGCTGGAATGCCTGCACTCCCCCTGCAAATGAATTCTCGAAAACTCATGGTCAAGCATTCTGAAGAGTATAAAAAACCGGGCGACCACAACCAAGGCGTGGACAAAGCGCTTCTTGAAAAATCAATATTCAAAGACCAGGGCGGTGCGCCATGAATTCTGCCAAGACCCGCCATCGGATCGTTTCCCTTGCACTATTGTTGGCCGCCATTGCTGTGGTTGGGCTGCTGACGCGCGGCCTTTTTGTCAACGTCCAAAAGATCCCGTCGGCACTCGTCGGAAAATCGGCAGCCACCTTTGAGGTTCCGTCCCTTGTCATTGGCGGAGAAAAAATAGATTTCGCTGCCTTTAAAGGCAAACCCGTCATCCTGAATTTTTGGGCAAGCTGGTGCACGAGTTGTCGCGAAGAATCTGAAATGCTCGAAATATTCTGGCAATTATGGAAGGACAAGGGCATCCAAGTCATCGGGATTGCCGTGCAAGACACACCGGACGCTGCGCGAGAATTTGCCCAGAAAGCTGGTAAAACTTTTCTGATCGGAATCGATGAAACGGGAAAGGTCGGTCTGGACTATGGAGTTTACGGCGTCCCAGAAACCTTCTTCATCGATGCTTCCGGGGTGATCCGCTACAAAGAGGCTGGGCCTCTAACCAGGGATGTCCTGATCGCCGAAGCCACACGCCTTACGACGATGTCTTCAACCAGCCCGTAGCATCCATCACAAATCCCAGCGTGTAGGCTGCGATTAAAAACGGGGCAACCAAACCAATAAAAAGAACGATCGGAAGGAACTCAACCAGATCGCGTACATTGTCGACCTTAAAATCTTCTTTTGTGAACATCATCGCGCGTTACCCCTTCACCTAAACCATCAGAAGATGCCTGGCTCAAACTACTCCTCGATATTAACGGGCCGGCCCCCGAAATGCACGCCGTAATTATCGCTCGTCATCCTGAACCATGCAGACGATCGACCCTTTTTTGAAACCGGACTGACTTCCTGCTGCCCAAGATTTACTCAGATTGCCCGTGAGCCTATTCCATTGTGCATTGACCGCGGTCGCGCAGCCATACTGCATGACGGGTCGCCGCTGGGATTCGGTCAAGGTCACGCGCACCTAAAAGGTCGCCTCCGCCGGCAGAAGATTGGCTGATAAGCCCAAGGCAATAATACCCATGGTGCCCCGGGGATAATTGTTCAGTAAGTGATGCTCTGGCTTGCGCTGTAGACGATAAAGGCTGGATATCCAGCAATGCGGTCCAATAGCTGCGCGGTCGCCTGGAAAGTATAAACGCTGCCGGTACTCAGCAGCTTGTCTGGAATCACGATGGTCTGGGTCTCTGCCGTAACCAAAGTCGATTCATAAATTTTAACACCGTCTGCGTCACTGATTGATATCGCCCACGAGTAGGTCGTCAGATCTCCGAATGGATTAGAAGTCGTTACCTTGGCTACCGTCCTGGTCGGACCGTTCCAGGTAAAGGTCATGGTACCGATATCAATGTCAGGAAAAGTTAACGGATACTCGGCAAACACCGGAGATTCTGCTGAACCAAAGCCAAGCTGCAAAAATAAAGCCTGAAATGGATGTGGGCTTTTGCCAGTTCCGAGTAAAACTTTTTTGGCGTAAATCGAATCACCAGAAAATCCGTCCTCGCTGCCTCCGTCATCCAACAGGCGTTTGTCCCATGCCGCCTCCGGAGTCGTGCTGGTGGCCTCAATCACGGACCCATTCAGCAATGCTTGTGGTCCGCGAACTTGGACACTGAGAGGAGAAACTCCCGAACGCAATTTTGTCGCAAGGCTCAAGTAAGTTTTGGTCGTCCCACCGACCACCGGATGAACCTCGACCGAGGCTGCTAGATATTCAATTCCGTATTTGAAGTTCTGATCGCTAAAGGCTTCCGCCGAATCGATGATCAGGTTTCCATTGGCGTCCGTGTCCACAACATCTAAAGTTCCATCGCCATCATCGTCCGCATCAAATACGTTCAATAGACCATCGCCATCGATATCAGGATCGAGGTCATTGGGAATTCCGTCCCCATCCAAATCCACCGTCGATGTTCCCACCAGACCCAAACTAGATGAGCCATCCGGAGCACCGTCACCATCGGCATCGGCGATAGTATCTGTCGAAAGGGATATTCCATCCATTGATTGGGGGGTCACCACATAGCCACGATGGATGAGGCGCGGCAAATTAGTTTTAGTCATGGTAAAAAAAGTCTGCAGCTTCGCTGAAGTCGATGCTGCAACCGCAAATGTTCCGCGAACAAGGTAGTCGGGCGACAGCAGGTTCAATCCGTGGGGAACCGAGGAGCGCACGCCATTGATGGTAAAAATACCAGAGCTATTGACCTCGCCAACCCTAGAAATTCCGGTATCTCTTTCCGTCAGGACGACGACCCAACCGGCCATACGGCTCTGACCGCCCGATTGACCGGAGATCGATCCGCTGATTGTGTCCGATCCGTAAAGGGCGCCACCACCGCTGCTGGAGTCGCCTTCGGCACCGCCAGAACTGCCGCACCCTGCGGTAAAAAAAGCAAACCAACCGAACAGGGCGCACAAGAGGACGCGCACTTGGTTTTGCAGCGATGGAAGCTTCTTAAACAATATCGAAGGATCCTCTATAATTTCATGGGATCAATCCCGGTACCCTTCGTTGGTTTCGGAGCGGACGCGAGTTTGTTTAGCTAAAAACCTCAATCGAAATCGCATTCCCCTTTAGTTTCGGTGACTTAAACAATATCGAGGGACTTGACTTTGAGTGCTAACGGGCGTTTCACCAAGATCAACGACGGGTTCACCTGCCTATTTTGCGGGCGAGAGGTGCCCCCGGCGCCCCAAACTTGCCGCGACCATTGCACCTGGTGCCTGCATTCACGGCACGTGGACATCAATCCGGGCGACCGCGCAAACCCATGCCAAGGGCAGTTAAAACCAGTCGGATATGAAAACACGGGGAACAAGGGCCTGATGATTCATTACCGGTGCGAAAAATGCGGAGAACACCACCGCAACCGAACGGCCCCAGATGATGACTACGATGCCGTTTTAAAACTGCAAGGAAGTTTTAAAATCCCTTAAAATCTCTTGCAACAAAACCCCACCGGCTCTACATTGCGCGACGGGAAGGGGCCTGCTCGCAAACAGCAGGTCCGGCAAAGCGGACCATCGCGGTGGGACAGGGCCAAACCGGCAACGGAACGGCCATGAACCATGGAGGAAAGTCCGGACTCAACAGGGCAGGATGCTGGCTAACGGCCAGGCGGGGCAACCCGACGGAAAGTGCAACAGAAAGCAAACCGCCAACCCGCAGTCTGAAAAGCCTGCGGCGGTAAGGATGAAACGGTGTGGTAAGAGCACACCAGCGGTTTGGCGACAAACCGGCTCGGCAAACCCCATCCTGAGCAAGACCAAATAGGAGGACTCGGCGCAGGCAACTGCACCGGCTGCTGGCCCGGCAGGTCCTCGGGTAGGTCGCATGAGGGTGTCGGCAACGGCACTCCCAGATGAATGATGGTCTCCCGTTTAGGCGCAAGTCGATGCGGCAGACAGAATCCGGCTTACAGCTTCGCCGCCAGTATGTGGCAAGCGGGCCCCTCTCCCAACAGCATTGCCATCCATTCACAAATGACCACGAGCACCCAGATGCCGCTCTGCCCGACAGACATTCTGAAGGATATTTCGTCCACGCTTAACCCTTCGGTAAATCCCTATGTCGCCAAAATGACGGCGGCATTGGCTGACGGCTCGATTCCCGTGTTGCAGGGTTCTGCCCTCAAAGATCGTCGGGGTCATTGGCGCGAAGCCTTTGCTGGCCAACGGGAAAATCAGGCGCCGTCAAATCGAAAGTTGATTGTGGAAATTGGCTGCCATTTGGGTCTGACCTTAAATCAGATGGCTGGAAACCACCAAGACGCTGATTTCATCGGAATGGACATTACCTTTAAACGGGTTGTGACGGCCGCAGAGCGCGCCGTGCGGCAAGGCCATCGCAACGTCATAACCGTTTTAGGCAACGCTCGGGCCATGGACTCTATCTTTGCCGATGGTGAAGTCGATGGATTTGTTATCTTCTTTCCAGATCCATGGCTCAAACGAGCCCAGAGTAAAAATCGCCTCGTCGACGAGGCCTTTGCCGCCCTGCTGGCCACGAAATTAGCTCCAAATGGCTTCGTCTGGATGAAGACCGACCAAGAAATTTATTTCAAAGAAGCCAGAGAGGCCTTTTGCAGAGCGGGTTTGACGCCCTCTGAACCGATTGATTTTTTTGCCGGGCATGCCTACGAAAGCACCTTTGAGCGCCGCTTTCGACTGCAGGGACTTCCCCCACACGGTGGCCAGTGGCAGAAGCCGTTCGACGACAGATTGTGCTAAGCTGAGTGATCATGAAAACCGACTCAAAAACATCGCCTTCCAAAAAAATTTCGCAGAACCTGCTGAACGCTGCGCAGCCTCTCTCTGAAATCACGGCCGCCACAAACCAGTCCGACCTAAAATCCAAGGTCCGCATTTCGAGCCTCGATTCCATGACCATCACAAATTCGATGGGCGAGGCGCGGGGACTGAAATTACAAAACAAAACAACTTCTACGCCTCCGGTGGTAAACCCTGGCAGCGGCGCAAAGATCGTTGCCATCACTAGCGCCACGAAAAAAACAACTCCCAATGAAGACACAGGTAATTGACCAAGTGCCCGCGCCCTCTGTCCAAATCACTTCCGCACTTCCTACCTGGAAGATCAACGAACGCCGCGTCCGCGAACTCGTCTTGCACATGGCACGGCGCCTTGAGGTAAATAGCCTCGAAATCCACGTCACTTTTGTCGGCCCAGCCGCAATGCGCAAGATCAATAGCCAATTCCGCAACAAAGACCAATCCACAGATGTTTTGTCTTTTCCGCAAATGGAGTGGGTCACACCAAGGCTGATTGCGCAGAGCTCCACTGAAAAAAAACCATCAAAAGAAATCGCCCGCAACAGCCAGATGCTGCGCGGTACAAAAAAAGGGCTTGTTTCTTTTGATCACGAAAAATTCCTTGGCGACATAATCATTTGCCTCGATGCCGCAAAAAAAAATGCCCGCGAAGATGGCCATGATGTGGCCCGCGAGGTTTGTTTCCTGCTTGCACACGGCATCCTGCACCTGTGCGGGCACGACCATCAGAAGCCCGCAGAAAAAGACTTGATGTTCAAGCAGCAGGAAACTCTCATGAACGACCTCGTTGGAAAATGGAACGCCTGCGTGAGGAAGGTGACATGATTTCCTCGGACCAAACGATGTTTAATCTCATGCTTGCCGGTGCTGCAACCATTCTGAATGCATTAGTCTCGGCCGCCGATTCCGCTGTCACCGCTGCCGGTTTCATGAAGGGCAAACAACTTCTCGAAAATGCAAATGAAAGTGATGCAAGGGCCATCAACCTTTGGCTGACTCACCCAGAGCGCCTCAATGCCGCCATCGTCATCAGCAACACCCTAATCATTGCCGCCATGTCAGCGGCAATGGCCTTGCAATTTCAGGATGGTGGCTCCAGTGCCCCTGGAATTCTAGCCACCACCGTCACCTTTATTTTGATCCTTATTTGCGGAAAATTAATTCCTAAGTCCTATGCCTCCGCACGTTCCGATAAACTTGTGATGGCATCCCTGCGGTTCCTCACGGCCCTGCATTGGTTGATGCTTCCCTTGGTACTGCCCATGGCGAAAGCCTCCCTCGCCGTAATGAAAAGCTTTGGCGGGACAGGAAAACGAGACCGCGCCATCACCGAAGAAGAAATTGAGTACATGGTCGAAGAGGGCGAAAAAGCTGGCGTCCTTGAAGAAACCAAAAAGGAAATGATTGTCAGCGTTTTCGACTTAAGCGAAACCCGCGTGCGGGAGATCATGACCCCTCGAACAGCGATCGATGCCCTGGCCTCCGACGTGACCTTCGATGAATTAATGACCGTTGCTTTGGAAACAGGGCATTCACGCATTCCCGTCTACCAAGAAACCATCGATCATGTGGTCGGCATCATCTTAGTCAAAGATCTTTTACAGTATGCGCATCATCGGGGGCGCATTCCCGGTGAATTTTCCATCGCTAAATTAATGCGTGCTCCATTTTTCGTTCCCGAAACAAAATTGATCATCGAAGTTTTTAAAGACTTAAAACGCAGCAAAAACCATATGGCTGTGGTCATCGACGAATACGGCGGAACTGCTGGCATCGTTACTTTGGAAGATATTCTTGAAGAAATCGTCGGCGAGATCCAAGACGAACACGACACCGAAGAAGCGAATTTCGTGGAAATATCTGACGGGATATTTCACGTCCAGGGGTCGACAAATATCTATGAATTCTTCGACCAATTTGCGATTCCTGAAGACTACTTTTCCCCCGAGGACATCGAAGACGCCGATACAATTGGGGGCTTCGTCGCACAAAGGCTAGGCCAACTGCCGGAAGCCGGCCAAAAGTTGACCATTTCAAACCTCCAGGTCGAGGTCCTTCAAATCACGCGCCATCGCGTGCATTTGCTGGCCGTGCACACGGCAACGGGGCCCACAACCGTGTCCCCTGAATCTGAGAAACCGTGAATAGGACATTCACCTTTATTTTCGTTTTGTCGATTTGCCTTGGGTTCGTCGATGGCTGTGGCGCTATGGCCGCACCGCGAGGCAAAAACCCGGGCCTTCGTTATCACACCGAGGCTGAAATCACGGCCTGGATGAAATCACTGCCCGCCCGCGAACCAGATCTGATCCAGTACCGAATCATGGGAACTTCTGGCCAGGGACGCGAAATCGGGATCATAACCATTGGCTTTGGACCGTTACGCGACCGCGCCAACAAACCCGCGATTGTGATCAATGCCACCCATCACGGCGACGAAAAAATCGCGACAGAATCAGCCCTTCATTTAATTGAGACGCTGATTGCCGATCAACGCCAACCAGAAATTGCCACGATGCTGGCGCGCTACGCATTTCACATTCAACCGCTGGTAAACCCGGATGGCCACGAGATGGGAACCCGCGATGATGCCGACCACCGGGACATCAACCGTGACTACTCTTATCCACTTCGCCCTGACCGACAGTCATTTAAAACGCCCGAGGCTCGTGCCGTGCGAGACCTTGTCGACAGCGTCAATGTTCAGGCGGCTGTTGCCTTGCATTCTGGAACGGACGGAGTTTTATGGCCGTGGTGCCACACCAAAGAAGCTCCACCTGACGCGCCTTTTCTAACGCGCTTGGCCTGGCGCACTGCGCGGAGCATTGGCACCGTTGCGCGGCAGAGCTACGATGACTACCCAAGTTCCGGGGAATTCTCTGACTTTGTTTATTGGCGTCACCACGCCCCTGCCCTGACCATCGAAGTGGATCGCCGCCGGATGCCCCATCCGTCGCAGATCAACACAATTGCGGCGCGCACGACCCGCGGTATCTTGGATTTCGTAAATGAATTCATGAAATCGACGGATGGTCGCGAAGTTGCCAGCGATAAACTGATCCGCCCGACGCTGTAAAATTATGCGTGGCGTGGCGTTCGGGATACAATCTCTGCTGGGAACGTTTTTGTTCTTCAAGATTGCAACCTGATTTTTTTCAAATTTTAAAGACCTTCAGAGAGGACCTCCAATGAAGCTGGGCAAAATTACGTCGGCTGTTATGGCCTTGGCTTTTACAGCGATAGGATGCAAAAGTTCAACCGGAGGCGACGAGCCGTCTAACATCAAAACACTCGATAACTTTGCCGCCGGCAGCACCGTCAGCGAAAATGCTTGCGGCGCTGACAGCACCCCGGACCCGATCGACGACAAGGTTGCCTCCATCATCGATGGGCTTTCCTTGATCCAGGCTGACGAGGACAGCAAAGAACCTGTCGCTGCAGCCCTTGGCGCACTTCCTCTGAACCTCGTGAATCTTTATTTTGCCACTGGAAATAGAATTGTAATTTCGGAAAAAGCCTTCGACGGCGAGCCCGACGAAGGCATCGATGACTGCTCCATCGCACGCGACGAAGGTCGCTTGCTCGACGGACCGGTCCGCATTACGGAAAAGTCTGAACTGGCTTCTTGCATCATCTTGGAATCACAAAACGGTGGCGAGGCCCGCCTTGGCATTTATATTCGCAACAACAGCGCCGCCATCCGTCATGCCCTTGTGCGCCGCGTCAGTCAGGCTGTTTCAATCCATCTGGCGAGGCTTTCCACCGACGACGACGGCCTTTTGAATATTGGCGACCAGGAGGACGCACCGTTTACGGAATGGAAGATGTCCCTACTGTCCGCTCTTGATAAAGACATCGCCGATCTGCCGTCGGAAGACACCGTCAACTACCGGAGCCTGCGGCGGAGCCTTTCGGCCAGTGAGCTCTCGCACTATGCGTTTGCCGAAGCCATGGACTCTTACTACTGCAGCCCTCGGACCCGGGATGCCATGACCTCGAAGTTTGCAAATGCCTATGCGCAATTCGTCCAACTCGATGGGGACTTGCGCTTAATTTGGGCTGACCAGCTTGTTGAAAAATCAGGCAAGAGCACTGGCAAGAACCTTGGACTTATTGGCCCTGTTCGACGCGTCCTTTATGGCGTTGGTCGCGCCGGAGTGTTTGCAACCAGGGGCGCTGCTCAACTTGGAGCAGGAGTCGTCCGTGGCACTGCTCAACTTGGAGCAGGAGTCGTCCGTGGCACTGGACGCGTGGCATTTGGAACGGGCCGGGTTTTGATTCGCGGCAGCGGTGCTGCTATTCGTGGCGGCGCAAATGTCATCCGAGGCGTTGGCCAGGGTGTTGGTGGGGCGCTCCAGTATCGTGCCGACACTGGCTACCTATTTCCACGTCTGAATGGTGTCCCCCGCCGATAATTTGCTTTTAGAGCGGCGCGAGTTGACCGCGTAATTTAAGAACACGTGAGGCCGCGACATCCAGAGTCGCGGCGAACGCTGGACTTCTTGCGGACTCCGCGCGTAAGGATTCGATTGCCAGACGGCAACGCTCAATATGACGGCAGATGAGCAGCAGGTCCGTGCCGGCGACAACGGCTTCAACAATGGCTTGTTGCCACTGCTGTTCGTCTTGTGGGATCGCTCCCATCGTCATGTCATCGCTTACCACAACGCCTTCAAAGCCAAATTCCTGGCGCAACAATCCGTCAATGATCTCCGGAGATCGACTGGCTTCACGTCGGGAAAGTTGGGGATAGATCGCATGGGAAATCATGACCATATCGACCTTTCGAACCATGCCGCGAAACGGAATAAACTCGCGTTTGTCCAGGATACTGCGCGGCAAGTCGATCACAGCGGCCCCCATATGGGTGTCCACTTGAGCGTCGCCTTGCCCAGGGAAATGCTTTAGACAGCCGAGGATTCCGGTCGATTGAATGCCATCCAGAAAAGCGCCAGCGCGGCGACAGACCGACTCTGCATCGGTGCCAAAAACACGGTCACCAATCGCCGTGTTGGTTGGTTCCGTTAGGATGTCCAGAACTGGGGCAAAGTTGACGTTAACGCCAGCTTTTCGCAGCGCCTGCCCCACTTCCATCCCGTAGCTCTCCAGGACTGCAAGGCAGGACGGGTCGAACCCACCGCCACTAATCCTCTGGGCCGCGCCTAGATCTGGGAAATGAGCTTTGGGCATCCGCGCAACGCGGCCGCCTTCTTGGTCGATGGCGATGATCATGGGCGACACCCCGGTCGGGCGCAGCGCCTGAAGTTGACTTGTCAGGGATTTCGTCGCCTGGTAGCAACTCGAATCCTGGGGAATATTTCGCCGGAAAAGCGTGATTCCAGCCATCGCTTCCGACGCAAAAAACGACGCCTCATCCCGAGACAGCGTTGTCGACTCGATGGCGCCAGCAATAATGGCGCTGGCCGAGTCCTGCTTCATTTTGCCTGCCAAGGTTTATTCGTCAATAATCTGAAGAATATAGCGTTTTGACAGCTTGGCGGCTGCGCAGTTCAAAATCGTGCGGATGGCATCAGCGGTCCGGCCCTGGCGGCCGATCACCTTCCCGATGTCTTCTTTCGCGACCTTGAGTTCAATAATGTTGGTTTGATTGCCAGCGATCTCATTGATCTCAATCCGGCCGACTTCGTCGACCAGGGCCTTGGCAATAAACTCAACCAACTCTTTCATCGACACTTCATCGTTTGTCATAGCATTATCCATATAAGCGTCAGTCCAGCGTAGAGTGTTCACAGCGATTACTTACAGCGACCAGAACAGATACACCTGCATTTAAGATTAGCGATCTGCAAGGAAGGGAGTCAAGTATGGCAAGCCTTGAAACGGAAACGACTTTCAACGGAACCCTCGATTTAGTTTTTGAGGGTATCAAAAAATACGATAAATACCCCAAGTATTTGCCGGGTGTTACCAGAATTGATGTCTTACCCCCAAAAGAAAGCGGTTCGGTCTGCCAGGTCCGCTACGAACTAAATATCGTCAAAACCTTTTATTACGTCCTAAACATGTTCGAGGATGGCCCAAAGAGGATCTGGTGGACCCTGGATGACTCCAACATCCTGAAGGGTAATATTGGCTCTTGGACCTTTAAAACCAAGGGTAAAGACAAGACCAAAACCCACGCCATTTACAAGCTCGACATCAAATTTAAGGGTCTGATCCCCAGTGTCATCACGGATCAGGTGGCTAAAGCCAACCTCCCCTTGATGATGACTGGGTTCCAAAAGCTGATCGACGATTCAAAAGGGCCCTTTGACGGCCTCAATATTTAGCGTATACGCACACCCTGTGATCACGCATTTGAGGTTAATCTAAACCATTTTTTGCTAGGGCAGCCCCATGATTAGATCGCACAATTTTTTGCGTGGAATTTTCGTCGTAATGGTTTCATCGGCATTGTCGAATTGCGGACGCGACCAGTCTGAGGATGCCTTCTACCTCGATCCGCCACACAAAATTAACACACCAGGCTATGATCAGCCTGAATCATCAACTGCGGAGCCCCAGGAACCGAAGTTTAAGGTCCTCAGGAATTCAAGCACGCTTCGGAGTGCAAGCATCAACGATCGTCATCGAGATTTTTGCGCGCTCTTCTTAATCCTTCCAAACATCGAAGGACTTGAGGTCCTTGATGTGAAAGTCGACGGCTTATCCTTTTACCCATCCAAGTCTCGCGATCTCAACTTCAACAAATCGTATGTAGAATTTGGCAGGTTTGACGCAAAAGCTGCCGAGCCAATGTGCAATAGCGAAGTAGGCCTTACCGCGAGCGATAAAAATAGTCTGGTGCAGGATTACGATCAGGGCCTTTATGCCTATTTTAAAATTGCAGCTGCGAGATTCTTTGCGCCGGGATACTCCCACAGCGTGAAGATTGTGGCAGGCAAAAATGCCGTGAAGATGGGCGAATTTGAGTTTGCCGTCCAGAACGACTGATTTATCCACGCGACTGAAACGGTCCCAGCATCCACTCGGTGATCGCTACTACATCAGAGTTATTTGCGGTGCCTTCGCCAAAGACTACTCCTGCAACAAGTGACCAAGTGAATTCCCGCGCATACCCAAGTCCATTGTTTCGGAGACGCCATGCCTGATTCCTGAAATCATGGCAATTTTGTCCGACTTTTCAGTAGCTCCTGTGTCCGAATCCATGGTGGTGCTGCTTAGCATCCCAAACCCCATATATCCGCCCGTCTTTCCGGTGCCGAGCACGCGCCCAGTCTGAGCGGCAAGAACCGTCATGCACGATGCAAGCAACAGGCACCTGGCGACGACAAATCCACTGCTCCGATAGTCTAGCACCCCATCGTTACCGATGCCTTCAGGCATCCCCGCAACCCCAGCGCCGTGCGTCAATTAATGAGCGACCACAATGCATAGCCAGCAACCGATTCGGAAATAAAATGCAATAAAACGGATGCCGGGGGGACCACGCCCTAACTACTGAACACAAACAACGGCGGCGTTGCCGTCGTTCTTACTGTTGAAGCTCGTGTTACCGTCCGCCAAATTCACGATCCATGCGACATCGGTATCGTACGAGAAAGAGGAAGCCGACCAAAAATAATTACCCGATATATCCGCTAACGTCATCCAATTCGCACGCACAGCACCGCTGATTCCATGCACGTAAGCGCCCCTAAGCTCATCTACCTCAGGCAAGCGCCAACTACCCGCCGTTTGACCATTGTGAGTTAAAGCGCGGCACGCAGAGATCGCGTCAAACCATCTCGTCAAATACACCGTACTACGGGATAGATCGTGAAGTGTGCTTGAATTTCCCACAATCTTCGTTGCCCGGATGAGGCGCGGTGCGGCTGTCCCTGCATTGCCGTACTGCAGGTATCAAAACAAGCAACATGAGCCGTTCTTCAGATTTGGAAGGCCAGCGGCCACCGGACTTCTTTGCACAAGTTCCACATCCTGATATAATCGAAATCTCCACTGCCATTGGAGATTTTGCTTCTATTTCTCCAATTCAACCGGACAAATTGCCTTATGCTTATTAAAGATAATAATTTCAGACGTTTGCTCGATGCCCCCGACAAGTCATTTCTGCTCTTAGGGCCACGAGGTGTTGGAAAATCCACCTGGCTACGATCAAATTTAAAACCTGCGTTAGACATCAATTTACTAAAATCAGATGTTTATTTGGACTTTCACAGCAATCCATCACTTCTAAGGAAGCGTTCGGCAAACCTTGCTCGCGGAGACTGGGTGGTCATAGATGAGGTTCAGAGGGTTCCTGAGCTGTTGAATGAAGTACATCATCTTTACGAGACGGCCGGACTGAATTTCGCTCTGACGGGATCCAGTGCAAGGAAGCTAAAGCGAGACCATGCAAACCTGCTCGCTGGCCGCGCCATCAGATGCAATATGTTTCCACTGACACTTAGCGAAATTGATGACAGCTCTCAGCTAAAATTTGTCATCGATTTTGGCGCGCTGCCACATGTTGTCAATGATGTCGCCCATTCCATTGATACGCTTTCGAGTTATGTAGAAACCTACCTCAAAGAGGAAATCGCGGCCGAAGCATTGACGCGAAATCTCGAGCCATTTGCAAGATTTCTACGTACCGCAGCTCAGCATCACGCTCAACTCCTCAATGTAGAGTCCATCGGAAGCCAAGCCGCAATAAAGCGAACTAGTGTTGACAACTATTTCGTCATACTTGAAGACACACTGGTTGGGTACCGACTTCCTGCGCTTAAACTTGGTATTCGCGCAAAGGAAGTGGCCCATTCAAAGTTTTATTTCTTTGACCATGGCGTGGCGCGGGCTGCAGCCGGTTGGCTAAACGAGGAACTTCCAGACGCGTGGCGCGGCTTTGCTTTTGAGTCGATGATTCTTAACGAGCTACGCGCCTACAACTCTTACAATAAAAAGGGACGAGATTTTTTCCACTACTCGGTAACGAATAGTTTTGATGTCGATTTCGTGATCGAAAAAAAGAAAAAGATTATGAATCGACCTGCTTCATATATCGGATTTGAAGCAAAACATGTCACGAAGTGGAAAAAGACCTGGACTGAGACGCTTAAGCGGCTCGTTCAAGATCCCAAGACACACTTTGAAGCCTGTTATGGGATATATCTTGGGGACGAGTCGTTCGAAGATGATGGCGTCGTCATACTGAGTGTTAAAGACTTTTATCAACGACTTTGGGTTGGGGAATTCTTTTGAGTAGAATCATCCCAAACGTGTGACCCTGTTCGGAGTTCTGTGGATAAAGTCGCGAGGAGAAACGCGGAGTCACGGAACTCCGAACAGGCTCTACTCAAGGACCCTATCTTTTGTTATCGCTGCATCAATCCATGAACCACATTACGAAATCGATGTGGGGAACAATGATCATCAATGCTATGACGCCCCATCCGAGCAAATATATGTGCAGCGGGCTACGCCCTAGCTTCGTTTTTAGAAGAATTCTGCTAGCGAGATAGAGAGTCGGCACGATCACGATCGACCACTTTACGCCTTCGAATATGGCCCACAATACCGCTTGGTGAAACTCGAACGGCAAGTGCTTTGGGTCAGGATGGGATGGCTTCGGCCAATGCCCGAGATAGAGTCTCGCTCGAATTGCGAGGCTTATGATCCCCAATACCCAAACATAAGGAATCAAACTGACCGCAAGGGCAGAAATGCTAAAGACCTTATGCGGTAAGGTTGTCGTCAGAGGTTGTATTTCTTTTCGTTCTAAGGAATGTTCGTCCATTTTTGTTTTTGACAACGACGACATTATCGAGTCCTCCTTCCTTGGCTTGCTTTATCGCGTCCGCAATCGTAACTTCGCCGCGCCCCTCAATGAAATATCCAGTCGTTATACCGCGCGTGTCCTTCAAAATGCCGGTGACATAGGTGAGCTTTTCTCCCCAATCAGCTTCCTGGCGGATTTCATAGTTACCGAAATGCAGATCTGGTACAGGAGCCATGACGCTTACGGGAATTAAGAAATTGCCGCCAACCTGATAGATGTCAGCTTTGAAGTCATCTGGAATTTTCCACCAACTACTATGCAACAAAATTGATTCGCCGTCAGCGCGCTTGAATCCATCGGCGTCAACATTCGCCGGAGATTTTTTCTTAGGTCCAAGCTTGTGGACCACGGGTGGTCCTGAATCAGTCTCAAGAACAAGCAGCTCCTTCGAGCTGTGATTTAAGACATGACCCTTACCCTTTTCTTTTGTTGGCATGTCGGAATAAATTCCTTTATTTCTTTGATGCGATCTAGACGCCGCGCCCGTGAAATGGGAAGATCCACACACCTAATTTACTCAATAATATCAGCTTACTGCTGAATTTCATAAATTAGGTTGAATCTGCGTTCCAATTCCTCTAAAATTCTCCAAGGAGCTATAATTATGGATAAATATACATATATCCCGCGTCAAATTGATCTAATCAAAGATCTCACGCATAAATCAGTTTTCCTCTTTGGTCCCCGCCAAACGGGTAAGTCACTCCTTGCCGGACATGTCCTTTCTGAGACGACGCTGGTCATCGACTTGCTCGACCCCGCAACGCTCCTCCGGTACAGCCAAACGCCATCACTCTTGCAGTCAGAAGTGAAGCGTGCAGGTGCAGAAGGGCAAATCATCATGATCGATGAGGTACAAAAGCTCCCCTCATTGCTTGATGAGGTGCACCTCCTAATTGAAAAAAAGAGATGCCGTTTTTTACTCACGGGATCATCGGCTCGCAAACTAAAGTTGGAGGCAAATACCATTAATCTTTTAGGGGGTCGCGCCCGCGAAAGATTCCTCCATCCATTTTCCTGGTCCGAATTGCAGGATAAATTTGATTTGCGCCGCGCCGTCAATGTCGGCTTGTTGCCATCGATCTATTTTTCTGATGATGCTCGCGCCGATTTGCAATCCTATGTCGGAACATACCTTTCGATCGAGATCGCTCAGGAAGCGCGACTACGTAAACTAGACGCATTTTCAAGATTCCTGAAAATCGCAGCAAGTTGCTCGGGTCAAATTGTCAATTACAAGAACGTCGGAAATGACGCCAAGGTGCCCGCTCGAACGGTGGCCGAATATTTTGGCATTCTTTACGACACCAGATTCTGCCATGAAGTCCCGTCCTGGAAAAAAGCGCGTAAACGCAAGGCCTTTGAAACCTCGAAATTCTATTTCTTTGACAACGGTGTGGCACGTGCCATTTCGGGAAAACCAACAGTAAAAGAGGGTTCAAGCGACTTTGGAGACGCCTTTGAGGCCTATATATTCCACGAAATAAAGACCTACCTTGACTATAAACAAATCGGATTACCGATGACCTACTGGAGGTCTACATCAGGATTTGAAGTTGATTTTTTGATTGGAGATGATGTTGCCATCGAGGTCAAGGGGAAGCGCGATATAGCTCAACGCGATCTTTCAGGGTTGAAAGCATTATCAGAGGAAGGTGGCTTCCGGCGTTTGATCCTGGTTTGTTTAGAAGATCCGGCGCGAAGGATTTCACTACCAAAATCAGCCGGGAAGTCGGCTCCTGATATCGAAATTCTTCCCTGGCAAGAGTTTTTGACGCAGCTTTGGAGCCAACAGGTGGCGCGGAAAAATGATGACTTTTGAGTAAACGGAACACAGGGCGCCGTCTATTTTAGTTCTTCGGCCAGGTAGGCTGGGATGACTTCAATTTGGACCTGATCTTTTGAAAATGATTTTTTGACGTAGAGTGCAAGTAGCACGCCCCGTTTTGTCCCAAATATTTTGCAATAGTGAAATAAGTTTTTACAATGCCTTTTGCCGACATTGAGTGAGGCCTTGACTTCGATCGGAAGCGCCACGCCGTGGTGTTTTATAACAAAGTCGACTTCCACAGGTTCCTTATTGTTTTTTTTCCACCCGGCGATTTCGCCAAGCTCCGGCAAACGATTGGGTGGGTGAATCGCCGCGATGCTCAATTTCGGATACTAGGTACCATTCCTGTAGTTTTCCCGCCGTCAACTTCTCAGTGCAACAGCTACACGAAACAGTGAATTAGGGGTCGCCACCTGACGGTCCGTCAAGCAATCTCTGATTTACCACAATCGGGAGGTTGCATGAGCGGATACCGTCGAGTGATACAAGAGAATCGCATCGGAATACTACGGCAATACCTTCCCAAGAAATCTAGCCTTGGAAACGTCAGTCGATATCAAATCAAAAAGATTGAGATGGAGATCAACAACAGGGCGATGAACCTGTGTGGCAGTTCTTGTCGCGCGTTGCGCGTATCGAGACGTCCGTGCTGTTTCCGTGGGTGGATGTCGAGGCTCCAGTAGTAGGATTGATGATCCCGCTGCTGTGCCTAGTCCTTGTATCAATCTCTGTCCTAATGCCACCTGATTCCAACGCGGTGCAGCGCACGCGAAGAGTTGTGTTGCTACTTCCGGCATTCGTCCTGGCCGGCCTCGTGGCTGGCAGCCTCCTTGGCCGTTATCCGTTTGGTGGACAAGGGCGGCACCAGTTGATCCTCGTGACTTGTTGCTGGCTTGCTCTCGCGATGCTAGCTGCTGAGCTAAGGACGACGACAGGGAGGGGGTTGAGTGCTGTGCTGGCCGTGTTCATCGCGATCTCTGGTGTGGCCAACCTGTACCAGGCTCGTGATGTGCGAATTGATCCAGCATTCTGGTATCCGGCAGGGATCCGTGAGGCGGAAAATGAGATCAAGAGGCATCCCATCCTCGGATCGACGCCCTTGATGGCGACAAGCATTTACGCATTGTTCCATGGGGAGAGGGTCATTTCCAGCGAACCATTCTACGGCATGGTTGGGGATCTTCGGCTGCGGAAGTATGACAATAAGGGTGCCGTTCACAATGGTATTGACGATGGCTCCGCCGATGTCCGGATTATCGCGTCACAGGATGTTCCATTGAACAGCTGGTCCGTTGATCTAACAAGTCCCGACGGTATCACTGTCATCCGCAATCTGCTTGACAGGACTCCGGGCGAAGAAATCGTCTGGATCCAAGAGCGAACGGGGCATGGGCCCGAACCGGACGCGGTCGCAGAGCACTACCGCGCGAATGGGATTGATGCCAGACCATTGCCATCCAATGAAGGCGTGGACTTGGTGGTCTTCCGCAGATCCGCCATGTGATGCTGGGTCATTTGAGATCTGTTCCACCTATAGAAGGTGGTGTCCTTCGATCGCTTGGCTGTAGCTTGATTTGCGTTGGCCTAACCAATGCCGTAACAATGCGGTCTTGCCGACGCGTCGTCTACCGTACAGGACAATTAGGCCACCGCCCCTAGCGAGGCGGGATCGGACGGGGAAGTTGGTGGATCACTCTACCAATTCAATCAAGATCTCGTTGCGGCGCCAAAACCACGGCGTCCAGGGTGGATTGTACCGCGCGTAGACGGGCTCTCCGCGCAACTTGAATCCCTGCGCGGCCGCCAATTTCCGTAAACGCGCGATGGATTCGT
>CAMDHM010000007.1 GCA_945898195.1 Pseudobacteriovorax antillogorgiicola | reverse complement strand
TTTGAACTGCGCCGGATGCTGACCGAATCCTTGAGAAGGCTCCGCCGTGTCATTGCTGACGACTGGACAGAGCCGTATCATGGGAGATTTCATGACAAAGTGTCGTAAACTTCGACAGCCGGGTAACACTTATCCATTGCGCTTAACGGATGGATGAAATGGTCGAAACCAAGCCACAACGCCATACTGTAGGGAACAAACCACAATCCGAAGGCGATCAAGAACACGGAAACAATCGCTGCAATCCACATCGCATCTAGGTTTGGCAGTCGATACAAAAGAAACGCCCCGAAGCCGCATCCAAATCCGGCCAGGGCCGCGTAATTCACCATCCAAGAAGCACCGGTGAAATAACCCGGCTCGCGCTCGAAGGCGTAATCACAAACTTTGCAGCCCGGACCAAAATAAAACCAAGAGCCCTTTACCAGCATCGGCGTTGAACCACAGTAGGGGCATCGCAAGCGCAGCAGGGGTAAAAGCCTCAATTTTCCTTGGGGAGTTGCCATTTGGTTCTTATGACATCAAGGGCTGCATCTCTGCAACAAATGTTCGTACACGCGACTGAGGGTCTTGAACTTCTCTTCGTGACCAGTGTTGGAATCTGGATGGTACTTTCTGGCCAGCTCCAAATATTTTCGGCGCAACTCATCCTGCGCAGGAAAATCGTTGAATCCAAAATATCGCAGCGCCTCAATATCACGAGAGGTCTTGACCGACGCGCCAACACGTTGCTGAGCGGCCTCATTCCGACGACGGCTCTGTTCGTCACGAAATTCCTCTGCTTTATCCCGCCATCCAGCCGTTCGAGCTCCGGCTTGACTTGGCGATCCAGCATTCGTTTGCGCCTCAAAAAACGCGTCCGACGCCGTAAGTAGATCCCGATAACAGGCGTCGAGGCGCTGGCGGCAGCCAGTCATTTCATTACGGACATTGCCTAAAAATGCGCGCAATGACTTGCTATCCAGAAATTCCGGCAACCCTTCCGGTAGCCGATCAAGGGCCAACCCGGAATGAATCCCGTCGAGTTCGTTAATGGCCCGATAGCGGGCATTGAGTTCCAACAGGGTCAGCCAAAGGCACCGAATGCCCACGCGAAAAACGCCAACCGATGTCGTGCTTTTTATCCAGGCATTGACAAGGCCATCTCGCACAAGATGATTGGGGGCTGAACCATAGGGAGCGAAAACCGGCTCGTGCAAAAGCGAGGTTGCAAAAGGCCCAGACGTTCGGGCAGCAGAAACCCTGAACCAAGCCCCGGGACGATCCGGAAGCAACATCGGCAATCGCGTGCGCAGAGTGTTTTCAAGGGGTTTGATCCGATTGCCAAGATCCGTAACGGCATCCGCGGTCCCTACGTTGGCCTGATCAAGCCTCGCTTTTACAGCGACGATAAAATCACGGCGTCGGTCCAGTTCCGTAACGACCGCACCAAGGCACGCTCCAACAGAACCCTCGGCAAAGATCGCTGGCAGGAACCAGTCATTTTCTGATTGCACGGTGCCTACTTCCCGGATTTTTTCTCGTCTTTATACTTGTCGGCAAGTTTGCTGGACAACTCATTGAGTTCATCGGCGACTTCCACGAAGGCATCACCGTCGCGCAATTTAATCTGCATTCCATACTTGCCATCAATCAAACCGCGAATCAGCCTGCGAAATGCAACGGTTGGACCAACCATCCGGTGGGTGAAAAAAATGGATGCAACGATGTTAGCAACCAAGAAAACCGCAATCGTCCCTAAAACTGCGTTACGCATCTCTGAGAGGCTAGAGTAGAGAAGCTTCAAAACTGCGTCCTCAGCATCGGTCAACTGAATGACCACCGTCGCAAACTGATTTAGGTGAATATAAAACAACCAGGAAATGACTCCTGCAAAGGCAAAGGAAAGCATCAGACTGGCCAAACCAAGCTGAATTTGCAGGAACGGTTGCAATAGAAAATTTCGCGCACTGCGGCGATTAGCTCCGTCGGATGGGCTAATAACGTCTTTGGTTGCACTTTCATTTTTGGACATGGATCCAAGACCTCCTTGGCCTCAAAGATCAATCTGAGCGTTGAATCGTTACCCACAATCCTAGCACGACTGGCATTATTTTCGCAGGAAGTGGCAGTTGTAACCCTCCGGATTCTTGAGCAGATACTTCTGATGGTATTCCTCGGCCGGCCAAAAGTGGACCTTTGGCACAATCGCCGTGACGACGGGCTTTGCCCACTTTCCGGAGTCTGCAACCGCAGCCTTGACCCGTTCAGCGGTCCCGCGCTGAACCTCGGTTTGCCAGAAAATCGCGGATCGGTACTGGGTTCCGACGTCATTCATTTGACGGTTAAGCATGGTTGGGTCATGAAGGCGGAAGAAATAACCAAGTAGATCCTCAAACCTCAGGACACCGGGATCGAAAGTGATCTCGACGGCTTCGGCATGCCCGGTCACCCCAGTCTTTACTCGATCATAGTCGGGCGCCTCAAGGTCGCCCCCAGTGTAACCAACCCGGGTTGCGACGACTCCCTTGATCTCGCGCAAAATTTCTTCAACACCCCAAAAACATCCACCTGCCAGAACGGCCACTTCCATGGAAGACTCCTTAAATAACGAAGTTAGATCTTCATAACCGTCACGCGCCATTTCATGGACTGGAATAAAGCGCAAGGCCGCGGAATTGATGCAGTAACGTAACCCACTCGGAGCCGGACCATCATCGAAAACATGCCCCAAATGAGAGTCTGCCCCGACGGATCGGACCTCGGTCCGGACTTGCCCGTGTTTGCGATCAATTTTTTCAGAAACCCTTTCCGCTTTCACGGGTTTGGTAAAACTAGGCCAACCGCACCCGGAATCGAATTTATCGAGGGATGAAAAAAGCGGCTCCCCGGAGACAATGTCGACATAAATCCCAGGTTCTTTGTGGTCCCAAAAAGCATTGCGGAACGGGGGTTCCGTGGCGTCCTGCTGGGTCACTGAAAACTGCGCGGGGGTCAGCCTCTGGCGGATCTCCTCAGCGCTTGGTTTCACATACTTCTTCATGCTACGGTCTCCACGACTTAAAGACGGAGAAAACTCATGTCAAACGCACGATTCAATGTCCCGACCCCCACCAACGAACCGATCCGGTCTTTTGCACCAGGGTCGCCAGAGAAACGTGAACTGAAAAGTGAGCTTGCCCGCCAAGTCCAGACGGCAATTGAAATCCCGCTGGTCATCGACGGCAAGCACATCATGACAAAAAACCGCAGGGCTGTAACCAGCCCACACAATAAATCTTTAACCCTTGCTCACTGTGCCCAGGCGTCCAGTGAAGATACACAGGCTGCCGTTGATGCCGCCCTGTACGCTCGAAAGTCCTGGTCCACGCTTCCTTGGGAGGAGCGGGCCGCCGTGTTTCTTAAGGCCGCCGACCTGCTCGCGACAAAATACCGTGCAAAAATGAACGCTGCGACGATGCTCGGCCAAAGTAAAACCTGCTTTCAATCTGAAATCGACGCCGCATGCGAGTTGATCGATTTTTTCCGCTGGAACGTCCATTACATGACGGAAATATACAGCCAGCAACCCACCTCGCCGGCTGGACAATGGAACCGCCTCGCAGCGCGCCCCTTGGAGGGCTTTGTTTACGCCGTGGCTCCGTTCAACTTCACCTCTATTTCGGTAAACCTGCCGTGCGCCCCTGCATTAATGGGCTGTACGGTGGTTTGGAAGCCCGCCGCCACGGGTGCCCTTTCGTCTTGGATCGGCATGCAGATTTTGGAAGAAGCCGGATTGCCGCCAGGGGTTATTAATTTCTTACCCGGCGAGGCAGCGGCGATTAGCGACGCGCTCCTTGAACATCGCGATCTGGCCGGAATCCATTTCACGGGATCCACCGCAACCTTCAATCACCTTTGGAAAACCGTCGGAAACAACATCGACCGCTACAAATCATACCCCCGGCTGGTCGGAGAAACTGGCGGCAAGGATTTTATTTTTGCCCATCCCTCGGCTGATATCGACCAACTGGTGACGGCCCTGGTCCGCGGCTCTTTCGAATATCAGGGCCAAAAGTGTTCGGCAGCATCACGAGCCTACATTCCAAAAAGCATCTGGCCACACGTGCGCGATCGTCTGGTCGCAATCACTGAAGAACTCAAAATGGGTGACCCCGAAGACTTCACCAACTTCATGGGGGCGGTGATCGACGAGCGAGCCTATAAAAAAATCAAAGGCTACATTGAGTTCGCAAAAGGGGCCTCCGATGCAAAGGTCATCGCCGGCGGACAATGCGATGACACCAAGGGATGGTTCATTCGCCCAACCGTCATCGAAACCACCAACCCGACGTTCAAGACTATGGTAGAAGAAATTTTTGGACCGGTGCTGACCGTCTACGTGTATGAGGACAGCAAATTCGAAGAGGCATTAAAGCTGTGCGATGAAGCCACGCCTTACGCATTGACGGGGGCCATCTTTGCGCGCGAGCGCCGGGTGATCCACCACATGACCAACGCCCTAGAAGGCGCCGCCGGCAATTTCTATATCAACGACAAGCCGACTGGAGCCGTGGTCGGACAACAGCCTTTTGGTGGGGCCCGATCTTCCGGCACCAATGATAAGGCCGGCAGCATGCTGAATTTGTTGCGCTGGGTTTCCATGCGCACCATCAAAGAAAATTTTCTACCGATTACGGATCACCGTTATCCGCATATGATGGAGTCCTAAGTGACCGACGCCGTTGCACCAAAGTTAAAGCCGATGATCCTCGTGTATTGCCGCGAGGGTTTCGAAGCCGAAGCGGGACAAGAACTGGCCGCGATGGTCGTCCAAGTTCTTGGTTTGCAGCGCCAGCCACTGCCGGTCACCGTCGCCAACTCGGCCTTTGCAATGCTGCCATTGGCCAGCACCAACGAGCTGATGGCCCTGCGCCGCAAACTTCCCGTCAAGTCTCTGGTCTTTGCCCGGCAATTGGCCTTTGGTTTTGGCCCACTTGATCTTGGTGATGCGCGCGACCGTGCAGCGCCCATCGCCGCAGCCGCCCTCGAATCAATTTTTCCAGCGGCAGGAATTCAATACAACCGGTTGGTTGTGACTTATCCTGATAACAACGACGGCAAGGAACTGACGCGTTTTTCCAAACTGGTTCATCCGGCGCTGACCAAGGCACTTGGCAAAGCAGGCATGCTGACCAAAAACGGCGCTAAGGGTTTGCCGACATTTAATGTTTTTTTCTTCGACCGCGCCAAACAGGCCATGTTGACTTGGATCGACCCGGGCAATTCCTCGCCTTGGATTGACGGCGTGGCGCGCTTGAAATTGCCGCCATCGGCACCAAGCCGTTCCACGCTAAAACTGGAAGAAGCCTTTCACATCTTTATGACCAAGGGGCAACGCGACCACTTGCTTCGCCCAGGACTTACGGCCGTTGACCTCGGCGCATCCCCAGGCGGATGGACCTGGCAGCTCATCCAGCGCGAGATGTTTGTCACGGCCGTCGACAATGGGAAAATGGACGACGCCCTGATGGCCACGGGAATGGTGAATCACCTTTCCGTTGATGCTTTTCACTACAGGCCAAAAAGTCCCGTCGACTGGTTAATTTGCGATGTGGTGGAGCAACCTTCCCGGGTTGCGAAACTGGTGGCCCACTGGATCGGTGAGGGCTTATGCAAAAATGCGATGGTGAACCTAAAGCTGCCGATGAAACAGCGTCGCGACGAAGTGCTCCGCTGCCTCGACATCATTGGCGCGGCTAACGACCAATGGTATTTGGCTGCTCGCCAGCTTTATCATGACCGACGCGAGGTCACGGTGTTTGCTTCGTCCAACATGGACTAAAGTTGTGATCGTGATCTCTGCAGCCCTCAAACCACGCTTTCTTTTTTCCACGGCAATCCATCAATGGCGACAATCGCGGACCGGGGCATTGCTCCGGGCGTGCCATCTGGCCAAGAAGACGTGTAGGGCTGACCGATAATTGATGTCTCCCCAGGATGCTGTACCGACAGAAAAATGGTTTGCTCATCGCCCGAAAAGCATGGTCCCGTTAGTTCTGCTGCGACCGGCCCGCTAGCGAAGCGCAAGGCCCTTCCCGCGTCCGGACCTTGCGCCGGGACGACAAAAAAGGCGTTGTTGCCATAGCCAGCGTAAAGCCCCACGCCAATCTTGTCTTTACTGACGTCGGTGGTGAACCATAGGCTGCCATTGCGGTCGAACGCGATGTTGTCGGGACACGAAAACCCGGTTTCAGGACCTCCAACCAGAAATGCCTCTGATGTAAATTCCGTGGCCGCCGGATCAGCATTTTTTTCAGTGATGCACAAAAATGACCCATGATGGTTGCCGACGGAAGAATTATTAGTCAGGGCAATGAAAACATTTCCAGTCTTCGGATGGATATCGATTCCCTCAGGACGATCCATCGGGGTTGCGCCCGCCGCGAGTCCCGCCTCGCGGGCATGCAGCAACACATCCAATTGATCGCTAAATTTCGCGCGCGGAGCCGGTCATGGGATCGGCTTCAACCACCCACCCATAATGCCAAGGGTGATGATGAGCCTGGTCCCGCCAGCCGTTGTCGTACCCGGCATCAAAGGTTACCCGTGATTGCCAATCCTCGCGGTCAGGGCCATCCAATTCACCATAAAATTCTTTGTAGTTTTCTTCGCACGTCAACACAGTTCCCCATGGCGTAACACCGCCAGAGCAATTGGCAAGGGTCCCGATCGCATGGTCTTGGCCGCGAATGGTCGTCCCATTTGCGTAGGGTATCGGCGTCAGTGCCGTGATGCGGCGGTTCAGCTTGTGATGTCCACCAAAGCGCCATGCGCCGTGAGGATTCTCCCGGACAATACGGACGATGGACGCACCGATCGCCAGATGTTCTAACCTAATCTGCTCAGCACTTTTGCCCGCTCCACCTTGCGCAACAAAATCCTGGCCCGGGCGCCATCGGCGACCACAAAATCGTCGTTGCTCAAGGGTGGAAGTGCTGTAAAAGGCGCCACTTGAAAGCCAGCGAAGCCAGCGAAGCCAGGCACATCAGATGCCCATGCCGTTCCGGTCAGAACACTCGGAAACGCCTTCCAAGCCAAGGCAGCCGCGGCCGACATGGATAAAAAAGAGAGAAATTCCCGTCGGTTAAATTCCATCGCCGAAGATTGATGGGTGGTTGGCATGATTTAAGCCTCTCCTCGTCCAGTGCGGCGCTATTGTTTAAGTTTTGCGTCAATGAATTGCGCAACTTGACACCAATGCGGAGGTCTGGTCTTATGCTGGAAAGCATAGTGCGTCAACGGTTTCAGGCACTTTTAATACAATCAAAGGAGGTCACTCATGGCCGTTCTCGTCGGAAAAAAAGCCCCAGAATTTAAAGCAACCGCGGCAATTGCTGGCGATTTCAAAGAAATCAGCCTCAGCGACCTGCGCGGCAAGCACGTGGTCTTGTTCTTTTATCCACTCGATTTCACTTTTGTTTGCCCGACCGAGCTTCACGCTTTCCAAGACAATCTTGAGAAATTTCGTGAGCTAAATACGGAAGTGATCGGCTGCTCGGTCGACAGCCAATTCAGCCACAACGCCTGGCTTAAAACCCCCGTTTCTGAAGGCGGTATCCAGGGCGTGAAGTATCCACTGTTGGCCGACATCAACAAGACGATCGCACGCGATTATGACGTGCTGATTCCAGAAGCAGGAATCGCCCTGCGCGGCACGTTCCTGATCGACAAGGACGGCATCGTCCGTCAGCAGACGGTCAACGATTTGCCCCTTGGCCGCAACGTTGACGAAATGCTTCGCTTGGTCGAAGCCCTACAGTTCCATGAAAAACACGGCGAAGTTTGTCCAGCAAACTGGAAAAAAGGCGAAAAATCGATGACGCCGACTGCAGAAGGCCTAAAAACCTACTTTGCAAAGTAAGAAATAACCCTTCCACCCGTGGCTTCGGATGACGCGGTCCAGCGTCATCCGAGGCCGCTAGTGAAGCGTTTGAAGAGTTAGATTGTAAGCAAATCTTCCAGCGTCAAAAACACGGCATCTTCACGGCCAGCTTGGGAATGATTCCACCAAAGAAACGAATTTACGCGGGCAGCTTCATTATGTGAAACACCCGTGGCCGAAAGCATCTTTTCTTCCCGCACAAGTCGTTCATGGATGCGTTTGGCGAGACCGGCCTGGTGGAGTTTTTGTTTCCACTCCCCGCGCAAATGCTGAAGCATTTTCGGACGACCACGAATGACTTCATAAACCTGCCAACTCCCCGAAACACTGTCTGGAACAATGGCCAGCCCCGTCGCTGCCATAAGGGATTGCAGCCGCTGGCGCTGATTTTCGCCTTCCATACCCATCAGTGTCTGAGCCGCTTGGACCTGATGATTGAGTTGGGTCCGAACCGCCGGGCGAAATAGAACTTCTAAAATACGACGGCGGCGCATCTTGATGGCCTCATCGCTAAAAGAAGCCAAACGCCCTTCGAAGAACGCCATCACGGCTGCCGACTGGCCATCATCCAAGCAAGCCTGTCCATTGGGAGCTCCGTTATCACCAAGCTCGTTACCAAAGGCACGGGCAATCGCCATACACCGGTCCATTGCGATTCGGCGATCACTGATGGGACCATAGGCAGCCACTGTCCCCTCTTCCACCTCACCAACCCGAAGGTACCAGCGACCATCATGCCGATCGACGCAGTAGGCAGGCACAGAACGTTGATGCCAGTCCACTGGCTTGAAGTTTACCGGGGTCGAAGCCAAACTGTCGCATTCGTGGATCAAGGCTTCCAGCACATTGGGAAAACGTTCCACGCGCAAGTCATAGGCACGCAACACAGTTTTTAATAGTTGCTTGGGAACGAGCTCAAAGCGCTGGAGTTTTGAAATTTCTCTCGCCACGGAAAGCGCGCTGCTGAGAAATAGAACCTTACGTTCGTAATCGTACATAAAGTAAACCCCGGGCCCCGGCGGTAAGCTTTTCAGCTTTTCGGCCGGAATAGCCCAGTTCAGGCGAAGCGCAGATTCCATGTCGCCCTGGAGGCGAATGGCCTCGTCAATGCGTTTCACCGAGCGATCGTCGAGGAGTTTCAGAAGAACTTTGAACAGCTCTAGAGTTAAATAAGCATCTGCCTCAGCCCGATGCAAATCGCCAGCTGGCAGGCCAAAAAACTTCGCGAGTCCCTTGAGAGACTTGACGGGCGCCTCGGGAGCCAGGCGGTCAACTAAAAGATGCGTGCATAGAAAGAAGTTCGGCAATTCTACCTGACAGACCTGCCGCGCGAAATAACGTACGAACTTTAGGTCGCCAATGGTGTTGTGACTGACCATGACATCATCGCCGATGAACTTCAAAAAGTCCGGCATGACATCCTCAATCAGCGGGGCATCCTTCACCATTGAGTTCGAGATTCCCGTCATACGTCGAACAATGGGCGGAATCGGAATCTTCGGGTTTACCATGCTGTAAAAGGTGTCTTTGACCTCGCCCTTCTCATAGCGAATGGCAAAAATCTCGGTAATCCCGTTTTTCTCTGGATTCCCCCCAGTACTTTCGATGTCGAAAACGATGAACGAACTCGTCGACAGGGAGTGGTGAATCAGTTTTCGAAGCTCATCTGATGGCGGTGGTGCCTCGGGTTCCCGGTAGGCTTGGCGATTGCCTCGTTTTGCGCCACCACGAGAATCTCGGCGCCGGGGTTCAGCCCCATGGTCGGAGCCATGATGAGATCCGTGCTCGGACCCATTGTCAGAGCCGCTTTCAGATGATTTTTCAGGTCTACGGTGAGGCAAACGGACTCCTGCCAAAAGGCATACTTATTGTAATAGAAACAAATGATCAAGCACGCGGATCAAATGCCTCCCGCATTGCCTCGCCAATCATGTTGATGGAAACCATCAGCAAGGCGAGGGCTGTGGTCGGCGCCAGAAGCAGCCAGATCGCATTGGTAATGTAATTCCTGCCTTGTGCCAGAAGCTCTCCAATGCTGGGCGTTGGCGGCGAAAGGCCATAACCAAGGTAATCCAGCACCGTTAAGGTTCCAATTCCTGCGGAAATCGCAAATGGAGTCAACGTCAGAATAGGCGTCAACGCGTTTGGCAGGATGTGCTTGAAAATAATTCTGCTATGGGAACCGCCCATGGCAATCACCGCCTCCGCAAATTCACGTTGACGCAACGCAAGGACCTGCGCCCGCATTTGCGAAGCAATGCTGATCCAGGCAAACAATAGAACAATACCAAGGGTCAAAGCAAAGCCCTGCCCCTTGATGATCCCATTGACCAATATCACCACCGAAAGAAACGGTATGATTTCGGCGAGTTCCTTCAGGCGTTCCACCAAAAAATCAAAAACCCCGACAAAATAGCCTTGGCATACGCCAATCACAACGCCACCAGTGAACGACACCGCCCAAAGCAACAGACCAAATGAAAGCGAAACGCGCATCCCATAAAGTAGACGGGCGGTCACATCGCGACCAAGGTTGTCCGTTCCCATCCAATGCTGCGGCGACGGTGGCGCCATCACATCCGGCGTTTGGATATAAGGATCCCATAGGTTAAAGGCCCAGATAGCCCAGCTCCGGTGGCCAGCTTGACGGTCAGAATCCAGAAGAAGGTTGAAATCGACGACAAAAGCGTCTTCGATACCGAAGTCACCCGCTGCATAGTTCACAAGGGCGGGAAAATAAAATTGGGTTCCTGAATCTGTTTTGCGCGCCAAAAAAAGCGGATTCTGATGGGACCAAACCTCTGCCGTCATAGCCAGAAAAAAAAGCGTACCAAACAGAGCAACGCCAACGCGAGCCCTACGTTGCCGCCAAAAAAATCTAAGTCGACGCTGAAATTGAGGTGAAAAATAATTTTTCGTTACGCCGCCACTCATCTGAACTGAATCCTCGGATCGATTAAAACGTAAGCGATGTCACTAATGATCTGGCCGAACATAATGGCAAGAGACTGAATCACCACGACCGCCATCATGATGTTGTAATCACGAGACGAAAGCGCATCCAAGAACTGAAGCCCCATCCCCGGAACTCCAAACACACTTTCAATGACAATCGAGCCGGCAACAAACGAACTAAGAAACCCACCAATTCCAACCATCAGCGGCAAAATTGCATTGCGCAGGGCGTGCTTGAAAATCACCCGTCGTTCACTAAGGCCTTTGGCTCGCGCCGTTCGAATGTAATCGCTGCGGATCACTTCGAGCATCGCATTTTTCATCAACATCGTCATGACGGTAAATCCGCCAATAAGGGACGCCACCACCGGCAGAAACATATGCTTAACGAAATCCCAGACCTGGCCCAACGTCGTCAGTGATTCAAAATCATCCGAGCGGATACCACCAAGAGGAAACACCGCCCCCCCAGGAAGGATCCGGTCGGTACAGAACACAAGCAACAGGATGACCGACACCACCAAGGTTGGAATGCTGTAATTTAAAAATAAAACGAAAGAAGTAAAGGCATCAAATTTGCTGCCATCACGAAGCGCCTTACGCACGCCCATGGGAATGCAAATCAAATACGTCAGAAAAAAACCGGGAATCCCAAAACCAAGGGATACAGGAATCCGACTAGCAACCGTTTGCATTGCCGGTTGCCGGGTGGTCGTAGAATCGCCAAAATCCAAACAGGCAACTGCCTTGACCCAATTCCAGTAGCGGATATACACGGGTTTATCTAAGCCATATTGACGTTCGAGATCTTTTTTTAACCGCTGAATATCTTCGACCGAGAAAGAGCGATCCGAGCGCGAACTATCGTTCTGCCCGCGAATTTGCGCCAAGGCTTCTTGGACCGGACCACCCGGAAGATAATTCTGCAGCGCGAAAAACACCCCGGTCATTAGAAAAAACATCGGAATGGTCGCGAGGAGGCGTTTTATCAAGTACCTGCGCATTTTCAAATCCGCCGCTTTGATTTATGGAACAAACTGATAAAGGTCGTCCGGTGGAGTCACATCATACTGTAGGGCCCAGATGCCCGACGGTGATGTGACCTTCGAATTAAATCCAGCCAAGACCGAGCGTGGTTCAGAAAGAAACAGGTAGGCTTGATCCTCATAGATCAAGCGGTTGATTTCTTTCATCATCTCCTGGCGCCGATGGGAATCAAATTCGACATTGGCTGTTTCAATCATCGCATCAACTTTTTTGTTGCTGTAAGCCACGATGTTCGACCCTTGATCCTTTTCGGAATCCGTATGCCAAATCTGCTTTGGATTCGGATAAGGAGTCGCAGTCCAGCCCAAGATAAACGCGTCAAATTTACGATGGTCAATATCGTCCAGGTAGGCGTTCCATTCAACGGCCTTCACGGTAACGTCAATTCCGGCCGTCTTGAAGTTATCCTTGATGATCTGAGCAATCTTTCCGCGCAATGGATTGTTCGAATTATATTTTAGCTCGAACCTGAACGGCACCCGTTTTCCGCCGATTTCCTTATCCAAGATGTTGTCTTTGTCGGTGTCGGCCCAGCCGTCAGCCTTAAGCATTGCCATAGCCGCTTTGCGATCAAACGTAAGGAGTTTCTCCTTGGAACGAAGGTCTTCAGCCGAGTTGGGCGACAGGGATCCAAATGGCGAACTGCATTGGAATTGATAACCGTGATATACCTTGTCAATCACTTGCTTATAGTCAACCAGTCGGGCCATTGCGCGACGAGTTTTGACACTCGAAAATATTGGTAGTCGCAAATTCCAGCCCACATAGTTGTAGCCACGGGGGGCCCGGTTCTGGATCTCTTGGGCCCAAACTTTTTTCCCGCTTTTGATATCCTTCTCAGATTTTCCGATTTTATCCTTGTCAACTCCCTGCACTTTGACCGCGAACTGCTCCGCGTTGAAGGTCATCAAATCCAGATCTCCGCGGAGGAATTTTTCGTAGGCAAGGTTGTCGTCGACGATGATGCGGAAATTAATTTCCTCAGCGTTAAAACGGTTCTTGAAGTGGGGTAAATCATAGCCCCACCATGTTTTGTTTCTCGTTAAAACGATCGACTGGTCGCGACTGAATGATTTAAAAGAATAAGGGCCGTTTCCAATCGGATTCAAAACCGCGCGTGCCTTGTTGAAGTCAGAATCTTTCTCAAACTGTTTCTTGTTGATTGCCGTGAATAAGTAAAGGCTGCGAAGGGTGTCAAACTTGGGGGTCGTGACCGTAAACGAGAAGGTCCTGCTGTCCTTCACATTTAACTTCACACCCTCCCAGTACACGCGCAAGGCGGCGGCTTCCGTTTTTGGATCCATCATCTTGTCGAAGGTAAACTTCACGTCGTCCGTGGTGACGCTAGTGCCGTCAGCCCACTTGGCGGCCTTGTTTAAAACAAACGTGTAGGACTTGCGATCCGATGAAACCTCAAAAGACTCGGCTAAAAAAGGCAGTGGATGCAGGGAATTCGAATCCTCGGAAAACAGCGTCGCCCAAAGGTAACCCTCCAAGGCTCGCGAATTGTTATCGACGGAAAGAACGGGATTGATAACCTTTGGGTTACCCGAAAGCTGCTGATATAAGGTGCCGCCTCGCTTGGCCGGGGGCAACTTGTCATAGGCCGAAGGCTGCCTCTCGTACCTTAAAATGCCGTCGGACTTTCCATAGGCCGACGAAACACCCATCAAAACACATACCGGAACGAGCTGAATCGCTAATTTCCATGGGTTCATCTTGTACCCCTCCCTCGAAAGACCTCTAATTTGATAGTAATTTTAGCATGATAGGAACCCCGAAGTCCACGACCCAAATCCCGCTAGGGACTTGCAAAGCCCGCACGGCGCGATTATGGTGGCACATCGCGTAACCAAGGATAAAACAATGACCGAACAAGCAATTTTCCAACGTATAAAAAATGAAATAGAATCCAGCAATGTGACCGTCTTCATGAAGGGCACAGCGGAACAACCAATGTGCGGGTTTTCCGCTCAAGTGGTTCAGATCCTGAAGAGCTATGGGATTCCGTTCCATACGTTCAACGTGCTGGAAGACGACGACATTCGCGAAGGCATCAAAGAATACTCTAACTGGCCGACCATCCCGCAAATTTACGTCAAAGGGAAATTCATCGGCGGCTGCGACATCACGATGGAAATGCATCGCAAGGGTGAGCTAGCAAAAGTGCTTAAAGAAGCCGTCTAAATTTTTTCAACCACTGCATAGGGAATCACGGATGAAGCCCTTCACCACTTGTGTCCATGCCGGCGCTCACGTTGAACCAACGACGGGCGCCATCATGCAGCCCATTTTTGCCACGTCGACCTACGTCCAGGAAGAACCCGGCAAGCACAAGGGCTTCGACTACTCTCGCGCGGACAACCCGACCCGTCAGGCTTACGAAGAGGCTCTCGCCACCCTGGAAGGCGCACGCCACGGATTGTCCTTTGCCAGCGGTCTGGCCGCGGTCCAGGCCGTCATACAACTTCTCGACCCGGGATCGCGCATCCTCGTCTGTGACGATGTCTACGGCGGAACAGGGCGCCTCTTCCGGCGACTGTTTGCCAAATACAACTTGGACTTTCATTTTGTCGACATGGCGGATCGCGAAGCGCTGAAGTCTGCTGCAAATTTAAAACCGAACCTCATCTGGATCGAAACCCCGACCAATCCGATGATGAAAGTGATCGACATCCGCGCCATGGCGCAGATCGCCATGAAAACTGGCGCCCTGCTCGTGGTCGACAACACCTTTGCCTCCCCGATTTTTCAATCGCCACTGGAAATGGGCGCAGACATCGTTTTGCATTCAACAACAAAATACATCGGCGGCCATTCCGACCTGATTGGCGGCGCGTTGATGATGTCGCGGCAGGATTTGTTTGAATCGTTGAAATTCGTTCAATTCGCGGGAGGCGCCGTCCCCTCGGCCTTTGACGCTTACTTGATGCATCGCAGCCTGAAAACCCTTGGCCTTCGTATGGTGCAGCACAACAAAAACGGAATGGCCGTCGCTGAATTCCTTGACTCCCACAAGCGTATCAAACGCGTCATGTACCCTGGACTCAAAAACCATCCCCAACACTCGATCGCCGCGGAGCAAATGCGGGGATTTTCCGGAATGGTTTCCTTCGACCTTGATGGCAACTACGAAGACGTTGTTAAATTTCTGAAGAAGTTAAAAATATTTGCGCTAGCCGAAAGCCTTGGTGGGGTCGAGTCCCTGGTCAACCATCCCGAAAAGATGACCCACGCCTCGGTGCCGGAAGAGATGCGCAAAAAACTTGGCATCGGTCCGTCCTTGATCCGACTCTCATGCGGAATCGAAGACACCGATGACCTGATCGCGGATCTAAAACAGGCGCTCTCTTAATTAACTTTAAGAGCTGCAGAACCCCGTCTTTTTGCAATACATTTTTTACGGTCGCCGGCTAAAAAGCTTTGTTAATCGCAGGATCCGGAGCCGGCGAGCTTCGTCCAGCCGGCCGTAACTTTAACGCAGAGGGCGTCCGAATTATCGAAGTAAAAGTCGCCGTTTGATGGCGATGTTGGCGGGCTCGCTATCGGCTGCAATCTCATAGCGTCCCCTATATGTAACGAGCGTGCCGGAGCGCTAATCCCAATACCTAATTTCCCCCCCGAATCGACCAACACCTTACTTGCACCGTCCGACTGAGCCGTGAGATTCAGCAACGGCAAGTTACTCACCCCTCGCACTACCAAAGATGCTCCCGGCGCAGAAACGGCGCCAACCCAGGTACTGCCGAGGCTTGCACTTCCATCCTCCCAGAGGACGAGCCCTTCATTCCAACCAGTCAGAGCTTTTGTTGTCTGAAATCTCAATCGTGAACTATGAGAATTTCCTACATCGGTCTGAGTCGATATCCTTGTTTTCATGCTTGGGTTGGTGTTCATCGTATCAAGACCCCCAGGTGTGCCCATGGTGATGCCACCGCCGGAATCATGGCCACGATATGGTGTCCACGCGTTTATATGAAGCATCGAATGAATTCCGGTATTTGTTTTGAGTTGCGATCCACCCCCGATTATGAGCATTGGACTAGGCACTGTGATGCAGCTGCTGCTCCAACTGTTGCAAGTTGATTCGGCGACTTCTCCAGCCGCTAAATGAAAAGGCGCCGTCGGCAAAATTGTTCCGATGCCTAGGTAACCTAAGGAATTAACGTAAACCGCATCTGCTGGAGCGCCCGCCTGTGCACCAAATGCAACTGGCGCGGAAGCTCCCGGCGGTCCCATTGGCCCAACCACGAGTGTCTGACAATCCTTCGTCCCCGTCATTTTTGTCCCATCAATGTCATAAAATTCAACCCCACTACACACGTTAGAAGGCACTACAGTCATGAGCGGAATTCCGTCAGCCGGCTTGTAGGCCAGCGACGCAGCTACCTCGGTGCCACTAAGTGATAATTTTACCTCCGCCATTCCAAGGGAAACACCGTCCGGGACGACCAACGATGCTGAATTAGGAGAGGTTACCTCGAGAGACCTCACCGGAATGCCACCGATGGTGGCCGACATTGCCTTGTTGAAACCAGCGCCCGTCAACACAACCCGATCGCCAGAATTGATCGCGAGCGGGAGCCGAATTTCTAGCGAAAGCTCCCTCGCACTGCGTGCGGCACAGCTAGCTTCAATGGAGTCAGCGGCACATAGCCCACTAACACTCGTGACCTTAACCTGGGGACTCAATCCACAGGCAGACAGGCAGAAAAGGATAAAAACAGCCTTTGTTCAAACTTATGGCGCAGCCCCATTTCAATCTCTCCGGAAATTAGAAATAACCCAACCAGCCCGCTCTTTGGATAGAAGATCGGCAAAAAAACCAAAAAAATTAGATGGTCATGCTTCAAAATGATCTATGAACCGCTGTATTCACGTAAAGGCCCTAAATCGCAACTAATATTGGGTGTGGTGGGTTGTGCGTTTCTATTTCCAGCTAATGTTTCCTATCTCTTTCGCCGAAGAAGCCAGGGGAGGCAGAGCCACAAATGATTCATATTGCTAAAAGATATACAGGCTCTGCGATTGTCACCGTGATGCTGGCGCAAAGTTGTGCCAGGTCTGAGGACACAGACTCGCCAACCACCTCTTCTGGAAAGTCCGTGATCGAGCCCGGCGCCACAAATATCTCCAAATCAGAGGTAATCACCCTTCCGAACGGAGGCCAGGTCACAGTCACGGTAGGAAGTACCGGCGTTGGAATCGCGGGTGACACCACCATCAACGAACCAGTTGCAGTAAACATCGGCGGGCAAGCGACCATTGAGCCACCGCGAATCAGCGCCTGCCTCAAAGAAATGGCTGTGACATTAAAGGGAACCACAAACGGACGCATCGACATTAACTTTGACGGAACCATTCCCGCGAAACGGGTCAGTATATTTACGTTTTACGGAAATTTCGATGGAAACGGTGGCGTGGATTGGACCGCGACCGCCACAATTACAGGCCGTGCGTCCACCCAATGGGAAGCCACACTTCAAATTGTCGCGAATACAAACGTTTCCATCAACGGATCCGTGTACCGGAACCGCCCGATTTTTCGCCGCCTCCCGGTCGTCAACGTGTTGAATCTGAATACCAACCTCACATTCACATCGAGCGATCTCGCACGCCTACGGGGCGACTGTACAGGAGTGATCGATCTTACGACCGGGCAAAAATTAATGGACACACCGGCGATCGGAACGTCCGTGCAGTTTAATGGGTTATTCCCCAATCTCTTTCCGCGTTTGCTGAGCGGATTACGGGACCGCATTGGCGATCGGATCCGCCTAATCGCGAATAAACAACTTGACGCGACGATGGGTCAGTCAACAGTCGACATCAATAATCGATACAACAATATTAAGAGCCAGCTCCTGGGCGTCTTGCTGGAGAAGCTTCCAAAAAGTTCCGCCTGCACCTGCCCCACTAGTGTCCCTTCGACCGTAAGCCCGTAGTCACAAGCCGATCAAAAACATCTATACGCTTGCCATGGGTACCTAAACTGAAGTCGGTTGGCCGGGACGAGGAGGGGAAGGTAAGGGTAATTGGTTGCCCCCTGTTGGCGCAAAGATACTATCGGTCAGGCATTCTTCTTGGCCCCCGAGGCGCGGGGAAAAGCACCTTGCTACGCGGGCTTTACCCAAAAGAGACGAGCTATTGGATTGATCTACTTTTACCCGCTACAGAAGATCGTTATGCCAGAGACCCCGAGCGATTATTACGTGAGGTTGCTGCTTTGCCGCCAGCAATCAAAACCATCGTAATTGATGAGGTGCAACTAGTTCCGGCACTGCTTGACGTCGTGCATTCCTTAATCAAGTCCACGTCCAAATCATTTGTGCTGACAGGTTCCAGTGCCATAAAATTAAAGGCCGGATCTGCCAATTTGCGTCCTGGGAGGGCCCTTGCGTACTCGCTTTTTCCGCTGACGAGCTTTGAGCTTGGTGACGCCTTTCATTTGCAAGAGGCGCTAAAATACGGAACGTTACCTAAAATCTTGATGCTAAAGACTGACTCTGCGAAGCGGAAAACCTTAGAGACTTACGCTTTGACGTACATTCACGAAGAAATTCGAGCTGAACAAGTTGTCCGTTCACTCGATCCGTTTCGGAAGTTTTTGGAAGTGGCAGCGCAGGGAAACGGTAAAATCATCAATTTTTCGTCTATCGCAAAAGACGTAGGCGTGGATGAAAAAACTGTCCGAAAGTACTTCGAGATTCTGGAAGACACGTTGCTGGGTTTTTTTTTGACGCATTTCACCATCCGTCAGAAAAAAGGTTGGTCTGGCCCCGAAATTCTATTTTTTCGACACAGGTGTTTCACGTGTGCTGGCGCGAAATTTAACGATTGGACTCGAACCGGGGAGTTATGGTTGGGGTAGGGCGTTTGAACACTTCGTGATTTTAGAGTGCAAACGACTCATCGCATACAGCGGCAATCAATTCGATCTGAATTTTCTGAGAACTTATGACGATAAGGAAATTGACCTCGTTGTCCGTCGACCCGGAAAGCCTCTGCTGCTGATTGAGATCAAATCGTCAGAAAATATCCTGCCTGACCATGTTAAGAAGTTAGTGGCTCTCCGGGAGGTGATTGATGCACCCGTGGAAATGGCCCTATTCTCGGCCGATCCGACGCCTCAAATCATAGAAGGTGTGCGATGCATTCAATGGCAGGATGGACTTCGAAAATATTTTTCAGGTCCGGATTTAGATTTAGTCAGACTAACCGATTTGACTAATTGATTGATTGTTTCCCTGACCGAGGGGGGTAGTCCTACCCGTCCTCACTTAATCCGCACAACATGGTTCTTTTCTGGGGTACAATTCCAAGGGAGGAACAAATAAAATCACTTCGAGAGGAGGCAGACGGATGAGAACCATCGCGTTCATTTTGATCACTTTAATATCATCTTGCAAAACAAAGCCAACGGCAGGGAGTAAAGGCGTCTTTGCTAACCCAAAAGATGGCTATCTCAACAACGAAACCAATGCCCTCGTGCTTTACGAATACGGATTTCGTGACACAAATCTCCCCGCGGCATTTTTCGTTAACCCACGGACCGGTGAAAAAATCGCGTATTACAAAAACGCATTCTGCGTTTACAGCGTTGAATTCCCGGCCGAGACGCCGATCAATAAAGACGTCGAAATAAATCTCTTTAAGTCTGCCAAACCGATCACCGAGAGGGCGATTCAGAGAAAGAGCTTCAATGATGAGACGGCATCATATTGGGATATCTTCAAAAGCACTTCTAGCCTAAGGACGGCAAACATATGGATTGCCAGTGAACTCACCCAGGATCAAATATATGCCTCTTATGGACCACGAAACCAATCCGACCTAACCAAAACATCGGGCGGCATACGAGCCCTAAGATCCTTCATTGAAATCGCGATAAAACATGAAGATCAAAACGGCATAGCCTGTCCGGCAAGCCATCCCAAAGCTGACCTGCTCAAACTTCCAGAGGCGGCGACGCCAACAGAATCAGGCTCAGGTGATTAAGGGTAGAGCCATTTAAGGCTTGTGTAGTAGCTCACGCATTGCGTTGGCCAACATTGAAATGCTGCGATCGTTCCATCGTTCCCACGAGATCACAAGGTCTGCCATGCGCCGCGTCGGAGCGACAAATTCATCATGCATTGGCTTCACGCTGCCAAGGTATTGTTCAATCACACCTTCGACACTGCGTCCCCGCTCACGAACATCACGACGCAGGCGGCGGATGAAACGAACATCATCAGGGACATCCACGTAAACACTAACATCAAACAGGCGACGGATCGACGAATCAAAGAGTGCTAGGATCCCATCGAACATGACAATCGGCGTTGCCTCCATCCTGACGATATCTTTGGTTCTCGTATGGCTGGCAAAATCATAGGTTGGCCGATCGATTGCATGACCAGCCGCCAGCGCCTCCAGATGAGTGCGGATCAGGGCCATATCAAGAGAATCTGGGTGGTCGAAATTGACCGCATCCCGCTCTGCGGGCTTTAGGTGAGACAGGTCTCGGTAATAATGATCTTGCTGCAACACCAAAATTGGCAGATCAGGGCTATATTCGCAGACTTTACGGACGATGGTTGACTTCCCGGAGCCCGAACCGCCGGTGACCGCAACGATAAGTGGTTTCTGCATAGACATGCCTCTGTCGTGTGTTAAGCTCGCGGAAAGAATCAGGTCTTGGAAATTTTCGCCACAAGACTGCATCAGTTTAAGCTGCTGCGTCGGGGTTCGTAAACTATGAGTTTGGTTAAAATCAATTCAGCGCCCATGACTTGCGATCATTGGATTGCAGGCGAGCATCGCGGACCTGCGTCTGGACAGTATCGGGATGTCGTCAGTCCCTATACGGGCGCGGCTATCGGAAAAGTCGCCTTGGGCGGAAAGGCAGACGCAGATGCCGTTGTGTCTGCGGCTCAAAATGCGTTCCCAGCTTGGCGCGCAACGCCGATCAAAGAACGTGCCCAATTGCTGTTTCGTTTCCGGGATCTCGTCCTGGCCAATCTCGAAGAACTGTCACACGTCGCCGCCTCGGAATCAGGCAAGACCTTTGGCGAAGCCCGAGCTGAAGTCCTCAAAGGGGTCGAAGTCACCGAATTCGCACTAGCCTTGCAAAACCTCGACAGCGGCGGAATCATGGATGTCTCACGAGGCGTTTCGTGCGAACTGCGCCGCGAGCCACTGGGCGTGGTCGCGGGCATCGTGCCATTCAATTTTCCGGCAATGGTCCCGATGTGGATGTATCCGATTGCCCTTGCCCTTGGTAATTGCTTCGTTCTGAAACCCTCAGAAAAAGTCCCTCTCACTTCACAGATCATGGCCCGCCTCTCGAAGGAGGCTGGATTTCCGCCAGGAGTTTTTTCCCTGCTAAACGGCACAAAAGAAGCCGTTGAAGCACTGATCGACCATCCCAGCATCAAGGCGGTCGGCTTCGTTGGTTCAAGTCCAGTGGCCCTTGACGTCTATACCCGTGCGACAGCCCTCGGTAAACGCGCCCTGTGCCTCGGTGGGGCTAAAAACCATCTGATTGTCGTCCCAGATGCCGATGAGGCCCTCACGGTGCGAGGCGTGGTCGATTCCTTTACCGGATGTGCTGGTCAACGCTGCATGGCGGCGAGTGTCATGATTGCAGTGGGCGACGTTGATCACCTGATTGAAAAAATCCGAAAGACCGCCGCCGAACTGCCCATTGGTGCCGGTATGGGTGCCATCATCGATAAAGGTGCCCTGGACAGAATCCGCCACCACGTGGATGCCGCAGAAAAAGACGGCGCAAAGGTCATCGTCGATGGCCGTGAATCGAAAGCCCCAGCGGGACGCGAACAAGGCTTCTGGTTTGGCCCGACGATCATCGACCACGCAAAGCCAAGCATGGCATGTGCCCGCGAAGAAATTTTTGGCCCGGTTCTGGCCATTGTCCGCGTAAAAAACCTGGCGGAAGCCCTGGCCCTGGAAAGCGCAAATCCATTTGGTAATGCGACGTCGGTCTTCACAACGAATGGCGCGGTCGCCCGGCACGTCGCAGACAACGCGACCAGCGGAATGATCGGGATCAATATTGGTGTGCCGGTCCCAAGAGAGCCTTTTTCTTTTGGCGGCACAAAGACAAGTAAATTTGGACATAGCGACATCACGGGCGAAAGTTCGCTCGATTTCTGGAGCAACTTGAAAAAAGTCACCACAAAGTGGTCGCTGCAAAGCGACGCCTCGTGGTTGTCCTGAACGATGTCTTAAGCAGGAGAGACCATGGCCGACGAAAAAAAACGCGTAAAACATATCACCCTAACATCTCACCCGGGCCAACCTGGATCGGGCTGTGTCCCAGTCAAATGGGGCGAAAATGACCCACTTAAGCGGGGCCCTATTGTCGGAACGGTGACGGAATCACGGCAACGTAACGTCATCGGAACGCATTCTGGTTCTTACTCGGTTTATCGTGCTTTAGCGGTGGCCAGTGGCGCATTGAAACCAGATCACAAACCGGATCTGACCAACACGGCCCCCGCCGAACCAATCGGTCCGTATCCGTCCTGGTCTGATCCAGAGAAGATTGTATCGCTTGATCCATTTGGTGCAGTTGTTGCCGAGGCTTTCAAAGATTATTTAAAAAAGGGCTACGACATTCGTCCTACGATTGCCGTAACCAAAGCCCATATCAATATGCCCGAGATCAAAGAAGCCATGGAGGCTGGTCGCCTTAAACCCGACGGCCATCTCTTGCTGGCTAACGGCGACGTCGTCGTGACCAAGGCAGCCATTGAACCCGTCTGGTATCTGCCGGGGGTTGCGAAGCGCTTCGGAGTTGAAGAATCCGAACTGCGTCGCGTTCTTTTTGAAAACACGGCCGGTATGTTTCCGGAACTTGTGACCCGTCCGGATCTTGAGGTCTTATTGCCACCGATCGGCGGGATGACCGTTTATTTCTTTGGCGACATTAAAACCGCTTCCGACCCAAAGGTTCCCCTCGCCGTTCGGGTCCACGATGAGTGCAATGGTTCAGACGTGTTTGGCTCAGACATTTGTACGTGCCGCCCATATCTGACTCACGGAATCGAAGTCTGCATCGACACCGCTCAAAAAGGCGGTGCCGGTTTGATTGTTTATTACCGCAAGGAAGGCAGAGCCCTGGGGGAAGTAACGAAATTTCTTGTCTATAACGCCCGCAAACGCCAGGAAGGCGGCGACCGCGCCGATCAGTACTTCGCTCGCACGGAATGCGTGGCAGGGGTCCAGGATATGCGTTTCCAAGACTTAATGCCGGATGTATTGCACTGGCTTGGAATCACAAAAATCGATAAGTTTGTCTCCATGTCCAACATGAAACACGACGCCATCGTAAAAACCGGAATCAAGATTCTAGAACGGGTGAGTATCCCCGATTCCTTGATCCCAGCCGACGCAAAAGTTGAAATGGAAGCGAAAGTTGCCGCAGGTTATTTCAGCAACGACGAAAAACCGACCGCGGAAGAATTGAAACGTGTCAAAGGACGGGACCTTAACGAATGACACCCATGGCGCAAAGTGTGCAAATGGCAAAAGTTACGCCGCGCGTTCGGCATCTACGCGATCTTGCAACAATTCGCAGCACTGCGCGCCAAATGCTGGCTGATGCCAGGGGTGGATCGTCAAAAAATTTCAGGGTTCATGACGAAAAAATTGCGGAAGCTGCAGCCATAGTGGCCCAGATCACGCGAGATAATTATCCTGACCTGAAAATTCCCTTTCACAGCCGCTGGCGGCACTTTGAAATCGGAGTAGCAGACAAGACCAGCAGCGATCACAGCCCCAGAAATCTCGCCTACGAACTTATTGGTGATCCCCGTCGTGCTGTCGGCGCAGGTTCACGACTTGAATGGCTTACGCGCGCATGGGACCTCGTTATGGTTAGCGTCCTTTTGGATGCTGGTGCCGGCGATCAATGGACCTATCACGACGAGCGCACAGGAATGACGTTCCGCCGCTCCGAAGGCCTTGGCATCGCCAGCCTAAGGATGTTCCAGTCGGGAATGTTTTCGGCAAATCCATCTGCCGAACCTTGTCGTGTGGATGCGCTGCGCCTTTCCACCCTGGATACTGCCGACCTCGCCAAAGGTTTTCAAACTTCGGAAAGTAACCCCCTTGCTGGACTAGAGGGACGCGCCGAACTTCTGCGCTCCTTCGGTGAAAAACTGCTTCGTCCTGATTATGAGATGAATCCCTTGGTCCGTCCCGGAGATCTTGCCAGGGTGGCTCTGGACCAATCCAAGGCCGGTGTAATTTCGATCCCAAATATATTCAGCCAGTTGCTGAATCGCCTCAGCTCAATGTGGCCGGGACGGCCATCACTCGATGGCTCAGCCTTGGGCGATGTGTGGTCCTTTGCCGGTGCCGGCCACGGGACCCCTGCGCCCGATTATGTTCCGTTTCACAAGTTAACCCAGTGGTTAACCTATTCATTGGCAGAACCGCTCATCGCAACAGGGATCCAAATCAGCGGACTTGATGAATTAACTGGCCTACCTGAATACCGCAACGGAGGCCTTTTAATCGACTCCGGCGTTCTTGAACTCCTGGACCCAAAGGCCACACACGACGCGTATCGGCCCGATGCACCTCTCATCGTTGAATGGCGAGCCCTGACAGTGGCACTATTGGATGAAATCGCCGACCAGGTTCGCGTAAAATTGGAACAACCAGACTTGAAACTCGCGCAAATCCTGCAGGGCGGAACTTGGGCTGCCGGACGCATTCTCGCGGCGAAAAAGCGCGGCCCACTGGCACCGCCTCCGCTAAAGATCAAAAGTGATGGCACTGTTTTTTAGGAACAGAAAACAAGCCTCAAGCAAACTGAATCGCAAACGAGGACATTAAGCATGACCAAAAAACTGACCCACATTGAGCACCCACTGGTGCAGTACAAGCTGTCCTTGATGCGTAAAAAAGACACGTCAACCGGCGATTTCAGAATGCTAATGTCGGAAATCGGGATGCTTTTGGCGTACGAAGTGACGCGAGACCTGCCCATCGAATATCGTCCAATTGAAACCCCGCTCGCACCTATGAATGCGCCGTTTTTGAAAGACAAGGACATGGTTCTGATATCCATCTTGCGGGCCGGAAATGGCCTTCTTGATGGGTTTTTGAAACTGGTTCCCATGGCCCGCGTCGGTCACATTGGACTTTATCGCGATCCCAAAACTCACATTGCGGTCGAATATTACTTTAAGGTCCCGCGGGACATCGAAGATCGCGATACAATAGTCCTGGATCCCATGTTGGCCACCGGCCATTCTGCGGTTGCTGCCTTGGACCGCTTGAAGCAAACCAACCCGAGAAGTATCAAGTTTGTTTGCCTCCTGGCCGCCCCAGAGGGCATTGAGTATTTGCATGAATTTCACCCGGACGTCCCAATATACACGGCTGCCATTGATGAAAAGCTAAACGACAAAAAGTATATCGTTCCGGGACTGGGCGATGCCGGTGACCGGTTATTTGGCACTCAGTGAAGATGGCGGATATGGCCCATTCAAAAATGACGGGTCCGAAGATGCCAACGATGATTGCGACCTTTGCGATCATTGCGGGTGCAATTTGGCGCTGGTACATGGTCTATGTCGCCTATCGCCCGAGTGAAAACATCTTCAGTGATATTGCGGCATATGTCAGCGTTGCGGAGCGAATGCTGCAACCAGGCCGCACCCTTGACGGCCTCGATTTGATCCAACCAGCAGGAACAAGCCTTCTCTTATCCATAAGCCTCTATTTCACCGGCAGTCTAGTCGGTGCAGATGCCATGTGGTTCATCATCTCTGCGCTAACTCCCATCCTCTGGTTTCTTACCGCAAAACAAATGTTCGGCACGCGCATTGGGGTAGTGGTGGCGATCTGGACCTCTTTCCATTTCAGCAGCATCACATTTGCGAGCATGTTTATGTCGGAAACCCCATTCACTTTTTTAGTCGCAGCAGGCTGGCTCTGTGTTGCGCGGACCGTGGCCGGCCCCGAGAATAAGCAACTTCAATGGGCTGCGGCTGCTGGGCTGCTTTGGGGGCTATCATTACTCTTCAGAGGCCAAGCCCTGTGCTTATTATTGATGTTATTTGTCATCTCTGCCTTTGATCTGGGCCGGATAGGAATAACGCAAAAAAACTTATTAATTCAGCTGCGTAAGCCCCTCACCACAACCCTCGTCTCATTTGTCCTCGTCGCTCTTTCAATGGGAGTTTTCTTCTCCCTCCGCGCCGGGCAACCAATGCTAACGTCACTTAACTTTGGCGGTACGGCCCTAATGGGACATCTGCCCGACGCGGCTGAGGTTAAATTCGAACCGCCGGGCAAAAACTTTTACCATGTTTACGGAAGTCCCGCCGTCCACCAACGTCGCCCAGAGGCAAAATACCTCTATCCATTCAGCATTGTTGACAACAAGGCTGCCATGGCTAGCGCCTGGCAAACTTTCAAAGAGAATCCCCTTCGCTACATAATGATGTCCTTTAAAAGCGCGGGAGAAGCCTTCTTTGGAAACGACCCTTGGCCAGCCAACCAGCAACCCTTCGCTGATTGGCTGAGGCTTTACGAATCGCTTTTCCTCTTGATGGGAATCGTACCCGCTTGCACAATGGTGTTACATGCCGTGGCCTCAAATCTTTCTGGGACGAGGCAGGTTATGATGTTGGCGGTTCCCATCACCGGGGTGTGGATCATGAGTTTTATCACTCAAGGAGAATCCCGCTATCGCATCCCATTTGACGGGGAGTTCATTATTCTTTCGGTCATAATATGGACGGCGATATGGAGTTCAATCAAAGCGCGCGTGACGGGATCCATTACTGGCCAATTATCATAAGGCGACTTAATGTATTCCTTTGTCATACCGGTTTTCAACGAGCAGGAATCTCTACCCATCTTGTATGGCAGGATGTGCGACCTGATCGCACTGCTTGACGCGCCCGCAGAAATTATCCTGATCAATGATGGCAGCACCGACCACTCGGCCCGACTCATGACTGACATTGTCGACACAGACCCTCGCTTCAGATTGATTGAATTCTCCCGCAATTTTGGGCATCAGATCGCAATCACAGCGGGCCTTGATTATGCCGACGGCGACGCAGTTATCATCATGGATGCGGACCTTCAAGACCCCCCAGAAGTCGTCCTACGGATGGTTGCGGCTTGGCGCCAAGGGGCTGAAGTCGTCTACGGTGTCAGATTGCAACGGGATGGGGACAGCTTTCTGAAAAAGCTAACCGCCTCGTTCTTCTACCGGATCCTAACTCGGATTTCCAAAATCAAAATTCCTAACGACACCGGTGATTTTCGCTTGGTCGACCGCAAGGCGGTACTGGCTTTCAGGTCCATGCGTGAACATAAGCGCTATGTGCGAGGAATGTTTTCATGGGTGGGCTTTCGGCAGGTCTCAGTAAGCTATGTTAGGCACGCTCGCACGGCAGGCGCCACGAAATTTAGTTGGCTGAAAATGTTCTCGTTTGCTGTCGACGGGATTTTTGGGTTTTCCAGCGCACCGGCCCGCCTGATCGGATATGCAGGATTTGCCTGCACAACCGCGGGTTTCCTGGTGACTGCAGTAGGCGTTGGAGAATTTGGAAATCCAGAATCTGCGACCACAGGAAGGATGTTCGTTCCGGGATTAGTGGTCCTATTTGGCGGATTCCAGCTTATGGCAATTGGCATATTAGGCCGATATTTGACTAGAATCTACGAGGAGACCCGTGCCCGGCCGCTTTACGTACTAAATTCCATCAAGGGATTCAGCAGATAATAAAATTCAAGCTGAAATTTTTAACGGAAAAAACAAACCGCAGGGCGTTAATTGCACTAACTGCGATGACGGTTGGACTGGGAGCCGTTTACCTTTCGCCAGGCGGAACTGGGATTGAAAAACAGGTCGAACACCGATTTCTTTTTTGGACCCGGTCTAAAATCGGCCAGGGGCCAGGCCTTCATAAGAAAATCAAAATCTTTTCCTACGATGACGAGACCGCAGCCAGTGAAGGCGGATTTGATATTCCGCTGACTGACTGGGGACTGGTCTTCAAAGCCCTGGCAGAACGAAACCCAGAAGGCATTATTGTCGATAAAATTTTCGACAAGGCCAATTCTCCAGAAGACATCCTTGCCTTCCAACGTATGAGTCGTGAATGGCACACATCCATCAACATCATCTCATTCGTAACGCCAGAAAAAGTCCCCTACCGGATCGAAATTCCGGGAGATCGCCCCGAGCACCAGCTTGATACCATCGCCCCTGACGGCCCACATAACTTGCCCTACTGGCTATCGAACATGAAACCGCGACACTTTTATGGTGCCCCACAATCTCTGACCGCGGTATCACAGGGCGTTTTCTCTGGAATAGGGCATGCTGTTTATGAACTCGATGGCTACCTACAATCCATTTACAAAATTAGTGACCACGCCTTTGTTCCGCATGTTTCCCTCGTCGCAAGCCATGCTTTAAAAATCAAAAACCAACGGATTTTTTCTGGCGAATATGAAGTCCCAACGACGATCGATGGTCGAATTCTCGTCAATGTTGACAAGGACTCAATCTACGCAGCCAAATCCTATGGTATGGCTGCTCTGATCCGCCGAGCCCGTTCAGGAAAGCCTATTTCGGTCGTTGAAGAGGGCGACATCGTCATCCTGCTGCCGATGATGTATACCGGCAACACTGATTTTCGAGAGACGGCGCACGGATCTATGCCTGGCGGATTTCTCGTTGCAGCAATGGTCAACAGCACGCTGACCGGCGGGTGGCTAAGAACCTGGGACGCTGGCCTTCCGTTAATTATTGCCAATGGCTTATTGGGAGCATGGGTCGCTGTCGCTCTTAGTCCGCTGCTAATCGGTATGATCTCTTTGGCATTGCTTGTCGGAAACATCCTCGTCTGCATTTTTCTTTTTTCAGCGGCGGGCATCCTCGTTCCATTCGCCATTCCGATCTCGGCCTATGTGATCGCTGCGGGAATCATGTTTGGAGAACGATCCCGGCGGGCACAGATATCTCAGACGCGAATTGAAGGTGAACTGGCCACGGCTCAGATTGTCCAACAATCATTTTTTTCAGAGAAAAAAACCTGCCACTCAGATTTAGAGATTACTGGAAAATTTTATCCAGCGGGCGAATGCGGTGGTGATTGGTGGGGCCATTGCCCTGCGGGCCAGGACAAAGAGTATATCTTCATTGGCGACGCAACTGGACATGGAGTTGCTGCCGCCCTGGTGACTGCTGTTTCCTTCGCAACCATCTCGGCAATCGAGTCGTTAACGATTGCAAATTCTCAGGATGGAGGTTCTGATTCTGAAAATCCTCACGGAACCCTGCCAAAACCGTCAGAACTACTCCAAATGATGAATAAGGTCTTGCTTGATCTTGGCAATCAGACTGGGGTTATGACGTTTTTCATTGGCCTCTTAGATCTCAATGCAAAAAAAATAATTTATTCTAATGCCGGACATTTGCCGCCAGCATTACTGCCGATATCCAAAGACGATTCGCGCATTCAAGGACGATTGCCGCTGAAGAATTTGGCAGCGCCGGGAAATCTTTTAGGACTTGATTCTGAGTCGGTCTTTGTAGACCAGGAAATTGAACTGAGGCCAGGAGACCGGCTATTCGTTTATACCGATGGACTGATTGAAAACTATTCTACTGCTGGTAAAAATCCGTTTGGTAAAAAGCGCCTTTACGACGTCTTGATTGCAAGTCGTCATTTACCAGCCTCAGAGTTTCTCACTAAGGTGATCCAGGCTTATTCGAGTCACCTTCAAGCCGAACCCCCCGCTGATGACACCACCGCCGTTGTAATTGACTGGAAACGAAGCAATTAACCGGCTGTAATTACTGACTTTTTTTACAAGATCCGAGATGGCCTCAAAATTTCCTGAAACCCTCCGAAAGACATACAGAGGTTTATATGACCAGGTTCATTTCAGGACTTTTAACAATCATGTTGCTCGCCTTTTCGTTAAGGGTTGCTGCTGTATCATGCAAAGCAACTCCGAATGAAAAACTCGCGGCGTCTCCGAATGACACCGTAGAAACAGATTCGACTAGTGGCCAAATCCCCAGCATCGCTGCCGAGGCCTCGATTCCTGGAGATGGAAAGATATCTGTTGATGCCTATGGGAAAACCACTGCCGAAGATGAATTCAAAATCGCCGGACTGGCAACTCCAGTTACAGGGGCAAATTTGGCGCTGGGTTCATTTAACCTTGTCTCTCCTGAAACCTTTAAATGCAGCATTACCGTCAGCAAAGCAAATCTTGATAATTTCACGATATCCGACGTCGTCTCTAGTCAAAACGTCGCCTGCCAGCCTCTAAGTTCGCCCGCAACCGGATTTTACTTCAAAATTTCGGGCATCACATTGAACACGTTGTATGTGGCGACACTGGGTGTGGTCTCTGATAATTCTCAAAATACAGTCACAGAATATAAAGTCCTGTTACCACCGATCAACGACGACTGCAGAAATGGCAACGCTCAATTCACTTTGATCGCGGATGCGCTGACTACCGGTGCAGCAGACCTGATGCTAGAATTGCTTAAACAGGCAGACCCTGGATTAGCATCCCCTAATTCAGGCGCTCAAGTAGCACTTCGCAACTTGAACGTTCCCGACCTGATGCACTTCGCCGCGGCAAGCACCAAAAATCTGGTAAGCGCCGCGACAAGCTACGCACTGATCTACTCTGGGATGTACACGAGCACACTCGGCAGTCCCGGTCTAGACTTCAACGACCATGTTTGTAAAGCCTTCGTAAATTCGTTGTTACATCCGGGAACTATCAAAGAAAATTCGGACATCTATGCCCGATCAAGTGGAATTGAAGCCTGGAAGGCCATTACAATTATTGCCGCCGATCTTAGTGTCGCCATCTTCGATATTTATAGTGTCTATCTTTCTTCGGGAGATATTTCGTACCCATTCATCTCAACGATCGTGGCGGAGTTTAACCTTAACCCCAACGCGCTTGCTGCCGTCATCGTTAGCAGTTACGACGATCATCGCAGCGACGTTAAACTGGACCTCCAGATCGGCTCTGGCTCTAGCTCTAGCGCTGGCTCTAGCTCTAGCGCTGGCCCATGACCAGGCGGTTCATCGTAAATTGAGAAAACTATGGGTCTATCATCGGCAGAAAATATTTTTAGCCTGGGCAGCCCGTCTGCTAAGATGTTCCTTAACAACCCGGGCCGCACTTGCCATCAGGAGGATCGAAAATGTCCATGTTCAGACTTAGTGACGACCAGCAGGCTATCCAAAATGCAGCGCGGGAATTTGCACGCAAGGAAATGATGCCTCATGCAGCCGTACACGATCGGACGATGGAATATCCTGATGAAATCATAAAAAAGGCTCACGATAATGGTCTGATGAATTTATCTGTTCCCGAGGCGATGGGTGGACCCGGCCTAGACCACCTGACGCAAACCGTAATCGTCGAGGAGCTTTCGTATGGTTGTTCGGGAATGGCCACGGCCATCACGACTAATGACCTGGCACTTGGACCCGTTCTGGTTGCTGCCAACGCAGCTCAAGTCGAGGAATTTATCAAACCCATGTTTATAGAGCCGCAGATGGCCGCCTACTGCGTGACTGAGCCAGGGGCTGGCAGTGACGTGGCAGGAATTCGAACCACAGCGAAAAAAGACGGCGATGGGTACCTTTTGAACGGCGAGAAAATGTGGATAACCAACGGATCAAAAGCGAAATGGTATTTCGTTCTTGCCACGATGGACCCGTCCGCAGGCCACAAGGCCATGGTCGCCTTTGTCATTCCAGCGAACCTCGACGGGATCAAGGTTGGAAAAAAAGAAATCAACATGGGGCAACGCTGCAGCGACACCCGAGGCATTCACTTCAACGACGTGAAGGTCTCGAAAAAATATTTGCTGGGCAATGAAGGCGATGGTTTCAAAATTGCGATGAAAGCCTTTGATCTCTCGCGTCCTGCAGTGGCGGCACTGGCCGTTGGAATTGCGCAGTGTGCGATGGACCATTCCGTAAAGTATTCTTTGGAACGCAAAACTTTTGGTAAACCCATTGCGGAACATCAGGCCATAGCCTTCATGATTGCCGATATGGCGAAAGACATTGAGGCAGCCCGGCTTTTGGTTTGGAAGTCTGCTTCTGAATTGGATGGCGGCGGAAGAAACACTAAATTCGCTTCATTTGCGAAGTGCTTTGCAGGTGATATTGCAGTGCGCATAACCCAAGATGCAGTCCAGATTTTTGGGGGCTACGGTTACAATAACGAGTATCCAGTAGAAAAACTTTACCGCGATGCCAAAATCACTCAAATCTATGAGGGCACACAACAAATCCAGCGCCTGATCATCTCAAGGGCTGTATTTGCCGAATACCAAAAAGGGTGAGACAAGCATCTAGAACCTTTTCCACGGTGATATCTTTCATGCAGCGAAAATGAACCTCGGGGCAAACCTGGGGCCCATGATCGCTACATGGGCGACACACCATAGCCCCGGCATCAACGACGATATTCCTTGTTGCCAATGGCGCAAAGCCAAATTCGGGAATTGTCGCACCAAAAATTGCGACCGTTGGCGTATTTACTGCGGCAGCATAATGAACAGGCGAACTATCGTTCGTCACGACCAAATCAAACCCCGCAAAAAGTGCCGGCAAATCTTTAAGGGCAGTCTTTCCCGCCAGGTTCTCGACCCGGGAGCGATCACCGATTTTGCGTTCGATCGCCTCGCACAAGGCCGTTTCATCGGGACTGCCCGTCAAAATGATACGCGAATCTGGAATTTTCAATAAAAGTTCAACAGCAAGATGGGCAAACCGGTCTGGCAGCCACCTTTTGGTACCCCAAACACTACCTGGTGCGATTGCAATGCGGGGACCATTACGCTGTGTATTAGCTGCATTGGTCTGATCCACAGCAATGTGAGGACGGACTTCCAGAATCTTTTCACGCACCATACCGAGCGGTTCAAGTAGCATCGCAATGCGGCTCGCCTCGTGAAATGGAATTACCCGATCTACCAGGTTGAGTGTGGTCATTCCCAAAAAAGGCAAACGCGATGATTCCCGATAGGTCACCACAGGCAGTCCTGAAAGGCGAGACACCATCGATGAACGAAAACTCTTATGGGCCTGCAGAATGACCGCACTGCAACCAGATGGAAGGTGTTTACTCCATGCACGTACCGCTCCCGACGTCGCACGAAGTGCGGCCAAGAAAGAGCCCTTCCGTTTGGCAAATAAAAACGTCCGGTCCACAAAGGGGAGATCGTGAAAAACCGCGACACCCGTCGCCGTGGTGATCACCGATTGGCGGACATCCGGCCAGGCCTCTTGCGCCGCTGCCATGGCGGCCGTCGTCAGAATCATGTCTCCGATAAAGCTGGTCTGTAGCCAAACTAGATCCGTAACGGTATTTCCATGAATTAATGGCAAACGATTCATGCTTTGACCTTGCGTTTGAAGACCAGCCCATCTTCGCCATCTGCATAATAACGTTTCCGTACACAAACCCGGCTCATACCGAAAGATTCATACATGGCAATGGCGGGTTTATTGGATAGGCGAACTTCCAAAAGCAATTCTTCCTTGGGGGCTGATCCTGGTTGATCGCCAGGATTGTTGCTAAGCCAAGTGAATAAGTTTTCCATGGCGTTGCGGCCGATGCCGGTGCGCCTGAGTTCGGGTCGCACGTAAATATACAAAAGGTCCGCCGAATACGGGCCAACATCAGCCAAGACGGCAGCCTGCCAGCGGTTTTCGCTGGGTGCAGAGGTAAAAAAAAGTTTAACAGCGGGGCGTTGCAGGGCCCCGATAACCTGATCAAACGTCCAAAATCCGCCAGGCTCGTGCCGCCACAAAGCGGAAATCTCCCGTAAACCAGCCACGTGCTCTGGAGTTTTGCGATAGATTTCGAAAGTTGAAGATTCAACCACCTTGGGATTCCTTTCCCTTTTGAGGTGCAGGGGCGACCCGATGAGAATAGACCAAGGGCACCCAAGTATCTCCGCCATCATAAATTCGAGTGACAGCCCTTGATTTCAACTCCTGAAGCCAACTGCTACTTCCAGCATCTTTGGAGCCTGGGCCTTGACGATCGCGACTCTTACGAAAACCCTCGACCTGCAAAATTGTCGCAGTGAATCGCGAAATTTCATCATCTGATATTGCAAGAGATGCGATCGTTGCCACCAATTCTGGGTCAACACTGCGGCGATGGCTAATTCGTTCATTGGCCTTGACCTGAGCCTTGGCAGAAGGCTGAAAACTGCCGAGGCGAGAGGCCTCTTGACGAATGGTCATATCTTCACTGAATTTTTCTAGAACGGTTTTCCAGTCGGCTGCAACCTCTGCAAGGAGGGACGTCTTTGGTTTTTGTTTCTGAACCGGAGTTGCTTCTTGTAATAATTCACGGACCACAAACCAAACTTCGATGTGGCGTTGTGAATAAGAAGAACCGCTAACCGCTACCACAAGCCGATCTGCGATTTCTGGTTCAGCAGCCCAGACAGGTGAGCAGGAAATAAGCAGCAATAAAAACAGCGCCATTTGATCAAATTCCTTTGGCAAGTACTTTTTCATTTAAATGACATCCCAAAAATTGATTACCAGCGCAAATAACAAAGGAAATTAATAGCCTCAAAAGACAAACTCTTGACAAGATCCCGCCCCCCTGCAAGTCTCTGCTCAATCAAGTGTGAACTCAAGAGTCACAAGATTAGTTACAAGTTCCTTGGAGGGGTCCATGAACAAGGCAGATCTGATCGATCAAATTTCGAAGATGACCAGCGCTACAAAGGCTGAAACCGAGCGTTTACTTGATGCTTTCGTTGACACTGTCTCGAAAAACATCAAGAAAAAAGACGGCGTGAAACTCGTTGGTTTCGGTACTTTCGGTGTTTCTGACCGCAAGGCCCGTGTTGGCCGTAACCCGCAAACCGGTGAAGAAATCCAAATCCCGGCTCGCAAAGTTCCGGTATTCCGCCCAGGTAAAGAGTTGAAAGAATCGGTTCGCTAGTTCAGCGATCCCATTTAAAAAAGAAACCCCCCGCAAGCTTCGAGCTTACGGGGGGTTCTTTTAACTCTGGTATTCGTCCGACTCTTCCAAAAAGTCCACTAGACGATACTTAACCATGCCTTCAGCGGGAACGAGGCGCATTTCGCCATCTCCGTCGCCATCGTCCTCGCGTGACATCAGGTAGCTGCCTGTTGTCCCACCATTTTGGTAGTTAAGAACAATCCACATCTCTTTCTTTTCCCGATCAAAAACACGAAATGGCACCATTACAATTTACTCCCGCCGGTCGGCTGTTTATGTTTACTGCGAAATTCCGCACGGCGTGCAACCGTCCGGCTATGCATCCTGAGCTTTCCAAGACGCAATAAATCTCTTGTTTGCCGAGCCAGATGAAACTGGACAGCAATAACCTGAGAACGCGGCATTTTGGGCTGTGCAGCGGCAAAGTCAAGGAACTCTTTGCGTCGATCCTCCCGCAGCAGGGCCAAAAGCCTCGCCCTCAGGGGCTCTTCCATTAATTTCCACGCGACAGCCCACTCTTTGTCACCAAAACGGTTAAAAGCATCAAATAGGCTTGGATCGTCCAAAAGTTGAAAATCCCTAAAGATGAATTCACAGTGATCCGCAAGTAGCGCCAGGTGCGGCATCCGTTCCTGAAGACCCTCCATAATGCTTCGGCGGGTCATGGGGTCCAACTCCCGCAAAGTGGCCACTGCCAAGGCAAGCCCGTAAAAACGCCTCGGCGGACGAAGCTCCCCGGGCGGTTTACCATTGTTTTTTGGCGCCTCATTCACTGGGCTGCCCCCGCCTGAATAATCGAGGTAGATAGCTGATCTGTTTGATCATTTTCACCTAAAAACGACCCAATCACGAGGCAAGTCTTTTCGGCAGCCGTCGTCGGATTCTCAAACTGGACAAAAAGAGCGCAAGTTAGCCAGCCTGTCGTTCCATCAGCAGGAGCCAGAGTCAACTTGCAGTTTTTGTTAACTTGATTGCCAGAGGTGCGCGCACCCGCAAAAAATTTATCATGACAAAGGCGAGGATGTTCGTCTGGCCTCGCTTCAATACTCCGCGAGATAAAAGTTAGCTTGCCTTGCGCTCCCGGCGCTAGAGACCAAAAGTTTTGTCCGGCGCGCTGAGTGGTCGCAAAACCCTCCGCCTCAAGCCGCTTTTCTGGCGGCGGACTATTAGCCACTCCTGGATTACCAGTCTCATAGGGCAGGTCAGCATAATGGAGGGCGATGGCACCACGCTGTTGCCCCGCGCCAATCAATGAAACCCTGAGCCCCTCAGTCAAACGGAGCGGGTAACGGTTTAGTGCCGTTTTGCGAACGTCTGCGGTACCGACGGCCAGGGTAAAGGCCTCCGGCCATGTGCGCCCAGGCTTTTTCAATTTGATGTAAACATCCATGGTGCCAGCCGCCCCAGCACGTTCTTGCAGATAAAACTGAGAGGCAAAAATCACCGGTACGGCAGGGTCCAAAACCGGATGCCAATCCGCATAAAATAAATCGCTGACACTTCCCAAGCTGGAGTCTGCTCCAACAACCTTTAAAGTCTGCCCGTTGGGGGCCGCCTCGGGCAAACGGTCCAGAAAAATTCCCGTCGTAACAGGTGCTGAAATAAGTCGAATATCTCCCCAGCCCCAGACAACTCCGTTTTCCTCATAAGATTTGACCCGGGCCGACGCACTTCCGCGGTCGCGACATCCCGTGGACAGAAACCCCATAATCCCCGTCAATCCCACAAGCCCAAGATGAATCAGTTTCATGAGAACCCCGCTCGCTGCTATGATCGGGATAATCATACCAAAAGGACGGGAACGATGCAGGATTCCGACACCATTTTTGACAAGATTCTGGCCCGCCAGATCCCAGCAGCCATCGTCTATGAGGACAATGACGTGCTCGCTTTCAAGGACATCCAGCCTCAGGCCAAGATCCACGTTTTGGTGATCCCCAAACGTCGCGCCACGAACCTCAATGACTTGAAAAACCAGCCCGCCTCAAACCTTGGCGCCTTCATGATTGGCGTGGCGAAGGCAGCGGAACACTTGGGCCTGGTGGAAGGCGGTTATCGTGTCGTATTAAATAGCGGAGCTAATGCTGGACAGACCGTGTTTTATGTTCATGCACACATCCTAGGCGGTGAACCCCTGGGGACTTTTGGAATTTGATGATGACCATAAATCCACTGCTTCTTGCCCCCGACAATTTCACATCCCGTCGACGCACTCCCTGGGCCGGCCAGGATATTCATTCGCGGTATAAAAAACTTCACACCACCGAAACATGGATTGGGGAATCCTGGGAAGTATCCTGCGACCCTGATTTTCCATCACAAGTGGTCAGCCCAAAGGGCGATCCTATCCACCAGACCCTGCAACAAGCCATTTCTGCCAACCCTGAGGCCCTGATCTCGCCTCTCCTGGCCCAGAATTGGGGAAAGGATGCTAGCTGCCCGATCCTGGTGAAACTAATCAACACGGCATCACCGCTTTCGGTTCAAGTACACCCAACCGACGACAACCAAGACCTGAAACCAAACGAATGCGGCAAACCAGAATCGTGGCTTATTTTGCATGCGCAGCCAGGTTCTGGAATCTACATCGGCTTACAACGCCCCTGGACCAAGAGTTACTTGCGCGAAGCGCTTACCACGGGGAAGTTTTTAGCCGCAGACCTACACTTTGTGCCAGTGCAGGAAGGCGACTACTTTGAACTAACCCCTGGGGTTTTACATGCCATCGGTCCGGGAATCACACTTCTGGAACCGCAACGGATAAAATTTGGCAAAAGCGGAAAAACTTATCGTGTTTGGGATTGGAATCGGCGTTACGACTCAAATGGGAATGAAGATCTGATAGATGGCACGCCCCGAGACCTCCATATTGATCAAGCCCTGAAACTTTTTGACCCGGCGATGCAGCACGGGCGGGATTTTGCCCGTTCCACGATTCGGCACGGCACCCGAAGCCACCCAGCCAAGGACACCAACCTGCTGACTTATCCATCCAATGAAAATTATACAGTTCATCGCCTTCAAATGATGCCCGGGGCCAAATGCGGCCTCAGAGCAGCCTCCGGACAAGGTTTTGCTGCGATAACAGTTCTTGACGGCAGCCTCACCATTACCGCCACCAGGATTCCAACCGGACAATCCGCCTTTGTGCCTTGGGCGGCCTTTCCCGCTTGTCTGGAAACCAGCCTTGGCGCCGACTTCACCTTGGTCAGTCACGCCGCCTTGGATATTGCCGTAACCCCGTGAACCGGTCTATGATCCGGCTGGCTAATTTTGCGCTGTATTTTGCAAGGAGTTCTCATGTCGTACACGAAGTTGCTCGTCGACAATCCGGTTTGCTCCCGTCGTTTTCACATCACCTTTGATAGTGATGCCGCACCGGTAGCTCATACGGAAGTTCGCTGCAGCTTTTGCAATATCGTGGTTTTCGCGGAAGACAACCATCCAAGGGTAGCCCTGGCCCGCGAGGAAAACCTTACCAAAACCACAGCTCTTTCCATGCGACTGACCAAAAAGTGTGATTTCAAGGACCCGTTCCGAAATACCAAAACCGGTGAATCCACCAAGCCAATTGATTCCACCGACGTCAGACTGACATGATGGTTTTGGACCCCCTCCATCGCGAACTGATTGTGGTGGATCCGGCAGCGCACACTCCTGAGACCGATTGTTTCAATCACATCTCCAGGCTTTCTCCCATTCGTGCCAGTTATCATCTTCCTGGTATTTGCGGCCCGGCAACCCTGGCCCTCGCAAATCAGCGTGCCGCAGAAGGGCAGATCGTAATCGCCGGAATTATTGTTCTAGGCAGCGCCTCCAGCGTTCACGATCAACTTCTTTGGCAACTTGAACTCGCAAAATGGCTGCGGCCTCATATTGAACACGGTGTTCCATTTTTCGGCTTTTGCTTCGGACATCAACTACTCGCCCACATGCACGGCGCAAAAGTGGGATTTGTTCGACACGATCAAGAAAAGCTTACGGGTTTTTATCCCGTTGAGATGAAGCAATCCCGCCTTGCTTCTGCGGGTTCACTTTCCTTGCTGCGCTCCCATCGGGAGGCTGTCATAGCAGCGCCTGCTGGATTCAGCGTCATTGCAACGAGCTCTGAAGTTGCCGTTGATGGCCTTGAGCACGACTCGCTACCAATATGGAGCCTGCAAACTCACCCCGAGGCCACATCTGGTTTTTTAGTAAACCAAGGAATCGACACGCCAGTCACAGCCGCCGTGTCTAAACCGGAATCAGCCACCCGCACCCGGGACGGCTGGACGCTGGTTAAAGCTTTTCTAGATCATTGCCGCTGATGATCATTCGACGGCGGCACGCGCAGCGGTTTCGATCGCAATTTTAGAAATATTGCTGGCGTAGTTAAAATCAACATTATCCATATTGTCGGCCATCTGATGATAATCGCCGTCTCTTAAATGGTAGTTGGTCTTGTTGACCACTTCATTGATTAGGATAACCGGCAGGCCATAGTCTGCAAAAACAATTCCATCCGTATTGTATAAGTAGCTTTCGGGCGACCCATAGGGACGGTAGAGTCCCCGCATATTCGGAGCCACGTCCGCCGCAGCACCCATCGCCAATCGAGCCAGCTCGATGGATGCAAGCGAATCGCCGGGATTAATTTGAAATTCCGTTACCGAGGTTTTTGAATAGCCAATCATATCAAGTTGAATCATTGCACTTGGCTCGATGCGATTAAGATCGAGCGACTGAATAAAGTGACGGGCTCCCAGATCATCCGCAGGAAACTCTTCACCAGTCAGATGCACCAACCAAATATCATGTTTAAAATTGCGCCCCCGAAGCTGCTCCGCAGCAAGTATCAACGCCGCCACGGCCGTGGCATTGTCATCAGCACCAGGCACCGAAATGCGAAGGCCTGCACTGTAAAAAATATCCTTCGCAAATGCTGTGTCGATATGATCCATCATCATGACTGGATTGGGATCTCGTCCCTGCATCAGACCAGGGATGACTGCCACAAGATTGGAGTGCGTCATCCGCCGCCAATCAAATGGAAGGCGCCGCGTTTCAATACCAAGTTCCTTGTAGCGCTCTTGCAGGTAATCATTCAAATATTCCAAGTGGTGATCGATTTGGGCGTTGTTCTTTCGTGTAAACCGCATTTCGGATCCAGAAATTGGAAATCTTGCCACCTCCGCACCGGAGATCACCGCAATAGCATCGCGATAAATATCGAAAAAATTTGGCAACCAATCTGTCACCTGAACTTTTTCGGGCTTCGGCATAATCGAACCTGGCATTGCTGGAGCAGCATCCAAGTCTGGACTCCAATGAACACGACTTCCGTCATAGGTAGCGATAAAGGTCAGGGGACGATCATGGAACCGGGCTGGCTGCGGTAATTCAATTCCGAAGCTCCGAGCGGCTTGCGGTGCGCACTGTTCATAGACTGGACGTAAATCTGGGTTGAACCAGCTGGTCATCAAGGCTCCACCACCTAATTGAGTGGTCCAAATCACGTCGCCGAAAATCGGTTTCATCGTCAAAAACCGAAAGTCCAGAAAGTCACGGAAAATCTCATCGTAGTCCTTCGGATTTCCTTCCGCATCGCGAACCAGTGGAAGCAGAGGTGCGGAATCATCGACGTCGATATCCAAAATACCGACCACAGGGTTTTCCGATGGAAACACAAGCCATACCCATGCCTCCGTCGGAGTCCGACGGAACCGCGCCCAGGTCCATGAGTCAACGCCACGAGCATTCCTGGTCGGCCAACCTTCAAATTCGACTGTTGAGAGGCCTTTTTTTTCGGCGAGCGCTTTAATTTGACGCACACCTAAATCAATCTGATCCAGACGCAGACTTGGCCTTGATGCAGTCCCCGAATGATTGAACTTGCGCAAATGAGGCATCACCTTCACACCAATTTCAAATGGAGGGGTACGCTCTGAATTTGCGTGAGGCACCGCCGACCCCGTCGAAACTGGAGCAATTGACGCCAACGAGTCATGCTCGAGCCATTTCGGCTCCGAAAAAATCCCAAGTTCGGCCGGCGACGGGCACTCGACTGGCCGATCATACTGCCGTGCTGCAGATGCTACCGACGTTAAAATAAAAAAGGAGGTCAATATGAACTTTGTTTTAAGTTGGCTCATAATCTTAGCGCAACCTCGTTATTTCATCTCGATCATAAGCCGAAACACCTGTTTTTCTTGGATCAGATATCGTCATACCAAAGTGAACATGACGGGATTCAACATCCACGTCATGCCATCGGTCCAAAAATTCTTGGCGAGGAATATATGTGTAGGCGCCCCTAGAACTTGGGTCCATCATGTAAATATTATTTGTATCAATGCCGTTCACGACCACGTAGTGGCCATCTTTCCAATCATTCTTCCAATCGAACTTCCAATCAGAAACCGATCCTACAACCTCTGCCTTGGCGTATGCCTGAATCAAAACAATCACCGGCCTACCCATGTGCAGGGATTTTTCCAGATCCTCCATGGTCCATCCGTCACGCCAAGAGACAGACAGTCCCTTGCTTGTCGCCAATCGATCAATGTTTCTAATTTTTGTACCATGCTTGCTGCTGGACTTGAGTTGACGCGAAAGCATGTCCTCCGTGAAATCCAACGAAGGGTCAATCCAATGCAATACGGATGCCAGGGCTGCGGCACCGCAGGTGTAGGAGGTGGCTTGTCGTGTGATCGGAATATGAATTAGGCCTGGAACTTCTGAGGCCGAGATCGATTGGCTATCAGCCCCCGCAAAAGCCGGCAAAAAAAAATTTGGTGTGGCTGCGTAAGCCGCAAATAAGGCAGTTTTTCTGAGCAGAGCGCGAATCGACACCATCATTCACACCCTCATTATCTTTCTACACAAAAATTAAAAAAAGGTTCTCCGGTGCGAAAATTCTGATTATTTAGTATACATGAAAACCATGAATCACAAAAATAATGACAACTTCTTTTGGACCTGGACCACACAGCGCCACGCCGCGCGCCTTTCTGTGACTGGAAGCCACGACTGCTACTTCAGGACTTCCGGGGGTCATCATGTTTTAGATGCGATCTCCACTAATTTCCAAGTTGCATTTGGTCACTCGTGCGCCCCGATTAAACAAGCCATTCACGAGCAATTGGATGCCATGCCGGTGGCTAACCCAAAGCACCAGTTTGAATTAAAAAATCGTGTGAGTAAAAGATTATGCGCCTTTGTGGACGCGGGCCCTGGGCGGATTTTTTATACGCTTTCTGGTGCCGAGGCGGTTGAAAATGCACTGAAAATGGCTCGTCAGATCACCGGTCGAAATCTCGTTATGGCTCGCACAAAAAGTTATCACGGCGCATCTATGGGGGCCATGTCGGTGACCGGAGACTGGCGCGGGCAAGGCCATTTCGGTGTTCAGGATGCCACCCTAAAAATCCCCGAGCCCTTCGAAGATCCTGATTTGAGCCTGACGCGCCACATTATTGAATCGTCTGGTGCAAACAACATCGCTGCAATGTGCCTGGAAACCATTTCGGGAATGAACGGAGTCATCATCCCGGACGCGGCGTGGTGGCGCGGAATTGAAGCCCTGTGTCATGAATTCAAGATTCTACTCATCATCGATGAGGTCAGCTGCGGGTTTGGTCGGACGGGCAAAAATCTTGCCATGCATCACTACGGTATCAAACCTGATTTTGTGTGCATGGCAAAGGCCATTTCTGGTGGTTACATACCTTTTGGCGCCCTGTGGGTAAAAGAGGGTTCTGCGCAATTTTACGCCGACAACATGCTGTCATCAGGGCTTACCGCTTATGCCCATCCCCTCGGGCTCGCCGCTGCCGATGCCGTTCTGGATCTCCTCAACAATGCAGGCTTTCAATCAGCAAAAGTTGCCCTCACCGGAGAGTTCTCGGCTGGGTTGTTCGATCTCAAAAGGCATCCGCGAGTAAAAGCAATACGGAACGTGGGCCTCATGGCCGCCATAGATCTCAAAAATAATGCAAATGACCCACCAAAAATGACCTGGGAGCATGGTTTGGAACATGGCATTCATTTCGCGATCAAAGAAAACTCAATCATCCTCGCCCCGCCCTTTGTGATGACATCCAAAGACAATCAACTTTTATTTCATGCCCTTGAAAAAATTTTGGGTGGAGGCCATCTGACATGAGCAGTAGAACAAAGGCCAGAAGCAAGGTTTACGAAAACGCCATCGAAGCCCTTGAGGGACTAACCTCCGGCATGACGGTCATGAGCGGTGGCTTTGGACTCTGCGGCATCCCTGAAAATAGTATCGATGCGATTTTTGCGATGCCGGTAGAGGGGCTAACCGTCGTTTCCAACAACATCGGAAACTCTGGACGTGGACTCGTCAAATTGCTTCAAAATCGTCAGATTAAAAATGCGATCTGTACTTATGTTGGGGGCAATCCTGACCTTGAAAAACAGATGCTCGCCGGCGAAGTGAAGGTCGAGTTGGTTCCGCAGGGAACTTTTAGCGAGCGAATTCGTGCCGCTGGCCTTGGCATCCGTGCCTTCTTCACCCCAACAGGTGCCGGCACCATGGTCGCAGAAGGCAAGGAGGTTCGGATGTTCGATAAGCCGTGCATCCTGGAACTCCCCCTAAATGCTGATTTCGCAATCATCAAGGCCCAGCGCGGTGACACCTATGGCAACCTTTGGTTTCAGGAATCTGCGCGAAATTTTTCGCCGCTGATGGCTATGGCGGCAAAAATTACGGTGGTTGAAGTCGAGGAGCTCGTTCCCCTGGGGGAAATTCGCCCGGAGGATGTTCACCTGCCCGGGATCTTTGTTCAGCGTATCTATCAAGGCAAAAATTACCGCAACGACATTGAAATCCTGATTGATATTCCGAAGGATTCAAAATGATGACCATACAAAAACAACCGTGGTCAAAAGAAGAGATGTTGGACGAGGTCATCGGACTGTTCAATCAAGGCTGCAGTGTCAACCTCGGCATTGGGTTGCCAACCATGATTCCCGAGAGGATTCCAGCAGATCTTGATATTTTTATTCAATCAGAAAACGGTGTGCTCGGTGTTTTGGGACGACCCGACGCTGGACAAGCATCCCCCACCCTGATCAACGCCGGCAAGGAGACCATATCGATTCGCGCCGGGGCCAGTTTTTTTGACAGTGCGTTGAGCTTTGGCATGATCCGCGGTGGCCACATCGATTTCTGCGTCCTTGGCGGGATGGAAGTGGACTCAGAGGGCAGCCTAGCCAATTGGATTGTCCCAGGCCAAAAGGTCACTGGCATGGGCGGTGCAATGGATCTCGTTCATGGGGCAAAGCACGTGATCGTCGTCATGACTCACTTCAACAAATCCGGCGCACCAAAATTACGTTCAAAATGCAGCCTGCCCCTAACCGGCATGAACTGCGTTAACCTCGTGATCACGGAACTCGGCATTTTCGCTCCAAAAGGCGGAATTTTCCGGGTTCAGAAATTGGCACCTGGAGTCAGCATTGACGACCTAAAACTTTCCTCCAGCCTGCTCAATATGGAGGAAATGCATGCGCCAGCCCCTTACTGAAATGACCGCTGAATCCATCCAACCCGTTTTCTGGGCTGGCATGAGGACCCCCTTCGCCGTCGCTCAGCGCGGTTCCTTCAAAGGCATCCGTCCAGACGAATTGCTGGTGATGCTTATGAAGGAACACCGGAAAAAGTTTTTAGCCGCATACCAGCACGACGGCGGGCCACAGGATTTAGTCGTGGGCTGCGCCTACCCAGAAGGGGAACAGGGCTACAACATTGCCCGCATCGCTGGCCTTGGTGCCAGCCTTGAAGTTCCCGGAATGACGGTAAACCGCCTTTGTGGATCGGCCTTGGAGGCGGCTGCAATCGCTGCAGCGGGCGTTTCCTGTGGCAGGACCAGTGCATGGTTGGTGGCTGGCGTAGAATCCATGTCTCGTGTGCCGCGTCGCGGAGCCAATTTCTCTGAATCGGAACTGGTAAAGGCCGCGGCGCCCCAGGCTTATGTCACGATGGGAGAAACCGCAGAAAATGTCGCGCGACGATTCCCGCGCATCAGCCGGGCCGCTCAAGAAGAATTTACTGCTGCAAGCCACGCCGCATCTCATCGGGCGTGGGATGCTGGGTTTTACGACGATCACGTCCTGCCCATTTGTGGCCTTCGCCGCGACGAAAGCATCCGGTTTCCAGTCAATCTTGAAAAAATGGCGTCCCTGCCTCCAGCATTTCACCCGCAAGGAATGATCACGGCTGCCACCAGTTCGCCAATGAGCGACGGAGCCGCTGCAGGCCTTGTCACATCAGAACGGTTTGCCCGGGCCAGCGGCGCTCGAAGTTTCTTGAGAATCATCGATACCGTCACGTCCCATGTCGCACCGGAAATCATGGGCATGGGTCCCGTGCATGCGGTCCAAAAATTATTCGCAAGAAATAAAATTACAGTCGACTCAATCGCGGCTGTAGAAATGAACGAAGCTTTTGCCATTCAATCCATGGCCTGCATCGACGAACTAAAAATCCCGCCGCACATTGTGAACACAATGGGTGGAGCCCTGGCCTTGGGACACCCTCTGGGAGCCAGCGGCCTGCGCCTGCTGATGTCCCTGCACGAACGCCTTAAACGCCAGACACCGGAAAGAAGCGCAACAAATCTGGGGATAGCCACCCTTTGCATTGGCGGCGGTCAAGGAATCGCCATGCTTTGTGAATTTATCACAGCGGAGGAATCCCATGGAAAACGCCTTTGAATTAGTACTTTCAGCCCAACGCAAAAATCTTGGAAGGGAATTTCCGGCAGTCATTGGATACGAAAAAAAAATCGGATCTGTTGATCATATTGATTCGATCAATCCATCAAACACTTCCGAGCTCCTGCATCGGTTTGGCGCATTTCCACTTGCGGCCCTTGACGAAATGGTGGACCTGTCGGCAAAAGCTCAAAAATCTTGGGCCGCGCAATCGTGGCAACATCGCATTACGGTTGTTCGTCGTGCGGCAGCGATCATCCGCAGCCGCAGGATGGAACTTTCTGCTGCGGTCTGCCTTGAAGCCGGCAAGAATCGCCTTGAATCTTTCGGCGATGTCGACGAGTCAGCCGATCTGCTCGATTACTATGCGGATCAAGTGGTGGCTGCCGGGGGCCATTTTCGTCCACTAAAGAGCTTGCTGCCCAACGAGGAAACCGGAAGTTTTCTGAGGCCCTACGGGGTTTTTGCCGTAATCTCGCCCTTCAATTTCCCAGCTGCATTGGCAGCTGGCATGTCCGGTGCTGCAATCCTCGGTGGAAACTCTGTCATCCTAAAACCAAGCGAAGAGACACCTTGGACCGGTGAACTGTTGCTCGGCGTGATGCGAGACTCCGGGCTGCCTGAAGGGGTCTTCCAAATTTGCCAGGGTCGCGGCCAGTCCATTGGCGCAGCCCTTGTTTCCCACCGCGGGATCGCCGGCGTTGCCTTTACTGGCAGCGTGAAAACCGGCATGGAAATCCATCGCGCCTGCGGCAGTGGCCGTTGGATCAAGCCTTGCTTGATGGAACTCGGTGGAAAAAATGGCGCCATCATCATGCCTAGCGCAAACTTGGACGAGGCAGCGGAGGGCTGCGTCAAATCAGCCTTTGGCCTCACCGGGCAAAAGTGCAGCGCCCTCTCCCGGATTATGGTCCATGCCGACATCAGGAAAGAATTCACCACCAAACTTCTTGAACGCGCTGCGGCATTGAAAGTCGCGGAAGCCTCGACAGCCGACTGCGGCCTTGGACCAGTGATCAATGCCGCTGGCGTTGCGCGCAATGAACGCGCTATCGCATTGGCGTCGTCCAATGGCGGAAAGATCATTTACCGCCATGAATACTGCGCAGACCGTTTGCCGGCCGGTCACTATGTGATGCCGACCTTTGCCGAGCTGGATCCCAATCATGATTTGATGCAGCAAGAACTTTTTCTGCCCTTTGCCGGGCTGACTGAGGTCCGTTCGCTGGATCAGGCCCTTGCCATCCTAAATCAGACGGACTTTGGCCTGACGGCAGGAATTTTTTCCCGTGACGACCGCGACATCACACGTTTCTTTGATGAGGCCGAGGCGGGCGTACTCTATGCCAATCGGAAGACCGGGGCTACCACCGGTGCCTGGCCAGGTGTGCAATCGTTTTGTGGATGGAAGGCCAGTGGTGCAACTGGCAAAGGTGGATGCGGCCCCTATTATGTCGAGCAATTCATGCGGGAACAATCTCGCACAAGGATGAGGTGAATCCATGCGCCCATTAATCAAGACAGCACTGCCTGGACCACGCGGAAAAGCGATCATTGCACAGGACGAGTCCTGCACGTCCCCCTCCTACATCAAGGAATACCCGCTGGTTGCTGACCGCGGCCAAGGTTGTTTCATCGACGATGTCGATGGCAATCGATTCCTGGACATGATGGCAGGGATTGCCGTCAGCTCCACTGGTTACGCACACCCCCATGTTATGGGAGCCGTACGGGAATCTTTGGAAAAGGTCTGGCACATTTGCGGCACTGATTTTTATACGGAATCTTTTTCACGCCTCTGCACAAAGTTATCCAGCTACGTCCCGGGTATGGGTAAAAAGCGAGTGTTTTTGACCAACTCAGGAACCGAGGCCATCGAAGGTGCGATTAAGTTGGCGCGCTTTCACACAAAGCGCAAAGGCCTGATGTCTTTTTACGGTGGCTTCCACGGCCGGACGATGGGGGCCTTGTCGCTGACAGCCTCCAAGATCCGCCAACGGGAGCACTTTGGCCCCTTCCTGCCTGGCGTTGTTCACGCTGAATATCCCGATGTCCTACGCCGTCCGGAAGGGATGACACCAGAAGATTGCGGACTTGAAGCAATCCATAAAATTGAAAAGCAGCTATTCAATCGCGTGGTCAGCCCCGATGAATTGGCCGCAATTTTTGTCGAACCAATTCAGGGCGAAGGCGGATACGTAGTCCCGCCAAAATCCTTTTTAAAGGGCCTCCGCGGACTTTGTGATCGCCACGGCATCATGCTGGTATTTGATGAGGTTCAAAGTGGCGTGGGGCGGACGGGCGAGATGTATGCGGCAGACTACTTCGACGTTGCTCCGGACATCCTGCTGACGGCGAAGGGGTTGGGATCGGGACTTCCAATTGGAGCCATCATCGCCCGCGAGGAAGTCATGGACTGGACCCGCGGCAGCCACGGCAGCACTTTCGGTGGCAACAACGTCAGCTGTGCCGCGGCGATTGCCACGTTGGAAGTCGTCGAAAAAATCCTGCCAGAGATTCGCCAGAACGGCGAGCTCCTGACCAGCGGCCTAAGGAAACTCGCCGAACGTCACCCCTGCATCATCGATGTGCGTGGACCTGGATTCATGATTGGTATGGAATTGGCAGACCCGGTCACCAAACAATCGATCCCCAACGCCATGGCAGAACTGGAACAAATGGCGTTTCGCGAAGGTCTTTTGCTCCTGGGCTGCGGCGCCTCGACCATTCGTTTTGCACCACCTTTGATTTGTGGGCCTCACGAAATCGCCATCGCCCTTGAAATCCTGGACCGATGCCTTGCACGGTGCATCTGACCTGACTTCAAAATAAAGTCCGGTGCCCGTCTGATACTGATTACTTGTAAATTCATGGCGTCAACCTCCCTGACCGAGTGGGATCATCAGGCTGTAACGGGTATAACCATGGTCATGATTGTTCCCTCGCTAGGCACAGACGATACTGATAAGTTGAAGCCGTTCCTTGCACATTCGTCTAGCACAAACCCGAATCCCAGACCGTGCCTACCCCGCTTGATCGAGCGGGATCGGCCAGAAAACAACTGTTCCAGAGTTTGTTCGCTCATCCCGACGCCATTGTCGGCGATTGTCATCCGAATTTCCTTGCCATGTAGCTCTGCTCCAATTTCAATTTTTCCATGATTGACCTTCAGCTTTGCATCATTGATGGCGTGCAGTCCGTTTCTTACGAGGTTGTGAATGATCAAGAACAGCGAACCGGTTCGTTCGTTGATCCGATGTTCTAGGACATCCTGGGACGCGTTGATCTGAAAGCGGCAGGGCGTGGTGATCACTTCAGGCCGGATCAACAAGACAATGTCCGACATCAATTCTTTTATTCGGATTTCCTGTCTTGGTGCGCGCTTATCAATGTCGCGGAGGATCAGACGATTGATCTTCGTGATGTAGAACAGCGTTCGAGTCAGTTGCTCCCGATTGAGTTCACTGTCCAGTGAATTGCTCAACTGCAAAATATTAATCAAGTTTCCCAACTCATGGGACACGGTTCTGACCTGGGCGCCAATCTGCGCATCCCGCTCGGCATGCACAAGCCGCTCTTGGGCGTGATTCTGAATCCGTTCAATTTTTCGCCTGCGCACCAATTCGCTGCACCAGTATGATTCCAGGCGTTCAAAAAGAACACAGATCAGCAACATGGCAAGGATCGCAAAAAGTCGTGTACCGAGCGGGTCGAAGGGATACCAGATCAAGATGGCTACGGCACCTGCCGCCCAGCAAAGAAAGACGACGACGTTGCGCAGTCTTTTGTTGAATAGGTCCGATTGGGCAGAGACAATCAAGATCGTCCACGACGAAAATGTTACCGTTAGGGACGGGCTGTAGCCATATAGCAGAAAAAGGTCAAAACCCAAAACGCTCACGAGCCACCGTCCTGCATCCCAGCTGTCGGTTCGCCAACCCGATTGAAAGTGCCATTCTTCAGTTTTGTTAGATATCCAGGCATTGAGCGCTGCGATCACGAGGCCCAGGATCACGATCACGATGTGGTAGGTCGTATTTTGGAATCCACTTGCATAAAAAGCAATGGTCATGACTGCCATAAGCGGAATGACAACTTTTTTAGTGAGTGTTTTATGGATCCGTTCAACCTCAGTGTTGATTTCGGCGTCGCTTAGCCAGGCCAGCGAATCGAGAACGCCGGACTCTCCAGTCACGGCCGTCCCATCAAATGGAACTTCACCCCCTGTTGTTTTCTCTGTCACTGTCTCTGGCATCGAAGCTCCTGTTGGTGCGTGTCGATTAAAACACCGTTTCCCAAACTGCCTGATCCATCGGCGGGCTGGTGCTTAAAAATGAACTAAAAACAGTGAGTCTATTGGTGGTTTGTAGCTATTAGCTGGCAGGTTTGGTGTTTGATTGTGGTGTGTTAGACGCAATATAAATAGGAAGTAAAAGTCATGAATATCGAAGTTGACAACAAGCCTTACCGGTCGAACGACATTGGTGTGAAGTTCTTTAGCGGGCGAAACTTCCCCGCGGAAATTGTTGAACTTCGGCGCAAGGGATTTGTCGAGGAGCGCGGTTTTCTACCCGACGCGAAGTTGTTGGGTCCCAATGATGAATTTGGCACGCATATCGGTATTTACGACGGTGCGGGAGTCCTGCTTGCCGCAACTCACGTCATGTTGGCTGATGAATCCGATTTCTCTGAATATTCGGGAATTCCGCCTGAGTTTTTGCGGGATGCGATCCTCTCATCACGTTCCGTCGTAGCGTCCCACGCAAGAAACCGAGGCATTGTCAGTTTATTGCTTTACGTTGCAATGCGATGGGGGCGCATGCATGGCAGGCGTCACGGAGTTGGGTATGTCGAGCAGGGTGAATCGGCGGCCCAGAGAATTCTTGGGTGCAAAGAAATTCCTGGCTGCCCCAAAAGAAAAGTTCAGGGCGCCGACGGGGAATTCTACGACGTCATCGCAACCTATGGTCCCCTTGATTATTTAGCTCAACGTTGCTTCCTCTCGATGACAAGAACATTGCGGAATTTTGTCTGTCGAGAACTGATGGCAGATGAAATTATTGCTGCGGCAAAACGCGGCATCAAGTCTGCCTATGACAACCTCTGGTTCAAGCGTGTGGCCGACGGGACGCTGACTCGCAATCAATATGGCGAAGCCATTGCCAACTTGCACCAGTATGTCCGCTGGACGACGAGGCTTCTGGCCCAAGTGATTTCAGCTACCAGTGATCCGGTCCTGCGCGGCCACTTCATCGAGCATCTGAAAGGCGAGATTGATCACGAGAGGCTTCTTGAACGGGATCTTACCGCCATTGGCTGGGATGTTGACTGGGTAATAAATCACATGGCGCCGGCGGCAGACATCCTTCAATTCATGACGCTGCAGCAGAGCCTTGTTTCATTCGAACGAGACCCCGTCCTGTTTCTGACGGTTCCGCTGGTGGCAGAAGGATTGTCTGCGTTTATGGACCCCACGTTCATCGATGCACTGGAGACATGTGTGGAAGGTTGGGGGATTGCCCATCCACGCTCGGCAACGAAATTCATCAGGTCCCACGTCGGTACAGATGGTGGCGAAGACGGTCATTGGGCGAGCGTCCAGCATGTTCTGGTGCACAGTCTGAGTAACGAGGCTCAGCTCCAAAAATGTTTGGCTCTTGTTCAGTCCATCAGCGAAGCGATGAATCGGGCCTACAGCGGATATGTCTCTAGCCAGGACTTGGGAGCGATCCGATTCATGTAACCTTGAATTATCACATCATAGGTTATTTAGGCTGAGCGGAAGTTTCCTTAAGCGTTTTCCGGTCGCAGCGAATAGGGCGTTCGCGAGGGCGGGTGCCACTGGCGGCAGACCGGGCTCGCCCACACCTGTAACAGGCTCTGTACTTTCTATAATATGCGTCTCGATTTTGGGCGTCTCATTTATCCGCAGCACGGCATAGTCGTGGAAGTTACTTTGTTTGACCTGGCCATTCTCGATGGTAATCTCCCCTTTGAGGGCTGCAGAAAGGCCAAATATGATCGCGCTTTCCAACTGCGCTCTCACGCCGTCTGGATTCACGACCGGGCCGCAGTCAATGGCCGCCACGACGCGATGGACTTTGATGTCGCCTGATTCGCTGACGCTCGCCTCGACAGCTTCGGCACAAAAACTCCCGAAGCAAGCGTGCTGAGCGATTCCCCTAAAAATTCCCTTGGGCGCGGGTGATGACCAATTAATTTCTTTCGCCACACGGTCAAGGACACCGAGGTTGCGAGGTTGGTCTGCCAGCAGTTCACGGCGGTATATATACGGGTCTTTGCCGGCGAGGTTCGCCAGCTCGTCAATAAAACTCTCGACCATAAACGCCTGATGAGAATGACCCACAGATCGCCAGAACCCGACCGGAACGCCGGGATCGGCGTAATGGTAATCCACCAGGATGTTCGGAACTTTATAGGGAATGTCTTTTGCCCCTTCCGTTGATGTGTCGTCAACTTTTAATCCGTGGAAGGTGAAACCGGTGAATTTTCCCAGCAGTTTGCTTACGGATGGCGGCATCCAGGGAGGTATCATGGCGCCAATGGCGTGAGGGAGAAATTGCGCCAGGATCGCGGGTCCGATGACCCGGTGTTTCCAGAATAGTGGATTTCCGGTCTGGTCGATTCCGCCAGACATGACGTTGTAGCTGATGGGGCGGTAAAAATCATGCCGCATGTCCTCCTCTCTGGACCAAAGGACTCTGACCGGGACGTTCACCTCTTTGGCAAGTGTCACGGCCTCGGCAACGTAGTCTGCGACGAGCCTGCGGCCAAATCCACCGCCGATGGCAGTCGTGTGAATCTTGATTTTACTCGCGGCAAGCCCCGTAATACCACGGACAACCTCCATGCAGACACCAGGAGTTTGTGTTGGGGCCCAGACCTCGCAGGAGTCTGATGTCACCCTGGCGACGCAATTTTGGGGTTCCATGGTGGCATGGGCCAGATAGGGGGTTTCATAGACGGCGTCGATTGTTTTAACTGCGAGTTTGTCTTTATTTTTGACGTCACCATCTTCACGCGTCACTTTACCGTCTTTTTTCGCCAGCTCGATAAATTCCTGGCGAATTTTGTCCGAGGACAGACCCGCGAGCTCGCCGTCATACCAAGTAATCGTTAGCAGTTTCGCTGCCTGACGCGCCTGCCAATATGTATCAGCGAGTACCGCGACGGAGGTGCCCGTGTTTATGATGTGTTTTACGCCGGGTGATGCTTTGGCCTGTTTATCATGAAGTGATTTGACGTTGCCGCCAAAAACGGGGCAGCGGACAATGGTGGCTGATAGCATCCCCGGGATAACGGTATCGATTCCGTACTTTGTCTGGCCGGTGACTTTCGCGTGGCCGTCGACCCGCTTTGTCGCTTTGGCGACGTAGCGGTACGTCGCCGGATCTTTGAATTGGGGCGCGGGAACAGGCAATTTTCGGGCGGCGCCGGCGAAGGTTCCATAAGGCCCTTTTTTCGCCGTTTTATCGTGGTAAATCATTCCAGACGCGGTGCGGCATTCCGCGGGATCGACGTTCCATTCTTTCGCTGCTGCTTGAATGAGCATCTGCCGCGCGGTGGCCGCGATTTTTTTGAGAGGCTGCCAGCTGTTGCGCACACTTGAGCTTCCACCGGTCATTTGCGCACCTAGGTCATTGTGCGTGGTGTAAATCCGGTCCGCGATGGCGTTTTCAATGGTCAGTTGCTCCAGGTCGACATCGAGCTCCTCGGCGACAATCATGGCAAGCGCGGTGTTAATGCCCTGCCCCATCTCTGTTTTGTCCAGAACAAATGTAATGGAATCAGAATCGATTCTTAGCCAGGGGTTCGGTAACGACATGACCAAAGTCTCTGAGGCAAAAGCTTTATCGGTCACCAGATCGATGCCAACGATAAGGCTGGCCGCGGTCGCGGCTGTTCCCTGGAGGAAGTTTCTGCGTGAGATATTCTGATCAAGCATGTTGTGCTCCTTGTGTTCGGCACGGCATTCAAAGTCGAATTAAGGATGTTTCATATTTTTCGCAGCGGTATGTATGGCCGCCCTGATCCGCGGGTAGGTGCCGCAGCGGCAGATATTGCCGCTCATCGCGGTGTCAATGTCATCATCACTTGGGTTTGGGTTTTTGGCGAGCAACGCCGTTGCAGACATGATTTGTCCCGACTGGCAGTAGCCGCATTGGGGAACTCCGTGCTCAAGCCATGCCTTTTGGACCTCGGTGAGTCCATTTTTACCGAGCCCCTCAATGGTGGTTATTTTCTGACCGCTGACCGCGGACAACGGGACTGAGCAGGACCGGATTGGATCGCCATTCATGTGCACCGTGCATGCCCCGCAAAGGGCCATGCCGCAGCCGAATTTTGTTCCTTGTAAGCCAATATGATCACGGATAACCCATAGCAGTGGTGTTTCCGGATCAACATCGGAACTTTTGCTCTCACCATTTATCGTAAATGAAATCATGTCGCCCTCTCTCCTGTAACTGACTCGATTACAGCTTGGATTTTTAAAATATCATCCGGAGTGTCGCAATCCGTTGATGCGCGAGGGCAGGGACAGGTCGCCACTTCGTCGGAGAAACGCTGAATGACGGTTTTCGCCCCGCCGTTGCCTTTTAAGCTCAAAAGATCTGGATATACATAAACATCAAACAACGCGGGCACGCCTAGGATGCCATCGTAGGTCATCGCGGCGACGGGGCAAAGCTTCTTCTCAAAAACAGTGATGAGATCATTCAGGTCCCGCTCAGTAATCAGTGGCTGGTCACATGTCATAATCAACGCCGTGCGGCTGTCCGCGGGAAGTCCCTTGATGCCGGCGACAATCGATGACGCGATACCTTCGTGAAAGTCAGGATTATCGATGAATGTCACAGAGAGACCATCAAGCTCACGCCTGATTGCCTGAGAAGACGGGCCAACGACCACGAATATATTGCCAGCGCTGGATTTCCCGGCCGTGACGACAGCCCGTCTGATCAAAGTTTCATTGTTAATTTTTATTAGCTGTTTTGGTGATCCCATGCGCGAGGACATTCCCGCGGCCAGGATAATAACGTCCGGTCTACGATCAATTGGTTCATAACGTCTTGTCTCCGGGTGTGTTTTGTATCGCTCTGATTGTGTCTCCGCGAGAGTCGCGATCGCGATGGCCTCCGGACCATAGCCACCAAGACTAAGTCCCATTGGAGCGCGCAACACGGGCGCGAGAGCGTGACGATCGCGTGGGGTCAATTTTTTCATGATGTCGTGAGCTCTTTTTCCAGGTCCGAGCAGTCCGATGTAGGGCAGATCGTAATGGATTAGCATTTTGAGAATATCAATATCCCGGTTGAAATTGTGGGTCATGATAATCGCGAACGCCGGGTTTGATTTGTCGTGAAAAATTTCGTCGGCAAGCTCACGGGTCAGATGTGCCTGAAATATCTGGGTGGCTTCTGGAAAATTCTCATAGGACACGAATGCCGGCCTCGGATCCACGATGGATACATTCCAGTCGAGATCGCTGGCCCACTGACAGAGCGGCTTCGCGTCAACGCCGGCGCCAAAAATAACCAGGTCCCGCCGTTCAGCTAGGGGTTTTATGGAGCCTCCGGGAAGGCCCAAAAACTCCAACGAATCCTTGATGTGACTATCAAGATCGGAGTCTTTTAATGGCGTTGAACTCCCGTCAAAAGGAATCAAGGCGATCGTCAGTGAGCCTTTGCAGCCCAAGCCTGATCCCAACGTCACATCCGCGTCGTCAGTGGTGTCATAGTAAAGAGTTGTTGGCGTCTGCGCGCTTAAGGCCGCGAGCGCAGCCTCCGCGATGCCTGTCTCCAAGCAGCCACCGCTTAACATTCCGGTCCATGTGCCGTTTTGTCTGACGATCATTCGGGTGCCAGATTTGTGATATGTGGAACCACTGGTGGCAGCGAGAATGGCGATGACAAATGGTTTTCCGGAGGAGGTCTCCTCACCTATGCTTTGCGATACCTGACGGCGAAGATTCACGGCGCATCCTTAAATTCCTAAAGATCTGTTTGTTTTAAAAAACGCGCTCTGAACAAAATTTAGTCACAATGATACAGGGACTTTGGAGGGTTTTCCGAAATGGGGCGAGGACGCTGATTGACTCCTCCGTCACAAGGATTGTGGCAATTCAACCACGCTTCACATTCTATCCCGCCGCAGTTCCCCGCAACGCCATCGCCCTTGAGCTCCTAGATCGGTGGATTGGTCCGGCGCACTACTATTTAGCTTGTCGGTCCGCGCGCAGCGAACGATCATTTTCCCGGAGCGCCGTGACCTTCTTTTTCGCCCTTTTCCATTTCAGCATGTTTCTGACGCTCTACTTGATGAAAAGCCTTCATGGTCTCATGGCATTTTTTTATAGCGTCATGATCAGATGCCCCAGCAACACAAGAGCGATGTTCTTGCATCTTCGCGATGTGCTGATCAATTTCTGAAAGCATCTTGGCTTTATGTTCCTCAAACTTTTGGCCCGGAGCCGCCATAACGCCGCTAGAAAATCCAGCGACAACCACCAACGCCATCAATCCCTTTGCGATACTTTTAACCTGCATAAATTCTCCTTCATTCATTTCAGATTGTTATGCGATCCATCACAATATGGTTTATTTGCACTTTGCTTACATCCGCACCAAGCTACCTTCTTAGGCTCATCAAAGTGAACGATTTCAGGGTAGAAATCTGTACCAGCATGGGAGCCATCACAATATGGTTGTTTTTTTGAAACGCCACAACCACACCAAACTTTCTTTCCTGCAGTTTCTTCAATTATATACGGCCCATTTTGCGCAACTTTTGGCGTATTCATAATTTTACTCCACTAATGAATCTTGGGCCTAACGTAGCACCGTCAACGCCTTGATTGCAAAATTAGCTGTGGCATCATCACTCGTCAAATCGACCCATTTGCCATCCTTCAGGTACCGACTTTCTCCAGCTGAAGCCTTGGACTTCACGACTGTCTTGACTTTGGGACCACAGAGCAAAACAGGCACATCGGAAGTCCGGTCAAAGGCATGACCGCCTTTACCGAGCTCGACACTAACGTGAAATTTCTCGCCAGGCTCAAGTGCAACTTCCCACGGCAAGTCGACTGTATGAAATCCCTTGTTGGCCTCTTTGCCACCAACCCAGGCTACCTCATTGCCAAGTATTTCTCCGTCAAAAACCTTATAAATGCGAACCATGTAGTCGCCATCATGCTCAGTCGTGTAGAAACTCACCGCCTTCAAGTACTCCTGCGCCGAAAGCCCCATTGGATTGCGCCGAGCCGGACCTTTGGCCGTGAATGAATTGACGGCTTGGAGGACACCTTTTTTTGTGTCCCGCCAACCGTGATAATCATGGAAATAAATCCGGTCGTATGCCAAGCGTTCGACATCGCGGAATGCAACAGCACCCATGTCAGGATGTCGCCCCGCCACCTTATCTTCATACGAGATCCAAAAGTAGCCTTGCTTACCCCACGCAGCGCCCCAGCTATTTTTGATGAGCCATGCCCCAGGCTTTGCCGCCTGGGTTTTTTTGTTGTCATCCCAGCCTGCGATGGCGACGGCGTGATTTGCTTCGTCCGTGTTTGCGACCGGTTGGTAAAACGTGGCGTTGGTCTGATTGAAAAATTTATTCGCCCATGACAAGGCCGTGCCAACGACTCCATGGTTCATGAGGGCACCCTTGATGCGTTTGTGAGCATCTGCGCGATCTTCAGAGGCCAACCATTCGGCGTGACGCGGATAATAGTGATGAAATCCTGCGGCAGAATTCTCCGGGGGATTGCTAAAGTTTTGACCATCAATATCGCGTACCGCACCGCCACGAGCCAAGTAGGCCGTAGCCACCAGAAAATCGCCGCCTTCATGCACCGTCAGGCCATTTTTTTCTGGAGCCGAATCCAGATTGAAATGCATATTAAACCCGTTCCACCAGTCCAAATGATATTCAGCTAGATTGGCTTCACCAGGTCCTTCCTGATTGTTCCATTCCCCGGTCAACATCAGATTGCTTTCCAGTGCAGCAGCCGTGGCATGGGTCCAACACGTGCCACCGCTTTGGCTCTTCACGGCGGAAACGAGATTTTTGCCGGCGACGTCGCGCAGGTCAAACGCAGCAGGTGCCACAGCGGCACTCGCGCCAAAGCTAATGCCTGAGGCAAGGCAACCAAATGCGATTTGCAAAAAACGCTCAAAAGCTTTCACAGAAACCCCCCCGGGTCGTTCATTGAAAAAAGATTTCGATTCATTTTCTATCTTAACTGATGTTGCAAAGAAATGGTCGGAAGCAACCGAGTCACCGCATTATAAAGTTATTTTGTTTGGGGATTTACCCCTTGCAAGATTTCTCAAAAACCAAATCATTTGGCGGATCTTGACATGGACGACAAGATTTAAGCCTTGATGGACTGCCACTTAGTCGATTTTTTGTTGCCACGGACCCCGTTAAATCAAGGACTACAGAAGATAAAACAAAGCATCGCGCCGCAATTTAAATATCTGTGGATAAGCGACGTAAACTGCGGCCGATACCGGGATTTTCATTTTCATTTTTGTGATTCCACGGCACCGGGGGATATTCAATGCCACTCGGCGATGTGTATGGGCCTGAAGTATATCGGCCCTGAACTCGATTCAGGAGGTTGGCGATGGTATCAGGATTTTTTGAGACCAAGTGCGATTTAAAGATTTTTATTCTTGAGATCATTCAGTCAAGCCCACTGAGTGGCCGCGTGGACGAGTTAGTCGTCCGGGTGGACGTATTAACCGTGCGCGTGGATGAGTTAGTCGTCCGGGTGGACGTATTAACCGCGCGCGTGGATGAGTTAGTCGTCCGGGTGGACGTATTAACCGCGCGCGTGGATGAGTTAGTCGTCCGGGTGGACGTATTAACCGCGCGGGTCGACGAGTTAGTCGTCCGCGTTGCGTCTATTGAGAGAATCCTACTGGAAGAACGTTTTCGCAACGAGCAGCGAGACATCAAAATCAACGCCATCTACGACATGTTCGTCCAGATGGCGAGCGATTCGGAGCGGCAACGCAATCTAGACAAAGTAGTTGAAGTCAATAAACTAGATTCTGACATGACACGGTCGTTGTTACGATCACACACTGAGAATACGAAGATTCATGTGACGCCGCAGCGCGGCCGTCCCAGGAAAGGGCTGAAGGAAAAGGTCCTCTAAAAACTTTCTTTAAAAAATAATTGTGGCGCCGGCTCCACAGCTTTTTTTTGCACGACGCAGCCGGCAATTTTGACCAGGTATCGGGGGAAATGTGACAGTCTTTTTTTCCGTCGACAACCATAACCACCGACTAGCCCAAGATGGTCGCCAGGCGATCGTGGGGCAAGGCATGTGCCGTATTGCCGTCGCGTCCGATGACGGTTTTAGCAGCAAGCATCGCGTTCAAGACGGCTTCTTCTGTCGCATCGGCGGCTGCCTCAAAAAGGTCATTCATCCAAAAGTCAGAAATCGCGCGCGCTGTGTATTCGGCCTGATCTGGATAGTGCGGAATCCGGTTGCCCGTGGAAAATGCCACGGCGATGTCGCCGCTGCCGTGATAGGCAATGCCGCCCGTGCGCGCCAAACCCAACATCGCCCTCTTGGCCATCCGAGACAACTGGCGCGCATCACACGGCGCATCTGTGGCGATCACAACCGTAATCGATCCCTCCTGGCCCCGGGTTGGCATCAAATCACTGATGATCTCGCCCACCATATGCCCTTTGATGCGCAGGTTGTGCCGCCGACCATGATTGGAATTCACAATCACGCCGATTTTATAATCAGGCGATGAACCTGACGCGGATTTTTTTTGGGGGACACACCGCGACGATGTTCCAATACCACCCTTGAAGTCATAGGTCATCATTCCAGCCCCGGCACCGACCGCACCCTCTGCCACGGGACCCGATACCGCAATCGCCAGGGCCTCCTTCACATGAGCGGGTTTGACATGCATTCCGCGGGAATCATTTAGTGTCGAATCGTCACATTCAAGGACCATTGGGGTCGGCGTATCATCGGTTATGCCGAGGGCGGGATAACGTTCCAACATCCATTCGAGGAGCCCGATATGGGCCGCCGACACAGAGAGTGTGTTGGTGAACAAGATCGGGTTCTCTAAGATACCGGACTCCTGGACCCACATCAATCCAGTAGCCTCACCCGTGCCATTAAGGATGAATGAACCAGCGGCAAGCTTTTGATGCCATAAATCCCCATCCGCTGGAATGATCGCCGTCACCCCAGTGCGCACCGGTCCCTCACCAATGACCAGCTTGCCCTCGCCGTGGTCAATGGTCACATGCCCGACACGAACTCCTGCAACATCTGTGATGGCGTTGAATGGTCCCGGCTTGAAAGATCCAATCCGGATACCAAAATCACGAAGGCGCTTGGCTATCGGATGGTTCTTCACTTTGCAACTCCTGTTCGGGAAAAGCGCACTCGAAATATGTACCACAATCACCCGGGAAATCCCCGCCAACGGGTTCCACCCCGGCACTTTTTGCCTGATTTGATGGGCACAAAATGCCGACCTAAAAATAAAATCCCAGTATTTACGGGTATTTATGCTGACCCGCCGGACCTACCACTAAGCATCTTCGCTGGGCTGACGACTCCTGACATTGGAGCGACATGGAGTTGCTCGTCACAAGACAGGAGGTCTGAAAATGGGTCTGCGTATTCGTACAAACGTTTCGTCCTTGAACGCCCAGCGTCGCCTGGAATCATCGACGGAAGCCATGGGAAACTCAGCTGCAAAGCTAGCTTCCGGTGAGCGAATCAATCGTGCCGCCGACGATGCCGCCGGTTTGGCAATCTCTGACAACCTTCGTGCCGATGTTAGGTCTCTCTCCCAGGCACGCCGAAACGCCAACGATGGTATTTCTCTCGTTCAGACCGCGGAAGGCGGCCTAATGGAGACCACCAACATGTTGGCCCGCCTTCGCGAACTCGCCGTACAGTCCTCAAGTGACACGATTGGAATGACCGAGCGTGGCTTTCTCGACCGTGAATTCAAGGCCCTAAAGAGTGAAATCGACCGTATCGCCCTGTCCACCGAGTTCAACGGCACCCGCCTACTCGTCGGCCAGAACGATATCAATGACGACCTCAAAGGCGGCAATGAATTCCCACTCGAGATCCAAGTCAGTAAAGATTATTTTCAAGCCTCTGATTCACTGGGCGAAGCCAACCCAGTCAACATCATCCGCATCGACTTGCAGCGACTCAATGCCACCAGTTACGGAGAAGGTGGTCTTGGTCTTGGGAAGCAAGACGACGGCGCCCGCATCGACACGAAATCTGGCGCACAGAATTCAATTTCGACTTTGGATGGTGCCATCACCCAGATCAACGACTACCGGTCGTACCTGGGTTCCATCCAGAACCGTTTGACGACCACTGTTTCCAACTTGGGTTCGCAGGTAGAGAACCTTGACGCCGCTCGCAGCCGCATCCGTGATACGGATTTTGCTGCCGAGACAGCGCAGTACACCCAGTCGAAAATCCTGCAACAGGCAGGTACCTCGATCTTGGCCCAGGCAAATCAGCAGCCGCAAGTGGCTCTGGGATTGCTCCAGAACCTGTAGGACGTTCATTGATTAGTGGCTCCTGTCGAATATCCTGGAATTTTGTCCGATCCAAAATTCCAGGGGTCTTGACAGGGGCCTTCTTCTTGCAGTTTAAGCCCAATTTAAGTGATTGTTTATAACGTGACTTAAGAAGTAGTCTGAAGCCCCGATTGCCAGGAGCTTTTCCGTGCCTCGTAAATTCAATTCCATCAGAATCATCGGTGTTCCATCGGACCTCGGCGCCAATATTCGTGGAGCCAACGTTGGCCCATCGGCAGTCCGAATTGCCGGACTACATGAAAAAATTTCTGTTCTCGGCTACAAGATCGAAGACGCCGGAGACATTTTGGTTCCGATCCGGGAGACCCTTCCGGAGAGCGCCGCCAAAGAAAAATACCTGACCACAATCACCGACGTATGTGAGCTGCTTCGCATGGAAGTTGAAATGTCGTTAGACCGCGACATGCTTCCAATTGTGATTGGAGGCGACCACTCCATCGCGATGGGAACGATCAGTGGAACAAGTTCATTCTATCGAAAAAAAAATCAAAGCATCGGCCTAATCTGGGTCGATGCCCATGCCGACATGAATACACCGGCAAGTTCACCGACCGGCAACCTGCACGGGATGCCACTGTCGACTTTATTGGGTAAAGGGATTCCGCAGCTCGTTGAACTTGGCGGATTTGCTGGTAAGTTGCGCCCTGAAAACGTGGCTCTGATCGGAATCAGAACACTGGATCACGAAGAGAAGCGAATTTGCCGCGAAAGCGGTATCCGTTATTTCACAATGCGCGAAATAGACGAGCGCGGAATGGCAGCCATCATGAAGGATGCTGTGGCCGTAGCAACAAAGGGAACCTCAGGAATTCACCTTTCATTTGATATTGATGGCATCGATCCTCTTTATGCTCCTGGCGTAAGCACCCCAGTTACTGGCGGATTGAGTTATCGCGAGGCCCATCTCGCCCTCGAAATGATTGCCGACACTGGAATGCTGACATCTATGGAGTTCGTTGAACTAAATCCGATGCGCGATGTCGCCCACAAGACCGCCGAACTTCTGGTGGAGTTGGTGCAGTCGGCCCTCGGTAAATCGATTGTCTGAGTTTTCATGACGACAAAAACTCCATCTTTTGAACTTTTGAAAACCGACGGAGCGGCGCGGCGCGGACGATTGCGTTTGCATCATGGCGTGGTCGAGACTCCCATTTTCATGCCAGTCGGTACCGTTGGATCAGTAAAAACCCTTGTCCCCGAAGACCTGCACACCGCCGGCGCACAAATCATTCTGGGTAATACCTATCATTTGTTTCTTCGTCCCGGCATGGAAGTCATCAAACACTTTGGCGGCCTGCACAAGTTTATCGGCTGGGACAAACCAATGCTTTCTGACAGCGGAGGCTTTCAGATCTTCAGCCTTGGCGCCCTCAACAAGCTGACCGAAGAGGGCGCAGAATTTCAAAGTCACATCGACGGCCAACGCTTCAAACTCACCCCCGAATCCGCAGTTGAGATCCAGGAGACTTTGGGCACCGACATTCACATGGTCCTTGACGAATGCACACCCTACCCGGCAACACCAGATCAGGCGCAAGCCTCGATGGAACGCTCCATGCGGTGGGCGAAACGTTGCCGCGAGGCAAAATCCCGCAGCGAACTAGCCCAATTTGGCATCGTCCAGGGTGGCATGCACGAAGGTCTACGCAGGGCGAGTATCGACACCCTCACTGCCATTGGCTTTGAAGGATACGCCATCGGGGGCCTCAGTGTCGGCGAGCCTAAAGAAGATATGCACCGTATTGCTGAATTCTGCACGCCACTGATGCCAGCCGACAAGCCGCGCTATCTGATGGGGGTAGGCACGCCCCTGGATCTTGTCGAAGGCGTTGCTCGCGGTATTGATATGTTTGATTGCGTCATGCCTACGCGCAATGGCCGCAACGGAACTCTCTTTACATCCGTCGGAAAAGTGAACATCAAAAACCTGAAGCACCGACTAGATGAAAGTCCACTTGACCCTGCCTGCGGCTGCTACACCTGCACTAACTTCACGCGAGGATATTTGCGTCACCTGTTCATTTCAGGCGAGATTACCGGACTGCGTCTATTAACCCTGCACAATGTTTCGTTCTATTTGGACCTAATGAGCGAGATTCGAAAGGCTATAGAGGCCGGCACCTTTGCGGCGACGACAGTTAAATACCGCGCTTTATATTCCTAAAATATCAATTAATTCAGCTAGCTACAACAACCTTGCGCACTCGACTCATGATCCCGACAGAAAAAGCCGTAAAGCTACAAATACTTTCGAGGGGGTTTAAATGATTGGCATCCACCGTTTGACTCCGGGAATCTTTGGCCTGACTCTCCTACTTGTCACAGCAGGCGCCTGCTCCAAGGAAGTGACGCAACTTCAGAATGGACAGGAGCCAGCGCCTGCGAACACATCCGATAATTCTAACGCCCTTCTAATGCCGGCTGGAACCAATGCTGCTGCGGCGGTAGGCCTTCCCGCGGAGTTGGTGAGTTTTGATACCAGCGCTGCAAAATCCACGCCCTTCAGGGCCGACATATATCCGAATGATAAGTCACCAAAAATCTCCTTAGATTGCGCGGCAGTGAAACATGCCAGAATCAAAAACATACGGTTTGTCACTCAACTAATCGAAATAGTCAGTGCCACCGAAACAAATGTCATCGCAGAGGGACATTTTGATCCAGCCTGCAAAGACCTCGTTTTAAGCGTGCAAAATTTGCCAAAAGAGAAAAATCTTAAATTAGTTGCGTTGATCGGAAACGATAAAGTTAGATTCCGAGGCGAAACTGAACAATTTATTTTCGACGGCACACAGACTTCACGCCTTTCCCTAAAAATGATGCGCGAGCAAACCAATGCAGACGCGATCATTACCGTCGAATTTGAGCATCCAATTCCGCCAGCCACACCTGGTCCTACGATTCAGCCATCATTACTTTAGATCCCACGGGAGTTTTTAAAACATGGAATTGAGTTCTGTTTTCAGAACTAGTGAATGGATCCTAATTTCAGTTTTTTTACTGGCATTGCTTGTCGCCGTTGGCCTCGGCAATGCATTGGGTCGACGCTACCAGAAGTCTACGACGGATTCGGCGCGCACTTACGCATCAGGCATTTTGGCAGGAACCATCGGGCTATTGGGCCTGATTCTGGGATTCAGTTTTTCCATGGCTTTGAGCAGGTACGAGGCCGCCAAATCACAAATGGTTAGTGAAGCCAACGCCATAGGAACGGCCTATTTGCGCTCACAAGCACTCGGTCCCAACGATGCAAGAATTGCGAAGGGCTTATTTTCCGATTATGCGACTGCCTTAGACGAGTACTATAAATTGGGATTGAATTCGCAAGCTGCCGAAGCCACCGGACAGAAACTCTCACAACTTAGTTCAAAACTTTGGTCTGAATTAATCGTGATCTCCCGAACGAACCATGACATGGTCCCCACGGGACTTTATATGCAGGCACTTAATGAAATGATTGACCAGAGTTCATTGAGGCTCAATCTCATTCAATTTCATATTCCGGAGCCAATCTACGCTTTATTATTGATTATTTCTGTTCTCACTCTTGGACTTGCTGGCTACGTCGCTGGCCTTGGATCCTTGCAAAGGTCGGCTTCGAGTACGATTTTAGCCATTATGGTGGCTCTCGTATTTTTGGTGATCATTGATTTAGAGCGACCAAAGCGGGGATTTATTCGAGTAGAAAACACCCGCATTGAGGAGCTACAAAAAAGTGTCCAAGGAAAGTTGGAACCCAATTAATGACGCGTGTTTAAGTTTTTTTTCAACCGATCGAAGGAAAAAAGCAATTGGACGTGACTTGACTAATCTTGGCCAATATCCTAAATTAGACAACTATGTGGTATAGAAGAGATTTTGATCCAATCGCCCTCGCCAAGTCCGCACTTCCGGTTAAGGTCCTAAAAGGACCCCGCCAAGTGGGAAAGACTTCTTTATTAGAAAAAATTCCCAATATAACCGTCATTCGTCTTGATGATTTAGCAACTCGAAACTTCCTCGACCAAAACCCAAGACTATTCTTAGATCAGTTTAAAGGTACTGTCTTGATTGATGAAGCCCCGTTGGCTGGGGTCGTTTTTTCAGAATTAAAGCGAAGGGTCGATGAAGATAGAAGGCTTGGTCATCGGAACCTTGATTACTGGCTCACGGGATCAAATCAAACGCTACTTCGCCAGAACACGAGTGAAAGCCTAGCAGGACGAGCCAGTTATTTTGATCTTAATACCTTGTCGTTGCATGAAATTGGTGAGTTTAATTTGGAACGCCACCTCATGCGTGGGGGATGGCCTGAGCTACTGGTATCCAAAGATCTATCCTTTGTCAGATACCTAAATGATTTTATCGGCACATTTATTGATCGAGACATTGTCACGGCAGCCGGGATTGAACGTAAATCGGCCTTTTCAAAAGCCCTTGCGCTCACCGCCGCCCGACAGGGCATGTTGATGAATTATTCCGAAATCGCAAGTTTATGTGGCGTTGATGTTACAACCATCCAAGCTTGGATTGGACTGCTGTCAGAAAATGGTATTTTGAGGAAAATCGAGCCCTACAGCTCTAATTTAAATAAGCGCCTCACAAAAACCCCCAAGGTCTATTTTGAAGATGTTGCTTTGGCGGTTCGCCTTCAAGGGTGGAGTGACATCAAGCCATTGATACTGAGTCTTCAATTTGGCTTTCTTCTCGAGTCGATTGCATTGGGTGAGGTCACACGTTTTTTTGCGAGTCGTGGTGAGCGAGCACAAATCTTTCATCTACGCAGCAAGGAGAAGGTAGAAGTTGATTTTCTCGTCGAGCTGCCAAATCAGCAGTTCATAGCTATGGAAGTAAAAGCTACGCCGCAGAATTTTTCACCAGCTCAACATAGTCTTTTGGACTCTCTCAAAATCAATGTGGTGGGGCGCTGGATTGTCACACCTGGCAATACTGAAGTGGTCTCACCTGATGTCATTTCATTCTGCGAGCTACACCTGCGCCTTGGAGAATTATTTGCGGCAATACCGGAAGTGCCGTAAGAATCGATTTGGCTGATGGCCGGGCGTAAACTCTGGGCAACAAAAATTGTCGACAAGGCAGTTCGCTTCAGGGGGCCAATATAAGAAAAAGCTATCATGGTATAGATTAAAACTATTATGAATTTTAAAAGAAAAGGCATATCAACGCTGCAATCGGGGCTATCACATAGCTCATTTTTTCCTCTACAGCGTATTTATTAGGGAGTTTTATATGATGATAAAATCACTTTTGGTTTCAGCGTTGGTCCTATGTTCGACTCAGGTATTTGCTGAAGTTCAAGTAGAATCTTTGAACTGCAGCTTGGTCAGCGGACAAAGGCCTCAACCAGACGTAACTACCAAAAACATCGTAGTTTTCATTGAGATGGTCGGCGGAAGTGAAAAAGACGCAACCCTACTTTTGGAGATGAGCGCACGAAATCGCGTGCAGCGCATCGTAGTCCCTGCATCTGCTGATGTAAACATGGGCGAATTCATAAAGATTGAAGCTACGGGTACCACCAAAAATTTTCCCATACTTACAGTTGAAATGGGAAGTGGGAGCGGTGACGTTGCTAAAGCAACATGGGGAACAAGCGCAACGGGCACATGGAACTACACCTGCAAGATCTTCAATAAATAAGATGTTGTGATGGTTTGCCCCCCCGATCAGGGAGGCTGAGGCGACCGAAAGTAGAATCGTTCGGTGGACGCGGCTTAATCAAGCCGCCAACGGAACGGAATCGAAAGTTCAATTCCGAAAGCACTGAAGCCTGAAGCAAAAGCCAGAACTGGAACCGCCGCTGCACCTATCTGCAGCGGCGTATCTTTTATGTCCCAACTCACACCAAACGGAAGGCGAACGGCAACAGCCGAGCTGTAGTGCCCCCATGCACCGATCTCGGCGCCAACTCCATAAAAAACCTCAGGATCCACCGCAGATGATTTCTTGCGCGGATAAATTTTGCAGTAGTCCGCGCCGAGGCTGACGCCGTCCGAGTACCAGGTAGAACCAATGTCAACTTGAAGGAACGCCTGCGAATCTAAGTCCGAGCGTAGCGACAAGGCCCGATAACCAAGGTCCACTCCGACCGCGATCTTGCCAAAAGCAAACGGAGCCTGCAGTGCAATTGCACCGATAAGCCCCGCCGCTGAGCATAAAAATCGAATTTTAGACGTAAGCCGAATCCCCGCCCGAAGCGATGATGATCTTGCCTTCTTCCTCGAGCTTGCGCGCAACCTGCACAATTTCATACTGAATCGCCTCAACGTCAGACAGTTTAACGGCCGCCATGGCCTCCATGTCTTCACGTAACATTTTCGATGCCCGTTCCGACATGTTCTTAAATATCAATTCTCGTACTGCTTCGGAAGCAGTCTTAAGGGCAATCTTCCATTTATCGACTTGAACTGCTTTGACAAGTTCCTGGATGCCCCGGTCATCGATTTTTATCAAGTCATCAAAAGTAAACATGAGCTGTCGGATGCGTTCTGCCAGCTCTGGGTCGCGCTCCTCAAGGCCATCAAGGATGGTTTCCTCTGTCGCACCATCAATTAAATTAAGCATCTCTGCGATGGGTTCCACACCACCGATTTTTTGGGTCGCAATAGAACCCAAGGCATTAATCTCTGCCCGAAGCACATCATCAATCTCGTCAATGATCTCGGGAGCAACAGCATCCAGACTCGCAATACGAATCAGAATTTCCGTGCGAATGCTCTCAGGCAGTAGCTTGATCGTGTCACCGCACTTACGTGGATCCAAATGCGCAAGAATCAAAGCAATCGTCTGTGGATGCTCATTTCGAATGAAATTAGAAAGCGTGCGAGCATCCACGAGCTCAAGAGCATCCAAGTTTGACGACGAACCAAGGGCTAGTTGATTGATAAGTTCGTCGCCATCGGCGCCCTTAAAGGCACTGCCAATGACTTTTTTAGTGAAATCATTGCCACCGTAAAAGAATTTGCGGTTCTGTTGAAGCACCCCATAGAACTCACCCATCACCGTCTCAACAATGTCGTTTTCCATGCGTCCAAGACGACTCATCGCGGCACCGATTCGTTTGATCTCGAATTCGGTCATATTCTTGAAGATCTCGGCTGAAATCTCCTCGCCGAAAGAGAGCAGCAGGATGGCGGCCTTTTGGGCACCGGTATATTTCTGATTGGCCATGGGCACCGTCCAATTGGTTTTCCTTTTATTTTACCCTGAAGTAGTCCGAAATCGCGTGATTCCGACCATTCAACCTGTCTATCTCGTTGACACCTGTCACCCAGACCCCGGTTCCAGACACTAAAGAAAACGGCAACTATCGCGAATAAAATAATGTAAATACGGATAGTTACACCAAAAACCCGCAAATCAAAGGCCAATGTGCCGGGCTGGAACGAGGCTTGCTTCTGACTGGCTAGAAGTGCCTTTCTGGCTAGACCTTGTTGCTGACGATGTGGAGCTGTCCCTGATGTTGCTGAACCAGAAAACGATTTGCCATGCTGCATTTGGCTTGGTCCTGACCCTGTCCTCTACCCTGAGCGCGGTCGCCCATGCCAATGAGGCCACCGCGGAAGCCCCAAAACTTGACGCCAAAACCCGCGAAGAAGTCCGCCTATCGATTTCTGCCGAGAGCATGATTCAAGATTCCAATCAATTTGAAACGCAGCGTAAGACCGTCGCCACTGCGGACGATTGCCTTCCTCTTTTTGTGCGGCAAATTGCCCAGCTGCGCATCCTGTATATGCATTGTTCTGCAGAAGCGCTAAAAGAAGATTCCAAAGGACGAAAGGTCACCGAAAATTTCACGGTGCCTGACGAACTGGCTCGGCGCTTCAATTTTTGGCGTCGCGTCTATGGTTTATGGGCCAAAGACCAGTACGTTCTTCATAGCTCTGAATACCCGGAAGTGATCCTCGAGATCATCGATGCCAGCAAAATTTACAAAAGTGATTTTCTAGGCCGCGAAGCACAAGCCGAACATTTTGTTGCAGGCATTGGTGCCCTGCGCCGCGCAAGCTACCGTGACCAGCTGATGCAATTGCACCGTCAGCGTAAAAAAGATGTGAAAACGCTGTCTCCATCGCTCCAAAGAATTGCTGCATTATTTGATCACATCCAAGACCCCATGAAATATGCGACAGCAGCACGCACCCTGAGATTTCAACGTGGCCAGCGTGACTTTATTGCCAATGGACTGACTGTTGGGCCGAAGTATCTGCCGGCCATCGAAGCCGTCTTTGAAGAGCAAGGTGTTCCAAAGGAACTCTCCCGCCTCGCCTACATTGAATCGTCATTTAATCTTCTGGCCCTGTCAAAAGTCGGTGCCTCGGGCGTCTATCAGATTATGCCAGACACGGGACGCCAGTACTTACGCATGATCCCTGGAATCGACGAACGCAATGAACCGGTAAAGGCTGCCAAGGCGGCAGCACGGTTGCTCAAATTGAATCACGACATCCTTGGTTCATGGCCTCTTGCCGTCACCGCCTACAACCACGGAGTCGGAGGCTTGCAGCGGGCCGTGCGAAAAACCGGCAGCAATGATCTCGGCTACATGGTTCAACATTATTCGAACCCGCAATTTCAGTTCGCCTCGAAAAATTTCTTTTGTGGTTTTGTCGCGATCCTCGCAACCCTGCAGGAAAGTGAGAAGCTTTTTCCGGATGTGGCAATCGCGACGCCAATAAAATTTCAAACCGTAAAAATTCTTAAGGCTCAGACCCTTGCCACCGCCGCAAAGACGAATGGTGCAACGTTTGATGACCTATTAGCACTCAACCGCGACATCCAGCGCAGCTATGCAAAAACTGGCGGAATGTTGCCTCGCGGATACATATTGAAGGTTCCGCCGGCTCCACCCGCAGAACTCGCCGCGGTCCCAGATACGCAGGCACGTTCGGCATCGACGGGGATTAAACCATGAGCGAGCGCTATTTCGCCACTTTGGCTGCAGCCCTCACCCTGCTGACGTCGTGCAGCCAAGAACGCATCGGCCAATTGATTAACGGCAAACGCCATGCGCCAGAAATTGTCGACGTCGTTGAAAGTCGAAACGCCGATTTATCTCTTTTAAAAATTTACCTAGACCTCGATTCCAATGGCGTCACCATCCGTATTTACAACATACCTAGTGACGCCGATCTTTTTTGCGGAATTGACGAGCATGAACCTGCTCCTTGCCACCACGGCGACCGTTTCGACCGTCCATCACCTGGCGAACATCGGATTACGGTAACGGCAAAACGAAGCGGCAATATCATTGATTCCGCTATTGCAAAATTCACAATCTCTCCCGGCATCAACGAGGTCGACACCATTGGATCCGGCGATCATTCACATCCACTGGCACTCATTGTATCTAATGCCGATTTTGTAAATGGCACTCCGATTCCAGTGACACGTCCCTTGACCATTAACTTTGCCTTTCCCCAGATGCCACCCTGTGAAAGCCCAGTGCTGCGTTGTGCGATGGATTCGACTTCTGGCATCTGGTCTCTGTGCGATGTGAAAGAGCGACGCCGGATTATTCCGACGGTATTAATGGCGAATGGAGCTCAAACGCTTTTTGCCCAAGCAAGTTGTGGCGACCTTAGCGGACCGCTGTTGCGAATTCAGTGGTACGGCGTCCCGGAAAATTATGAGGCTTTGATGGCCCGGATAGACCGCGACAGCGCCGATCAGCGCATTGTCTCCCTTGTGCGCGAACCAGATTGCGCAGGCAATGCAGTTATTTGGGAGTGCCGGGTGAAGGACTCGCCATCGTCCTGGGAGGCTTGTGCCAGTGGTGGCCGAATGGACAACCTCAATGCGAGTCGCTATGACAGCCTCCGTGCCGTCTGTGGAAGCCAGCGCGGCCCTGCCCTTAAGCTATAATTAAACCTTGTTAAATCATGCGGTTGAAGTGCTAAGACTCAGGATGACCGGCAGATAGTCGATAGCCATAGGAGAAGCCTTTCACTGAAGGTGTCCTATGGCAAATGATCGGGTTCGAGAGCAATTGCTCTACGCAAACAAACTTATTTTTGTAAAGGCCTACAGCGAGGCCGAGGCCGTCTTGGAGCGCGTTGCGCGTGATCCAAAAGGGCGTCTCGATATTCTCGTTCACTTACGCCGCATTGAACTGTCCCAAATGTTAGGAACTCTGCCCGATCTGCGTCAAGCCATGCTCCAAACATTCACTCGCAATGCAGCAACGGTTCAACCGGAAGCCAGCGAAGAGTCTGAAGTGGTCTTTCAACTCACGATGGCCTTAGCCGATCAGCACAGCGGAACGGTGAGTCCCACGGATGCGATGAACCGCTTTCAGGAATTGTTGAAAATCCACAAACCTCACGCGGCAATTCACTATGGACTAGCCTTCGCCCTGGAAGGTCTGGGCAATAATGACCGCGCCATTTGGCACTACGAGCAATCCATCCAGATTGATCCAGAATGGTATCCAAGCTATTTCGCACTTAGTCAGCTGCACTACCAGAAGAGCGATGAAAAGCGTGGCGATGAATATTTCTTCCAGTTTGAACAGGCTGCACCCTACAACGTCTACGGAAATTTTGAAACGCACCGCAAACTCTACATGGAATTTTTTGACGACGAGCAATTAGAAAAAGCAGCTGAATCGGTACTGTCCCTTTCATCGTGGTGGCGTGAAAATCGCGGCAAAACGGCTGATGAGATTCTTGTTTACGAATCATTTGCCCTTGGGCGCATAGCCCAAGCCAAGGGCGAGACCGCAGAATTTGAGAGGCGCTTTGGAGAGGCCAGACAACTGACCCGCTCAATGATGGAATCACGTGACACCGAAGAAAACACACTATATTTCGTTGCCCGTTCGGCCGATGAATTTAACGAACCAGAACTGGCCTTTGAGGTTTATCGTCAGGTTCTTAAGCGCAATGATTGCAATCCAAAACTAGTCCAGCGAATTGGCGGTCAGTTTCTTTCGGCTGGCGAGGCCAAAATGGCTTGTGACCTGTTTGAGGATGCCTACAACACCTTGCCAGACAGTCCGGAAATACGTTTTTGTCTGCTCGTTGGAAGGTTGAAAGTCGCAGAGGTTAACGTTGAAGAATATTTGATCTCCCGCGAGCGTTTAAAACAGATGGTAGATGCGCCGGGGGATAAGGTCGAGATCTTGTCTTTGTTACACAGCCTGATGGCTAAGTTTCAAGGCGATCCGGATGTGCTTGGAAACTTAGCCGACGTGTACTTGAAGATGGGACACATAACGAAAGCGACGCAATATTTCGAGCGCATGCATCAATTGGATGGGAAAGCCCGGGCGACGGCCATAAAATATGCTGGATTTATGATGCAATATGGTGACCCTGATGCCGCGATGAAGATTTTGGAGCAGATGGCAGACCAGAAGGCAGGTTCCAGCTCGGGATCCCATTCTGAAAAGCCAGAAATCTATTGGCTCAAGGCCAACTACTTTGCGCGCAAGACAGACTTCAAGGCTTCGACGGCGATCCTACAAAAAGCCCTAGCCCTTGATCCATGGAACGTTTCCTATTTGCTGCAGTTAAGCATTAATTTGCAGGAAATCGTCCGAGAAAAAGACCCGACGGAAATTAATGACGATGCCACGCGCGATCCGGCCTTAATCAGCTTAAGTTCTGGCGGGGAGGCCAGCGTTGATTGGGGGGACTTTGATCGACGGACTCGCTTGACGGAAAAGGCTCATTCTTACGATCTAGCTTACGCCCGCAGAAAACTTCGTTTTCTTTACAGCAACGGCAATGGCGAATGTCTAATCGAACTCATCAGGACTTCCTGCCGGCACAATCCTGAGGTCGCAACGTACGAAATCATTCGACTGCTCAACACCAACTACGATAGCCCAAGTCTTTATTGGGCCCTCGGACTTCTCTTTAAGGAACTCTGGCAACTGGAAACGGCTGGAATGTGGCTCGAACAAGCGCTATTGAACCCAAATCTGGACGATATCACCCGCCGCCGGGCGCTGTTGGAGCTCGCCGATTCTTACATCTGGCGCAATGTGAATCTTAAAAAGGCGATCGAGTTTGCGAAATTGGCCATCGAATTGGGCGAGCGCGCAAATGGACGGGCCATCACTGTTCTGGCCCATGCTTACCTAAAACTGGGGAATATCCGGCAGGCGCAAACTTACCTAGATCAGGTGGATCACTCCAAAGACGTTGAAGCGACCTTTCTGTTAGGGCTTCTCCACTACCGGAATGGCGCACGCCTAAATGCCAATCAAATATGGAAACCACTGATCACGGTCCGCAGTGAAAGCCTGCGTTTCCACAACATAAAGCAGGAAATCCTCCGTTATTATTTCGAGGGCTCGCCTTACCTAAAAAATGACGGGATGCAAAACGTGAGTTGATTAATAAGTAAGCAGATACCGCCCTATTCAACCCTTTGACTGGCTAACCGGCCAATTAGGGGTTGACTTCCAGCAAGCCGCCTCTACAATCCCTAAACAGAAAATAGATTTTATGAATAACAAGCCGTGCATGGATGCGCGGTCATTTTTGCAAAACAGATGCGACCAGGCCAGTATGGCTTACGTCGGATCAGGATGCTCAATACAGGAGTTCGCCTTGAAAGCAATCGACAGGGCTTCCGGTAATAATTCCGTGGCAGAAACCATTGATAGCGAAGACCATCCACAACCTTCAAACACACCGTCAAACCACTGTTTCCACTGTCAGGCTGAAACAAAAGCACGCCGACGCGACTTCTCTGAGCAAACTTGGACCGTCCTCATGGTCTGGGGCGAGATCGACACCAAGACCGTCGACCAACCCATCTGTGAATCGTGCTACAACGAGCTCCGTTACGTCCTGATTGACCGCACTGATGACATTGATGCCGCCCTTGCCGACCACGCTAGCGGGATCAAACCAGCGGCCGTAAAGGCCGGAGAGGCCAAGCCAGTCGCGTCTGCTACACCCACCACGAAAGGCAAGAAATCGGGAAAGATGGCGGGCTAATCTGCCAGCCCTTCCTTGGGAAGGTATTTTTGGACATTCACAAAATCCGCCTTTTAGACCAATCGATAAAGAGACCCGCACCACGCGGGTCTTTTTTTTTGACATCCCGATTTAAGGCTACGCGGGACAGCCACCGATCAAACGATATCCGTCTTTTCTAAAGGAGACTCTGGATGAATCCTTTGGTCCAATCATTTGTCGATCGGTTTTCCCAGTCCGCTGTAACGGCAATTCAGTCGAAGCCAGGATTTGGTGACTATGTCGCCTGCCTCAATGGCCTTTGGAATGCTCAGAACGGCACCGTTATCGAGCAAACTTCCGCCATCATCAGCGCAAACCCAGACCACCCCATGCGGTTTGCTGTCTACCGCCTTTGGATTGAGGCTTTAGCCGATTCCGGCGAAAAACTTTCCCTCCATGCTTTGCAGGAGCACCTGCTCATGCGGGGAGAGGCTTCGCCAGAAGACCGCATCACCTATATGGCCCTTCGGGGCATCATTCACATGGAGCTGGATCGCACCCATGCAGCGCAGCTCATGCTGAGAGCGATCTCTAACCAGACCAATAACCCGTATGCCATGGAACTCAACCAAGCCGTTCTTACCAGGGACATTGAGCCGGTCGAACTTCCAGCGCTTGTTCAAATGACCATTCCATTCGATGACTATATCGTCTGGCAAAGCCTCGTCCGAAACTTCGTAGCAATGAATCAACGCCATCGCGCCGAACCATGCCTTGATATCGTTGATTCGATATTTGCTGGTAATCCAATGCGGGACATTTGTTACTATCACTGGACGAGTGAACTTGCAGACTGGACGTCGGCTCTAGAGCATGCCACTCATTTGGCAAGCACCTTCACAGCGCATCCAGACCATGCCTTTTATGCTGCCCATGCATCCTTTAAATTGAATCGCTTTAATCAAACGATCACGACCTTGGAAGGTGCAAAATCGATCCGCCTTGAAACGGATCCGGATGCATCGTTATTGCATGGACAAGCATGGAAACAAATCGGCATGCAAAAACAGGATTCAAAAATCCTTGAAAAAGCACGAAAAAGCCTTGCCAGAGCAAGCAAGCTGTTAAGTCGTGAGGGCATCAGTCCAATGCCCGCAGAGCTCCTAATCCAGGAAATCAACGAGGCACTGAACGAGACGCCAGAGACACCAGCCGAGTCCAAGTCACTATTTCGACCAACCAAAGCGTGGCTGGTTAAGCTTTCGACACGGCGTTATCAAGAGCTGCGCATGAGTCGCGAATCAGCGGTGGAACACTTGGTCCGCCCTCTTGGCGGCGAAGCCCAACCCGGCGACCTGTGCTTTTTTGCGATCGACGAAACGAAAGGCAAGGAAGACGGTGCCTGGAAAATTGCAGCCATCTATACCGTGGACTCTCAGCCGGTGTGGCACCCGTACTGGCGTCAACAGTCCGCGCTACAGCTAATTTCGATGCCGAAAAAGCTAATCTCCGTCGACGTCAAGATTATGGACGCTCCGCACGGGACCAAAGGCAAAAAACCTCAAAAAACGACGAAACTTTCAAAAGATCACCCGTTTCGATTTGGCGTCTTTCAATTGGAAGAAGGGGCGCTTGATTTAATTCAGGAAGCAATCCGACAGCACCAGCAAGGTGACAACCGGGTCACAACCAATAACGAAAACTCAAGCCACAAGGCGATCTGAGCATGATGTCATCCGTAAAACAAACGGCTTTCAAATTGGGGCTTTTAAGTGGAACCCTTGTTGGCGCAATTTCAGCTGTTGCTGCAGGAAAGACTCAGGCGCCCCCGCCGGCTGTGAAAGCGGCAAGTTCCGGAGCAGGAGACCACGCCAACCAAGTCGTCCGCGATGACGACGGTCGCATTCAAGCCGGATCAACAGGATTTTCGATGGTGATTCCCACAGGATGGAAGGTCAGAACCGATGTTCCGGGACTTTCTCTTGTGGTTGAACTGCCAGAAGAAAAATCCATGAAATATCGCAGCACGATCCAGGTGCAGGTTGTACAAGGTTCGCGTTATTTTGATTCACTGGGCATTTCTGATTTCCAGGAAGAAATTACGGAAAAACTTGGTCGCGCAGGAGGCAGCCTACGTGATTTTACGGTTCGTAATGCCGAGCCTGTCAAAATCGACGATGGCCGCGACGCGCTACTGGTCTACACCGGATTCAACATGAATGGCGTAGACTTACTGCAGGCCCACCTTTTAATTAGCAGTGCCGATCAGCATGTCGTCGTGACTTTTACGGACCTTGCCGATAATTTTAATTCAAATGCAAGCGACACCCCACTCGGTATCGCCTGGGCTGCGATGACTACGGCACAACTTCCGGGCAAAAATCCGGAGCGATTTGCTGGACCAATTCAAATTGCGGCCCTGGCCGGTGTTCTTCTGGTCGTCATTGGGGTTCTCCTTACGGTCCGTAATGCCCTCGCACGTCAAGCCTATGCCCGCGCGGGGGCCTCCTCCGACATTGAGGCCGTGTCGAGCCTGGGCGCTGAAAGCCTGGATGGCAGGGACGGTTCGAACTTGCTGCCACTCTCAGGCGAAGACCTCTTGGAATCTGGATCGCCAGTATCAATCGAGCCAAGGCAGGCTGCCTAGGGCAGCGCCATTCGCGAGATAACGCCATTGGACCCCGACCTCAGTCTTCAATCTTTCGAAGCTCGACGTCGCCACCGGGACTCGCGATAACAAAGTGATTCGGTGCGACCAGGGTCCAGTCCTTCTCAATCTTAGTCAGCTTCTCGGACACAACCAGCACCGATGCGTTATGTGAATCGGCGTGTTCCATGCGGCATTCCCCGTTTTCCACGGCGTAGCGAGACCCCGACGAATAATAAAGCGTAAGAGGCTCCTCTTTCGGATCCGACACATAGCGTGCTGCAACAAGCCAATGCCCATCCGTCAAAGCCATATTCAACCACGTGCCGTCGGTGATGTTCTTGGCCAACTTAACCTGTTTGATCTCACGAATGACGTCTTGAACAATGTCTGCCATCTTTTCCCCCGTCGCCTTGCCCATCGGAATCTTTCGAAGCCGGTCGACGCAAAGGGCAAAAAAATGCTCCGAGTCCGTCTGACCATGGACCCACGCATAAGTATCATCTGACAAACGATGGCGGACCTCACGCTTGATTGCATCAAATCCTTCGATACTGCCATTGTGCATAAACATGAATTCGCGAAAGTGGAAGGGATGGCAATTCGATTCAGACGTCTCCCCAAAACTCGCCGCGCGAACATGGGCGAACATACAATGCGATTCAATCTTCGGTGCGATATTGCGAAGATTTCGATTGCTCCATGCGGGATTTACCGAAACAAAAACCGCAGGTCTGGGATCAATATGGTGCGTGTACCATCCAATCCCAAAGCCATCGCCATTGAGGGGCTCTTCGATTTCATGGGCATTGATGCTTTGTTTCACCAGTGAATTTGACGGCTGATAAATTAGCTTGTCCATGACGACGGGCTGGCCTTTGTAGGCAAGGAATCGACACATATGCAACCTCCACCGTCATTACATTATCGACAACCGACAATTTGTGATCCACTGCTATCGGCTTCAGCCCACTGCTTCAACGACGGATCACGAGTGACCAGCGGTGCCGACCACGCATCCGCCGAAATTCCTTCCTGTTCAGATGCCGCGAATCTGTTCCAATCGGTACACCAAACCCCATCGGCTTGCGCCAACGCACGGGAGAACCCACTTTCCGGTGACGCCACATTGAAAACATCATTGTAGGTCGACTCATTCATGCCCAGCAGTTCGGCCAACCCGGACTTTTTCCGGCCGTTATACGGGGCACCTGCCGATATAAATGGAGTTTCTTCACCCCGCCGGGTCACGTAGATTACCTTACCGCAACCAGCGGCCTTCAAAACTTGCACCGGATGCAAATCGGCCCATCCACCAAGAGAAAGGGCTCCCGCCATGGTCTCACCTTCTGCGAATTCCATATAAGACCCAAGTGACGGCTCGCGCGGCGACTTTTCCAAAATCTCTCGCCACGTTTTAGCGGAACCAAGGTTAATCGCTTTTTTCGATTTCCCATCACCATTAGATTCACGCCACAATTTTACTGGATCGACCCCAAATGATGACGATACCCAATAGCCAAACCCAATGTCGTCAAAATTAACATTCAATTGCCGGGCAGCACCCCGTTGATAGTTCTCCTTGTATTGCCGCAGAATATTGATTGTTGCTGGCGAGGTTACTACCGAAGTGACCGTGATGCTCCTGAGGCGCGACCCTTGCTCATCCATCAACCTCGACTTGGTCGTCGTTTCTCGATTTTTGCGCCATTCACGAACCAACCCAGCGAAGCGGACCTGACAGGTCCCCTGGGAAGTGAGCTTTGGTGCCAGCTCCTTCCAGGTTTTTTCTTCGGTCCCTGACCCGCACGCCGCGATAAAGCCGGCCATCTCGGACTGCGATCCACCGTAGCCCGCATAAAAATCAGCTATCCTGCCAACGAGGCCGATGAAGTGCGAAAAGTTGACCAGACCCGGCCGAAAAAAAACATCGGCGTCTGACGCATCAAGGTTGACCAAGGAAATCGCGGCCTTCTTAACTTCTTCAACCTTATTTTTATAGTCTTGAGGGTTTTGACTGTTTGAAGAATCAAGCGAGTCGATAATTTCGGGGTTGATCAGGTTTCTGATGTCATCGCTCATAAAAATCTGCTGCAGATTGGCCGCCGTCTTTTTAAATTCGTCCGGCGGTAAATCCAAAATCGACTCACCTTTGAGACGACCTGCCAAAGTTCCTACCGCGATCAGAGCCTTCCACTCCGGCGCATCCATGACCTCTTGGGCATAACCTGTAATGGACTTGAGCAGGAGCGATATCGCCCTATTTCGATCTTCTCCCGTCAAAAAATTGACGGCTGGGTTCATCAAAATGCTTTCATACAGGAGGATGGTGATGGTCCCGGAACTACCCCCCGCCATGGCCTGGACCTCGCCCCAGCGGTTGGTAATTTTTGCAAGCGCCGCGGTATGAGCGACAAAGTGGGTTCCGTTCCCACGCAAAGCAACACAACGTTGCAGAGGCTCAAAGGCAGTCGCCTTCGCCTCAGAATTCGATGCCTTTGGGCGACTGGGAAAGCACGCTGATGCGACAAATGGCAATACCAACATCAGAAGACGAGAAAGTCGACGCATAAAAAAAACCTGCGCAAAATTTGGGTTTATTCAATTCTCGCACAGGCCTGGCCAGCGACCAAATCTCCGGAGTAAAAAACGCTCGGGCCAACTAAGATGGCACACGACATGTGCGATCTATTGTCTGACAGCGCCAGTCGTCACGATGCTAAGCCCCCGAAAACCAACCCAATTCGGTTCCACCTATTGTGGCGCTACTCGCCTATTGAATGTTGATCCGACCGTTTTTATTGCCGTTTTTCAATTGAATTAATGGCCTGCACAAATGAGCCGAATACAATCCAAGTTTTGGATAATGATTTGTCATGCGAAATAAAATCCCGGAGGAAGCAAACTTTGACAACCATCAGAATCAAACGCTCATCGAGAATTCTTCGATATGTCGCTTCCACGGCTGCGATCATTGCCTCAACTGGATGCGGCGAAAGATCTGCCATGCAGAGCGGGCGATCCAGCTCCAACGTGGTATCTTCTGGTGCAGAAAGTCTCAGTGGCGATTCCATTGCGAAGGCGAAAGTTCAGAATAACTGCGTCGCTCTAAACCAAGAAATTTGTCTTGGAACCGTCGTTGATACGGGTGGCTGTTCCGATGCCGCACCAGGAATTAACTCCTGTCTGAACGCTCTAAACGCTCTGAAACCCGAGAATAGGACTCTCGCATTGCCACCCGGTCGTTACCTGATTAAATCGACAATCAAAATTCAACACGACGACATTACGCTGTCGACGCAGGGCCTTTCCAATGACCTCACGACCTGCCTGAAGAACACCACTTCAAAGCGATGCGCAGTTCTCCTCGCGGCTGACGACTTTGGCGAGCCAGTGAAGCCTGACAACTCTTTCGCGCGGGCAATGCTCCGGATTGGGACGAATACAAAACCGGTGAATCGCGTCACCCTCGATCATATCGCACTGGATGGCGCCAAGGACACTCGGAGCAAAAATGGAGATATCACCAAGAATTGTGGGGCCGGAGGCGGTGGTCGAAATTTAATGGAAGCGGGCGGCTCAGATAACAAACTACTTTACTCTGCCTCCGTAAACGCTCTTTGCGGTACGGCGGTCGGTTGGGCGGTGGCCAAGACCGGAATTAAATCCGAGATAAAGAACAACTACATCGCAAACAACGGCATTGGCTACCCAGACAACACAATCTGGAGTGACGGACTGACCATCGGTACGGTTTCCAACGCGACCATCACGGGCAACCTGTTTCAGGATTCCACAGATGTGGATGTCGTGATCGGCGGGGCGACCGATACGACCTTTAGCAACAATATAATCTATCATCCGAATTTGAATTCCTTTGCCGGATTTATGCTGACCAACTGGAGCCTTCGGAAAAAGGCGGATCCGAATTGCCTTCAATCGAAGGATCCGAGTTGCCCTCCCCCCCCTCAATGGGCGGACTTCCGCGGACTGGTTGTGTCGGACAACACTTTTCGCTGCAACTACCACGTCCAAATTTGCGTACAGATTGGCATCTTTCCCTGGTTTTATCCCGACACGGGTTGGGCAAATTGGCGCACGATGGGGGGGACGTTCCGCAACAACGAGATTTATACTCAAAATCAGGGCATCAACGTCGGTGGTGGCGGCACGCTGAAAGATCCCGTGATTTTGGACGGCAATAAAATTTATAAAACCGGTGCAGCAACCGCCGAAATTGGCGCAGGCAGTAACCGCAAGTCGCGGCCGGTGGGAAAGTTGAATGTTTTTGGGCCTAAGGCGGAAAATTTCATTCAGTTTGAGTGTAGCGGTTGTAGCCCCAGTGATACACTTCCTAAAGACAGGGACGTCGACCAGGCTGACCCTTGGCACTCAATTTTTTGAACGACTCCCGTTAACTGAATTCCATTGACCCTTCTCGTCCACACCTGGTCCAGTTGGGTCGTTTGTGTGCTTGAAGTTACTACAACCACCCCACATCAGGTCTTTTGGAATCAAGAACTCGCCTGCTCGCGTTCAGCGTGACTCTTTATAAAGCTCGAAGACGATGATGCCGTCTTGCTCCAACGCCGCGATATTTCTTTCGAGCCGGTCCGCGAAAGGCCAGGGATTTTGCTCACCGCGGGGGGAGCAGGTATGCAATATCTCCAACGTGTGATGTCAGAAAACAATGCTCCGCTCGTTTAGCCCCCACGATCAAATCGTCGCAGTCAAAAAAAAATCAGAGCCAACTAAAGTGACGCTGCCTTACTGAATTCGGTGAAGGTCAGATCACCGGAAGATGCCAGCCAAGTCTCAAACGCAACACGTGTGCTGTTGTAGGCATCAAGTGCCCCGCCGGCCAAAAGAAACTTTAGGTCTTCTGCAACAGCGCTGAACGTGATTCCAGCATTGCTCGTACAACCCGTGGTCGGCTGACAGGAATCCTTGGCATTGGCAAAAGTCGCGCTGGTGCTCAAGGTCGTGCCGCTTTGCTGGAGTGTACCGGAATTGTATTTGAAGCCATCGGCAGATGTGCCTTTGACCGTCGCAAATTTCCCATTGATATTAGTCGAACCGTTAGCCCCTACGTCAGTAAAGGCGCCAGACATGTCAGTCACAGTGCCGAATTCGCCGGTCGTTGCATCAAAAGACCCTTTGGCGTAAATGCGGGCGCGGCGGCCCCAGTAGGTGTCAGCGTATTCTGCGCGGATAGCGCCATTCGCACGGTCGATCGAGATCACGTTACCCCGCGTACCCTTAGCACCAGCACTCAAACCAGCGGCGGCTCCATCGCCCCTTGCGTCTGCATCCCAGGCCTCAATAAACTTGATGAGACGTGGTTTACTCTTGCCCAGAATTTGCTGGAGGTATGTTTGGAAGAATAGCTGACGAAGCTAAATTTTAAAAGTTTTCAACCCTGCTGCATTCGGATTTTAGATACTAGATGAGCTTGCTATAGATGACTCGGAATTACGTTGCAGCCAAAAATAAAAGCCGCCTGATCGAGATCAGGCGGCCAATTCTTCATCACGATTTTGTTCCGATGCACTCGCTAAAACCAGCGATTAGATTTCTCTATTTCTTCGGTTTATTTTTGTCGGCGATGAATTCGTAGCATAAGTTTATTTGAACAAGGGCTATTTTAAACTCGACGTCTACTTTATCCAAACAAGCTGCATGAGCCGCTAGGCCTTTAAATATTTCGTTTCTACAATCTACGTATCTGGCGGCGAAATATAATTGCTGGGCAAATTTAAATTTATCGCAATCGCGAATCGTTAAGGGAACAAAAGGCAGTCTCACGACTGGCGCTACCACAACAGGCTTGACCGCTGGCACGAGAACAGGGGCCATCACTACGGGTTTCACGACTGGAGGTACAACATCAGCAGCATTTGCCTGCCCCTGAAATGAAGTGACGAACATCGCGATGATTAAGGTGTTCTTGATGGCCTTCAACATAGATTTATCTCCAAATTTTCGTTTTGTTTAACCGTTGATTCGTAAGCGATCCATCATCCACAGGGTCGCCGGGTGACTTACCGCGCGGCAATCCTTGCCGGGATCCCCGTTCAAAAAACCCTGATAAATACACGATCAGAATGTCCGCAAATCTGCATGAAAAAGGCCGGCATCTTTTGCCGGCCAC
>CAMDHM010000006.1 GCA_945898195.1 Pseudobacteriovorax antillogorgiicola | reverse complement strand
GTCACGAGGTTAACCCCTTGAAATAATGGTGTTTTAGTGAATCCATCATTTCGCGGCCGGCGCTGTTTTTCAATGATTTTCTTAGCCCTTTCGGGCACTTCCACCTGAAATACGCCCCCTTCGGTAACACTTATTGTGGCGCTACTCGTTTAGATGTTCGCTGAACCCCTCGGTTTTAAAGCATAAATTCCCTTATCCTTTAGTTTTGGTCAGAAGATACCGAAGAGACGTGACTTAATCGGAGGGTCACAATGAGGTATTCTTTTCACAGGTTTGTTTTCTTTTGTGCTGTGATGCTATCTCTACCAAGCATTAGCGCCTGCCGAATCCAATTCGCGAATAAAAAAGACGTCGCTTCGGTGGACGGTATGGCGGTCAAAAAAGGCAACGCCGAAATAGTCATATTTTATGCGAATGAGACGCCTCAAAGTGATATTATTGCGACTCAGTATGAGCGCATCGGAATGGCCTTGTCGGCTGCTTCTGGTCACGTGGACTCTGCCGGTAAGGCGACGCTTGCTCGCGTTGCTAACTCATATGCGACCGATTTGAGCAGGTTTTCGGTTCAGGTTGAAAAAGATGCGGGCGGCCTCGAGAAATTGATTTGCCGTTCCGATATCAATGGTTCAAAAACGGGACTGTTTATTTTTACCAATAAACTGGCTCGTCAAGGTAAAGTTCGGTTCTGCCTGCCTGGTGATTATAACGGCAGGGCGGAGGAGGTTGAATTTTCCCCAGGCCTTACAGCCGAAGAAGCGAGTGATTTTCGATATAACGAGATGCCTTTGGCGTCAGAAAAGTCTTTTCGCGCAATGCAGGACGCCGTCAAAAACATTTTGATGGCAAAAAATATTGGATACTCGGATGTTGCGTACGTCCTTATTTCAAAATCTCACGGCGGCGGCGATTTTGTTGTGGCTCCAAAATTATCTTATCGCTCCGATTTAATGAACGATTTCGCTTTGAAGGAACGTTACAGGGTGATCGCCTCTGCCCTGACTGTGCGGGAAATGCGTTTCGTTGATTTAATTGTGACAGTTAGTCCGACTCAGAGTGTGCGCCTTGGGGATTTAATGATCAATGGTACCAGGTTCGAGGATATTATCCTTCCCTCGGTTAACAATAAAGATGGTGTTCTTAAAATTGGTGATTTGAAAGTGGGAGACCTTGACCTTGCAGATTCAGCGGTCTCACTGAATGATTTGAAAGTTGGTGATTTGAAGGTCGGTGATCTTAAGATTGGCGATTTGAAAGTTGGAGATCTTAAGTTTGGGGATTTAAAGGTTGGGGACCTTAAAGTTGGCGAGCTGAAAGTGGGTGATCTTAAAAGCAACGAACTTAAGATCGGTGACCTCAAAACTAATGATTTGAAATCCGGTGATCTTAAAAACGATCTCGCATCAGACGGGTCCGAGCCACTTAGGACTCCAGGGATCAGCAAGGCTGGGATGGTGCAAGCACTCAAAGATTTTGGTGTGGCAATGCCCCTTGTGTTCTTTGAGTCTTGTGATAGCGATCTCGGGGCGGATCTTACGATCGACCTTTTGCAAAATGCGTATCGGTTCGATGGAGCAAGCGGTGTAGAATCACTTTATTTCTCGGACAGAAAAGGATTGCAGTATGAGACTGTGAATTACGGTGGGCTGGTAGTTGGTCAATCGTTCTCATCGTCGCTTAAGGCTACCCTTGATCAGAAAAAAACTAAGAACTAGAGATTGTATTTGTAACCACCAACGCGGTCCGGTCATCTGACTGGGCCGTTTCCTTTCCTGCGTCAATCATCATTTGATAAATTAAGTTTGAATCCGTTGGCTTTTCGTGACTGATTAGATCGATGAATTTTTTGGTGGCACGGCTGCCATCGATGCATCCGTCGGTAAATGTCCCAATAAAATCGCCAGCGCCCAGCCTCAAGGTCATGGTGGACATGCGGACGTTTTCCTGTGTTCCAATCTGTTGTGATGCCATGGGTAGATATTTAGCTTTGGTTGGGCAGGAGATGTTTGTGACCCAACCTGGTGTTCCGCAGTTATAAAGAACGATCGTCCCAGGCTCGGATGTTGGTCCACCGAGTGTTGTTACGCTCATGGTGGACATCACCCGTCCTCTAAACAGTTTGAAAAGATGGTGATTTAATGAGGTGATAGTAAAATCTTCGCTGTCGTTGTTTTCATGATGGCGGGTGATGGCACTGATAATCGCTGCGACGGCCAATGCTGCTTGTGGACCTTTCCCGGTGACATCTCCGACAAAAAGCCTAGTCGATCCATCGAGGGCATGCCAGACGTAATACCAATCTCCAGCCATGGTCTGTGCGGACTCGAAGAAGAAGTTATAGTGAAGGCTCCCTGAGGTGCCGTTGCGCTCAGCAGGGAGCAGCATATTCTGAACGGACCTCCCCAATTCTAGGCGGTCTTCCATCGCTTTCAAATCGCGCTCAACTCGGAGTTTTGCGTTGGCGGTGTCGCCATAATCATAGGCCGTGATTGATGCGAGCACCGCAAAGAGGATTAGGTCAAATGCAAATGTCCATGGAAACCCGCTGGGATTCAGATTTAGGACATCAGCAAGAAGGCGTCTGTTTTCGAGGAGCATTGGGATCAGAGCCACAACGAAGAATGCGAGTAGAATCCTTGATGTCACAATTCGGCCGGGGCTTTTTTTGTTTTTCTTGAGGAGTTGGATTGTCGTCCATGATGCATATATTCCGTAGGATACAGCGAAAGTTCGAATGAGAATCGTAAAAGCGAAGGTGACGTTAACAGTTGCCTTGGCGGAGAGTGTCATCCACGCAATTATGATTAAAGTAACTTGAGCCAATAAGGCGAGGCGAAACCCACGGAAAAATCCCGGGACTTTCTTCCGAAAAAAATCATGGATAAAGAGGATTAGAAACGCGTCTGTGAAGGATTGAATGGCTGGCGCAAGAATTCCGCGATTCACGCCCCATGATTCGAGCCATTCGGAATACCCGGACTCCATATGGATTCCAAGTGAGGAGACTAAAATATATAGAATGAAAGAGAAGAGTTCCCGGTTTTGTGCCAGGAAGACATATAGAAACGCGAAAATGAAACAGAACGTCAGACGGGGAAGCAGAAACCATAGGTAGTAGGTTGTCTTCAATTCACGGGGCCCAAATGCTGTTTCGTTCAAAGTTGCTCGATCACCGATCAGGAGGTCTCGGCGGTTTGCGATGCCCTGATAAGGTAAATTGCCTGGATCTATTTTGACGGAGAGATTCGCGATGCCATCGCTGCCGATGAGGCGGCGTGGGATCGTTAGGTTCAAGGTCTCTGCCTGACCTTCGTCAACTTCAATGCCGTTGACAAAAAATTCGTACTTTTTGGCCCATACATATAACGAGTGGAGGGCGATTGGGTTGCTTGCTGTTAGTAGCCTTTGGGGGATTTTAAGGTTCGTACGCAAATAGATTAACTGGCCGGATTTATAGCCGTTAAGCGGAAATTCTCTGGCCGGAAGAATCATCTTTTTCGTGTACCTGTCGCTTGGGTAATCGGCGGTAAGGTGGCACTCCAGATTGCCGCACATAACGGATTGCCCATAGAATACATCCCATTCGATTCCTTCTTGTGTCAGATTTTCGAATGCGGGATCGCGGTATATTGTAAAGGACGGAGCCAGTAGCTCTTTAATTTGGCCACCGATGAAAGCAACGGGGAATAAAACGCAGATGAATGCCACGAGAAGAGAAAACTTACCACGTCGGCGCAGGGTAAACACACTGTCATCAGCGTCAGTCTGCCTTCGCTTTTGTTGAACGTTTGTCACGGCTTCTCCGAAGATTTCCTTAATCTTTTTCGGTTGTTCCCCGCGACAACTTAGGGCGTGCAATGGGTCTAAAAAGTAGCGGAGGTTTTCAGAATAATTTACAGGGTCGGGGGGGGAACTTGGTAAATACGAAGGCGATGGCCAATTCAATCAATGGTGGCGATGGGTTTTGCCAATAGCTCACGCAGGACGTGAGACGCTGCTGCCATACCAAAAACGGACGTTACGCCAACCATTGTGCCCATGATCACGTTACGTTTATTGGCGAGGTCTTCTTCGGATAGGGGGGCATTTGGGTCGAATCCTACGGCTCTGGTGATTTCGCTGCGGCCGCGCTCCGCGTCGGGGTGAGTTGGGGGAATGGGTTCGACTGGAATTTCGGCGGAGAATACGGCTGGAATTTTGAAGGTCGAATTGGTGGAGAACCCGTGTTTTTTGCGCAGGTAAACCCGAACCATGCGGGCCAGTGGATCGATGCTCGTTTTGGCTAGATCAGCGATCCGAACTTGCGTTGGGTCCATCCGACCGCCAGCACCGGTGGAGATAATGATCGGTATTCCGCTCTGTTTGCAGGCCACAATCAAAGCACATTTGTTGCCAAGTTGATCAATAGCGTCGATCACAAAGTCGATGGGCTTTCCATCGTGGGCCGCAGGATTCAAGAGGCCGGGCAGGGAGTCCGGGTTGATGTGTTCGAAGCGCGGGCAGATTTTTGCCCGAGGTGAAATCTGCCTCAGGCGTTCGGCGACAACGTCGACTTTTGGGCGGTCGATGGTGTCGTCTAGTGCGGGCATCTGGCGATTGATCGTCGTCAAAGACACGCGGTCCATGTCGACCAGGGTTATGCGGCCGATTCCAGATCGAATAAGGGCCTCGCACGCCCAGGACCCAACCCCGCCCATTCCGGCCACCAAGACATGGGATTCGTGAAGCCGACGCACGCCGTCTTCTCCGACCAGACGGCCAAGTCGTTCAAATCGCCGGTCAATGTATCCGTCTATGAGCATAGGGGCGGAGTCTTAATCGATGGTGGTCATTGACTCAAGTAATATCCTCAATATTCCGAAAACAACGTATGTGTTCTAGGCTAAAAAAAAATCAATCTGCCTGGCTGATTTGCTTTTCGGTTGCTTGCGTTTGGACTGGGTGTGCCCAGGAATACACCGTGAACGGCAAAAAAACTGGATTGTCAGGCTCGACTAGTGGTGACGGTAGCGGGGGCTCACGACCTTCACCTTCGGCCTCCGTTTCGCCCTCGCCGTCAGCAACGGTGGGCCTTCGTCAAAAAATTCAGTTTACGGGGAGCAAGGGTGATCTTGTTCCTGGATACCTGTGGCTGCCAGCGAACGTAGCTGGAAAAAAACTGCCAGGCCTGATTTTTATGTATGGCATCAACGGCAACAAAGATGATGGAGGTGTCGATGCCGCCGCGAAAATTCTTGCTGCGGCGAATTTCGTAGTCATGACGATGGATTGGCCAGGAACTGGCGATCGTTTGCCGGCGATCAGTTCTAAATCTCGTGTTATGGATCCCCTGGTCAAGGACTGGACCGTTGCGGACTACGGTGCGGCCTTGACCTGGTTGGCGTCGCGACCGGAGGTTCGTTCAGATCGGTTGGGGTACGCTGGAGCCAGTATGGGTGCCATGACGGGCCTTTCCTTTACAAAGATGGACACGCGGATCAAGGCGATGGTGGCGATGGTGCCTCTTCCAAATCCACTTTGGTTTCCAAACGATCCGCAAAGCGCCATCGGTGAAATCGCGCCTCGTCCCCTGCTTTGCATTATGGCAAGCGACGAATCTGCTGGAAAATCAGTGTGCGATAGAGCTGGTGCGAATGCCGAAAAAAAGACGTTCCAAGACGTGCATGAATTGACGAATTCCAGAACATTGGCAGCGAACGCTGCGCGGGATTTTTTTATCCGAACACTTCAGAATTAAAAAACCAAGGCCTTGCGCAGATAATGAATGGATTCAGGCGGCTTGCTTATTGCGGTTGTGACGGAGCATTGCGGTTTTGACAATACCCTCAATCAGATCGTCATATCCAATGCCGGCAGCATGGGCGGCTGCCGCAAAATCATCGCCGCGGCGAATCGAGGGGTTGGGATTGGCTTCGATGAAGACGGGATCACCATTGTCACGCAGGCGTAGATCCAGGCGTGCGTATCCCGAGAGCTCAAGGGCATGAAAGGCTTCGCGTGCGATCTGTTCCAGGCGATGCAAAACACTGACGTCAATTTTTTTGGCGCGGCCGCTGTCGATCCCATGGCGGCTGCGGTAAGTTTTATCCCATTTGGCACGCCAGGTGACAAAACCGGGTCCTGTTCCAACGTAGAGTTCTCGTGGAGGCAGGACGAGTAATTTTTTTTGCCCAGGAAGTTCCACCATACCGATATAGAGCTCCCGTCCGGGAATGAATTCTTCGACGATAACCCCTCTTCTAAAGGTCTTTTGCAGGTGTGCGATGTGACGCAGGCAAGATGCGCTGTTGCTTACAACGGATGATTTGCTGATGCCTTCGCTGCTGTCACGATCAAGGGGTTTGCAGATTGCAGGCCATTTAAGCGTTTTTAATTGATCCTTTGCATCATCGGAGAAGAGCTCTGGTTTTGTGGGGTTGCGGTGGTTTGGTCTAAGGCCGGTTTGTGGGGGCATGATGACGGCGAACCTGGGAATGCTTATTCCATGGAAGGAGACGATTTTTTTAGAAAGGGCCTTGTCTTTGCATAGGTTGAGCGCCTCGGCGCTTGCGCCCGTATGGGCAATGCCCAGCATTTCCAGGACGGACATGACGTCGGCCTCATGGTGTCGGCTGTTGGAGAACGATTCGCACATGTTAAAGACCACGTTGGGTCGCATGCCGTTCAGTTTTTCCAGTAGGGGGGTGAGATCGTTGTAGAGTCCAAAGGGTTCGACGGTGTGTCCGCAGCGGCGAAGGGCTTTCATAACGTGACGTTCATCGCGGAAATCATCCCCGGTCATGAACCAGCGTTCGTGTCCGGCGCGGTTGTCTGGTGCGCAGGCAAGGTCATAGAGCAGCATGATGTTGAGCTTGGCAGCCAAGGCGTTGAGGTACCTCCTATGGCTCCTATCGTCTGATTTTCTGAGAGGTTGAGTGTGAGGTATAAGCTTGACATGGCGTGACATTAAAATTAAATGCATCATTTATTCTTTTTTAAGGTTTTTAATATGAAAAAAATAATCTTGTTTCTAATGTCTTTATCGATTGTTGCATGCGGGGCATTTAAGCCGGATGCGCAGCTGAAAATTCAGCAGCGAAGCCAAAATGCAGACCAGGTTTGGGTTGACGGAGTCAGCGGCCTTCAGTGGACTTCGGTTCAAGCGAAGTCCCAAACATGGCAGATGGCTCGGGCCACGTGTGGTGATCTAAGCTGGAACGGCGCACAGGGCTGGCGTCTTCCGACCAAAAATGATCTGGTTGCGGCGTTTGAGCACGGGATCCGGTTTGCAGGATCGTCATTTGACGAACTTCTGTTCTGGTCATCATCGTCGTATTCCAAAGGATCCGATTATCGTTGGATTATGGATCTGATGGAGGGTGAGGCCCTTCCTGGTTACAAGAACGACGACTACGCGGTCCTCTGCATTAAGTAGAACTTCACTACCGACTTAAGATGCAAGGTAAAAACTAGTGATCAGGCTCCTTGGATCAGGCGTGACTGCATGCGTTGCCACCGAGCCTCGCGGGCCAAGCGTAATTCATAATATCGCGCCAGGGTCATGCGCATGCGGTGTGCGTCGTAGGTTCGGACGATTTCACGCTCACGGGGGAGTTGACCGCCGTTGCGTCGAATCAAGGATTTGACAAAATGAAGCTTTTCTAGAGCACCAGGTCGCCCTGCGAAACGCGTTTCCCAGTCAAATCCTGGAGTGATGGCAATGGCAAAGGTCTCGGCAAAATCCTCATCGGGATGCGATTGCGCATAATGGCCTGGCAAATGTGTTACGTAATTCAAACTCATAGAGTCTGGCATATAGACTTCGGGGCGGTACACTGATGGTGCGCGCCCAAACGTATTCCGCCAGCGTAAATCACGCGCAATTTTATAGCCGTGATCAAAAGAATGCCCGGCCTCATGACGCAAAAACTTTCGCATGGATGTTGGGGTCCCGCCCTCGACGGAATCTGTCAGAAGAAATTCAATTTCTTTCAAGTCGGTATGGGCAAGATAAAACGGCACAGCGATCGCTGGGATCCCGCTGGGGCTAAACCACTCGTCGCCCAGATAAACGTCAGGACGCAAATGTTTCACGCCGGCGTCATGAAGTTCATCGTAAAGGTTTTCAACATGGCGCTTGATGGGATTACGCTCGCTCGATGCACCGAGTTTTTCCAGCACGTCGCAAATGCGCTGGTTCATAAGCCGACGTAAGGTAAATGGTAATTTTGAAAATAATCCTGGCCGCTGACGCTTCATTGCAGGCAGTCCCCATGTTGGTCACGGGAAGAGTCCTACACCTCAAAAGCCATGTCCCTCAAGGGACTTGTGAGGTCATCCCAAAGAACAGGTTGCTTGAATTGCTCGGCCGTCGCCCCTGGCGCGCGGTCCAGATGATGAGTTCGTAACTGCTCCAGACTGCCAGATTTTAGGAAGGCGATCCCAACCGGCCCAAGCCGGCCCGATGCTCTTTTTTCTTGGTACTCACAGTTCAGGCCAGACAAGCTTTGGTCGAGTTGCCGCGCAATTTCTTCCCACATATGGCGGTCTTGGCAACTCGATTCAGCATAAAGAATGTAGTGCGGCGGTATGCCGTCTCGGTTGGGGGCGAGGGTCATGAAACGAGTGTCTTTAAGCGTCTGGTAAGATTCTCGGCCCGAGGTGGCCAGCAGGGTCAGGGACTCGGCGACCTGAAATGCTGACAGTTTTTCGCCCGTGATGTTGGCGAATTGACTGCTTTTTCTCAGAAACCTGATCAGGGGAGCTCCGCCTTTTTCATTCCCGTAATGCCCGCGGCACTCGATGATGTCGTGCATGTCGTAGCGGGTCAGCCCGCCCAAAGTCGTGACTAACAATCGATATTGCTGTCCTGGAATTAAGTCTCGTGGGGGGATCAACTGGCCGTTCTGCCCTCCCGAACCATTAATGTTTTCCTCGCTGGCGGACTCTGCCGGCAGAAATTCGTAATAGGCGCCCCGGGGATCCAGAACACCGTCGGGAGACCCATCGCCCAAGGGCACCGTAAAACGCCCTTCTGAAGCCACTAGGCCATGATCTCGCCAGGGGACATGTCCCAGCATCGGACGCAGTGCCTCACAATAGTGGCCCAAGGTGCCCCCAAGCCACATGGCAACAAGCTTCAGGCGCGGCCAGACGTCGGCCGGCGTCAAGTGTCCCCGCTCTATCAGGAGGCGGTCCAGGCGGCGCGCCGCACCGATATCTCGCCGGCTCAGTCCGGATACGCCAAGCAGAACCGGATCGCCCGCAAAAAAAGTTCCATTGCGCAGATCGCGAACTAAGTCAAAACCGTGGGTTTCAAGTTGTTGCACCAGCATCAATAGAGTTGATGGATTGGCCGTCATGAGCATACCGATGTTTGAATTGCCAACGGTCAGACGCAGGAGGGCTTTGAGTTTGAGCTCAAAGGGGGCGATTCGCTGGGCCCGGTCTGGGACTGCATATAGAGTTTTGAAGCTGGCGGACTGCATGGCCCAGGTGGCAAGACCGCTCATCGACCCTTGGGTTGTGGCAGACACGGGAAGAACATCCCAGAATGCAGCGTCACGATGCGCCTCGAAGGCTGATAAGCCCCAAGCCTGCCAACTTGCAGCTTGAACGGCAAAAGAAGCTGGAGTCACCGGGATCGATTTCGGGCGCCCCGTGGTGCCGCTTGTGGTTACGAAACGGCAACGCTGCGGAGTGATCCCGGAATGGGATCCGAACAATGCCGTGGCATCGCCGCGGGAAAAACGATCGATCCAAGGCCGGAGATTCTCGTATTCACAAATGGGAAACGCCTGCAGACGAGGCGCTGATTGGCAACCATGGGCCAAAGCGAACTGGCTTCCCTTGATTTGGTCCATGGCTTGAGCCAGCACGGCTGCCTGGCTGGCATCGAATGATTCAAGGGCCCGATGGAAGGCCTTTAGTTGAGGCTTCTTTAGGGCTAGCAGCAATGAACCTATGGGACGGCGATAGAGCATGATTCTGTTGATCTTGGCATCTTTGGGGCTGGTTGTAAAAAGGTTGATTTTTAGGGTGACAAACAGAACCTCCCGTTATCATTAGATATCTTATCAAGATTTATGAATTGATAAAATGATTAGAATTTACTAAGAATAAGACTGGCCAATTGGCCAATAATGAGAACACGTAGTCGCCTGGGGAGGCTCTATGAACCGCCGCCTGACTGGAACCGCCGTTGCCATGATTTCCCTTGGAAGTATGGGATCCCTCGCAGCCTGTGGTCGGAACGAAGAAAAAGCTGGAGGTTTGTCTGCCCTCACCAATGAAGCCGCCACTGTGCAGGCGACAGGCAAATCATCAAGTGAGCCAGTCCAACGCCAAGCCTTTCTTAGGATCTCCAAAGAGGTCCTGGAAGAAATGATTCGCGTTCCGATCACGGACCAACGCACCATCAATGACAACGTCAGCGGGGTTAGCATCCAAGCCAACGCCACGACACAGGGCAAGCTCACCATAGATCTTGAGCCATCGGATGTTGACGCCCGCATCACGGCCATCATCGAAGCCCAGACCCATATCGATATCAGTGGCGTTCACGAGCCGCGGTCCGACATTCGTATTGATATGACCGGTGCGGCCGAGGTCACAACGAAAAGCATTAAACCCATCCACATCAATTTAAATTCAGCCGTAGGCAAGGCGGTCACGGGGACCTTTAGTTCGTTGCTTGAGGTCACGGGCCTCAATGTGACGGCTACGGGTTGGTTTTCTGGATACAAACGCAAACGGGCGGAAGAAGAAGCTTGGGCCACTGTCAACCGTGAACTTCCGAACCAGCAGGTCGCCATTGGGCAACAGGTTTTAGGTCAAATCGGCAATGTCGTCGACGAGCGTGCCGGCGAATTCATTTTAAATTTTAATGCAACCCTGATTCGCTCCTTCCGTGAATGGTTTGTCAGCACCGGCTACTTTCCTGGTAAGCAATTATTTCAGACAACCAAGGAAGCCATGTGGTTCAGCAGCGTTGGTGGCATGAGGGCCGAAGACACAACGGCCATCGAGGCGCCAACTGATGCCGCATCTTTGATCGGCAACGAGATCGCTCCGCTCATGGTCGGCGTCTCTCAAGAGGCGGCGGAGCATGCCGTTGAAAAAGTTCTCGGGGGAAAAACCATTCCTGCAGCGGCCCTGTCGCAGATCTTTGTCGCCCTTGGGGCATCATCGGTGCCGCCTGTATGGACCACGTTCAAATTTGCAAGTGTCAGCCTGACATTTTCACAGAAGAAACCTATTTCAATTAAATTTGCCGACGGTCGTCTGTCCCTCACCGCCAACTTTGATATGGTTAGTCAGGCTTCCATTCGGCAATCGGCGAGTTCGTTGGAGTTGACATATGAGGCGCGTTTAGCCGACGATCATTCCATTGAATTTGTGCGCGTCGGCGAACCACTGTTGAAAGCAACATCCACTCGTTCTGATCCAGCGCACCTCCTTGTGCAGTTTTCCGACGAGGTTCTGAAGGCAAACTTGCATCAGAGTTTCGTTCTGCCTTTACCTGACCTGTCGGTAGTCATTCCGGCATTAAAACGTATGCGCCTCAAGTTTGCGCATGCCGAGGAAGGTTGGATTCATCTTGGGGCAAGTTTGGAAGCCTTCAAATAGGCCGCAGGCCGCCGGTGGAAGTTGCCGCCGGATTGTCTGCCTTCATGGTGCTGAAAGCCATTCCGGATGGTTCGCCCCCTTTGCTCGTCACGCCCTTGCTACAGGCAACTGGTCCGAGGTGATCGCCAAAGACCGGGCCGGATGGCGTGGCGACGTGCCATCAATGGAAGCCGCATTTGCTTGGATCGGAAAAAGCTTTGACCAGGCACGTTCCAATAAATTGACCACGACGGGAGACGCTCCCCGGGTGGATGTTGTTGCGACTTCGTGGGGCGCTCTTGCCGCTTTGGCATTTTTATTCGATGGCCCCCGTGAAGCCTGGCGCAATATTGATACGCTTCACCTCGTTGCACCTGGAATTTTTCCCCATAAAAGATTGCAGTGCCGTATTTTTTGGCGTGGAGTCGCCGAATCTTTTGTCGGTGGTGGATTTATTTCTGGTCGGGTGCCTCTTGATTTGAATCCAGATGATTTTGCTGAAGAACCGGAAATTAATTCCTGGATCGCAGGGGATCCGCTGCGCAATCGCGAGGTTTCTTGGGGGTTTCTTCGAGTTACCGCTGCCCTTCAGCGTATCGTGCGTAAAAAAATAGCCGACGGTGCTCTGGGACAATCAGCAGGAAGTTTACGCCCAGCGGTATTCTTTCATCTGCCGACAAAAGATCCAGTGATTGATCTAAGGAGAACAACGAAACTGCTTTGCCGGGGGAATGCAATTATCATGCAATACCCATCGCGCCAGCATGGACTTGTCCTGCAACATCCGGAACTGCTTTCTGCTGCAATTGCAAAACTGAAATAAAAGTGCACTTGCAAGTAAAAGTGAAATTTTAGCTAAAGTTAAGAGGCGTCCATGACATGTCAAACCTTTCAGTTGGAAGTCTTTCATCAGCGCAGTCCATTTCGCTTTCGCATCCGCCATTCTCATGGCAATCGATCTGGCAATGATGGACTGGTAATCCGAATATCCAGTTCCCGTCCAGGCCATGAGGACGGCCGCATATTTGGAGTGGGAGAAGCCCTGCCCAGGATCTATGTAACGGGTGAAACGGTAGAATCATCGATAGCACAATGCTCCTCATTATTTGCAGGCCTCGCGGTCCCAGTGATGACCCTGGCGACAACGCAAGATTGTTCCCGTGAAATAATTATCGAGAAATTAATCGAAGCGTGGTTTTCGGCGTCGTCCCGAAATATTCTGGCGGTATGGAGCGCATTTGATGTGGCTCTATTTGATTGGTTGTCGAAGGTTTTAAATATCGCGCCGGACCAATTACTTTCGGAAATGCAAAGCCGACTTTCCCTTCAGTGCGGCGGCGCTTCCGGGCCGACGGGTGGGTTAGCTTGGAGCCTTGAAAAAAATCCGAGGAGGCGTGCTACAATTCCTATGATCAAGCCGTGGTTAGCGGCGATGCTGACGTTTGGATTCAGAGTTTTCGGGTTTGAACATTTCAAGGTAAAAGTTGGCGATTCCCGGAGCGCACGTCGTGTGCGGGCTGTTGTGTTTTTTATGGGGAAGGCGTCCGACCTGACGCTTGATGCAAATAAGGGATACACGTCGGTCGCAGCTCACAGGTTCTTGGCGCAGGCATTTTTATTGTCACCATCTTTGGCGGCGCGTTTGATTGCCTTTGAGGACCCTGTGGCGCCAGGCGATGCCCCGACATTGGCCGAGTTTTCTCGGACATCTGAGGTTCCCATAATGGCTGATGAGGCGTTATCTGGGCATCAGTCCTTTGATGAATTTGCACGAAATCCAGAGGTCGGAATCTGGAATATCCGAATCGGAAAATGCGGCGGGATCACGGGTTCGCTCGCTGCATCGGTCCAGGCTCGGCGAGCAGGGGCTCGAGTGATTGTGGGCGCACTTGTTGGTGAAGATCGTGCTCTAACTGCCTCGGCACGCCTTTTGTGCGCGCATGTTTGTGGCGAATGGATGGAAAATTCATTTTCTAATTTGCTGCTTAAACGCAGCGTTTTTCGCTTGATCTCGGGCAATTCGCCCCGCTCTGTAAGGCGGGGTCTGGGGCTTGATCTTGATGAAGGTGTCTTGCGCTCGCAGATGATCAGCTACAAAATCATGCGATGCGAACGATTAGCAAATATGTAAGAAAGGGTTCGTCATGAAAAAAGCATTTTTGTTAAAGATGGTGGCTGCTTCTCTGTTTTCAATCGTCTCACCAAATATCTACGCCGCAAAGGATGACGGTGGCTCGAACCTATACGTCGTACTGGCCGGCAATGGTAGCTGCGGTAGAAATTCAATGTCGGGTGTAGTTCCGGGCCTCATCAATGCTAAGCTTTTTGACGCGTTCAATTCTTGGGTTCTCCCGAGCGACATGGTTCGTGCCGAAGATAATGTGATTTATGCTTGTTACGAATGGCTGAGCCCACAGATGCAATACTACGATTTACGGGGGCAGGCTCAAATGATTCCGATTCATGAGTCTCAACTCGATGAAGTCGTGGTCAGCCGTGCGCGAAATGTCAGAAAAATTATCATCATTGGCCATTCACATGCCGGATGGCGTGCTATGAAGCTCGCTTCTTCTGCTCATCTTTTGAACGCGGTGCCTGTGCCTATTCTTTTAGCCTCGATCGACCCTGTTAGTCGAATCACCTGCCAGCAGATACGGGAGCCGGGTTGTCGCGAGGCGCCTCGTGATATTACGCGAGAAGAATTTGAGCTGCTCAATACCAGGACCAGATGGCTGAATATTTATCACAAAAGGGCGGTGTTTCTTGGTTCTGGCCCAATGGCTGCCGCACACCAAAATTTTCGCGTTTTTGTGAATCATATGGCTATGGAGGACAACGGCAACGTTTGGAAACATGTGAGGCAGTTTGTTGCCGACAATCTTTGGGAGTAATATTGTCGCCACCCAGCCATAAGTTAGCGGGCATCTAGCGCGCTGATGGCAGGGTTTCTTTGATCCTTTGCATGGCTTTTGAAAAAAGCTCCGACGGACCACCCCACGACATTCGAACCATTGATCTTCCGGACGGACCAAAGGGCTCGCCTGGCATAATTGCGACTTGGCATTCCTTTAGGCACCATCGAGCAAAATCATGGCCGCTCAGAAACGGGTCTGGAATTTGATTCCAGAGATAGAACGCGCCATCAGGAGTTTCCACATTAAATCCTGCATCGAGAGCCGCAGCCATCGCGCCGTCGCGGCGTTTCAAAAATTCCGTATGCCTCCGTTGGGAAAAATCAAATTCGGCATCAATCAAGTCCGGTAAAGTTTCTTGAGCGGTGGCGTTGACACATGGCACACGAATCGACATCAGCATTGCCAAAGGGCGGATAAGTGGGGCTGGTCCCGCGCACCACCCCATCCTAAGTCCTGGTAGGCCATGGGATTTGCTGAGGCTTGAAATCACGACGGTTCTTCCTCGAGCAGACGGGAGGCTGGCGACGCTGGTGAATTTCTCTGCCCAGGAAAATCCAGAATAAACCTCATCGCTGAGGATGATGCAGTTATGCCGCGCGGCCAGGGCGGCGATCAGTTTTAAATCGTCCAAATGAATCCGACTGCCGTCTGGGTTTGCCGGGCTATTGATGATGATGGCCTTGGCGCCGCTCATGGCTCGCTCCATTTGCCGGGGATCGAGGCGTTGATGGATCGTGTTGACGCGTCGGATGCGTAAGCCTCTGGTTTGGGCGAGCCATTGATAAAACAGGTAGCAAGGATCAAATAAAACGATGGGCATTCCGGGGTCTACGAAGCACTCTAATGCGTGAGCAATACCTTGCGAGGCACCGTTGCACAGCAGAATTTCACTGAGGGGATCGTAGGTAACGCCTGTGTCTGCGGTGATTTTTTTTGCAACGGCTGCAAGGGCTCGGGGATTACCAAACCCAGGAGGATATTTTTGAAGGGCAGTTAGCAAATTTGGTCGCTGGGCGGCATCTGACAGGATTCGTTCCAGTGGAAAAAATCCAGAAAGGTCGGGCATGCCTTGAGACAGGTCAATGAGGGCGTTTTTTTCAGGGGTATGGACTGTATTTGACCGTGCGGTATGAACGGCCCGTTCAAGTTGTTCTAAAAGTTCTAGATCTTCGATCGGGGCGGCGAGGACATCGTTGCTATATGCCCGCAAATAGAAGTAGTCGCCACCAATGCGACTTTTGACCTTTGGGTCGAGTGCGGCAAGGCCCGTGCGAACGGCAAATTTTTTCCATAAGGTCGACATATCCATTTATTATAGCAGGCACGTGGACTGAAAACCTGGCTTTCCGTGGTCATAATTTTAGCCAGGGGCCTAGATTTTTTCGATGTGGTGCCCCAAAGGCAATGTAATTACCGGTAGATAAGGTCGCCTTTGTTGTGGATTGGTCTGTGAAGAGGGGCCTGTGGCAATTTCGCCAATGGAGGATCCAATTTATGGTCCAGAGGTTCAGGCGCAGGCACATCATGTCCTGCTTGGTGATCATCTCGACGGCGTTGATGGGTGGGGCTTCTGGGTGTGGGCAACAATCGATTGCGGAGCTAAATGGGAATCCTCAATCTCCAATTGAACTTGTGGACGTTGAACTGTGCCGGAAACAAGACACAAAAAATGAGGGTGAAGGGATCGGTTTTCTCTCGTTTTTGCCGCCTGATTCGCTTCTTTGTCGCGGAAAGCCGGACCTTGTTAGGGTATTTGAGGGGGTGGGTGTCGCCTTTGGGGCGATGACCGTCGTGTGTTCTTTCCCTGGAATGATGCAGATTGGAATGCCGGTGTCTGCGATTGGCAGCGCCGCCTCATCGATCATTGCCTTTGGCTTAAAGGGGATCAATTGCGAGGATGCAGTACCCACCCTTACCCCGATGCAGGAGCAGTTTATCGAGGGCAGAATTTGCGATTTAATGGGCAAAAGATATCTGAAAGGACTGGGGCCGTCGGACCACTCGCGGTGTATCTGAATTATTTCTTTTCGACGGCGTCGGGTGTTTTTATGTTGGCGGAAGCCTTAATGGTTTTATGAAGCTTTCGTAGCTCATGGCTTTGCTCAGTATAAAGCTTGTTGATGTGGTCTAGGCGGGCCCGATAATCCTTGAAAACAGCCTTTATCCAGTCGGGGAGGTTTTTAATTTGGTCGGTGAATGCTTTTGACGGTAACTTCTTGGCGACCACTTCAGTTTTGGCTCTGGCCGAGGCAAGTCGAGGCTGGCCTGTCACGGCAGCCATGACGCCAACCACTTCGCCAGAGTCCATCTCCGTCAGAACGACAATTCCATGTCCTTGACCAACAAAGATTTCAACCGTCCCGCTTTCAATATGGAAAATAAAATCGCCCCTCTCGCCTTCCTTGAAAAGCGATTCACCCGGGGCAAATCGGACTATTGGGGCTTCGTTGGTCATCGGTCAAATTCCTGGCGTTTAATTGGTATGGAAGTATCGTTGGCCCCGCGCACAAAATCAGGTTTCCCGTCGCCGTCGAAATCGTAAGCCGTTTCGACATGCGCTTTCGCATCGGGCAGGCCTCGCTCTGTGACCTGAATCATGTCAGGCCTGCCATCGCCATCGATGTCCCAACCTGTGGTGATCCCCGATTCTGTCGGTGGCACGGGGACTCGAACAGGGAGTCCCGAAGAAGAATCGCCGCGCGGAAGATCAGCCTCACTGGCTGAGGCGCCTGCGGCAATTCCGATAAGCAGCAAGGCAACAAATAATGCTGCCGGCAAGATATTCAAAAGCGCATAGAATTGTTCTGCAACCCATTTTATAAACTTCATTGGGCCTCCCGGATGCTAGGGCTTCGTCATTCTATGGGGGGCCTTTAATAATGCCGTGTGGTTGATTTTCCACAATTTAATGAAAAACACAAAAAAACAGGCAGTTGCGTTCTTGACGTTCGCATGAAATCATCACCAGATGCGAAAAATTATTCTAGCCATTTTGGCGTTATCATTGATGTCGGCGACCCCTTCTGAGCGGCTCGCTATTGTGGACATTGCATCGGCAGGTCCATCCAACCTGAATATCCTGAAGAAACTCGGGGGTGTTTCCTGGTGGAGCGAATTCGGCGGCAGCTTGCTGGTGTCTGCGACACCTCGCGGATTCATCAATATGGAGCGCACTGGATTTGTTGCAAAACGGCTTGCCTCAGAAATTTCAGCCGAAGATTTGCGGGTCGTCGTGGGTGGACATATATCAATGCGGCTGCCAGGCGGCAGTAACGTGTTGATTGACGAGGGCCGGATTCGTTTAGTCGAAGGTGATTCCGTTGCCATCGCGGCATTAGATCAATTGGCAGATGCAAGAGCTTCATTGGCGGGCGTTTTTCCGGTGAATGCAGGGAGCGTAGTCCTCCAACGCCAAGCCAATCATGACTGGAATCAAGAAAATTTAGCGAATGATATGGTGATGCTGGCCGATGCCGCGGGGAAGGTGAGTCGCGAGCGTTGGTGGGGCGATGTGCAAAAACTTTCTTCTTGGAATCGCCATATTGGCGCCGCCGGGAATGTTCAGGCTCGCGATTGGATCAAGTCTAGCTTGGCTGCCATTCAGGGAATGGAAGTCACCGTCCAAGAGTTTAAAGTTCAGGGCCGAGCGGCGTGGAATGTTGTTGGAATCTTGACGGGCGAGCGTTTGAAGCAGGAGTCCGGAGTGGCAGCTGCTGGCGATCGGGGTTTACTGATTGTTGGCGGACATTTTGATTCAACCTCTGAACGAACAGCGAGCGCGGCTCCAGGCGCAGAGGATAATGCCAGTGGCGCTGCTGGTGTTATTGAACTGGCCCGGGTTATGGCAGATACGCCTCATTCACACGATATAATATTTGCCGCATTTTCAGGGGAAGAGCAGGGCCTTTATGGATCGGCTGCGTTTGTAGCAGAGTTGCCTGACGCCGAAAAAAAACGCGTGCGCGGTGTTGTGACGATGGACATGATCGCATATTCCAAGGGCGGAAGCGCTCTTGGCGTGCTGATTGAAACAGAGAGCGTTCATGCGGCATTTGCTCGGACGTTTTCTGATGCAGCTGCTGCCGTGACAAAGCTGCAAGTGAGCACATCATTCAATCCGTTTGGCAGCGATCACATGTCTTTTTTAGAAGCTGGATTGCCAGCCATCTTAGCGATTGACGCAGATTGGAACCGGTATAGCCATTACCATCGTTCTACAGATACAGCCGACAAACTTACGCCGGAACTAGCGCATGAAATTTTAAAGATGAATGCCGGTGCCTTGGCAATATTGACACGTTAGTCTAGCCAAACGCGGTAGTGCCGCATGCCATGCTGCATTTCAAAGACGTCGCCTTGCGGGGCATGGTGACGCAAAAGCTCGTCGGCAATCATTCGCAGATCCAGTCCCTGGGTTATGATTTTCTGCGCGACATCTTCGGGAACAAAGTCTGGTAAGTTTTCGATTGCGGCCGCTGGCAATTCCAGTTCCACAACGGTCTCGCGCCCCTCAGTCACTTTGACGCGAAGGTATTTTGAGAGTAGCAACCTCGGCATCAGATCAGAGGTTCCGTGGTTGGTAATCTGATGCGCTTGCTCCGTCGAAGCCACAGCCGCTGGCACCTGCTCGATGAACTTCCTGAAGATTCCGGCGACTTCAACTGGTTCTCCAATTAGCTTCATTCCGTGGTGCCAGCCTTGAAGCGTCCGCATCAAGTAGAGAAACCACGGTGGACCTGCCGTGCGAAACCACCATTTTTCAGCACCAAGGATTTCGTCCATCGTTTTTCCTGGATTCCACGAGGTGGGCTTCCAAGTCGATTCATCACGAAACGGCCGCAAGAGCTCTGGCATGATTTTGGGTAAAAATGATGCAATATGTTGCAACCGCGTATCGTCAAACCCCAAGGCGAGCAAATTTTCCCGCCAGCCGTCCTTGACCCGATCTGGCGCATGAGTCATCAGATCCGCAAGTCGGCTTACTCGCTCAGGAGATAGTCGCTGCATAGAGCCAAAATCATAGAGGACTAGGTTTGTGGTTTTACTTTCGCGATCCGTGCGAAATCCGTAATTTCCAGGGTTCAAATCGCAGTGAATCAGTTTCGTTTGAAACAGACTGTGTGCGAGCATTTCAACCATAAGTTTGGCGGCATCCCGAAAGTGGACCAGCTCCAAGCTGTGACGCGACGCGGAAAAATCTCCTGGTGAGATTGACTCCTCCCAAGATTGTACAAGGATGGTCTTGGTCGAGAGGCGTTCGTAGACTTCTGGGATGATAATTCCACCGGTTCGGATGCTTGCGCCGAACTCTTGTTGGTAACGGGCCTCACCAAGATAGTCGAGCTCTTCGAGAAGCTTTTCTCTCAGAAACCCTCCCCAGACCTCTTCAGTAAATCCATAGGCCTTAGCCGGGCTATGTGCGGCAAGCCTGATGAAATCATCAACCTGTTCAGCGATTTCGTCCGCAATTCCCGGAAACTGAATTTTGATGGCGACCCGTTCGCCCGAAAAAAGTTTGGCCTCGTGGACCTGTGAAAGCGACGCGACCCGGGGCCGATCGCTAATCGATTCAATGGCCCCTGCCAGTGATGGAGACTGCTCGGAAATTCGGTCACGAATCTCCTCAATAGAAAGCCGAGGAAACGTTGCGTGGGTTGAGTTCAATCCACCGCGCATGGCCAGAAGTTGCGCGATCTTACTTGGGATACCGGGTTGATCCAGCAGGCTGTCAACAAGGTATTTATGGGCCCGATGCTGGTTGAAGGCAGACTTTGCGGCTGCGGCGATACCTATTCCGGAAAATCTTATTAATTTAGTGAGGCGCAACTCAGAATATCCAACGAGCAGCAGCCAAGGTGATCGTCAAGCCGAGTCCGATGGTCCAGACCGTTGAGCGAGGGCCAGGCATATCCAATAAATACAGTGCTATAAAGGCAACCCGAGACACGATAAAAACGATTGAAAGCTGTCCACAGATGACAGGATCGACTTGAGTTACGTAGGCAATCATCACGGCACACGCAAAAAGCAACAAGGCTTCGAAGCTATTCTGATGCGCCCCGACCGCGCGCGCCCCAAGGCCTGTAAGATTCGCCTGCTGTCGCCTGGGTTCGTGATTGTCGTAACCGTTTTTAAATTGCGCACGGAACGTTAGGATTCGCGGGAGAAAGGGCAGCAACATTGCAATGAGTAGACACGTGAACATGGTGGGCATGGGTAAAATCCTCCTTCAAGATTCTATCATGCATTGGTGTTTTTCGACGGAGCAAAATATCTTTTGATTTTTCGTTGATGAACTTTTTTTTGGCAGAAGATAATAATGTTTGCTGGGAATTTGGTCAACTTGATGGGGGATATGAAGATGCGGATTACAATCGATCCTGAAATCGTCAAAAAATCATTCGATGCTGTTAAAGCGGACTCGAGCTTGGCCGAGAGCCGGCGCCTTCAAGATCGCGGCTTTCCTGTGGTTGAAATGCTGCAGGCCTTGGCGATGAGGCCTGAGCTTCTAGCTTCATTTTCGACCTTTGGAAGTAGTGTTTATCCCGGTGGAATTTTGGACCGTGTTCTTAAAGAGAAAGTGATTCTGAAGGCTTCGTTGATGAACGAATGCCAGTTTTGTGCGAGTTCTCACATCAGTCTGATGCGCCAGTTGGGAATTAGTGATGACCCAGTGGTTGCCGTCGAAAACTTGGATCTTCTTTCTCCGCGTGAGAAGGCGGCTTTGGCTTACACGGAAGTTGTCACGCGAGATTCTAATCGCGTCTCAGACATTCTTTTTGCAGAGATTAAGCAGCACTTTAGTGACCCAGAAATTGTCGAACTGACTTTTCTGATAGGCTTCATAAATATGCTGAATCGATTCAACAACGCTTTAGGAATTCGTTATAAAGGCGATTACGACGCATAATCTCCGCGATCGTTGAGTCAAATCACTGGGTCAATGTATTATAAATTCGTGATTGTAATCACGTGCATCGAGTCGGTGGTTATCCGCCGCACAAAAAGAAACGGCTCTGATTTATTCAAGGGAGCCGGTACTTATGTTTGTCAACAATAAAATGAAAAACTACCAAACTTATTTTACTCAGGCCGCTTATTTTCCAATTTTTCTTAGGGTTAATATTTTAAACATCTGTGATCATGCGGCGTTACGAACTAGTTGTGAGATGTATTGAACCCATTTTAAACACGGGCTATAATGAGCCTATTATGCAGATGGACTCAATTTAGACCTGTGAAGGGTTGAAATATGCCTAAAAGTTCGATTTGCCTAAAATGTCTTGGTTTTTTAGATAACGAATTTGAGGAAACGGGTCTTCACATAACCTGTTACAAGGAGTGGTTTAAAATAGAAAAACCATTTGAAGGTTTTGTTAGGCGCCAGTCAGGAAGCGGAGGGCAGGAAGTTGACGCCAATGATACCGCTTGGAATTCCAGCTTTTTTCATGGCCGGTTTAAAAAATATTCGGCAACCCTGGGCGGAAACTCCTATATCTTTAAGGTGAAGGAAGACTTAGCGCCTGAGCTTCCTGACAATGAATACCTTTGTAATCAAATTGCCCATCAACTGGGACTTCCTATTCCAGATTTTTATATCCTAAAATTTGGCGGTGAGCGGACCTTTGCAACTAAAAATTTTGTCCAAGGCGTGGAGATTGCCAATCTGGTGCATATTTTTCACTACCGCAAACCTGAGGCGGAGTTCTGTTGTGAAGATCTGCTGGGCTTAATTTTGCAGCAGACAGGACGCCTTGCTGACGCAGAAATTTTTGTAAAGACCTGCCTTTTTGATTCTTTGATTGGCAATCACGACCGTCACGGGCGCAATTTGGGAATGCTCGTTACAGCAAAGAGCACTCGTCTTGCTCCCATTTATGACAACACCTCAGCTTTAGGCCTTGAGTACGGAGATTTTCTTAAAGCGGATTGGAATCCGAGAGGAAAAATGTCGACGCTTATAAGTAAAGAACCCACGGCAACAGATTATGTGGAAGAATTTTTGCGTCTTGGGTTTAAAGATTTTATGCATTCATTTTTTAGTTCCATAAACTTGCCTAAGATCATTACTCTTGTGGATAAAAGCTTTTGTTCAGAGTTGATGAAAGCCGCTATGAAAAAACTTATTACCAAAAGATACGACGAGATTAAAAATGCAATTAAAACCTGATCCTCATCAACTCAAAGTTTATCATGAAGGACGCAAACGTAAAATTTTTGTGGGGTCTCTTGAGCATAACGCAAAAGATGGCTCCTATATTTTTACTTACGACATGAAATATATGCGTTTGAAAACCGCTATCTCAATTGGACCTGAGCTGCCCTTAACCCAAGTGATCCATAAATCTGAAAAAATATTTCCATCCCTCTATGACCGTATCCCGTCGAAGGACAACCCTGCTTATAAAGACTACTGCAAGTCTTGCGGTATAAACCCAACTGAAACTAACCTCATCAAACTGCTGACTACGATTGGTAGACGAGGGCCTTCCACTTTTGTTTTTGAGACCGTCACACTTTTTAATTTACAAGATTTAGTGGTAGAACTGAAATCCTTTCGAGAACGTCATCATCTATCTTTGTGGGAATATTCTGTTGCTTTCGATGTGCCGTACTTAACCATGAAGCGTATTGAAAATGGAAAGTGCAAGGACATGCTCACTATGCGGCTTGTTGCGCTTTTTCTGACACTTCCTGAAGCGGCTCTTTGGCAATTACAGTTAAGTGGTGGAAGAATAAAGGCTGAGACTTTGATTAGGCTGAAGGAAGTCGAAACTTAAAAAACACGTATGATCTTCCCCGCCTAAAACGGACTCACTGTTAAGCACATTTCGATAGCAGTCGCCGCTCATAGCATTCCGGTGTGACGTAACCAAGCGTCGAGTGAGTTCGCTGCCGGTTATAAAACACCTCAATGTATTCAAAAATGCTGAATCTTGCTGCGGCACGCGTTTTATACCGTGTCTGATATACCCATTCAACTTTCAGCGAATGAAAAAAACTTTCCATGACCGCGTTGTCCCAGCAATTGCCAATGCGGCTCATGCTGCATCGCATTCCAATTACGGGTTCCGGCATCAAGAACAGCTGCCAGATAGAGCCAGCCTTGTCGGTCCAAAGGCACGTGATATCAGCGCACCAGAGCTTGTTCGGGACGCCAGGTTCAAATGCGCGCGCTGCAATATTATCTGCAACTGGATTTGAATGTTTCGAATCCGTGGTTTCTTTGTACTTTTTTGATCCACGCGCTTTGAGTTTGTTTTCCCGCATAACTTGTTCGACGGTTGCCTTGCTAATCATACTGCCCACGGCCTTAAGGGCCTTGAAAACCCGGGGACTACCGTAAATCCCACGACTTGCCACGTGGACCTTCGATATCGTCTCAATCAAGGCATACTTCACTTCGGGACGTCCACGAAGTAGGCCATTGCCTTTTTTAAGATGTCTCGCTCCATGGTCAGGCGTTTGACGCGGGCTTCAAGGTCTTTGGTTGCTGGTCATCGGGCTTCAAATAGCCCTTGCCCGGGTATGCGGCGGGTCCATCGGCCTTGAATTCCGCAACCCATCGACTCAGGGTATTCTGATCAACCCCAAGATCCCTGGCGGCTTCCGTGCACTTCATGCCTTGATCGATAACCAGTTTGACCGCATCTTGCTTGAATTCTTGGCTAAGCTTACGACGTTTTTGACCCAACTTCTTTGACATAGGACTCCTCCATAGGGGCTTTACCCCATTCTACTTTTCTTGGAGTCCGTTTTCGTGAGGAAGTTCAGAAGCTTTCCTATCGTTTACGAACCAAAAGTATCCGCCAGGAAGTCCAAACAGGTGGGTGTATGCAGTGTATCTTATCGCATTGAACACTGGATTACGATCGGGCGAAATCTGGGGTCTCAAACCTGTGAATCTCAAATCAGGCGGTCGCGTATTGTACATCGATCATCAGTATGATCGTACAGTCTGCACGATGAGGCCCCCAAAAGGTAGAGAGCCTCGCAACGTTCCTTGCAATGCAGGGCTTCAGCAAGCACTCACGGAAGTTTTTCAGGCCAACCGCGCATACTCAAATTTGAGTACGGTCTTTTGCCACTCCGATACCGGCAACCCGATCTGTCACGAGGTATTTAGGCGGCAGTATTTTGCAAAGGACTTGAAAGAATCCGGGACCAGGCGATCCGCTTTCATGACCTCAGACATACCGCAGCAACACTTATGATCGACCAAGGTGTCAACCTCGTGACCGTCAGCAAAATTTTAGGGCACAAAGACATGAAGACGACGATGCTTTATTTGCACCTGCTGCCAAACAAGATCATGGAAACCGCCGCTGTGTTCAGTGTAACACCACGATCAGGCGGCCATGTGCTGACCGGTTCATTTCCAAAATTGGTATTGGTTTAAATCACGGTTCACCATTTGTGCGCCACCGCAAACAAAAAAGCCTAGAGTTAACCTCTAAGCCTCTAAATTTGTTGGTAGCGGGGGCAGGATTTGAACCTGCGGTCTTCGGGTTATGAGCCCGACGAGATACCAGACTTCTCCACCCCGCGACAGATCGAGGTTTGTTTATATGTCTACCATCAACTTGTCAACGAATCATCCGTGCGAAAGCGCCTGTGGCGAAAAAATGCCGGTAGCCCAGCCAGAAAAAAGGCAGTGAACATGGTTACGCCCACGCCAATTTTTCGCCAAGGTGTCATTTTATTAGACAAAACGATATCTTGTGGCTCGACTGTGAGTGCAGATGTGGGGACGGAAATTTCAATGAAGCCATCCCGATTAGCCAGTGCAAGGGAGTTTATTTGGGCTGGGCGGGGAGGCAAACGCAGGGCTGCGTGCCATCCAGCCGGATAGAAAAAATGTGGGACAGTCACAATGCAGGTGTCGGAAAGCTGTGGTGGTTTGGAAAGTCCCGGAGCCAGGGATAGTGGAATTCGAATCTCACCCGGACTGCGGTGTAAGCGCCCGGCTTGGCATGGCCCGTCCACTAAGGCTGGTTGATCGCCAAGCCCCATGCGGATCGTTGCCGTCTTTGGCATCCACTCGTCCATCGTGTCGACGAGGAATCCTGACCGCGCCAGATCGTCCGTGTTTTGGATTGGACGACCTGGTTTGGTTGAAGTCATGTTCCATGCAACCGGAATTGCGATCAACGCCGTGATGACGATGTATGAAAAGGTTTCCGTCCGGCGAAACTGTGCAAGGCCAATGGTGGCCAAAATCGCCGTCAAAATCGCCGCAAAATTTTGCAGCCGCCAAGGAAACTGAAGTTTCGCAAGAAACGGCAAATATTCCCAGATCCAAAGACTCCAAGGCGTCATCATGAAAATCACGACAAAGGTGATCGCCGTGACAATCGCTGCGAGGCGATGAAGGGATCCGCCGCGCCGTAGTGTCGATAAAATCCCGCAGGCTGCAAAACCGACGAGCGCCCAGTTGGGTTCAAGGATGAACGGGGCGGAGGAGGCGCCAGTAGTAGACGAAGGAATCATTAGTGCATGACTCAGGCTGAGCAGGTGGCGGGCGGGCTGCAATTCAGGAATAAAGGCCTTGTCGACCGTGATGAATTGCATTTCGGCCAGCAGGGGAAGCCAATAAAATGCTGACAAAAGACCTGCAACGGTCAACGCCGGCCAGAGGCGTCGCGATACGAAAAACATCGCGAGGAACATGGGATAGGCAAGCAAGGGATGAAGGATCACACATGCGGCCAATGCAACTGCTGTTGGCGGAAGATATTGAAGCCATATTCGTGGCTTTTCTGATGCAGAGTGAATGGCAAAGACGATCGCCCAGGGAAGGAACATCGCACAGGCAAATTCAGAATAATCCCCGCGCTGATAGAGGTTGACCAGCTGATAGGGGTGGCAAAGAAAGGCCGCTGTGGCGAAGGCAGCAAGGTTGTCGGTGGTTGATGGGGATAGGTGTGGTGACCCTGAAGGTGAAAATCGAAAAAGGTGGCGCGAGAGTGTAAACATTCCTGCAGCGCCAACGAGCGTCAACAGGGTCGTGGCAAGGGCGATTGCAGTTTGCGGATTTTTTGTGAGCCAAAGGCAAACCGCGGCGACATAATAGAATCCAGGTTGGTAATAGCCGAGGTACGGACTTCCAAAGCCGTTGCGTGCAAAAACAGACCATTGTGGGAAAATGATGCCGGCTTCCAATGCGGCAAAAAAATCCACGAGGTGTCCAATAAATTGTTGGTCAGAATGAACAACCAGCAAGGAACCGTCTGGAATGAGCCACAGCCCCCTTATCAAAAGGGCTGTGGCAAGAGCGATGAGGAAGTTTCTTGGCAAGGACTGCAACCAATTTCTACTCGGGAATTTGCTTTAGTCTTTCATTAAATTCAGGGCCGAACCGGCCTTGAACCAAGCGATTTGTTCCGCATTATAGGAGTGCTGAACCTCAAACGAATCTTTTGATCCGTCTTTATGCTCAAGGGTAACATTGAGAGCCTTGCCTGGGGCAAAGGATGTTAGATTGGTCACGCTGATCTTGTCGTCCTCGCGAACTTTTTCGTAATCCGCGGGATTTACAAATGTGAGGGCAAGGACCCCTTGCTTCTTTAGGTTCGTCTCGTGGATGCGGGCAAAACTTCGGACAATGACGGCGCTGACTCCGAGGAGGCGCGGCGACATGGCAGCATGTTCGCGGCTTGATCCCTCGCCGTAGTTCTCATCACCGACAACAATCCAGCGGCTGCCTTTAGCTTTGTAGTCACGGGCGACGTCGCTGATATTTTTAATTTCGCCGTTGAGCGCGTTTTTAGCTTTTCCTATTTCAGTCTGGAATGCGTTGGATGCCCCTAGGAACATGTTGTCGCTGATGCGGTCCAGATGACCGCGGTAGCGTAGCCATTTTCCTGCCGGTGAAATGTGGTCGGTGGTCGTTTTGCCTTTTGTTTTCACCAGCAGTAGATGGCTGGTGAAATCATGGCCGTCCCATTTTGTGAATGGATTCAGGATCTGCAGGCGTTCGCTGGTCGGGCTAACAGCTACGTTGACCTTGCTGCCATCTGCGGCGGGCTCGATAAATCCGGAATCGCTAGAGACGAAGCCTGACTTCGGAAGTTCGGGGCCTTCTGGCAGGCATAGCTTGATTTCTTTGCCACTCGCTGATTTCACCGTGTCGCGGTTTGGGTCGAAGCCGAGCGAACCACTGGCGGCATAGGCAACAACCATCTCAGGGCCCGTGATGAAACTCAGGGTTTCTGGATTTGCGTCGTTGCGGCCGCGGAAGTTGCGGTTGAATGAGGTAACAATGGAGTTCGGTTTCCCTTTTTCGACATCGTCACGCTGCCACTGGCCGATGCACGGCCCGCAAGCGTTTGCCAGCACCGTTCCACCAAATTCAACGAGGGTTTTGAGGAGTCCATCTCGTTCAATGGTGTTGAAAATCTGATCGGAGCCAGGTGTTACTAAAAACTGTGCCTTGGCCTTCATGCCATTCTCCAGACAAAACTTGGCAATCGTCGCAGCACGCGAGATGTCTTCGTAAGAAGAATTAGTGCAGCTGCCAATCAGCGTTGCTGAAATGTGATCTGGATAATTTTTTTCCTTGATCTCATCACGCATTCTCGAGACTGGACGGGCAAGGTCAGGTGAATGTGGCCCAACGATTTGGGGTTCAAGTGACGAAAGATCGAGTTCGATGACTTCGTCGAAGTATTTAGTTGGATTGGCCTCAACATCGGCATCGCAGCGCAAATCGGCAGCGTGCTTGTCTGCAATGTCGGCCAGGTCGGCGCGTTCAGTGCCACGGAGGTAGACGGACATGCGTTCGTCGTAAGGAAAAACCGAACATGTCGCGCCAAGTTCGGCGCCCATGTTGGTAATGGTGGCTTTCCCGGTACAGCTGATCGATTTGGTTCCTGGGCCGAAGTATTCAACGATCTTGTTGGTGCCGCCCTTGACCGTCATTTTACCAAGCAGTTTGAGAATAACATCTTTGGATGAAGTCCAGCCCTGCATTTGGCCTGTGAGCTTCACGCCGACGATCTTTGGATTGAGCAGTTCCCAGGGCATTCCAGCCATGACGTCTACCGCGTCAGCGCCGCCAACTCCGATGGCGAGCATGCCAAGCCCGCCGGCGTTGGGGGTGTGGGAATCCGTGCCGATCATGAGGCCACCTGGGAACGCGTAATTTTCGAGGACAACCTGATGGATAATTCCGGCGCCTGGCTTCCAAAAACCAAGGCCGTATTTATTGGAGGCGGTTTCAAGGAAGTTATAAACCTCTTCGTTTTCAGAGTTGGCAACCTTCATGTCGTCCGTCACGCCTTTGCGCGCCAGGATCAAGTGGTCGCAATGCACGGTACTGGGAACGGCCACCTTCTTGCGACCCGATTGAATAAATTGAAGGATAGCCATCTGGGCGGTGGCATCCTGCATCGCGACGCGATCCGGGCGAAGCATGATGAAACTCTTGCCGCGCTGCTGCGTTTTGATGTTGGCGTCGTTGTCCAGGTGAGAAAAAAGAATTTTTTCGGCGAGGGTCAGGCTGCGGCCAAGTTCCTTGCGATACTTTTCTGATCTGGTTGCGATCCGTTCACAATTGTTTCTCACCATGGTTTGAGTGGTTGCGCAAACCGATTTTTTTAGTTGAGTGGTCATGGGGAATTCTCCTTTTTAAAAGCGGCTTATGGCCGCGATCCAAGCTTGTTTAATTTTTCGGCGAGTTCACGAAACGAATCACCGTCACGCAATGTGATTGGCGCTGGTTTATTTCCTGCCCCTAGTTCGTCCAAGTAACGATGAATCGCCGTGAGGGCGCCAGCGCGTTGGCCTGTGTCAAGGCGCTCGGCAACGCGGTTTAATTTGTCCGCCAAATCCCGCAGCTGGTCGGTCTCACGTAAGGCGATGATGTGTGGTCGCTGTCCCGCCAAAAGCTCATCAAGAAATCGGTTGATCGAGACCAGCGGGCCGTAAATGGAGTGAGTGTAGCGGATCGAAACGAAAAGTGTTGTGGCAACAAAAAGAGCGAATAGGGCGAACCCTACGGCAGCTGGAACGGCAAACTTGCCGGCAGCCAGCACACTCTCCTGCTCGGATAACTTGAAGTAGACTGCCATCGCATTGTAGATATCGTAGAGATAGTAGGCAAAGAAGCTAAGGCAGATAATTGAAAAAGCAATATTTAGTCCGATAAAAATCAAACCGAGTTTGATCTGTTCGAATGGTTCTACGAGGAGCGATTGTAACCCCCCGCGTCGTCCTTGGATTTTTTTCATGGCATTTAACCTTCGTGATGCATAGAGCAACTGAGTTTACGCGTCAAAGACGCTAAAAATCATATCACTGCGAAGCATGCCCCGCCATAGCCAGCATTGTTGCGGCTGCGATCGCGGCTGTCCGGGCACGTAACACATGAGGCCCAAGGGATACAGATGTAAAGCCATTTTGATGTGCGCCCTCAATCTCGGTCGTAGAAAAGCCGCGTTCACTACCAACAACTCCAATTAACCCTCTTGGGGCGCCGTCGGATAGGGGGGAAAAGCTTCTGGCGAAGGATTGTGCCGCAAGGAGTCCTGGCTGGATGCCGGGGCTGCCGAAGTCGGGTTCTGCGAAAATCCAGCGGGTGCTGCTTGCCTCGGTTTTTAGGGTGCTTGGATCTTTTGGTAATTGAGCCATCCAGGCAAACATGGAATCAAAGGTCAGAAGTTCAGGGAGCCAGAGCCGTTTAGATTGTTTGGTCGCCGTTCTGATGATTCGATTCCAGCGATCGACCGCCTTTTCTGCAAGGCGATTTTTGCCGGTTTCTTCCGTGATAAATACCGAAATGCAGTCGATGCCAAGTTCCACGATGGCTGGAATGATCTCGTCAAGGTCGCCTGGCTTTAGGGCCCCGATGGCAAGCTCTAATCGCACCCGATGGGCTGAATTGGAATTCGTCCCGGAAGGGCTGCCATCCTGAATGATAATGATATCGTTAATGTTGGCGGATTCCTTGCCGGTTGGATAGAGCGATCCGCGAACCAATGCCCCCTTGCCATCCGTCGCTTCAACAGTTTCTCCTGCCGGAAGTCGAAGGACTTTCAGCGCATGGTGGGCGTCCTCGGCGTCCAAGGTCCACCCGGTGGCAGAGGTGTGTGAGGCGAAAAAGCGGAATACATGCTTGCTCATGGCAGTCGAAGCACCAGGCATGCCCAGTCGTCTTGCAGCGACTCACGGACGAAAAATAGGCCAAGGCCTTCGGCTTGACGGGTCAGGGCTTGAGCGTCCTCATGGAGCAAACCTGAAAGGATTAGCAGGCCGCCAGGGGCCAGAGCGCTGGCGAGGTCGGGAAGGATTTTTTCTAGAACGACTTTAAGAATATTGGCGACAACAAAATTGAATGGTGGCTGGAATGCGCTGGAGAGGTTTTTAGCTGCAGCCGGCGAAGGAACAGTCGATTGGGTCACAGCTAAATCCACCCCGTTCATCGCCGCATTGTTGCGTGAGGCGAGAACCGCATCCGGATCAATATCGGTTCCGGCAATTCGCCCAAAGCCAAGTTTTGATGCTCCCAGAGCAAGGATGCCAGTTCCTGTTCCAACGTCAAGCAATGAGGCTGAGGCGAGGCTGGTCTGGCCGGCTTCTTTGGCGATGGACTCGAGCTCGCGGAGGCACAGTTGCGTGGTTGCATGCTGGCCTGTGCCAAATGCAATTCCGGGCTCGATTTCAATCAGCAGACGATCTTTGCTGATGGCCTCGCCGGGTTTGTCCCAGGGCGGAAATATCACAAACCTCTCGGTGATGATTGGTTTGAAGCTTTCCTTCCACCCTTCAAGCCATACGGCAGTGTCCATGTCGTGCATGGAGCAGGACACTTGATTTGGAAATCGATGGTCAAAGTGCCGGGAGATGCGTGCTTGCAGGTCCTCAAGAAATTCAACGGAGTATTTGTAGACGGAAATCGGTAGTTCAAGGCCGCCTAGTTCCGTGTAGAAATCGCGTGGCTCACTGGTGAATTCATTGTCGATGTCCAGACCATCGATAGCGCCCTCGACAAAAGAATCAACGCCCAAAGATTTTAATAAAGCGATCGTGCGTTGTTTGACTTCCAGCACGGTGACGCTGCCTGGATGAAAAGTGATCCGCAGCTCATAGGTTTTAACCGGGTGATTGGGGTTCTTGGTTGAGATGGACACTTGGTTTTCAGCCCTTGATGGTCACGCGAAAATAGCCCCTTATGGGGATCCCGCCAAGTTGCACTTCTGCGGGCGATTCGTCCATATCAACTATATGTTTTGCGAACCTTTCGCGAACCCAATCGGGGATCTCCCGGGCCAGGACGCCGCCGCCCACCCCGCTGTTCAGCCCTTTGCCAGTGATGATGTTGAGGGTCGCGCGGGCTCCCGGAGACAGGCGCACCAGAAGCTCATGAATCCGACCATCCACGTGCCGTCTGGCAGCATCCAAAGTCATGCCATGAAGGTCAATTTTAAAAGGCTCAGTTGGGTTCTTTTTCTTGGAAGGGGCGGGCTCGGACGTTTGGTCCTTGGAGAGTAATGAAGCCTGTCCTTCGCTCGCCGTCATATTATCGACTGCTGTTTTAAATAAATTTTCAGCATCAGCTTCCAGTTCGAACCGGACTCCGTGTTCAGGATGAGGTGGTTTGATTGGTTTTCCTGCTTTTTTTTTGTGCATCTGATGCCTCCAAACCCTTGTCTATCTATGTAAAAAAATAAAAAATAAAAAAACGTAATCCGAGTATTGACAAGAGGGACATGAAAATGAAAACTCTCCCCTCTGTTAATCAGTTTGAACATTGTTTTCTCGGTTGTGCCTAGAAGTATTAAGTCCCTGTTTTGGCCTAACGATCTGCCCTACCGGCTTCGGTCTTTGCCTCCAGCGACAATCACTCTGGCGAATATTTTGGGGAACCGTGCGACCGTTTGTAGAGTGGGTTTTCCACAATCTACTAACAGTCTACCCACAGGTTGTCCCCAGGTCACTCTATTGTCAAATATCTGAAATTGTTGGTTTTTCCGGAGGTTCCCAATTATGACCCAGATTAATCCACAGATGGCAGCCCGATTGGATCAGATGGCAGCCTTGACCAAGGCGAAGCGTTTTCTCGCCCGTGAGTTTCTTGTCTGGCTTTGGCATCGTGCGGATTGCAGCGACGAACCCCTTGAATTTAACTGCCCCCTTAACGGTCAGAAACGACGCGCACGTTATTGGGTGGACGACCGCTTGACCCTGGAGGCTGAATCGGGTCGCGTGCATGTGCATCAGATGCGGGGCGGCGCCCCGGCGCAGACTCCTGAAGCCGCAGCTGGGATCCTTTCTGGTAAGACCATCCGCGATATGCGTGTCGGTTTCCATGTCGAAGGATTGGGGGAGTTCTCTTGCACTTTGTCTTCAAAAGACCTTAGCCCGCGCAGCGTGCAATTTCCCCAGCAGGCTGATGCCAAAGATGTGACCTTGCAGACGGCAGCGTTGGCAGAGCCCGTTGGCCTTCGATTGGACCTGATGACGACTTTTCTTGCTATGATGGATGGGCTGTTTGCTGGCTTCATGCAAGAGCGCATGGAAGACTCGTGGACGCAACAACTGACGGTTATGCGGCAGTGGGCTGAAAAACGTTACGAACAAGCGCGCCGTGATGTTGAACGTGATGCGTTCCGCCAGGACGTCCCGGCGTCGGATGGCGTAGGCAAGCCGCTCCACTGACTGAAAGACGCTCGAAGGCATATTCAAGATCAAATGAAGGGGGCGCAAGGTGAATGCCATAAAGGTCAAGATCCGGCACTCTGTAGCGATCGTTTGGTCGGATATCGTGCGATGTGATTTGCTGAAGCAAGCATCCGCGATGGCATACATCACATTATTCTCATTGGTCCCATCCTTGGCGGCCGTGTTCACAATGATTTCATTATTCACGCCGTTATTTGGCAGCAACAGCCAGATGATGGGTTCCATGCGAGACTTCATTTTGCAGAATCTTGCTGCCGGAAGCGGCACGCAGGTGATCGATTACCTTCAGCAATTTCTTGGGCAATTGGATCTTAAAAAAATTGGGATGACGAGTTTTGCAGGGATCGTCGTGACGTTGATTTTACTACTGCGCCAAATCGAACAGGCACTCAATAGAATCTGGCTTGTTCGCCAAGACCGCAACGTCTTCACTCGATTCGTCTACTTTTGGACATTTCTAACCCTCGGCGTTTTTGCCGGTTCAATTGTGATCGGTGTTGTATCGGGATACCGGATTCAAGAAATGTTTGACGTGTCTTCCGTGGTAGGAAAACGGAGTTGGCTGGCGCTTACGTTTTCGAGTTTGATCACTTGGGGTGTTTGGGTCTCATTTTTCTTTTTGGCCTACAAGGTCATCCCTAATTGTCCCGTGGGTCGCCGAGAAGCAGGCGTAGGTGCGGTCGTGGCTGGGACCTTGTTGCATCAGGGGTCGCGGTTGTACACCTACTACGCCAGCAATTTTACCAACTACAAAAATATTTACGGTGCACTGGCGGCTGTGCCAGTTTTTTTATTTTGGATTTACATTTGCTGGGCCATCATTCTTTTTGGAGCATTGATTGCTTGGCGGCTCCAGCAGGGTTTTCCAGAATCCGAGGCCGACGATACGGTGGACAAGATAATTCATCCGTTGGACCGCATTCGGAACCTGCGCATTCAAGAGATGCTGCCCCTTGCGGTACTGGTGATCATCCATCGCAATTTTGCATCAGGTACCGGACGTCCAGTTCGAATCGATGAGATGGTGCATAAGGCCAAATTGCCACAGGATTGGATAGTCGATGCCTGCGAGGCTTTGGTTCAATTAGGGCTGATTGCGGAAGCCAAGAGTCCAGAAAATGATGGTGAAATCCTTGGCGCGGCAAGGTCGGGCTATCTGCCGGCTAAGCCAGCTGAATTGGTGGACCTTGCGGAGCTAAATACAAGCCTTGCTGCGCCGGCAGTGGAATGGATGAAGGGCTGGCATCACGAGTTTGATTTCGATTTGCCAGCCACAATGCGCACTCTCAGCGAGAAGAATCCCGGTCAAAAGGGAGCCTCGTCCCTGTCAGTCTGTTTAGTATAGGCATCGTGCCCCACCGCTTGTCGACGCTTTGTCGTATGCCCAGACGAAATCCCAGCTGCTGCTAACCTCAATTAGGTTCGGCATCACCGGAGTCTCGGAAGAGGCCCTGGCGTAGGCGACCTTGTCGTAGACTCGGGCCTCTGTAAATTTAGGATCGCTGGCCTTTATCAATCGCATGCCGGTGAACGTGCAGGCGGAATCAAATATGGCGAATTTTTTCCGGGCACTTGCCAGAGCGTTTGCTTGCGCCTCAGCTTTGATCCGTTCCCATGTCGCCGGCAGCAGGTCGAAAATGGGAGCGTCAATTTCAGCCCATGTTTGCGCGATGCCCACGGTTGCAGCTGCATCCACAGCTAGCAGAAGATCGTCTTGCAGGGCCGGAAGGCTGTCCAACTTTTTCATTGCGACGGAAATCCATTCCGATGCCCGCCATTTTTGTTCGCAAATAATTTTCAAATGTTCGCCGTACCCCTCGCTCTCTGTTTGACGGATGTTGGCTCCAGGGCTTGCAATGATCCGAAAGGCGGGGTCATTGGCTGAATCCTCGGGCGCATATTTCTTTAGGAGGTCGATGACCTGGTTGGCGAGTACAGCGTTGGCATTTTTCGCTGCAACAGAGGACTCGTTGCACCGCGAGATGATCCTGACTCCGATTCGCACGATCTCCGGCTCGGCAGAGGCCTGACCATAGCCATTGACTTGGATGAGCCCGGCATTACCTGTCGAATCGCTATCGGCCAAGGCTTCCGTGGGGAAGGCCAGGCTCCTGGCGCTCAAGCCGCAAGCCGCCAAAGCGATGCTTCCAGCACCCATCCATTTCATCCAATTTAATTTTAATTTCATTTTGGTTCCTCCTACTGGCACCATGATCAGTGGGTGGATGCATAAAGCGATCCACAAAAATCACTCCGCAGGGGGGTACGATGCGAGATATTTCAACTGTGATGGTGGCGAGGATTATTTCGTCGAACATTTTTCTGGCGATGTTATTTTCATGCCCCCTTGTTTTCGCTGCATCTGACATGCCATCAAAGGAAGGACTTCGCGGACTGCAAGTTCCGGAGCTGCGGCGATTCGTGCGTGAACTTCCCGTTGGAAAAGAAGTGGGGGCTTTTGGGCCTGGTGGTTTTGACGAACTTTTGCCTTTTGTTTTGGCTTCTCCAGACCAGTTGGATGCGGGTAGTTGTCTGCATATGTCCATCACTGGCATGGCAGAATGGTGGTTGGCCAGAATGCACCCAAGCATGAGTCGTGAGCCAGATGGTCCACTCGATTTGAGCGAGCGCCTCACCATGAACGAGGCCGGCTATGAAGAAGATGCCGCAGGACTGGCCAATTGGCGGATTGATGCTATCTATCTTTTTAATCGCATGCGGGGACGTGCCGTGCATAATCGCGACTACCGCTTTACCAAGGGGTGGTACGTGGGATCGTTCCATGATGGTACGGCTCACGCAGCCAAGGCTGATGAAGAGGGCGCGATCTATGATGAGAACTTTAATTGGCTCGACCAGCGCGCGCAGATCCAAGGTCAACGGGTTCAACTACCTGCGTTTCAACGGATCATTATACATGTGGATCAAGGGCGGGATCAGTGGGCGATTGGTGGTGCCCCTGTGGATATCGCCGAACGAGTCAAGGCCCATTTGATTCGCAACAAAGCTCCGGTGCAGGTCATTTATAATCACAACGGGTATTGGCATAGCGTTTATGTCATCGGATTCAATGATCAGATCGATAATGGCAATTGTGCTTGGACGCGAGATTTCCGTCGTGTCATCAGTGAGCGCGCTGATGAGTTTAAAAAAAATGCGGAGAGGGCTGCAACCCCTGGGGAGCATGACTATTGGCAGATTCGTGCCGATCGTGCTGCGAGAACCTCTGGGCAAATCGAAAATTTATGGGAGCAACGTGGTGGCTGCAGCTCCACGCGTGGCGCTTTTTATGTCAGAGACAGCATCTATCCCGACGCAGACGGTCCAAGTTATGACTACGACCAAAATCGCAAGGGCGAGGAATCACCGTATAGTCGGAAAATCGTGCTGAAAGAATATGATTGGCTCAAGTATTTCGCCAATCATGTGGTGCAGGTTTACCCGGTTCTTGCCAAGTAGCCTGATGCAAGCTTAGGCGTGATGACCAGGTAGGCGGATCGTGAAGGTTGCGCCTTGGCCAAAGGTGGATGTCACATCAATCGTACCGGAATGCAAACCAACCATGGCCTTGGTTAAGCTTAGTCCAACCCCAGCGCCGCCACTTGCCCGATTGCGGGCGGTGTCTGCGCGGTAAAATGGGTCAAAAATATAAGGCAGACTCTCCTCTGGAATTCCCTCTCCATGATCGACAACCTTGAATATGACATCGGTCTCTATTTTAGACAGTTCCAGCGTCACGGTGGATCCGGCAGCGGAATGTTTTGCGGCATTGAGCAGTAGGTTTTTGACGGCCAGCGCCAAATAATTTGCCGAGGCATGAAAGCTGATCGGTGATGGTTTAGCTGGTAAGTTCAGAATGACATTTCGTTTGTCAAAATCTGGAAGAACCGCATCTCGAACCGTTTCAATAAAGTGTGCCGCATCGACTGTGGCCCACTGCATCGCGACGGACTTGCTCTCGGCGCGAGCGAGGAGTAGCAGGTCTTCGATGATGGCGGACATTTGTGCGGTTTCCGTAAGAATGTTACGGAGGGCATCGCGGTACTCTTCCGGGGTTCGTTCCCTGCGCAAGGCCAGTTCAGCCTCGGCGCGAAGCACAGCAACGGGGGTCCTAAGTTCGTGGGAGACGTCTCCACTGAAACGGCGAAGGCGCTTGAAGGCGTCCTCAAGTCGCGCCAGCATCCCGTTAAACGTTTCAGCAAGGGCGCGCAATTCATCGTTTGCTGGGGGCAAATCAAGCCTTTGCTCAAGATTTTTGGCCCCCATTTTGGCGGCGGCCATTTGCATGTCATGAACCGGTATCAGGGCTCGCTTGGCCAAAAAGTAACCCAACATAGCGGAGAGCAACACACCAGCCGGTAGGGCCGTCCAGAGTACGAGACTGATCGTGTCCAGGGCGTGCACTGTCGAATCAAGTGGGGCGCCAACTTGAATCAACTCACCCGTAAATTTTCCATTTAGTAGAACCGGTAGCGTCACTTGGCGGAATGGATTTCCAGTTCGCTTTCCGACAAATGATTCAAATGTTTCAAGGCCCCGTTCGGCGCGCCGCCAAGCGCGGGCAGTCACCGGCAGGTTGACGCGAATGTTGGGTGTTCTTGCGCTGACCTTTCCGGACAAATCCACGAGTTGTGCATATGGTCTGGTATGGCGTTCGCCGAAGTGACGTGAAAGAAATTCTTGAATGAGGGGCGGGCTGAGAGGTCTGGCATAACGCGCGTCATTGATCGATTTTGCAGAGGCCAACAACGCCGCATCGACCTGCTGATAAAGGTTGTGGTCGACGATGCGGTGAATTCCCAATCCTATGACCGCAAAAAACACTGAAAGCCACACAGCGTGGCCCAGGGTGAGGCGCAGTCGAACGGGGATCCGGTTAAGTATCATCAGATCGGGGATTCCGTAATTTTGGGCACGGAAGATTACTTGGCTGCATCCAGCATGTAACCGTGACCGCGCATGGTCTTGATCATCGCGACGTCAAACGACTTGTCAATTTTGTTTCGCAAATATCCCACGTACACGTCTACCACGTTTGACGTTGGCTCAAAGTTCATATCCCAAACGTGTTCGGATAGCTGAGTGCGCGTCAATACGGTGCCTGCATGGCGGGCCATGTACTCAAGCAGCGCAAATTCTTTGGCCGTGAGCTCGATTTTAACTCCGCCACGAGTGACTTCCTTTCGTGCAGGATCAATCTTCAGAGCGCCGACTTCAATGATGGCTGCGGTGTCTGACGGCTGACGGCGCAGGAGGGCGCGCACGCGGGCCATGAGTTCGTCCAGGCTGAATGGTTTTTTGAGGTAATCATCCGCGCCATTATCCAGTCCGGCAACCACGTCGTTGGCGGTGTCTCTAGCGGTCAAAATTAGAACGGGCGTGTGGATGCCAGCCTGACGCAAGGTCTTTAAGACACTCAAGCCGTCTTTACGCGGCAACATCAAGTCGAGGATGATAAGGTCGTAAGGGTTCTCGAAGGCCGACCATTCCGCCTCCTGACCGTCTTGGGCCAGGTCAACGGCGTAGGACTCTTCGCGGAGGGCGCGGACAACAACGCTTGCCAAGGGAGCATCGTCTTCGACTACAAGAATTCTCATAGGATCCTCTTAAAATTCTTTAGAATTAACAGTTCAGTTCTAATCTAATAAGCCAAGGATGTGAAGGCCCTAAGTATCGGTTGACCATCTGGTGGATTATCGGGTTAAAAAGCCCTGAAAACATTGCGAAAAACCAGGGAGATGACTCATGGCTCACGGTCCAAAAGGTGGTTTAACGAAGGTTGCAGTACTCGGTTGCGGCAAGGTTGGCCGTCTGGTTTGCCATCTTTTAGCTGATTCGGGTGATTATGCGATTACCGCCATCGATGCCCATCAGGATCAATCCAATAAGGCAATCAGGTCTAGTGCGGGGCGCGTCGTACCGAACTTAAGCGCTAAGGCGTGTGACTTGGCCAATCCACGCGAACTTGCTGAAGTTCTCAAGGGCCATGATTATGCGCTGTCGTGTGCGCCGTTTCATCTGAACCTTGGCATCGCCGGTGTTTGCAAGGAAGTTGGAGTTAACTATCTGGACCTGACTGAGGATGTCCAGACCACCAAAGGCGTTCGCGAAATTGCTGAAGGCAGTAAATTGGCCTTCATTCCACAGTGCGGTTTGGCGCCGGGGTTTATTACCATCGCGGCCCATAACCTGGCCGAGGAGTTCGACAAGGTCGATGAGATTAAAATGCGGGTCGGGGCGTTGCCAATGTATCCGCATAATGCTCTGAAATATAACCTTACGTGGAGCACGGAAGGTCTGATTAACGAGTACGGCAATCCGTGTGAGGCCGTGGTCGATGGGAAGTTAAATTTGGTCGCACCATTGGAGGGTTACGAACGATTTAGCCTCGACGGAATCGAATATGAAGCGTTCAACACTTCAGGTGGCCTTGGTAGTTTGGCGGAAACCTATGACGGTAAGGTTCGCAATCTGAACTACCGGAGTGTTAGGTACCCGGGGCATCGGGATATTGTATCCTTGCTCATGACTGACCTTCAGCTTAACTACGATCGCGATCTACTAAAGAAGATTTTTGAAAAATCTTTGCCTCATACTCATCAAGATGTTGTTTTGATCTTAGTGACGGTGTCAGGCTGGAAAAATGGTCTGCTATCTCAAAAATCATACTGCAAAAAAATCTACAATGCGGCCATTCAAGATGAACACTGGGGTGCAATCCAGATTACGACGGCCGCAGGCATTACGGCGGTGCTCGATATTCATCGCAGCGGTAAACTTCCGCAGAGCGGCTTCGTTAGGCAGGAAGACGTGTCGTTCAAGGATTTTTTAGCCAATCGTTTCGGACGCTATTACGCTTGAAAAATAATGCCGGTGAATCCTAAAGCGGCATTACTTTTCAATTGGCACAGATCGAGCAAGTGACAAGACAACCTTGAGAGGAGGTTTTGTCATGAGCTTAAAATATTTTTCTCTGATCAGTGGAATCATTCTGATGGTGGTTGGTGTTGCCGGGTTCTTCCCTGCGATGCTGTCTGACATGCCGGAGGCCGCTCCGAAATTGGCGATCACCTACGGATCCGGCCTTCTGTGGGGAATTTTCCCCGTCAATATCATGTCGAATTTGTTTCATACGTTGATGGGTGTTTGGGGGGCAACTTGCTTTGGGTCGTCTTATGCGGCGCGGAGCTATGCTCGCGGAACGGCCATCACGATGGCTGTCCTGGCGGTATTTGGTTTTATTCCTGTGTTGAATACCGTGCTTGGCCTGATGCCAGTTCAAACCAGCAACATCTGGTTGCACGGCCTATTGGCGATATCTGCCGCGTGGTTTGGTTACGCCAGCCAAGCGTCGGAGCTCGTTCGTCGCGCCGACAAATTTGTTTCCGGCGAGAAGCCCCGCATTGCACCGGAATCAAAGCCGGAACAAAAACGCGCATCTTAGAAACTGCGTTTTTGGACTCAGGTTCCCGGTGTGATTTTATCCGAGGGCTTGTAGTAGGTCGTGTCTTGCGGGCAGGTTTGTGCCATGTCTGAAGTCGTTTGGGGAAAGAATTGCAGGAGGTTGCGGCGGCATGTTTTGCCATCTGGCGTTCGTCCGCTGCAGCCAGTCATCAGAAGGGTTAACGCGCTTGCAACCAGTGAAAGAACGAGTGATTTAGAAAAACAGGTCATTGGTAAAAACTCCAAAGTCGATTTGATGAAATTAACAGGATCAGGAGGCGCGTACCATAGGTTTGATGTTGGAATGCTTGCCGTTTGCTTCACTTTTGTTTTTTGCCTTACCCGCCAAGCCCAATTTCAACGAATGCAGAAAGTAGGTCATCCGCTGCAATGGGGGGCGGTCACCCACGTGCTGACAGTGATGACTCCAAACAATCTGTTCGCTGGTGACCACAAAAAATCCAGGCATTTGCCAGAGATTGCCCTTAGGCCAGCTATGCAGGTTGCCTTTTGCCGTGGCCCGAAGGCTAGCCAGGAGGGCCCTCGGGCCAGTTAGGTCCAACAGACCAGCCGTTGGAATCCCAAATTCACCGTAAAAAAACAAGTTCGGATCGCTGATGGCCTTGCCGCGCGGCCAATATTGATTAAGAAAAATCTGCCCGGCTTCGCTGGACTCCTGAAAGACAAACAAGATGTCGGGATATTCCGGATCCTGATTTTGCGCTGCTCGTATGTCGCGCACAGTTTCCTTGGAGAACTGACAGGCCAGGTGGCGCAAAAAAACCATCAAAAGTGGTCTGCCCTGACGAAATTGGTGACGCAAGGTACCCGGTTTTAGGCCGACGCCGTTGATGGGACGGTCTAAAATGTCCTTGGTCAGTGACCGGTATTTCAACATCCAAGTATCTCCGATGATATTTCGAGGGTCTTCCCCGAGACTAGTTTACCAGATGGAGGCGATTCGGGTATGTTCCCGCCAGAACCGTCCGCATCAACGCCGTCCTACGGGGGTGCCCATGTGGCAGATGATAAATAGAATGCTTTTGGCGTGGGCTCTGATTTTCATGTCGGCAAAATTTGCCTTGGCGGGCGAATTAAATCCCGAACGGCGCAAAATCCGGGTTGGTGTTGTTTTTGACAAGGGGGGGCGGGACGATCGGTCCTTCAATGCGGCCGCTGCACGAGGCTTGGACGAGGCTAAAAGGCAACTTGGGATTGACGCCAAGTACGTCGAAGCCATGGACGACAATGCCTACGAACCAGCCATCCGGACTTTTGCCCGCAAAAAATTTGATCTGATCATCGCCGTTGGATTTGGCCAGGCGGAACCTATGAGTCGGGTTGCCGTTGATTTTCCTGAGGGACGGTTTGCGCTGGTGGACGCGCCCTCTAGCCAGCCAAATGTTAGGTCGCTACTTTTTTCTGATCACGAGGGCGCTTTTCTGGCCGGTGCTGCAGCGATCATGAAGTCGGCTACGGGGAAAGTAGGGTTTATCGGAGGCATGGATGTGCCGTTGATTCGCCGGTTTGACCTCGGATATCGTGCCGGTGTGCGTCACATGCAAAAGGGTGGCACCACGGTATCCAACTTTGTGGGGGTTACCGCCGACAGTTGGAACAATCCGCCGAAGGCAAAGGAGTTAGCCCTGGCCCAATACAACAGTGGCGTCGACGTAATCTACGTCGCTGCTGGGGCGTCGAATGCTGGTGTATTTGATGCGGCCGGCGCGAAGTCAAAATTTGCAATCGGGACGGATTCAAATCAAAATGCGATGCGTCCCGGTCTGATTTTGACCAGCATTCTGAAGCGAATTGATGTCGCCGTATTTCAGACGGTCTCGGATGTCCAAACAAATAAGTTTACCGGTGGGAAAATCGAGTTTGGAATTGCGAATGGTGGAATCGACTATGCGTTCGATCGCTACAATGAGGGCGTTTTTACGCCTGTTCTGCGATCAAAGCTGGATGAGTTAAAGCGGCAGATCGCGGCAGGCGTCATCAAGGTTCCTGATTATTATGTCGAGGCTGATCGTGCCACCTTTAAAAAGTAAAATTCGGGAAAATAAAATTCAAATCGAACTGCGGGATATTTGTAAATCTTTTGGGGGAAATCCGGCTAACGTTGGGATTTCTTTCCAGGTTAGCTCAGGCGAAATCCTCGGCCTCGTGGGCGAAAATGGCGCTGGAAAATCGACGTGCATGAATATGCTATTTGGTCATGTCGAGCCCGATCGCGGTAGCATTTTGGTCGATGGTAAAGAGGTTCGGTTTCGCAGTCCCAAAGAGGCAATTAAGGCCGGAATTGGCATGGTCCATCAGCATTTTTTGTTGGCGCCAGCCCTGACAGCCCTGGAGCACCTTGAACTGGTGGCTGGTAGCGACGTGCACGCCTACGCCATCGAAGCGATGCATGAACTTGGGTTTGACCTTGATCTCAAAAGGCGTGTTGAACAGCTTTCAGTTGGCCAGCAGCAGCAGTTGGAAATTCTGAAAGTCATCTGTCAGGGCGCGCGAGTGATTATCCTCGATGAGCCGACAGCCGTTTTAACCCCGGTGGAGGTCGGCCCGTTTCTCCAAAGATTGCGTCGCCTTCAGGAATCCGGACATGCTGTGATCTTAATCAGTCACAAATTGGATGAGGTTCTGCAAGTTTGCAGTCGGATTGTGGTGATGCGGGCTGGAAGGGTCGCGGGAACTTTTGCTGGTGCTGGTGATGTTCATGGTGCTTCGGTGGACTCCCTTGCTAGCGCCATGATTGGCGAGGCTGTGAGTCACGACCAGGGTACTGTTTTGCGAAATGAACCTGGAACGAGTCCCGTTCTTGATATCGTAAACTTAAAACGCCCGGACGGCGCGGAAAGTTTGAATGTTTCTTTGGTGGTTAACCAGCGTGAAATTGTTGGTATCGCGGGTGTTCAGGGCAATGGGCAGGAGCTATTGTTTAAGGCAATTCTGCGCATTGTGCCCCGCTCACGGGGGGAGTCCGGTACTATTTCTGTGTCGGGAAAAGAACTATCGGGCATGTCAGCAGAAAAAATTCGCAGTGCGGTAAGAATCGGAGTTTTGCCCTTTGATCGGCGGAGTGAAGGACTCCTTCTTGATGGGGACTCAGCGACTAACCTGCTGCTATCGGGGGTGAATCCATCATCATTTCGTCGGATCATACCATGGAACTTATTGCGTCTCAGGGCCCGGGAATTTTTTGCTAAATACGGAATTTTACCGGCGAATTGGACGGGCCATGCGCGCTTATTGTCTGGGGGCAATCAGCAAAAGTTCTTGGTGGCCCGTGAAATGGAGCAGGAACCAGCCTTAATTCTTGCGGCGCATCCCACCCGCGGCGTTGACTGGCGTTCATCGCGGCAAATTCATGATGCGCTGCTTTTGGCGCGCAATCGGGGAGCCGGTGTGTTGTTAATTTCAAGCGATATAGATGAGCTTTGCCGATTGAGTGATCGAATCTTGGTCATGCTGCGCGGGAAGATCGTGTCCGAGTTCAGAAGGGATATTCACAGAGGATTCGATGTTACGGGCATTGGTCTCGCAATGGTCGGTGGATCAAAAAATGCCGCCAGTGGGGTAGTTTCATGAATCCCCTGCACTTCGGCAAATCGATTTTTTTTAGATGGCCTTGGTTGACTGCAATAATGATGGGATTGACGACGGGACTTTGCGCGGCAGCCGTCGCAGGTGAAAATCCTTTCCACGTTCTGCTCATCATGATTAAGGCAGCCGTGGGGAGTCCCTACGACGTCGGCATGACTTTGGTCTATACAACCCCCTTGATTTTCAGTGGCCTGTCTGTGGCGGTGGCGTATCGGGCGGGACTATTTAATATTGGGGCAGAAGGGCAACTTGTCGTCGGCGGAATGGCTGCAACTGCAGTGGCACTGAGGTTGAGCGCACTGCTTCCTGATTTTGCTGCTGATACGTCCTTCTCTGGCAAGGCTGCCGGCATGATAGTTTGTGGTTTAGCCGCCGGCCTTACTGGTGGTTTCATAGGGCTTATGATTGGGTATTTGAGGGCCCGCCGCGGGAGCCACGAGGTCGTCACATCGATCATGATGAATTTTTTGGCAATGGCATTTACCAGCTGGTTGGTGCTGGAAAAATTTCATAGCACCGACACTCAAAACCCCGAGACGAGTCCTGTTGGAAACGCATTCAAAGCCATAAATTTTCGTGGTTTTGACGGGGCACCAGTGACTATTTGGTTTGTTATTGGAATTCTGACGGCTGGACTTATAGCCTTTTTGTTTGATCGGACGATGTTCGGCTTCCGCTTACGCGCGTGCGGTGAAAATCCGGTGGCAGCGACCTTTGCTGGCATTGATACGGGACGCCAAATGATCATTGCGATGGCTTTAGCGGGAGTCCTTGCCGGGTTTTCTGGTCTAGGTGACATCCTTGGTGGTGCGGGGCGATTTCGTATCGGATTTTCATCTGATTATGGTTTTACCGGAATTGCGGTGGCACTTCTGGCTGGAGGCCGCCCTTTGGCCATCATCGCCTCAGCATTGCTTTTTGGTGCTCTGCACAAGGGTGCCCTGGACCTTGATTTTGAAACCGATCACGTGACTCGCGACTTGGCGATGGTCATCCAGGGGTGTGTCGTCTTGTTTGCTTCAGCCCGTTGGTTTAACCGCATTAAATCGCCGTGAGGAGATCATCATGAACATCCTTTTCGATTTTGAATGGCTGATGTCCAGTTTGCGCCTGGCCCTGCCTCTCTTGTTGGCGGCAATGGGCGGTGTGGTTTGTGAAAGATCCGGTGTTGTGAACATAGCCCTTGAGGGTCTGATGATCATAGGTGCCCTCGCCGGGGCGATTGTGGTGGTTGCGACCGGGTCGCAACCACTGGGGCTTTTTGGCGCTATGATTGCGGGCGCCGTCGGAGCCACGATTTACGCTATTTTTGTAATTTATGGCCGCGCGCAGCAGGTCGTGGCTGGCGCCGCGTTCAACATGCTGGCCATTGGCGTTGCACCATTTGTGACGAAGGCTATTTTTGGAATTTCAGGCGGTACTCCGGGAGCAGAGGGTATTGCCAACAATCAGGAATTTTCTCGTATGTTACTGATGGGGGTTACTGGCTTCGCACTGGTCGTGCCCATTCTGATTTGGTGGATTTTGGAACGAACTCGCCCTGGTCTTCTGTTGCGATTTGCCGGAGAAGAGCCTGGGGCGCTTGAGAGTGCCGGGATTTCTCCACGAAAGGTTCGGGCTGCTGCGGTGGTGGCGAGTGGTGCATTGGCAGGGCTTGGTGGCGCAACTTTGTCGGTTTTACTGTCGTCATCCTTTGCTCGCGGAATGACCGGAGGGCGAGGTTTTATGGCTCTTGCAGCGGTGATTTTTGCTGGGTGGCGCCCAATTCCCGCGGCCATCGTGTGCCTGGTTTTTGCAGGGGCAGATGCTGCACAAATTAGACTGCAAGGTAGCGATCACTTCGTGCTTGGCTTTGAAATTCCCGTGCAATTAATTCAGGCTTTGCCCTATCTGTTGACGTTCATTGCGATTGCTTTGCGTTCTGGAAGTGCCAGGGTGCCACGTTATTTAGGGCGCGAAGCGTGATGCACTCCACAACGGGCTTGCCGGTTTGGCTTCGCCTTGGGGTGAAAGGCACAGTTCTCCTTGATCTTGCGATTCAGCCCGGCGCAAAAAAATCAGGCATGGCCGGAATCCATGGCGACCGCCTTAAATTGAAGGTGGCTTCACCTCCCGTGGATGGCAAAGCCAATGATGCTGTGACGACATTTTTGGCAGATTTTTTTGTGATTGGATTACGTCATGTCACTGTCGTGCGCGGCAAATCCAGCCGACTAAAGACCGTCTCCATCAACGGACTTTCCGCCGACGTGGTTCTCGCAAAGCTCTCGAGTTTTTGGCTTCCAAATGTTCCGACGCAATACACCTGAAGTCCATGCCACTTAGTTCATGATTTCGAGATCAAGACGCCGGGCATATTCTGATCAGATCCCACCGGATGGGGTGCAAGTCCTCACACCAGTGTAGCCCGCAGAACAGGTGCCAGGATTTGTTGCGCTGCAGTAAGCGATGTAGTGGACTTCATCGTCGCAGCAGTAGCATGAACTTGGGGCTGATACGCCGCAATTACAGACGGATGAAAGAGCGCTTCCGGTGCTCGAAGATGAACTGCCGGTTGTTGAGCTGCTGGACGATCCTGTTGTTGTCGTTGTTGTTGTGGAAGACGAGCTGCCGGTTGTTGAGCTGCTAGATGTTCCCGTCGTGCCGGTTGTCGTGGTGGTGGACGACGATCCCCCGCCGGTTGTTGAGCTGCTGCTGGATGAAACAGAACTACCCGATGAGGTTCCTCCTGTTGTTGAAGACGAGCTGCTGCTCGATGAAACAGAACTACCCGATGATGAGCCTCCTGTTGTTGAGCTGCTACTCGATGAACTACTTGACGACCCCGTCGTCGAGGAGGAGGAGGAGGAGGCTGGCGTTGGCGTAGGCGAGGGTGGAGCCGACGGCGGTGGTGGAGTCGCCACGGGGCCTGGAGTTGCACTAACAGTGGTAACTTCCGCCGTAACCGTGCAACCGGTTAATGAAAACGTAGTTGGCGCTGCTGTGCGGCAACCGGCGGTGACCACGTCGCGCACTTTAGTCAGAACTTTAGCGCCGGTAAGAGTCACTCCGAGCCACATGATGTCAGAGGGTTCGTAGGCACACCCGATGCGACGACTTTCCGCAACGGCGACAATGACAAAATCGGTGGTAGTGCTGCCGGAGACGCAGCTAACTTTTCCGTGATTGATCCAATATTTGTAACGCGGCTTTTGCGTCAGGGCGAAACCAAGAAAATTCGACTGGTTAAAATTTGAGGTGTAACTGGCGGCGGTTCCAGGGTCGACGAGTACGGTGGCGGTTGTTATGGCTGGAATGCTTGAAGCGTCACTGCCTAGCTCTGCAACGTATATCCCGACAATGGTATCGAGGTTTTTTAGGGCCTCAGCCTGACGTGTTTTATAGAGGTACTGTTGAACAGCAACCACGGATAGGCTGACGAGAACTCCGGCGATGGAAATCCCAACGAGCATGTCTACGAGCGTAAAGGCACGGATCCAAGTGCCACTAGAGTCACGTGACGCAGTTTTTTGTATATCTGCTCCGTTTTGATGCTGCATTTTTGCCAATTGGGTGGTCCTAAGGGTTTCGCTAAATTTGACCGATTAGACCCTAAGAAAGTCATCGGTAACTAAGGTCAAAAATTTATGAACTATATTCTTCACTTATTTTTACTGATTTCCCTAATTATTTCAGCAATTTCTTGCAAGCAACGTGGCGGGGGCGCAGACCAATCTGCCCGTCCTACCGAACGCAAAATCCTGGGGCCCGGCGTAGACTATGATCCGATTGGGTCTGCCGGAGATATCGCAGAGACCGCCTTGGCTGAGAAATTGGCAATCTCATTTGAAGCTAGGCGTGCCCACGGCTGGGAGGTTTTTCGCCGTCTGATCCGTCCGGTAACGATTCAAGGCTCCAAAGCCGGCCAAGGCGACGCTGGTATGGTTCCGACTTTCCAGACCTGGTACGACGCTGGAGAGGTCCAGGAGCTGTTTAGGGTGTTTTACACGATGCTGAAAGTAGACCGGGTGAAGCCTGATGGAGGGCGTCCTCGCGAAGCTATTTTCAATAATGCCTGGACTGTCTACCACGAACAAAAATCAATCGATCCCGATCGTGATCGCGTGCTTTACGAACGTTTTCAGGGGCTATTGGGCCAGATTCGAGTCGATCCAGCCATTTCAGGTGGATTGAACGGGTTTGGCGCGTCGGCTGGCGTAAATGGCCGCGGAGTCGTCCTCATTAGTCCTCAACTGCTCAAGGCATTTATGGTCAATTACGAAAGCGTTGTGCGGTGCCAGGAGATGGACGGCGACCTTCTGGGACATAGGGTTCAGGTTCGTTCGGAACAGGGGCACCTTGAAGCCTCGTTTAATAAGGCCCTGCAGCGTTTTTCCGACGACAAATTTGGTGAGTGTTTCGGTCAGCCTTTGCCCCGTGGAGCCGTCGCAGTCAAGCTAACATGGTCACGGATTGCCGGGCCAGCAGCGGTCAGTAAAGTCAATGTCCTGGCAAATTTCAACACCACGGAAACCGGAATCCGGGAAATGATTTCCGAGAATGGAACGTGGAGCATCGAAGCTAAATCGGATACTGCGCGTTCACGAACCCTTCCCGTGCCAGGATTTGACGGGATTTACAGGGTTCGAACCGACAATGGGCATGAGTGGGTGCTTACGGGCATGCATGTGACGACCCGTGAAACACGAGAGTGGGTTTGGATCACCCTTTGGTGGGGTGGAGATAGCCAGGCAAATGATTTTGGCGGAGATCGACCTGATTTATGTGATGCGAATATTCAGAATTGTTCCAATTTCCGTAACTATTTTGCGCCATGGAACTCTTACAAGATGTGTGTCGTTTCGGCTTGGCGTGAGGGTGATCCACTCATGAACGCAAAAAGTGCCGACGAATTTGAACTGGCTACAGGCGGCGCCGGCGCGCGTTGGTCCGAGGGGCTTCTTGCGGCGGCCCACGCAACCCGTGCAACCTACACGCCAGAAAGGCGCGCCCCTGACGGACATTATTTTACTTGGTGTAGCAATCCGTATATTGAATTCGAGGCAGGCATGGCCAATTCAAACTGCATCGGTTGCCACCAATTTGCCGCGCCAGGCGGCGTATTCAACCAGCCGACACACAATAAGTTCGACAAAATGGTTAAGGATTTTCCTGCGGATTTTCTGTGGTCATTTGATTCTGGTGCGAATCATACAGCCGATCGGATCCTTGGAGTGGTTCGCGCGCTCGACGGGGCCAGGTAAGAGGCTGTAATTACGTAATTTTCAAATAAAATTCAAAAAGTACTAAAGTTTTTCGTCGATTTGCCGATAAGGGCCCTGAATTCGAGGCTCCTGCCTTGAAAGTCATGAAGTTCAAATTGTTGTTGTTGATGTTGTTCGAAGCTGTTGCGGAGGCTGAAGCGGATTATGAAATTCTCTCATTCTATTTTTCAGAAAATGACGATCGCTGCGTTTACTGCTGGGGGAATGCTCCATGCGTGTGGGTCGACTTCCTTCAAGGGAAGTGGTGATGGCACTCAGATCACCAGAAACGAGGCATTACCACCATCAACTGGTCCTGCGGCTCCATTGGTCCCGGCTTCACCTGGAAGGACGCCGATTGTTCCTCCTGCAACAACGCCCCAAAATACGACCACCAATACCGTGCAAACCATCGGCGGGATCATCAATACGATCCGCAACAACATTGATATTTCCCGTACGGATCGTGAAATCATTTTCGGTGGCGATAAAGTGTTCCATATTGGAGACGGAAAGTTTTCTGCATCAACTTGCCAACGTCAACTAAGCGCATATTCTTTGAGTGGAACAAAATACTCATTTGAGTTTGAAGTTATCGAAGATTTGACCGTGGTCCAGTTGGATGTCTTGACAGTTTGCGGAGTGGATTATAGCGATTCTAACTTTATTAATCTTGTGCAATCTGACAGCAAAAATCTTGATAAGAAACTGATAGCCGCCGGAGTTTCCCGGGCTGGGCTCAACACGATCACCCTTGGCAAAGGCCACTACGCCATCATGGTAGAGTCGACCCGAAATACCGCGGCTGGTGTTGATGGTGGTGATAACGATGACTTTATTGTCGGTCAAGTGAGGGTTCGTGCGTCGAAAAACATCACTGCTGGTGATGTGAAGGTTCAGTAGAACCAACTTTCTTCCCAGGTTGTTTCTGAGAGTAAATTCTGGCCAGTCACGTTTGGATGAAAGCAGTCTAAACGTGACAGGTGACTGAAGATAAATATCGGTTCAGATACGGACGAGGCAAACTTTACATTTTCCGGAAACGCAGCGCTCACCCGTGCAAGAACTTCATTGGCATCTTCCCAGCGGCCTGCAAAGGCCGCTCTTTCTTCGTCTGTTTGCCTAGAACCTAATAGTGCCGGACAAATATGGAGGCTGCTCCAGCGGGATTGGCAGCCATTGGCCACCCCGATTTCGCGGAGCAGCGGCATATTAGGAATTGCGCTTACGAGAATCTTTACGGCTTCATTGGAAGCAATCAGCGTTTTTAGAATAAGCTGGATGTCAGATTCGTATTTTTGCAATTGAGTAAGATGGTGCACCTGCCATGAGCAGACGTCGTTGGCACCAATCAAAACAGTCACATAATCTGGATGAAATTTCGCGAGGTGCGCAGCCTGTTTGACGACGTCGGACGACATGCTCCCAGCAATGGCGAAATTTTTCGTGCCCACGACTTGATCCGGCATCAAGTCCTGAAGTCGAAGCGCATGACTATTAACCAATTGAGCACTATGCGTTCCTGTTGACCAGTTGATCCCCTGGTTTGCCAACGGGAATCTGGCATCGAAGGCAACGGTGATGGAATCACCGATGGAGCCTGCAAGGAAATCAATTTTTCCCGCGGGTGCAAGTTCACTCGACAGCTTCGTTATCGGATCGATGTCCTGTGCTAGCAATTCAACTGAAAAAAAACCAGAGGCCAGCATCAGCATCAGCGCAGTTATGTGCCACTTGGGCGCAATTAAAAACTTACTGCAGAACATAAAAATCTCCGTTGCATGTGCGGGTTGCACAAGTACTCGGAGGGCCTATCAATCGCTTTAGAAAATCTTTGTAAATGCCCGTATTTTAAAGGCAAATTAATACATCGTCTGTGATCTTAGGAATCCTCATTGTCGCAATGACAATGGAATATACCGTTTAAACTTTTAGAATTAGAAAAATGGTCGGGGTAGCGGGATTCGAACCCACGACCTCACGCACCCCAAGCGTGCGCGCTACCAGTCTGCGCTATACCCCGATTTTTGTTCCTGCAACCGCGGCGCGGTGTCAAAAACTTGGCATGCTAATTGGTGAATTAGCAACATTAAGGTGGTTAACACGCGATTTCATGGCGGTCAATCGAAACCCCGGTGGACCCATAGTTGCTGCTGTTTTCAAGCCTTTGATAGACTTCAGTTGTACCAAAATTGTTTTACATGTTTGTCTACGGAAGGAGCCCTCAGGGATGTTGGGCCTGACCTGCAAGCGTTCGATCTTCGCAGTGGCTTGCACACTGCTTGCTATTGGATTTACAGCAGCCGCAGATGCGGTTGTACCCGTAGGAATTGGTAATCCGACAGAATACAATCCTGACACAGCCGCCAGCCCCAGCGAATCCGACGATCCGGATCTTAAATTCTTCGTCGAAGAACTTGAGCGGGAAAATGCAGCCACTATAGATCCCCTGAAAAAAGCAGATTCAAAGGGCGAAGACGAACCGGCGAAAATACAAAATCGCGGTGATGTAGTTCGAACGCCGGTGGAAGCCTTTCCAGCCAATGGCCTAGTGCTGCGACAAGTACGCTTCTGGGAGATGGTGTTTCAAACCTATCCCAGCACACTCATCATCATCCATGATGTGGATGAGCCGGACCGGGTTGTCGATCTCATTGATTTTAAAGAATCTGTTCGTGGTCGGGCTTCGGACCCAGTCCGTGGTCGAATGGAACGTCAGCGTGTCGCCCAACGCTATGTCGACCGGTATCAGGCGGCGATTGAACACTTTCGCGTCGAGGGTGAGTCAGCCCTTCAGTATGGGGCGATAGAGCGCCGTATTTGGAGCACCTATGGTGGCGATAAGCGGCAGCGTCAGAAATTACTCGCGGGAGATATTCGCATTCGGTCTCAATCGGGACTTTCGGATACATTCTTAGAAGCAGCAAAGACAGCGCAAAGATACCTGCCATACATGGAAAAACTATTTTCGCAAAATGGCCTTCCAGTAAAGCTCACGCGACTCCCGTTTGTAGAATCAATGTTTAATGTCGACGCCCGTTCAAAAGTCGGGGCCTCTGGGATCTGGCAATTTATGCCGCAGACGGCAAGGTTATATATGCATGTTGACGGTCGAATGCTCGATGAACGCAACTCGCCCTGGAAGGCCACACGAGGCGCAGCTCGACTGATGCAGGATAATTATCAACAGCTACGAACCTGGCCTTTGGCGATTACGGCCTATAATCACGGTGCCTCTGGACTGGAGCGTGCGATGCGCGAGGTCGGGTCGCCTGATTTGGGTGACATCATGGCAGGGTACCGGTCAAAAAGTTTTGGTTTCGCAAGTCGGAATTTCTACGCAGAGTTTCTGGCAGCGGCCAATTCGTATGATGCGCTGATTAGACGACAGAAGTTACCAAAAACAAACCAAGACAATGCAGTTGAATTCTATTCGTTGCCGCGAAAGGCATCTGTATCCGAAGTGCTCCATGCTACGAAAATCACTCCAACCCGTCTCGCCGATCTGAACCCATGTTTGCTTCCTCAGGCATTCGGAAAACACAGGCAAAGGGCGTTGCCACAGGGTTACGAACTACGTTTGCCAACAGAACACGCACGAAGGCTGCGCTATGCAATGGGTGGAACGAAGGCCCGCACGACAATTTCGAAGAGATAAATTTAATTCTGGAACAGGAGCGTAAAATGAACAAGAAGCACCTCGTCACCGGAATGGCGTCGTTCGTGATGATGCTAATGGCCGCATCGGCGCGGGGAAAAGACAGCAATACAATTGAGGTAGAATCTATTCTTGATCGCCTTGAAAAGAAGCTGACGGATAACGAGGCAGGTGGTCTCACGTTCGGCGAGAAGATGGAACCTGCCACAAAAGACTCGAAGCTGCCTAAAGCGTCTGCAACCTACAAGTTTGCACAGGATATTTCCGGGAAACAGCCGGATGGATCTGTCGGTGACGAGTCCGCCGTGGTGATCAAGGGGCTTGGTGAGGCAGTCGCAGGCCTCGAGGTGCAAGTGGAACGACTCCATGCGGATGTTCAAAAAGCTCGTCTGAAAGTGATAGAGGACGCTAGGGTAGACAACTTCATCCAGATGGATGCAGAGTTTCGAGGGGCCGATAAGGCCACCTTAAAAACCCTTGTTGTGAAGATCGATGGCGTCGAAGTCTATCGGGCGGCAGATGCTGGTGGACTGTGGATGCCACAGTTAAAACTTCCGCTATTCGCGGGTCCCGTGCCACCAGGAACACACAAGCTTGCGATCGAAGCCGCGGTATTGGTGCGCGAGGGTGGAAATGTCCCTGTATCAGCGGATGTAACTCGGCGCATGGAGAAGGATTTTGAATTCTCAATTCCTGACGGCAAAGAACGTCGCACGATTAACCTTCTGATCGATGCCCCGGTCCGCCCTGATTCCAAGGGCAGCATCACCATGGGTAACTCGGAAACCCCGGCAAATAGCGGGGTGAAACTGTGACATGGCGGCTGATTAAATATGGGCGGTATCTTTGTCCTAAGGGTACGATCGTCGCTTTGTTTTTTTCAGGCGTATCGGGCACTGCTATGGCGGAGGATAGCTTTAAGCTTGGATCGCCAGAATCGGAAATTCGAAAAATACACACGGAGGTCGAACAGACTGGTCAGGCGATTCGCAGCTTACCAAGAATTTCAGATCAGCCAGTAATAGGTCCTCGAAAAATTGCCGCCGAGCGTGCATGGCGGGCATCCCAGGCTTTTCTTGAAAGTGGTGATCATCTCTCGAATATTCGCGAATTAAGCCGCTACCTCAATTTGGTTCAAACTGGAGAGCCACAAAGGTTCTTGGTCGCACAAAGGCAGTTGGCGTTCAGTTACGAGAAGGCAGGTGTTTCAGAAAAATCAATGCGTGCCGCGCTGAGGTACGTCGGAACATTCATTTCCCAAAACCAGGATGCGGCAAATCACGATGATTTGGTTGACGTTCTGCGCCTCGTTTCCCGCCTGATGAAGAAGACTGGAAAGGCAGCGAGGGTTGAATTACGTCAGCTTTTCGCTGCGATCACGGGCGTCAGTATGCCCCGTGTGGCGAAAATGAATGTACTTGTCCTGGCTGCGCGCGCCGCCGGGTCAGCTGGTGACCTTGAACTTGCGCAAAGGTTTCTTCATGATCCGGCTTTAGATGGCGCTCCGGCACCACTTGATGGCGACGTCTTATATCTCAATGGAATAATTTACGCGGCAAATGAAAAACTTGATTCGTCAATTTCTGCATTGAAGGCATCGATTGCGGTTTTTGGGTCAAAATACACTGAAAAACGCGATCGTGCGCGCCTGGCCCTGGCCAGAGTTCAAGTCCGTAAGGGCGTAGTTGATTTAGCCGCCGGAACCTATTCAACCATTGACGAGTTTTCGCCGTCGTACCGGGACGCCTTGTTTGAAAGTGTCTACGTTCTCATCGATCTTGGTCGTATTGGGGACGCGCAAAATCAAGTTGCGATCTTCAAAAAACAGTATGGGTCATCGGATGCCGATGCTCGCATGAAGTTGTCCCGAATGGATGCCTGGCTCGCATTAAAAGCTGGTGATTGGACTGGCGCGCAACTTGCGATTGCCAGTCAAAGGGGGGTCTATAAGGAAATACTTGATTTCACAACAAAGGAACTTGCTGGTGCTAAACCCGTGGAAGCGTCGGGGGTCGATCGAATTTATATGAAGAACATCGGCCTGATGGATGCGCCTGAGGAGATTGAGCAGGCCCACCAGATGTCACAGCTCTTGGACAAACAAGCTGAGAGCCTTGAGGATGATCGGGGTGACATTAGGCAGCTATTTTTCACCCTCGGTCGAGCTAACATGTCGCAAATCAATCCGTCGTGGATCAATACGACGAGGGCACTCGAAATATTGGTTAAAAGACATCTTGATGCTGGGCACCGTTTGGTTGGTCTGGAGCGCAATCTCCTTATGCCGCGATTAAAGCCAGCGGAACGACAGCAGCTGATCGCCTCCGAAAATCGGCGGAATGGATTACTCGGGAAGTATCCGCAGACACTTGCTAGGAGTGAGGGCTGGAGACGGTCTGCTGATCTTTTTGATGATACAAATCGCCTTGCTGGAATTAATAATCGACTAACGGCGACGGATGCCAGCCTTGCGGGAATTAGATACCTGGAAAACATTGGAAACGGAAACAACAAGGCCGTCCCAGTATCAAAAGACTTCACCGCCCAGGTGCTGGCATTACAAGGAAAAATCTATAGGACAATGGAGCTCGTGCGCTCGCAACAAATCGAAAACTTGGCAGAAACAGGAACTCACCGGCATCTGCGCCGATTGATGGGCTTTTACTCGATGGCCCTTTTTGATGAGGAGTCTTTGCTGCGCGAGGCTCGAAATGATGCTGCAGATACGGCTGAGCGCCTTTTATTTGAGGACTTTGAAAGGGCATGGCGTTTGTGGAAGCAGGTGGCAAAGGATTCCTACCAGCAGCTTGTTCAGTTGGACAAAAATATGAAATCAGAACTTGGACATACGGTAGGCGAATTGTGGCAAAGAGATGGCGAAGCATCGAAAGCACAAGATCAAATTATGTCCGTAAAAAATCGCCTCGCACTTTGGGTCGGCACAAGGAGGAGCGCCATTATTGATGCCGTTAGTCAAAGCGTGTCAGAACGGGTTGGAAAACTCGATCAATGGAGCGCTGATATCGACGCCATGAGATCCGAGACGGTTCGTGTTGATGCACAAAAAGAGCAGCTACGTTTTGACGCGGCTCGTCAGTCGGCCCGGGATGAGGTTTTGAATATGCAGGTCGGGGGCACCACAACATGGCTAGAATGATGATCAAAAAGACCGTCACTTATGTTGCGATTTTGATTCTATTTGCTGAGCTCGGCGCCGTTTTTGGAGCACCATTTAGCGACGAAGTTCCGGACCCAGCAAGTGTACGGGCATATCGTGACTACTGGTCCGCCCTCGAAGAATACGAGGCCCGGGCTGCCGCTGATGGCCAGTCGAAACTGCGGTCGTTATATGATCGACTGGATCGGGAGGAAAGTCAGAAACGAGTGGAACGAACGCGGCAACAGCTCGACCTTCTGAAGTCGGCGGCATCAAAATACAAGCGGCATATGGAAGAATTTCCAGACGCTCGCAACCGTCAGTATGTGATAATGAATTATGCCCAGATTGTGGATCGCATCGCTTCAATTGAACAAGAGACCAATGCTGAAGAGGCGGATCGCATTCGTCGCGAAGCGCTGAGCGAACTTCGTGATTTCGAGGAAGCCTATCCCGATGCGGGATTGCGCGATGATGCAGCCGCGCTTCGGGCCGTCCTTTTAGAAAAGATTGGGCGCGAAAATGATGCGAAAAGGGTCTGGGAGACACTGGCCACCCGTCAGCGGGAGAACCAAGCGGTGCTCGCCGCAAATATTGCGGCTGGGGATCACGCTTTTGATGACGCCGATTCTCGTGGTGCTTTAAAATATTATCAGCGGGCTCGCGTGGTTGTTGATGCCCTGTCAAAGAGTCCGGCGATGCGTCGCACGGCTATGCGGGCAAGGGTCAAGGTCTTGTATCGAATTGGTTGGGCAGCTTATAAAAGCGCTGATTTGGATCAAACCGTTGCGGCAGCAGAAGAGCTACTTCAGCCCCACATCGACGTATTTGGCGAGCAGGAACGTCGCGGGATTCAAAAGGACGCCGCGGAATTACTGGGCGATGCCCTCTATGAGACCGGAAATTGGAAGCGAGCCTTCAAGATTTTGGCTCAGCCAACCCTTCGTTTGGTGGGAGCGCAATCAGGGCTTCGCGTTCTGCGGCGCCTTGGAAGCGAAAAAAGATTCGACTCAATGGGAGAACTTGGTGAATTTCTGATTGCCAAATTTCCCAATTGCGCTGAATTGCCGTGGATTGCGGACCATACGGCCAACGCATACGATCAAACCGGTAAAATGGCGAAGGCGATGAGCGTTCGTGCACATTTATCTGATCTTCTGCCGAGAAGGAGCCTTTGGCGCGCAATCAATCGAGAAAATATTGAAGCCGTCGCGGCACTGGATAAGCTCGGCGCAGAGGCATCGCGCAAGGCTGCGGCCTACTATTACGAGGACGGCATTCAAAGTGGAGGCCAGGCCTCCTTCAAAATTGCTTCTGCAATTTATGAAACGCTACTTGAGGAAAATGGGAATGACCAGAATTCAAATGAGTGGCGCCTTCGCATTGCCAATTCCTACTACTTCCAAAACAATCTTGCGGAAGCGAGGCGGCGGTATGCGGAACTGAAATCAGAATACTCCTTGGACAGGAGATTATTGGAAATCACGTCCTATCAAGATGTTCTGGCCTCAGAGAGGGTTTGGAAGGCGTCGGTTGAAAAAGCCTCGGTTGCTGGCCATAAACCAGTAGATGATCAGGAGAGTATGGTTGCCCTGAGGCAATTGGGCCAGAGCATCGATGATTTTAATAGCCGCTTTCCAGGTCAGAAACGCAGTATTGAACTAATGCTTGTTGGAGCCAGTGCGTGTCGTGATCAAGGCCTTTTGGCTGAGGCTCAAAAGTACTGGCAGCGAGTTCTTGTGTCATCCCCATCGTTGCCTCAGAGGTCTCTCGCGATCCGAGGGCTTGTTTTTGCTGAGCTTGCGTTGTCACCAAGTAGCGAAGTCGTGTCGGTCGTTTCAAAGTTTCTTCGCCTTGAGGATTGGAAGGAGCTTGGGTCGGTTCTGCGCAATGAAATGGAGGGGGTCCTGTCATCCGCCACAGTGAATGAAGGAACTCGCTTGAACAAAGACGGAAAGGTTCTTGAGGCGGGAACACTTCTGGTGCAGACGGCAACGGAGAATCTCAAGGTTCCACAGCGCGAGAAATTGCTGAGGGATGGTGCCTATCTTCTCGCACTTGGTGGCGCATGGTCGGAGGCATCCCGGGTTGCGCAAGAATATAAGCGCGAAAACATGAGGGAGTTTGCGGGGGACATGGCTTATCTCGTGGCTCGGTCAGAGGAATTTCAGCTTAAGATAGCTTTGTCAGCGAAAAGTTATCTCGAGTTTGCCAAGTCGTATCCAACTCACAGTAGAAGTAAGGCGGCCCTGGAACGCGCGGAGAAACTGGCTAGCGCAGCGGGTGACATGCGAAGCGCTTCCGATGCTGCAGAAAACCTTGCCATCCGCGATGACCGTCGGGAAGAAAAATTGAAGGCCTATTCGCGGGCAATTAAGTATGCGATGGACGTTGGAGCTATGAAGGCAGCCCACAAATTGGCGGCCGATCGGTTGAAGGCCTCCCGTGATCTCCCTGAACGCTACGAAAGCCAGCTTTTTCTTGGAAGGATCGATGCCGAACGGGGCGACGAGCAACAGGCCATTGATAATCTCGAGATTCTCGCTAAACGCATAGAGCAGGATAAGTCTCAGCTTGGCGACTCCTTTGCGCCTCTTGCTGGAAAGGTCAATCTCTATTTAGCGCAGTATTATCAGAAAAAGCTCGATGGAATCAGGGTGGACAGTAATGACCCGTCCGCGGCCTCCGTCGCAACAAGAAAACTAAAAATATTTGATGACGTTCTTGTTCGATACGACCGTGCTGCCGCGTCTGGTGATCGCGAGACGGCTCCGATGGCGAGGTACATGGCTGGGGTCATTGCCGAGGGAATGGCTGGAGACCTGGAGAAGCTGGGGAAGGTTGGGGCAGATGTTAAATTTTCCGAAAATAGCGCAAGGATGAAAACTTTGGCGCGCAATTATTTTAGCGCCAATCTTAGCGCGCAGCGAAAAAATCCTGCGGTCTTTGGAGGTAATGAGTGGATGGCTCGTGCTGCGTTAAAACTTGACCCCAAGGATAAATCAGCAGTTAGTGGCACCATTTCGGACCACGTGCCATTGAGCACAGTGCCGGACATGCCTGCTCAATGGCATTTGTAGTGGAGTATGGAATGAGATATTTACGACATAAGATATGGAACTTCGGCGGGAGCCTTGTTCTTTTTGGGCCTTTCTTCCTGCAAGGTTGCACAGCGCATAAGTCCGCGGGTATTATGACGGGTCCCGTTAGCACTTTGAGTGATAATGGGCCCGGCGATGGATCTAAATTGGCGGGTCCTGTTTCTGCGCTCGTCGCATCTCCTGGTTTTGCTGCGATTGACTGGCAAGCGTTGTTCAAACGTCCACCCATGCCAGAAGAAAGAAGTTCCCTTGAATTGCGGGTGGAGCGTTGGACCGATAACCTATCAGCTGTGGATCTGTTAACAAAAGGTCGGATGCAATTGGCTCTTGGAAAAATCCGCGATGGAGAGGGCTCCCTGCGGGAGGCCTTGCGGCTGCAGCCAGTCAATCAGGAGGCGTGGCTTGAACTTGCTGGTGTCTATGCCAGGACGCGCGAGTCGGGGAAGTTGTTTGAGGTTCTCGGTGAAATTAATGAGCTGGTGACTGGGAAATCGGAGGTCAATCCGGCTGTCATGTTGCGCTACCGCTTCTTGCTGGCGCACGGTTATTTTATCACCGGTCGTTCAGAGGATGCGCGCAATATTCTTTCGGAAATGATTTCTCGAAATGCTGATTTTACTCCAGCATATATTGCGCTGGCCGATAGTTTTCTGCGGGATGGGAAAGACACTATTGCGGAGTTTATTGTGAAACGTGCCATGGATCGTGGCAAAGATGATGCAGCACTTGAGAATTTGCTTGGAGCAATTGCTCTTGGTCGGAAGGACTCCAAAGGGGCGGCCAGTCACTTTGGTCGTGCAATCGAGATGGCGCCGAGTTTTGGCCAGGCGCTCGTGAACCGGGCGAACCTCGCAATTAAGGAAAATGATTTGAGTGCCGCAGAGGAGGATCTAAATCGCGCCATAGCGATTGATCCTGCGAATACTGATGCCCTCGTGGCGCGTGGAATTGTTTTGCGGCGGACGGGTAGGGCGGATCTGGCGCGTGCTTCATATGAGCGAGTGTTGGAGACCGATCCAGTTAGCGCGCCGGCACGCTTTAACTTAGCGGTTTTGAACGCTCTTGATTTGAATCGTCCGGATGTTGCGTTAAGGCTCTTCGAAGAGGTTGTGAGCATGAACCAGGCGTCGCCTGCGATTCGTGCTAGTGCGGAAAGTTACATCGCCGACTTGCGTTCACTTTTATAACAGGACGGGACTATGACGCTTAAGACCACTCGGATATCGAAACCTCAGCCGCGCCGTCCATACGATCGTACCAGCTACGTTTTGGTCGTTGATGATGACGATACGCTCTTGAAATTTTTTAAGATTCATTTGAACAAATCTTTTTCCAGGGTGATCGTTGTTGAATCAGCGAAGCATGCTATGGCACAACTAAAGGAAAAGGAAATTGATTTGGTATTGACGGACATACGCATGCCAAAGGTGGATGGGCTTGAACTCATGGCCAAGGTTCGGCGTTTTGATCCGACCATTCCGGTGCTTATTGTGAGCGGTGCGTTGCTGGATGACGATCAAACTAAGGCCTGCCTTGAAGATGCAGATGGATTTCTTCGCAAGCCATTCTCATTTGAAGACCTACACTCGTTTATTGACCGCGGAATGAAATTGCGTGAGGCTTTCAAAGAAATGGCCAGCATTATGCGGGATCGAAAAAACTTCAGGGCTTTATTGCGCGGAAAGATTTCTCCGCGAAGGGCTGCCAAAACATCAATGGGAAAAAGCCTTGAGGAAAAACTTAACTTTCATTTGGCAGTGCGTGCCGGATGAATTTCGATGCGTCATGTCCGTCAATCCAGAGCCGCAATGATGTTGCGGCGCTCTGTGTTTGACTGCCGTGCCAAGACATGGCTTTGCCGTCGATTTTTAGGAGCTTCGGCAGGGGTGCCTTGGTAAGGCCTTGCCATTCCGATGCGAAGGCTTCGTAGTCGCGCTTTCTAAACGGCCAAGGCTCGCTGCTGAAGAAGACCATCTTTGGGGAAAGTTTGATAATTTCCTCCATTGATAGTTGGGGGTATCTCAGGTCCAACAACGCATTGCTCAGTCCCGCGATCTCCAAAAATCGGCTGATGTATGTATCGCTGCCTACAGCCATCCATGGTTTCCGCCAAATCAAGTAAAGAAATGAATCCCTCGCCTTGACCTTAGAGCTGGCTTTTTTCAGTGCCACGATTGACGCGGTGGTTTGATCTGCCATTAGCTGGCCGGCCGAAATCGCGCCGACAAAATTTGCGATGCTAGAGATCATGGCGGGAACGTCATGAGGTGATTTTGGAAAGGATTCGTGAATAGCAGAAATGGCGCGGCAGGCTAAAATGTCTTCGGCGCGGTTTTCCTCCGTGTTGACCAGAATGCGATCTGGAGCCAGTGCCATGATTTTGTCGAGATCTGGATCCTTTGTTCCACCAACGACAGTGATCCGCCGGGCAAGGCCTGGTGGAGCAATGCAAAAATTCGTACAACCCACGATGCTTGTTTCAAGCCCCAGGTCAGCAATGGTGGCGGTTATACTTGGGACGAGGGAGACAATTCTCATAAAAAAGTTTTCTTTAATTTCTTCGATTAAAAGACTGCCACAGACCGGCTGTATGTATTGTGAGGGCGATCAGGGCCAAGCATAAAAATATGGCGATCAGAATTCCATTTGATTCGAGATGGCGAACGGGTGGCAGGAAGCTACGCCAGATCATCAGTGGCCCCATTGCAATGGTGCCAAGGGTCAATCCTAATGTAATCAAGAGGCGCGAACGATGGCTCTGACGGACGTGGGGCATCGTCAGACCCAAGGCAATGTGTAGCATGCCAAATAAGTTTGAGTGGCCGTGGGCGCTGCCTTGCAAGGTCGCCATCCAGTCACGAGAAGGGCTTCGACCGCTTTCAATGCTGTTAATAAATTCGTTGGACATGTCATTGGCGACAAGGGCACCTGCCGCTGCAGCAAGACAGATGATGAGAAATCCAAAAAAAAGGTTCCATTGTGCGATTCTTGGCATAAGTTTTAGTCCCTCGTTTTGCTTGCGGCCTAGTGGGTTCTGATCCCTAATTGTTGAAAACCGTGCTCATAACACAGCTTCTTCCAAACAATGATTTCGGAAATGGTGGTCGCTGGGTCAACCCATTTTATCGCCGAAAATTCACCATCTGATTTGCCGAGGTTCGGAGCTGTATTAGGTTCAAATCTCAGTAAAAACCAAGTTTGTTCTTGGCCGCAAAATTTTTTTGCCACAGCAGCCTCCAGTTCTGGTGGGAACTCATATCGGCACTTTTCTGCAGCACGCTTGAGGATTTTAAAATCTCCACTACCAAGTTCTTCAGTCATTTCTCGGCGCAAGGCTGCTTCCGGGTTTTCACCTTTTTCAATCCCACCCTGAGGCAGTTGCCATGAGCCCGGGGCGTCTGAGCGTTCCCCGACAAGGACCTTTCCAGAATCATTTATGAAAAGACCAACCACACATTGGCGAAAAGTTTTTTGTGCCACAAATGTCCTCTTTGTTTCGCATTCTGCTTTCGTCGGGGAATCTTGGTGATTAGATCCCGTTGATTCCAGTGTTATACTACTAGACAAAGGAGATTTCGATCATGCAAAAAAAAACGCGCGGGTATTTTATCGGTTCTCTCGCCGCGGCTGTGATTGGCAATCTGGTGCTCGCCCCTTTCGCTGATGCTGCCGTGTACTTCACTTTGGGCGGTTCCCAGTCCCACAACAATGTGCCCTATCAGACGTACGAATCCCGTGCCGGGAGCGCATCGGTTGCAATGGATCTTGGCGAGTATTTTAGGGTCGGATACACCCACCGGCAGGAATTTAGCAATAACACCGGGTATAGGGCGCTGGTCACGCAGCCAGGCTATTACGGCGAATACGTTTCTCAGACCCGCGTGATTTCTAACTCCATCGACTTCAATATCATCTTATTCGCAGGTGAAATTTTTATTCCGTACCTCTCTGCCGGTGCCGTGGTTAAGGCCTATCATAGTGGCATTGAGACCGTAGAGGGCAGTGAAGCCAGTTCGTTTACTCTACCCCCTGTGCCAAATCTTGGTGGTGGTATTGGGATCCGCCTGAACCGGAACTTCTCCCTGAAGCTTTCCTACACGGTGTCACCTGGAAAAAAACAAGAACCGGGTGGCATTCAAGAAGGGATTCTCGATAACTATTCGCAGCTCGGGGTCACCTATCAGTTGTGAGGGGTTTGATTGTTGCTTTCTGATGCCATAATTTTGATAGCCCTTGCCTGCGTCGTGGTTGGTTTGGTGGGCTTCGTCTGGAACGTGCGGGCCGGGATCAAGGCGCGCATGGTTGCAGTCGTTTCACCTGCCGCCGTTCAGACGGGGGCCCTGTCTTTGGAAGACAGGAAATTGTACGAACGTGCGTTGGTTCTTATCCGAGAAAATCGCATTTCGGATGGCGCCAAGATTTTCGAGGAACTCGGACTTATTCGTGAGGCGGCGACCGTCCTTGAAAGGCTTGGCCTCGTGCATGAGGCGGCCGGCGTCTATTTGCGACGCAAGCGCTATCATCGCGCCGGTGAGGTTTATGCCCGTCACAGGATGTGGGAGCAGGCGGGAAATAGTTACCTTCTGGCCGCTTCGGGGGTAAATGGCGCGCTACCTGGCCATTCCCGGAGGCTTTCCGGTGTCGAAAATTCTTCGGTTTCTGATCCGTTGGCTGTCGATAGGATCGACATGAAGTCGGCCTGGCATTACGGGCAGCGTTAAAAAAATTGTTTAAAAACGGTAGCTTACAGATATTTTGGCCATGGTTTCTGATGGCACGCAATTCGCAGAGTCCGTCATGAGGTGATCTCATGATGGTTCTTATCTGTATCCTTCATCCACGCTATTCGGGCTTTGGACATCCGGTCCTTGCCTGTAAAACCTGCTGCAAGATATACATATCAAAAATCAAGCTGGATCAGGTCCAGCCAAATTGGCCTCAGCTGCTGGAGCATAAGAGTGATTGAATCAACGCCATTTTCCTTGAACCTTCCCTCCCCACAATTTCTTTTTTCCGCATTTATCATCGCAACCGTCGTTCAGTATCTTGCCGAAAGTTGGCTTGGCCGCCTAAATCGGTCAACTTGGCACGACCGGCGTCGTCAGGCCGAGGCGCGAGAGGTCCTTGGCGTAACCCCGGAAGATATGAGTAAGTCCCTTGCCTACGCCGAAGACCGCTTTCGTTTTGACCGGATTGAATCGGCTTTTGACCTATGGATTTTCGTTGGATTCCTTAGCCTCGGCGGTTTTGGTTGGCTGGATCGCTTGTCTGCCTTGGCGGTTACTTCGCTGCACGGCACAGCGGCGGTTGTCGGGCAGGCTTTGTGTTTCTTTGCGGTAATGGCGCTGCTACGGATGACCTACTCTTTGCCGTGGTCGTGGTACCGCGTTTTTTATATTGAAGAAAAACATGGTTTTAATCGGCAGACCCCGGCAGGCTTTTTTGCTGATCTGGTAAAAGGTGTTTTAATTGGGGCTGTGCTTGGTGGGCCACTTCTCGCGCTTTTAGTTTGGTTTATCGCGAGTGCCGGCATGTTGTGGTGGCTGTATGCATTTTTGGCGGTTACGATTTTCAGCCTCGTGGTTTCGTGGGCATATCCAGTATTGGTGGCGCCGCTTTTCAATAAATTTCGTGCCCTTGAGGCCGGGTCCTTGCGCGATGGCATTGATCGGCTGGCGGAGAAGATTGGCTTTGCCACGAACGGTGTTTTTATCATGGATGCTTCGCGTCGGAGTTCTCATGGCAATGCATATTTCACTGGTGTTTTTGGTAAGAAGCGAATCGTCTTGTTTGACACCTTGGTGAAAGACTTGACCCCCGGGCAGGTGGTTTCCGTTTTGGCCCATGAACTTGGGCATTTCAAGTTGCATCATGTGCGCAAAGGTTTAATTCGCTCGATTTTATTTTCGTTTTTAACATTTTATGTGCTCGGGCTTTTGTTGCCTTACGCTCAATTTTACGAGGCCTTCCGGTTTTCGTCGATGAGCCCACATGCCGCTTTGGTTGTGTTCTCTGCGTGGTCAGGCCTTTTGTCGTTTTGGCTTCAACCATTGCAATGTTGGGTTTCCAGAAAGCATGAATTCGAGGCCGATCGTTTTGCTCGTGGTGCTTTGGGAACTGGTTCGGACTTGGTCGCGGCCCTTGGGGTTCTTCGTGAAAAAAGTAGTTCGATGCCGTTCGCTCATCCGCTATATTCAGCGTGGTATTATTCTCATCCTCCTATGATCGAGCGTATTAGAGCTCTTCAAGCGTAAGGAATCAGGTGATGGCGAAGTATGTGACCTTTGTTGTGATGCTGCTGATTTCTGCGATGATGTACCGGTTTGCTGATTTCTATTTCATGGAAAAGCGTTTGCGTTATGCTGTTTGGGACGCGATCGATCCGACCTCGAGTTCGGATGATGAAATGCGCAAGGAGATTTTATCTCGGGTGTCCGCACTTAAGGTTGAGGTTGTTCCGGATCAGGTCGTATTCACTTCAGAGGAAAAACCTGGTGCCATTGATCAGGCGGGCGTGGTGCAGGTTACGATCCGGATCAAGACGGTTGCCTTTCCTTACGTTTACCGCAGATTTGCGTCCGTTAAGAAAGGTACAGTCACGGTTCGTCGTGAGGGGAGTACCAAGGGCATGGTCTCTACGGAAGGCGTGACGCCCTAGTTTGGTTCGTACGGCTTGGCGGCTCTTGTGTTGGTTCGCTGCACCAGCTAAAACAATTGCAGGGGGTAACGATGGAAAAGCTCACGGCAACTCAGAGCAAGGCCCTCACTTACATAAGAGGCTCGTCGCTCAAAAATGGTATGCCACCGAGCCTTCGAGAGCTTTGTGAGCATATGGGGTATTCGGCGATCGGGTCGGCGCAGGACCTTGTTAACGCCCTTCGCCGTAAGGGTTACCTGGAAAGTCCAGATAAGCAGGCAGCACGCAGCCTTACCGTCACACGGGAGGCTTTGCGCGATCCGGCCCTTGAGTCAACTCCCGAGACCCTTGTGATCCCGTGCCTGGGCGCCGTGCCGGCTGGTAATCCGCTGGAGGCTGTCGAAGAGCGCATTGGTACTTTGCGGATGTCGACTTCAATGTTTGGTAAGAATATTCCGTCGCCGCGTGATGTCTTTGCATTGCGGGCGAGTGGCAGCAGCATGATCGATGCCGGGATTTTGGACGGTGATTGGCTTGTGGTTCTGAGTTGCAAAAATGCTCCGGCTGGGACCGTTGTTGTGGCGCGGACCGAGTCAGGCGATGCGACCGTAAAGCGCCTTATGCGTGACAAGGTCCGTGGCTGGTATTTGAAGCCTGAGAATTCCGAATTTAAGCCCATCTATGCCGGGGATAAGCCCTTTGAAGTTATCGGGCAGGTCCTAGCGTTGCAGCGGCAAATGTAGGCTCCTCGGCATTGTGATGGTGCCCGTTATCAGGGGCGCGTCGAAGGGTCCTTTCTTCTTGGCAATCTGCGTGGTACCATAATTTTATATGGTACCAACGAATGCGCTTCAAACACCTGAAAATATTGCCGATATCCTGGCTCAGTACGGGGTTCGTACCGGCGCATCCGCCATAGACATGGAGATGGATCCAACACGTTTTCTTAGTGGCAATGCGGCCCTCGATGAATTTATCGAGGGCGGACTGATCAGTGGCGCGGTGAGTGAATGGGGAATGCCAGCAGGGCAGGGTTCGCGTGAGATTGCGTTGTCGTTTGTGGGACGCGCAACGACCTCTGAGATGCTGGTGCTGTGGGTCAACGGCCAAGATGGGCTAGAGGTTTATCCGCCGGCTTGGAGCGCTCGTGGTGTGGATTTACGTTTCATCCGTTTTGTCACCGCCAACAAGCCAATCGAATTGTTAAAGCCCATTTTTTTAGAACCTTTGTTTCGTTTGGTGGTGATCGATAGTCCAAAGCATCTGAGTGGCGAAGAGTGGGCTTTTATTGCGCGTCAAGCGCGGGCCATGAGGGTTCATGTCATGGTGCTTCAAAGTTTTTTCCTCAGTGGCCGCCGCGGCAACATTTGGGCACGGCTGCGCATCAACTGCAAACAGCGTAGCAATGTTGCGTGTGGCGATGGTTGGCACTTGGAAGCTGTTCGGGGAACGTCCCGGCAGCCATTGAATCTTCCGCCTCTTGACATGTGATCTTTCGGTGATACCATACAATTGTATGGTGCAAAGGAGGCCTCATGTTTTACCTCGCTGTGTCTTCGCTTCAATCTGATTTCAACCCTGAATCGCTCACCCCGCGGTTCATGCTTTGGCAACCTGCAGCAGGCGAAAACCACGCCATTTGGTTGCTCGACCTACGACCTGTTTGGCCCTACTGGTGCCAGCAGGCTGGAATTTCACCGATCAAGAATCAGATGAACCATCAAGAAAGGTTGCATTCATTTTTGCGTCAAGCTGTCGCGGCGCTTGGTGGTGAGGGCGCTGTTGCCGTTATGGATGTTAATCCATGGCGTGCGCTGATGGGTATGGAAGTGATGCGTGAACGTGGACTTCAGGGTTTTGTTTCGGCAGACAATCCTATTGGACGGAATCTAGTTAGCGAGGCGTCCTGGGATATTTGGTTCCGCCTTGCAGGCGAAGTTGCTGTGCACTGGTTTGGTTGTGGGCGTGAGCGTTTCAATTTGCAGGTTTTTCGCGGTCAGGCGCGTCAGATGGCCCAGGGGATGGAGCGCTTGGGAATTCAAAAACCGACGGCCCTTACCGGAATGGCCGCGATGGCGATTCGCCGGCGTTACGGCGCCGCATTGCATGATTTATGGCTGTGGACGGCCCATGCTCATGAACACGACGAGTTAGGTTCCTGCGGGTTTCCGTGGGTCTTGTGGCACCAGCAAGAGAGCGTCCAGGTGAAGCGTCATCTGGATATGCCGTTGCTGGAATGGGAGCACATTGAAAGTGTGCTCCGTGATGACGTGGATCGTTTGTGCACCCTGCTTAACAAGCAGGGTGTTGGACGTGTTTTGAGCCTGGAGTGGCGTGTGGTCTTCCTCGATTTGTCTTGCCTTGTCATCCCCATACGGTTTCGCCACCCCCACGATCTTCCGGCCGAGTCCCCGCATCATCGGACCGCGCTGCTCCAGGCTTGCTATGCATTTGAAGATGCCATTTCAGCTGCGATGGGCGCAGCGATAGATTTTGGTGTTTATGAAAAGGCTATTGGTTCATGGGATCTATTGGTGACAGAAAAAATTACCTTGCCACCAGTAATGCGCGATTTGTTTGGTGCAATCATGGATGCCGGTGATGACCGTTTGCAGGAACTTGAGAACCGTCTACCAATTCCATTGAAGGCCTACGAAATCACCAATAACTGGATTCCTGAGGAGGGATATTGCCTGGTCGATTCATTGAGCTCAAGTTCCACAATGGCAGAACAGAAATCGCTGGGCGAGATCACGCGCGCGTCATTCCATGCGCTGGGTCGCCAGCGTCCGTTATTTGTATATCCGAAACCACGAGCTTGTCCTCAGCCGATAAATCAATCAAGGACTTGGACTTTTCGTGAGCGAATCATGGATAAATGGTGGCGATCAGGAAGTGCTTCATCTCAGGGCTCTACCCAGCGCGACTATTACGTGATGCGAGATCAGGAACAGCGTGCGGTCTGGGTTTTTAAAGATGGAACGGGGAAGTGGTATGTCCACGGTATGTACAATTAATCAATTGAAGAAAACGTACCAGTATCCTGTGTCGCTGAACACGGAACCGACTCCAATGTATTTGAAAATCGGGTCATGTATATTTGAACTTGCCTGCGAATTGGGGGAAGCCAGCCATTGGTGGAACGCGTCGGCCGCATCGATAGTGGGAGAGCAAACGTTATGGGCATAAGTGGTTCCTCGAGCCAATTGGTTATGCTGATGAAGGGCGGCAAAGTAAGATGCCCAATGGTTAGCAGTATCCATCAACTTTTGTTCAACGATCAGAGCGTTGAGGCTATGATTGATGCGTGAGCGATTGATTAGTTTAACCGTCTCAATCTCGTTGTCGCTAAGTTTAAGTCCTTGGGGATTCGGAACTTCAGGAGTGTCGATCACCCTGGTTGGGCGTGTTGGAGATGGGCTGAGTGGGAGTGGTGCATCGACCCTGCTTGTCGGTAGTGGAGCCACGGGGGGCAATGCACGGCCAAGTCGGGAGGAGGTGAGGTCCAAAGGAGCAGCGTCTTCAGGGACTTCCCGGCTGCAAGAAAGATTAATTCCCATAGTCACAATCGCAAGAGATGCAACGATGAAGTGTGCCGCTAGGATTTTATGCAAAGAATTATTTTTCATATTTTCATCTCATAAAACACCATGACATCCATTGCAACCATGAAGTCGCTGCTGGACTCCCTGGGTTGGACCGAATGGTTGGCCCATACGAATTTTAGCTTTATTACTGGTGCTTCACACCCCCAAGAGATGGTGCAACGTGCGTTTGATCTAAAATATCGGGGAATTGCCATCACTGATGTTGATGGTGCCTACGGCCTTGCCAGGTCCCATCGAGCACACAAAGCTATAACGAAGTCCATGTTGGAGGGCCCATCCAATGATTGTGGAGGCGTCCAACCCATGCGCCTCTTTCACGGGGCAGAGATTCATTTTGCCAGAGATCATGATTTGCCAGTTGTTTTCCAGGATACGCTGGCCTTGGTGGCACGCCATCGTACTGGCTATGCCCAGCTATGCCGATTGTTGACCCTTAGCCACTGCGAAGGAAAATCCCATGCTTCCGTACCGTGGGACGATTTCGTCGCCCATGGCAATCACCAGGAAAATGGTGTGCGAGGCCTTGATGGTGTTGCTGCAATCTTACCGATGCGCGGACTGATCCGCAGCGGCGGGACCACCGTTTTGCGTTCGCGGATGGAGGCTCTCAAAGGTATTTTTGGCAAGCGACTTTATTTTGCAGTCAGTCGGCACCTGCACCCAAGTGAGGACTGCTGGATTCCTCAAGTTTTAGGACTGGCCAAAGAGTATGGCATTCAGTGCCTGTTAACGCAGGATGCATTTTTTCATCACGGTAGTCAGAAGCCGGTCAGTGATGTGTTGCATGCGATTCGTCATAATTTGAAAATGGATGAATGTGTCAGTCACATGTTTGTGAATGCCGAGCGTTGTTTGCATGGAATGGACAACCTCATGCGTCGCTTCGGGGATTTGCCGATTTTCCGTAGTGCCCTTGAGGCATCGGCCGAATTGGCTAGCGATTGTAACTTCAGCATGGATGAACTGCGTTACCAATACCCAAAGGAAATGATTCCGGACGGCCACACGGCTCAAAGTTTTCTCGAGCAGATCACCTGGCGGGCCGCACGGGAGCGCTATGGAGACCCCCTCCCGTCACGGATCGTTGATCTTATTGCGCACGAGTTACGCCTGATACTTGAACTGCAGTTCGCGGATTATTTTTTGACGGTCTGGGATATCGTCCGATGGGCGAGAGAGCATGGGATTCTCTGCCAGGGGCGGGGATCCGCGGCAAACTCCGCCGTCTGTTTTGTTCTCGGCGTGACGTCGGTGGATCCGTCTCTTTTTGATCTCCTCTTTGAACGTTTTGTCAGCGTTGAGCGTGGAGATCCCCCAGACATTGATGTCGACTTTGAACACGAGCGGCGTGAAGAAGTCATCCAGTATATTTATTCGCGCTACGGGCGTGGGCGCGCTGCGATGGTGGCGAATGTCATCACTTTCCGCACTCGAGGGGCGGCCCGTGCCGTTGGAAAGGCGTTGGGTGTTCCGGAAACGCTTTTGGAAGATGTTCGCGAAAGCATGAAGGAACATCCACTGTGGGCTTCCATGACCGAAAGGATTCGTGGTTTTCCGCGTCATCTTGGAATTCATTCTGGTGGGTTCATGCTCTCAAACGAGCCTTTAGACAACATTGTCCCTCAGGAGCCTGCAACCATGCCTGGGCGTTCTGTTGTCCAGTGGTGCAAGGAAGATATTGAGGCTCTTGGTTTTTTCAAAATAGATATCCTTGCATTGGGAATGCTGACCGCCGTGCGCAAGTGCTTTGGTCTCCTAGAATCACATTATGGCCGTCCGATGACCCTTGATCGTGTTCCGGCCGAGGACCCTGCAACCTACGCCATGATCCAGCGCGCCGATACCGTGGGCACTTTCCAGATAGAATCGCGTGCGCAGATGTCGATGCTGCCCAGGCTCCGACCGCGGACTTTTTACGATCTCGTGATCCAGATTGCGATCATTCGTCCAGGTCCAATTCAGGGCGGAATGGTGCATCCCTACTTGCGGCGTCGTAATGGTGAAGAGGCAGTTGTCTTTCCTGATGAGCGCCTTCGGCCGATCCTTGCGCGCACCCTTGGCATTCCAATTTTTCAAGAACAAGTCATGCGGATCGCAATTGCTGTGGGTGATTTTAGCCCCGGTGAGGCTGATGAATTGCGTCGGCATATGGGGGCTTGGACAATCAAGGGAAATATTGATCCCTGGCTTACGCGACTTTCTGACGGTATGCGAAAGAATGGGATTAACGAAAAATTTGTGCAGGTGATCTTGCAGCAAATGCGTGGCTTTGCTGAATACGGATTTCCCGAATCTCACTCGGCATCGTTTGCGATCATTGCATACACATCAGCATGGTTAAAATGCCATTATCCGGCGGCATTTTTTATTTCAGTGCTTAATTCGCAGCCGATGGGTTTTTACAGCCCGCTGGCCTTGGTGCAGGCGGCGCGCCGATGCGGGGTCGAGGTTCGACCTGTATGTGTGCAAAAATCGGAGTGGCAGCATCACCTTGAAATGATCTCGCCTGCGGATGTTCGAACCGGAAAGCCAGCCGTCTATGCGATTCGCCTTGGGCTCTGTTTGGTTCGTGGCCTGCGCGAGGCAGGTGGCCGGAGTCTAATCCGTGCTCGTGCTGATCAAGGTTGGTCGAGCTGCGATGAAGTTTTTCAAGCAGCATCACGGATCGGGGTTTATCGTAGCGACTTGGCGAGCCTTGCCGTAGCGAATGCCTTTATGGCATTTGGGTTAAGCCGCAAGGACGCATTCTGGATGGCCGAAGCTGCGCCTTATGTTGGCTTAATGGCGGACGTGGAGGCGCAACATCAGTTTGCCCCAGAGTCCAGCATGGAGCGTGTGCAGAATGACTTGGAGGCAACTTCTGTTGCCCTTGGCGATCATCCCTCGGCAATCGTTCGATCAGAATACTGGTGCTTTGATGTTCCGGTGGCGAAGATCACCCCATCAAACCGTGTAGAGTCGATGCCGATTAATGCCCAAGTTTTTGCCTTTGGGATGGTTCTTGTTCGACAGGCGCCTCCCACGGCCAAGGGGATGGTCTTTTACACGCTTGAAGATGAGCACGGTTACATCAATCTTGTGTTCACACCGCAGACACATGATCAGTTTGGAAGCATGCTCGCCCGCCAGGCGTTCATTTGTATTTCTGGAAAAATACAGGGACAAAAGCAGGGAAATTCGATCCTTGTGCAGAAAGTTTATGGCCCCCGGGCGCCCGAGGGAACTGTTATTCCGCTGCCACGCACAGAAGCGTCTGAGATGCGGTATAATCAGGGCAACCAACCTGAATCGCGAGTCGCGCCATGGATATCGGTTTTATCATAGGTCCTATTTTTGCTATGGCCATGATCCTTGGAGGCGTTGTCGCCAAGGGTGCAGCCAACCTTATTCCGCAATTTGTCAGCCTTCCGTCATTTTTGATTGTGATTGGCGGGACACTTGGCGCGCTCATGGTGGCATATCCAATCCCGGACTATATTCGTGCATTCAAAGCCATCCCTAATATTCTGATGAAGAACTCGCCCACGACACCTCAACAAATTGCGGCAGAGATCATCGATCTGGCTCAAACGGCACGTAAGGAATCGATTCTAGCGTTGGAGAAAAAACGCGAAGGACTTTCCTATGGGCCATTAAAAGCCGCAGTAAAGCTTGCCGTTGACGGTACCGATCCCAACATCATTCGTGACACGCTGGAAAACGAAGCTTTTGTTGAATTCGAAGAGGTCGAGATTTGCGTGAAGTTCTGGGAAGACTTTGGCGCCATTTCGCCAACGATTGGTATTCTTGGTGCAGTGATTGGTCTGATGAAGGTTATGACCGTGCTTGATCAGCCCGAGAAGATCGGACCAGGTATCGCCGTGGCCTTCGTGGCTACCCTTTACGGCGTGGGAATCGCCAATATCATGTGTATTCCTGGTGGAAAGCGCATTAAGCGCAAGGCGATGATCGAAAACCATTACCGCGCCATGGTGATCATCGGAATTGACGGTATTTTATCTGGACAAAACCCGAAGATCATCGAAGAACGCCTTAAGGTGTACACGAGCCACGGTGGTGAGGCACACGAAGAGTAAAAGGGTCCCCGCGTGGCAAAAAAAGTAAAATGTCCAGAATTTGAAAACCACGAGCGATGGCTCGTAAGCTTCGCCGATATGATGACGCTGCTATTCGCCGTGTTTGTGGTGCTATTTGCTCTAAAAAAAGAGGGCGCCGGGGCGACGATCGAGCAAGCGGCCAGCGCCATCAACGAGGAATTCAATACGGTGATGGAAGAAGTTCCCATCGATCGTCGGGTCGGTCCGCAGGAGGCAGGAATAGGGATTTTTGAGAACTTCAAGGGCAACCAGGCCCGCCCGCCTCTGATCAAGAAATATCCCGGCGAGACAGAGAACATCAAAGTTATTGATTCCGAAATGAAGCGGATCAATGCGCAGTTGGAAGATCGCCTGTATGGCCCGGAAAAAAGCGTGGAGGTTGGTAAGGAGGGCGCAGAACGTGTCGTATCAGTCCACCGCTCTCCCGACGGCATTCGATTGCGGCTTTTAGCCTCACACTTTTACGAACCAGGCGAATGGAAGCTGAAAAGAACAGCCAGCAAGGAAATTGAGGCGGTGGCCAAAATATTGAAAGACCTTGGACGTAACATTACCGTCGAAGGGCATTCAGATAATGCGCCAATGAAGGGCGAAATGAGCAACTGGGAACTCTCCACCATGCGCGCGACGTCGGTGCTTCGTTATATGATCGAAAAGGAGAATTTTTCCCCGACCAAGGTTCAAGCTGCCGGCTATGCGGACACGCGTCCAATTGCCGACAACCGGTCGCCGAGTGGACGTTCATTGAACCGTCGTATCGAGATCCGGATCAACTATGAGAATTAAAACCAATCGTTTTATGGCCCTTGCTTCAATGTCCATCCTGGCGACTTTTGTTGCCGGCTGTGATTTAAGCCACCAAGAACGTTGCGAATGGTATTTGATGCCAAATCCAGATCCAGAGTGGGTTGCTAAGGTTGACGAAGGGTTCATTCCGGTTTGTGCGCGCAACCTCGTGATCAATCGCGAAAATTGTGATTTGCAGGCGACTCTCGAATTTGCGGAAGGCAATTACGGTAAAAAATTCCGATATGTCGATATTGAGATTGATACTTCCGGAAAATTTCCGCGCAAGGTCACTGGAATGACGGAGTGCACGCCGGAGGAAAATCTTCCATTCTGGAAAAAGTGGCAGCGGACTATGGATGATTGGATAATCACGAAATCTCCACAGACATGATTTAGAATCCTATTTTCTGCTAACGTGGAGTGACCTGTGAAGCGCCTCGTGACTGGTTTTGAAGCCGCGGGTCGGAGCCTCCTGATCTATGTTGCGCTAAGCGCAGGACTCCTCGCGTTAGGAATGTTACGTTCATCCCGCGAGCTGATCCACGCTTTTGACAGCGGAATATATCTACAGATACTGGCGGAGTTGAAGGCGGCGTGGGTGGTTTCCGGTTGGTCTGGTCTATTGGTTTGGCCCAGCTCCATTACTGGGGAGACCAATTTTCTTGCCCATCACTTTCAGCCAATTGTTGCGCTCTTAATCCCGCTTTATTCGATTTTTCCTTCGACCGAAATTTTATTTTTTATTTCGTGGCTGTCGCTTGGCGCAGGGGCCGTTATCCTTGGAATGCGATCCGCTGCGCTGCGTGGCGCTGTGGCTCCCGGCCAACGTCGGGCAGGTTTCAGATCCGATGCGGTTGGCCCAATCTTCATGTGTTTGTTCCCGGCCTTCGCGGCTCGGCTGTATTTTGGTTTCGCGCCCGATGTTTTGGCGGTTCCTGCCTTCATTCTTCAGGGTGTGGTTTTGAATTCGTTGTCGGATAAAGGGGCGGGTACGCTGCTTTTCCCGCCTCGAGAAGATCGGGTTTGGGCTGGTGGCCTGCAATTTGGTGTCGGTTCGGTGATTGTTTTTGTTCTGGCGCAAATATGGGCAGGATCCTGCAAGGAAGTTTTTTGGATCATCAATGCTTGGGCTGCATTGCTTTTGGCATTGCGCCTGAATTGGCTGGTTCAACGAAGAAAAGCTTTATTCGTAGGAATTTGGGGGGCGCTCCAGCTCGGGTTTTTTCTTTGGTTATTCCTTCGCTGGATGCCGGCACATTCCCAGCATGATGGCTATTACGGGCTCAACTATCTTGATTTTAAGTTAACGGCTCTAATGCAAGCCAACTGGTCAGCCATCCTTGAACTGCTTTTCGCGGCAGGTTTCTTTGCGGTCATTTTTCGTCCGACGTGGGCCGTATGGCTGGCCATGCCTGGATTAGCAATTGTGGTTTTGGCGCGCTTCGTCCAAATCCAGTCGCCGACGGCAATTTATCCGTTGGCATTCGCACCCTTTTTTGCCGTGATCCTGACCGACAACATGGTGCTATTAACGGGCTGGCGCCACCGCCTTAGCCGTCTATTGATGATTGCGAGCATCGCTGCTGGTGTCATCCTTCAGGGTCCGCTTTTTGTTCGCAGTGTGGTTCCAGCCTTCTCCAAATCAGCGAAGGCTTTGCCGATTGATCTGGCTGTGGCCCGCAAGGGCATCGCATCCAATGCCTACCTATTGGTGGACGGCAACCTTCAGCCGGCCTTCCACGAGTGGCGCGATGTGAGGGTGATTTTGGGGTTTATCGGCAATCCAGCGCCCTTGGCGCCGCCAGACTATAAACGTGCGACAGACGTCCTGACGATGTTTGATTTGGACCAGCTAAAGTCCTGCAGTGAAGTGCGTCCCGATGCCACTGACGATTGGGCAGCCCGGGGGGTGCCGTTTCATGATTATGATGGTTTTCAACGGTTTTGCGAATGGTTACGGTCTGTTCCCCGAAAAAAGCTGATTTATAGTGACTCAGGACTGGTCCATTACCATTTGAATTGACACTCTAATGGCCAGCAGTTTACAACCTGCAAGCTCAAGTTTCCGTATGTGGGGGCATAGCTCAGCTGGTTAGAGCGCCTGCCTTACAAGCAGGATGTCCGCGGTTCGAATCCGTGTGCCCCCACCACCTGACTCCGGGGATATAGCTCAGTTGGTTAGAGCGCTGCATTCACATTGCAGAGGTCCACAGTTCGAGTCTGTGTATCCCCACCAGTTTTCCGAAGTTCGATAAAGGTAATGGTTTGAATCCCGCCTCATCGAACAGAATCTCCCAGTCATCTCAGCAAGCTAAGCAACGTCGGTAAGAAGTGCTCGAAAGTTCGATATTCCTCCACGCGAGTGGAGGATACGGTGGTGGGTGGCCTGTTATCAAGTCGAGGTCGGAGTTCCGACACGTTTGTCGGGCTCGCGGCACGCGAACGCCTTACTCGAGACCGCCTGGCGAGGCCTTTTGCTCACGCAGACGGTTCTCGCATCGCTCAATAATTTCTTTGATCCGAGCGTGGAAGATTTCGAGGCGCTCGAGTTCCCAAGCCTCGACGATTTTCTTAACCTCCAAAAGCCGCTCCATCTCTGGTGAGAGCCGACCTCTATAACACTTGGCTCGCTTCTTGGACTTGATGCATTCTTTGCACGTGGCATCGTGACGCAAGCCTTTGGTGTAAAACTGGGAAATCGATTTTTCACGACCGCAGCGACTGCATGCCTTGCTGGTGGGAAGCATCAAGGGGAGGCATCCGCGAGCAGCGAACGAGCTTGCCGGATCGCTTCGCATATTAAGGCGGTACTTGATCCCCCAAAAGATTGGCGCCTCTCCATGATCAGATCCAAAGTGATCTTCGACAAGACCCCCTGATTTAAGGCGGGGTGAAAGTGCGACAGCTCATCGGAGCCAAGGTCATCAAGACGTTTGCTGTGCTCAACACAATAACTGACAACTTGACCAACTACTCGATGCGCGTCTCGAAAGGGGAGGCCAAGCTTCGCAAGCTCATCGGCCAAGTCAGTTGCGAAAGAGAATCCCTCACAAGCCTTGGCATGCATTACGTCGAGATTCCACTTAAGTTTCGGGACTAGTTTAGTCCACAAAGCAAGCAATGGCCCGAGGGTGTCGTAGGCATCAAAGGTTGCCTCTTTATCCTCCTGAAGATCCTTGTTGTAGGAACTAGGCAATGCTTTCAGCACAACAAGAGTCCCCATCAAATGTCCAAAGAGCCGACCAGATTTTGCCCGCGTCAGCTCGCAAAGATCGGGGTTCTTCTTTTGAGGCATAATCGAGCTACCTGTCGATAACGAATCTGGCATCGACACGAAACCAAACTCTGATGTCGAGTAAATGATCAAGTCTTCGGCAAGGCGACTGAGATTCACCATAAGGTTCGAACATGCGCTCAGATAGTCGATTACAAAATCCCGGCTCGACACCGCATCGACACTGTTTCGCATGGGTCTAGAAAAACCTAGACGATCAGCGGTCTGCGTACGATTGATCGGCCAGCTCGTCCCACATAGGGCTGCAGCTCCGAGAGGACATTCATCCATCCGATCCATTGCTGCGGCAAATCTAGATTCGTCGCGAGTCAACATTTCAAAATACGCCAAAAGCCAGTGGGAAAGATGCAGCGGCTGGGCTACCTGCAGGTGCGTATATCCTGGCAGAACAGCCGGCTTGCCGTTGTGAGACGACAAGTGTCGCTCAGCTTCAGCTAGAAGCTGTTTTTTTAAGCAGCTGATGGCCAGGATATGTTCCTGACAGGCCTCTTTTATGAAGAGGCGAAAATCAGTCGCTACTTGATCGTTGCGCGAACGCGCTGTATGCAGCTTCCCGGCCAGATCTCCTACTTTGCCGCGAAGGAGGGTTTCAACGGCGGAATGAATATCTTCGCAGTGTTCAGGTATCGAGGAAGAGTTGGTCGCAATGTCTTGATCAATTGTGCTAAGGGCATCAACGATCAATTGACCTTCTTCACCAGTCAAAATGCCCTCCAAGGCAAGCATTTCAGCGTGAGCGATGCTCCCTCGGATGTCCTGCGTCACTAGTCGACGATCGAATTTTAGAGATCCTTGAAAGACCGCAAACTCGTCGTCCAATTTTTCCGACATTCTACCTGCCCAAAGAAGATCACTCATAGGATTCCGCCCTTACAGCTTGATTTTGAGGCGTGGGCCCGCAAGCGAAGAGCATTAATCTTAATAAAGCCCTCAGCATCGGCCTGTCTGAAAACATCTTCAGCTTCAAAGGTAGCGAGCCTTTTATCGTATAAACTGGTTTCGCTGCGACGCCCTACAATTGCACAGGATCCCTTGTTCAGTTTGAGCTTAGCGCCGCCGGTTACGCCTTTGGCGACGTGATCGATATAGACTTGTAATGCTTCACGCTCTGGCGAAAACCAGTAGCCGTTATAGACAAGCCGGGCGTACTGAACTGAAAGCATATCTCGTTGGTGGAGCACCTCACGATCTAGAACTAAGCTTTCGACCGCGCGACGCGCATGCAAGAGAAGCGTCCCTCCGGGTGTTTCGTAGACACCTCTACTCTTGATTCCTACGTACCGATTCTCAACCATGTCAACCCGACCAACACCATGACGACCCGCGATGTCGTTCAATTTGTCGAGGATCTCGTACGGATTGAGCGACGTACCGTTAAGGCGCACTGCGTCTCCACAGGCAAACTCGATTTCAACATATTCCGGTTGGTCTGGAGAATTTGGAATCGAGTTGGTCAGCCGATAAAGGCCCTCAGGCGGCTCTTGCCACGGGTCTTCGAGGACGCCGCCTTCATAAGAAGCATGCAGCAGATTACCATCATAGCTCCACGGATCTTTCGGAGTCGTTGGTACCTGAATGTTGTGACTTTTGGCATAGTCTTCTAGATCGGCTCGACCCTTGAATGACCACTCGCGCCACGGTGCTACGACCGAAATATTGGGATCAAGCGCATAGGCACTCAATTCGAAGCGTACTTGATCATTGCCTTTGCCAGTCGCGCCATGTGCAATCGAATCTGCTCCGTGCTCGCGAGCCAACGTCACGAGGCGCTTGGCTATGAGTGGACGGGCGATGCTCGTTCCCAGCAGATAGTATCCTTCGTAAATTGGTGCGGCCCGCAACATGGGAAACACGAAGGACTCGGCGAACTCAGCTCGTAGATCGGTGACAATGGCGTCTACGGCGCCGTGGGCTATGGCCTTCGAGCGAACATCTTGGACCGACTCCTTTTGTCCGATGTTTGCGGTAAACGCGACAACGTCATACCCGCGCTCCTCTTTAAGCCACTTCAGGATCACACTGGTATCTAGGCCGCCGCTGTAGGCGAGGATGATTTTTTTCATGGCGACTCCTTAGCCGTTAAATCTCAGCAGCTGTTTTTAGAGCCAAAGTGTGCGCTTCTCAATAGTTCGTTGCATAATTAGTAAATTTATGCGCATATTTATGCAAACGCCGGAGGAAGCAATGGTTGTCAAAGCCAAGTCCCGTGATCGACCCATAACAAGTCATATGACTGTCGAATCCGCTCTTAGGAATCTTTTGTACCGCGGCGCACAAGGCACACAGCTTGAAATTGCTAACGAATTATCTCGCCTTGGAGTTGCGGCGACGCAATCGAATATCTCTCGTGCTCTCAAACGACTTCGAGCCGTCAAGAATCGCGATGCAGCGGGAATGGTCGTCTGGCAACTTCCGCAAGAGCCCGCGGTCAGTCGCTCATCAGGATCTGCAGGCGAACTTGTCATCGATATTGTGACGAATGGATGGTTGATCGTGATTCATACGGAACCAGGGTCTGCAGCAAGGGTCGCCTACTATCTCGACAAGACGAAACCGGGCGGAATAATTGGCACCGTTGCAGGCGATGACACGGTCTTCGTTGCGCCTCCTTCCGGCGTCAAAGTCGAACGGGTTTTAAAGGACCTGCGCGTTAGTCTTGGAAGATAATCATACGACTGCCGCGCAGAAATCACTTGACGCGTTTTCCGACCTCCAAATCTCCACGCTGCTTCGATTCTAGCTGCTTCTTGAAAATTTTCTGACTCAGGCACCGCGGACGCGTCACACCAAGAATTTTGCTCCATTGAGAGAGAGTCTTTTTCTGGACCCTCGGTTCTGTAAAAACGCGCGCAAAAAAGTCGTGTTATGTATGTGCCGTCGCAGGATTTAAGGATGGGGCTAATATGATTGATGTCCGTCAAGAACTTCGAGAGCTGACACAAAAGGCGAAAGATCTGCATACCAAGGAACGTCAAATCACTCTGGAATCTGTCGCGCTGGTCGGCGAACTGGAAAGACGCAACGCCGCGGTCAACATGTATATGACGTCTGAAAAATTCGCAGAGTTTATCGGTTTGACGCCGAACCAATACTGGAAGCGCGCGCAAGCGGCTCGCGTCATTCGCTTCTTTCCCATAGCTCTTGAGATGGTGAAAGTTGGCGAGACCCAGGTATCTCATTTAGCACTCATTTCCCCGAAGATCACACAGGCGAATGCAGATATCCTACTTGCTGGGATAAAGAACAAGTCCTAGCGCGACGTCGAATGCTTGGTGTCGCGCGTGACCGCGGACGGTCGTCTTTTGGAGAAAGAGCCAGAGGTTGAGCTGCGTGTGAAGCTAACAAAGTCTCAGCTTGAGGTCCTTGACCGCGCACGAGAGGTGCTATCGCACGGCGGTCATGTTCCGTCGCTGCCTGAAGTTTTGGTCAAGGCGCTTGGTGATATGCTCGAAAAGCGTGATCCTCTCCGGAAAGCGGAGCGGGCAGCGGTGCGCAAGGAGAAGTCAGGCGTCGCTTCCCCAGGGAAGGAGGCCGAGCAGAGTTCTGCCGTTGAGCCCAAGGTTCCTTCCTCGGGGAAGGACGGTCAGCGGACTCCACCAGAGGTGCAGTTGCGCGCTTCCCCAGGGAAGGACGGCCTGCGCGTTCGGCCGGCGGTTCCTGCCTCAGCGCGCCATACTGTTTGGCCCCGTGATGGAGGCCGGTGCACGTGGCGACATCCCGATGGGAGTCGATGCGACGAACGATCGATGTTGGAGCTTGACCATATCGAGATGTGGTGCCGCGGCGGCCAACACGCGGTAGACAATTTGACCTTGCGGTGCCGCCGTCACAATCAGTTCGCAGCCGAAAGAGTATTGGGTACAGATTTTATGGCCAAGGCTCGGGCGTCTAACCAGAACGTCTACCCGGGTTAGAAGCTAGGTCCGGAGCAGTTTCCTCCAGCGTGTTTCCGCGATCTTCGTTTCCTCCGCTTTTCCACCAGGTTTCTGGAGACGAAAAAATAGCCGGAATGCCCGGTTTGGAGGAAAAACGTCGATGCTAAGCAACTAGAATGTTAGGGAAGAAATCCCTAACATCGGAGGAGAATTGGAGGAACTGTTCTGGAGGAAGGTGTTTGTTTCTCCACCATTTCCGACACCGGGTTGGTAAATTCTCCACCAGTCTAAACTTTGCCAATGACTCGAACTGCACCAAATCGTAGACGATTGCGCTGGCTTTTGATCGCCATTGGATCATTTGGGCTTCACACTGTTTGGCTGTTCCTGCCGGATTGGCGTCAAGGGCACGAACTAAACGTACACCAGGTCGTACCAATCAAGCTGAGCGATCTGCAGTGGGATGTTCGTTCCACCATTAAGTTGAATCATGCTCGGTCGCCAACGTCAACGGTACGGGAGCGGCGAACCGAAACTGGCGCGGGAGCCGTTTCAAGGAGGCCTAAGAACTACGGCGATTTATTGCCGGCGGCTTTGCCGGGTATGGTTGTGTCGCCGAGCGGTCGCGTGTGGTCCAGCAGCAGTGGTGGAGTGCTCAATGTTACGGAGTCGGCACGTAGCAAGCCGCTAATCGATGATTTTGCCGCTGAGCTACGCGCACATCTTGACGTGCCATTGAAGATTTATCACCTGCGTCGTAGGGGTTCGGCCCATGTGACCCTTACAAAGAATTCAGCTCGAAGATGGCAAATTGAAGTTGATGGCCCAGATGCCTATGCCCGCGCGATGATCCTGCAGGCGTTAACCTCGATGACCGAGGCGAATTACGGGCGAGAGCAACTGGAGCGGTCTGATTGGACGACGATCGAAATCGAATTTTCATTTGAATGGCGAAACAGATTCACCAGCGTGGTTGCTGCTAGCATTCAAAAGATTCCGCTACCCGATACGAATGTCACAGGCAATCTGATACAGATCGCAGTTGTGCATATTGGATCCGAGTTAGAACTAAATAAGAATTTGCGGCGCGCCTGGGCCCTGGCGCCGTTGCTTGTCGGAGTGCTCAATCCGATTGGGATTTACGAGGAGTTTATCAAAACGCCAGAGGATTCAGGACCGAAATTCGATCCCGTCATTCGGCGGCTGGAACAATCTTCAGCATTCCTAAGGCCTCTGGTGACGATTCCCTTGGGCGTTGCCAACGGCAAATGACTTTGCAATTTACCTTTATAAACTGCTCTACATGGCTGCGCCTGGCGCCGTAATCGCGAGCACCCCGAGGGGCATGGCTTGAAATGGCATCTGATGTCAGGCGCAGCCATGTAGAGCAGTTTAAAACTATTAAACGCGACGACTTCGCCAAACTGGACAAACATTGATCGATTTTAGTTTTTAGCGTCAAAATTGAGGGCACTAAGTAGAAATAGCCGACGCAAAAAATTTATCTATACTCAATAATTACGGGTGCTTATGTCCGATATGTCGTTGTGGCGTGGATCCTGCAGATTCATAACACAAAAGAATGAATCAACGTAAGCGCTCCATGATCGACATCTTCCGCGCCGCTTGATTTCCGTCCAAGATCTCCCCTTCATAAATCATGAAGGGGATTTTTATGAACTCGACATCACACCAGGCATCGACTCGTTGGCGGGAACACATCGAGGAACATGCTAGGAG
>CAMDHM010000005.1 GCA_945898195.1 Pseudobacteriovorax antillogorgiicola | reverse complement strand
AGGCGGCCCGACTGACTACATTCTCATAATTCGGCTGATCGTCTTCGCCGCTATTGGTGCGACGAATGGAGCTCGCCGACGCCGACGACTGATACTCATCCGAATTACCAAGGGATTCCCACTCGACCGTCTCCGGTGCCTCAGACCCGACGCGGTCGACTATGTTTTGAGCCTCTTCCATCCGTTGCTCAACCGCCTGTTGCTCGGTCTGTTCGCGCTCACGTTCGGCATGAACCGCCTCTTCGGGCGACTCGGCATCCCCGGCGGACTCCTCGAGAATCGGATTTTCGGCGAGTTGGGTTTCCACGTACTGTTCTAATTCTAGGCGCGAAAGCTGCAACAGTTTGATGGCCTGTTGTAACTGAGGCGTCATCAGGACGTCCTGACGGAACCCAAGTTTCGGTCGCAAGTCAAAAGCCATGCGGGCGGAACCTTTTTTAAAACGTTGAATCACGGGCAGCGATAGCTACAAGTCTATTGTCGCCCCTCTGCAAGAAAAACGCCAACTTCAGAGGACAGACAAAAATAAACGCCTCAAAGCCGAAAATTTTCTCCAAGGTAAGTTTCGCGAACCTCGGGATGAGCCGCAACCTCTGCTGGTTTACCGTGAGCTGTGATTTGTCCCCCTGTGAGAATGTAAACTCGGTCGCAGCTTCCTAACGTTTCTCGCACGTTATGATCCGTGATTAAAACACCTAGGCCATCATTTCGGAGCTGGGAAATAATTTTTTGGATCTCTTGCACCGTCACGGGATCAATCCCCGCGAAGGGTTCGTCGAGAAGAAGAAATTTTGGTTTTATGATAAGGGAGCGGGCAATTTCCACGCGCCGTCGTTCGCCACCACTGAGCGCCGCCCCTAGACTATTGGCAATATGACCAATCTGAAATTTTTCAATCAAATCGTCCAACAGGGCTTTACGTGCATGGCGTTTGATGCCGCACACCTCCATCACCGCAAGGAGGTTATCTTCCACCGTCAAACGCCGAAAAATAGACATGTTTTGTGGGAGATAGCTAATTCCCCTGCTAGCCCGCAGGTGCATCGGCTGATGGGTTATATCTTCGCCATCGAGTAAGATCCGGCCCGACTGAGGAAAAAGTAAACCCACGACCATATAAAAACTCGTGGTTTTCCCTGCGCCGTTAGGACCCAAAAGTCCAACCACCTCGCCCGTCCCAACCTCAAAAGAAACCGATTTTACGACCTTTCGGGTTTTAAAGGCTTTACTAATGCCGTCTGCCTCAAGGCGAGATTGGCCGCTAAACCCCTCTTTTGAAAGAGGACTCATTTTTTTCCTCCTGGTTGCACAACGCCCTCGATGCGCTCGGCCGTAATCCGCCCCGTATCAAGGTCATAGATGATTTTTTTTCCGCGAATGAGATCCGCGCCACGCCATAACTTGGCATTTCCGCGAAGGATCATCTTTCGCTCCTGGCTGTAAAATACGGCTTCGTGGCACTCTGCCTTCACCCGCTCTTTTAAGTCCTGATCTTCCTTAAACGCCTTAACGCGTCCACTTGCGATGACTTTGACGGCCTCTCTGGTTTTTTGGTCAAAATAAATCGTCGCTTCATCTGCTTCCAAACGAAAATCGCTCTGGGTGATGATCACTTCCTCCTTCAGGACGATCTCACCTTGATCTTTCATCGCCTGAAGGTTCTTACTTTCAAACAGCACCGGAGACCGGTTTGCCGCCTTTTTTTGTTTATCTCCCCGGGTTTTTGAGCCGCTTTTTTCTGCGGTTTTGGCTTTAGACTGCTCCACCCCCGGGTCATTGGTCGCGGGGCGCGGAGCCGTCGGCGTAGCACTTACACCAGGAACCGTTTGGCGTTCTGGCCTGCCTTGCCGCTCCAGATCCTCCACCTCTTCGACCAGGTCAGCCCGCGCCGATGGCGTGGTCGTCAAAATAAGGTATCCTGCAAGCATGAGCCAAAAGAGAGCAAAGGCGCTAAACGGCTTTCCATCACGGCATTTCAAAGCTGCCTCCGCCCCTGATTGGACCCAGCATGTTTAAATGTTCTTTGCGCAGATCAAACAAAAACCCACCCTCACCCTTGACGTAATGTCCTGGACCGCTCAATTGAACCTTGGTCGTCGATTGAAGGATTCCAGCCTCAGAATTATACACGGCCGAATCGGTCTCCAGCGTCATATGCCTCGTCTCAAGTTTAACAAATCCACGTAGGTCAACGTGATCCATTGAAGAGGAGGTGAGTAGTTGGATAAGATTGGTCGCTCGGAAGTAGGCAGTCGCCGTTTCGCAGTAAAGTTGGTCCCAATACTTTTTGCCGCCCTCTCCTTTTAGGGTGCGGATACTGACATCCCCAAAAAGCTCGAGCATATTTGGTTCCAATAAATATCCCGATTTGGCGCGTATCACTCCGGTCACAGCCCCTGCATTGTAGCGGGTTGCCGTGAAATCCTCGAAGGCTATGCGCGCCTCGCGGAGGTTTGCGTCGAAACTCGAACGATCACGTGCCTTGCCTCGTTCGCGGGCCAAATATGCCGACGTTGAAACTGCCAAGGTGGAAAGAACGAGAACCAATTTGGTCCGTTTGTTCATTACACAATCTTAGCAGCAAGAAGGTCATGCATGCGAACTAACCCGGTAAGGCGGCCTTCCGCGCCATGTTCCACCACGAAAAGCGAGGTGATCTGGCAAGATTCCATAATGGTTACGGCGTCAATGGCGAGCGCCTCGGGAGTTACCGTCCGAGGAGACGCCCTCATGAAGTCTCGAGCGACAGAGGTCAAAGCCCTTGCATCGGCATTCAGCAGGTGACGACGGACATCTCCATCCGAAATTGAACCCATTAATTTACCGTCTTTTTTTGAAACAACTGCAGCAATCCCAAAATTGCGGCGCGTGACGGTTTCCAGGACATCGTGAAAGCCGTCGTCCGGGCTGACCACGGGAATGCTTTCTAGGCCATGCATATGATCGCGGACCCGGGACAATTTTCTGCCCAAGCTGCCCGCCGGATGAAGGGCTGCGAAGTCCTTCGCCGTAAACTCGCGGGCCTCCATCAGGGCAACAGCAAGTGCATCACCAATGGCCATCGCCACAAGTGCCGACGAGGTTGGGGCTAGATTGAGCGGACAGGCCTCTCGAGAAACCGAACCATCGATCACGAAATCTGATAATCCGGCCAGGGTTGAATTCAACTTTCCCGTTATTCCAGCCACGGGTACCTGAAGCCTGCGACAATAACTTGCCACGCCATTGACCTCGACCGTTTCGCCGCCATGAGCAAAGGCCACTAAAACATCATTTTTCTGGATAATTCCAAAATCCCCGTGCATGGCTTCGCTGGGATGAAGAAAGAATGCTGGCGTCCCCGTGCTCGCCAGAGTTGAAGCCAACTTTCTAGCAATAAAACCGGATTTCCCGAGTCCCGTGGTGACGACCTTGCCCTTAGCGGCCAGGATCGCGTTGCAAAGGCTGGTAAAACTTCCGCTCAACCGCTCTGCCACCAAGGCGACACACTGAGCTTCAACTTCCAGCGTTCGCCGCGCTGATTCAAGATGATCGCGTTCAGAGTTTCGGCTCATGCTTTCGCTTCCTTTGCCGCCAAACATGCGCGGACAAATTCGCGGAATAATGGGTGAGGTTTGAACGGACGGCTTTTAAGCTCCGGGTGAAATTGACAACCTAAAAACCATTTGTGGTCTGTCAGCTCCATGATTTCCACGAGGGTGTCGTCTGGCGAAACTCCAGAGAAAGTCATACCGGCGTCGGAAAAGCGTTGCCGATAGTCGTTATTAAATTCATAGCGGTGGCGATGGCGTTCACTGATTATCGTGTCGGTGTACGCCTCTTGTGCCTTGGTGTGAGCCTTCAGACGACATGGGTATGAGCCAAGGCGCATCGATGCACCTTTTTGGGCCACCGCCTTTTGGCTTTCCATGAGGTGAATGATTTGGTCCGGAGCGGCCGAATCAAACTCTTGGCTGTTTGCTCCGACAAGACCGATCTTGTGGCGCGCAAATTCAATGGCGGCAAGTTGCATGCCGAGGCAAATGCCGAAAAATGGCGTGTTTTTTTCGCGAGCAAAGCGAATCGTTGAAATTTTTCCCTCGATCCCGCGGTTGCCAAATCCTCCGGGAATGATGATCCCGTCAAATCCACCCAGTTGATTTGCGACCTCTTTTTCTCTAATGGAGTCGGAATCAATATAAGAAATTTCAACCTGCGCCTGATTTGCAATGCCAGCGTGGGCCAGAGATTCCGCGATTGATTTGTAGGAGTCCACGACCCCAACATATTTCCCAATGACGCCAATTTTGACGCTGGTTTTGGGATGGTCCAACGCATGGGTGATGGCCCGCCACTCAGCCAAATCCGGTTCGCCGGTCCAAATATTTAGAACGTCAACAAGCGCCTGGTCAAAACCTTGACCGTGAAGCACAAGGGGCACCCGGTAGATGCTGTCTGCATCCTGGGCTTCGAAAACGCGGTCCGGTTTAATGTTACAAAATTGAGCGATCTTACGCTTTTGATCTTCTGGAACTGGGCGTTCTGCGCGGCAGACTAAAATATCTGGTTGAATACCAATCTGACGCAAATCCCTTACGGAATGTTGGGTTGGTTTTGTTTTCAACTCTTTGGCGGCGTTAATGTAAGGCACCAAGGTGAGGTGGATGTAGCAAACATTTTCAGGACCAAGGTCATAGCGAATTTGGCGAATGGCCTCAAGAAACGGTAGCCCTTCGATGTCGCCAACGGTGCCGCCGATTTCAACAATGGAAATATCGGACCCTTCGGACGCCTTAAATATATTTTCTTTGATCTGATCGGTGATGTGCGGAATGACCTGAACCGTGCCGCCGAGATAAACGCCCTTACGCTCTTTGCCAAGGACCGAATCGTAAACCTGGCCTGCGGAAAAACTATTGCGGCGCGTCAGTTGTGCGTGGTGGGTAAACCGTTCGTAATGTCCGATATCAAGATCGGTCTCTGCACCGTCTTCCGTCACGAAAACTTCACCGTGCTGAAACGGACTCATTGTTCCAGGATCCACGTTAATATATGGATCGCATTTAGTGAGGCTGACTTTGAGCCCTCGGCTTTCAAGGAGTGCACCGGCGCTTGCCGCGACAATCCCCTTGCCGAGCGAGGAAACCACGCCACCGGTGACAAATATAAACTTTGTTTTTCGTCGCGCCTTCATCCTGTGAACCTATCTGAGTGGTATGTTTACTTCAACCGGCTAGGACTAATCTGACAGCGTATTCTACTACCGTCCCACAGAACATAACGTAGGCCCTTGCTACCTGAGAGACCCAGCCGAGGCCTCCACTCATCATAAGGGCGAGCAAGATAAAAAAGCCAACCGGGCCCACCACGCGTTCGTAGGCGTCGGCCATGTCGCGTGGCAGGACAAGCTGCAGCACAGCGGCCCCATCAAGGGGCGGCAAAGGAATCATATTAAAAACAGCCAAGATTGCATTGATCCACACCATCGCCTCGAGCAAACCAATCAAGGGATAAAAAAACGACCCCTTTGGAATCGCGTTGGCCAAAAAAAGTTGGTAGAGCGTCAGCACAGCGACACACAACAGACAAATAATTAAATTTGACAGAGGCCCCGCCGCAGAAACAAAGGCGTGGGATAGTCGCGGCCACCGGCGGAAATTCCGTTCGTCAACCGGAACGGGTTTAGCCCAACCTAACACCGGCAGTTGGGCGAGCAAACCGACCAACGGAAGGATAATTGTCCCCATGAGATCGGCATGGGCAAAGGGATTCAGTGTGAGGCGCCCAAGGCGTTCGGCCGTCTTATCACCGCAGATTTTTGCACTATAAGCATGCGCGGCCTCATGAAAGCACAGAGAAAAAAGCATCGCTAAAAACCAGGTGAGGGCTTTTGGGAGCAGCGCAAGAAAATCCATAATTCCCTGTCCTTACGGGTTGATGGTTCGCACACCCTAAATTGGGTTGGGCTGCATGCTAGGTCACTGACCAGCAAATTGATAGAATTCTTGAGAAAACATTCATTTCCATGCCGAGCAACCAGAAAATGACGTTCAGCAAAAATGTACTTTGTGTTCTTGTGGCTTGTTCGGCTTTTTTTGGCTGCAAATTGGGGACACGCCAAAATACCGTCAATCATAGAACCGCCTATAAATTCATCAACCCCGATGACGTCTCCATTGCCAGGCTGGGAGACGGCACGTCGGTGCAAATTCAGTTTACGACCAAAGAGGATGCCCTGTGCGAACTCTTTTATTATTCCCAAGATCCCGCCGGGACTCCCGCTGAGTCCGCCCCCGTGCGCGCCCCATGCAGCGGGGGCGACACACCCCGCAAAGAATTCCATGAGACGCTAACCGGATTAAGCGCCGAGGCCGTTTATAACTTCGGTATTTTCGTGTGGACGACGGCATCGTCCAAAGAAAAGGGGGAGGTACTTTTGGTTCGGGAATCCACTGCGGGCAGTGGGGCCATTCGCAATGCCGATGGGAAGTATGAAGAAATTATGATCTCGCGCTTTAACCTTCCGCTAAGATCCGCCGAAATTCAAAAGGCACACCTTGACCCCCCCATGACCGCCCTGGAGTTGGTTGGACGAAGCGGCTCTAACCTTGGCTGCGCCCCATCACTCGATGATCTTGCCTGGACCAGCCGCGCTGTCACTGGAAAGGGCGGCTTGGCGGCCTTGGCGATGCGCGGTTTTGCTACGGCGGAGGCCGTCGAAGCCGATGCGCGGCTCCTTGCCACCTTCAATTCTTTACAGTTTGGAAATCCCGAATGGGAGTGGACCTATCGGACCCCGGAACGCGACAATGTGTTGGTCAAAATTCGCACGCCAGCCCGCTTGACGGCGGTGGAGGTTTCTCAACGAACCAAGGTCACTTTGGGCGACGTTAAGCTTGCTGACGCCGAAGGCTCAATCCCCCTTGAATCTGGATACCCGCTATCGGTGGCCTGGCAGTGGGATAATTTGCCCGCCACCTCCTTCGTCCATCTTCGTCTTGGCAAGAGTGGAGAAATTGGGGCGATTCACTGCGTTTTTGACACCAAAGCTGGCCGGGCTACTCTTGATCCAGCAAAGTTTAGCGGCCTATCGGCAGGTAAGCAGTCGTTCATCCTGGAGCTTGAGTCCGTAGTGTTTCACGCCACGACAGGCTGGCTTTCTAGATCCGTTGATTGGCGTTCGATTAAATTGGAGAAATCATGATCCTCAAGCCCCACGGCCTCGCACTAATTTTTGGCACCTTTTTTGCCCTACCTGCCTTTGGCCAAAAAGTCTCTAAAACTCTGCCCGACAAGGGCTGGGTTTTTTCCACGTTTTCAAACACGGCGGACATCAAAGCCGGAGAATTTGCTTGTTTTGTGGATGATGCGGGCACGACGGTGGCATGCGGAAAAATCCTGAAGGTTTCCACCACGGTGCTCGTCGTTAAGGTCACGCCGCCGAGTGCTGCCGCGCAAGTAAAAGTTGGCTTTAAAACCGAGGTTTCCAAAACGCCCCCCGCAGGCCTCACAAATGCTGCAGGGGCAGGGGAAACTACCGCCGTCGCGGGCAAAGGCAAAAAAAGAAAGGCCGCCGGTGGACACGCCCTTAAATTGATCTCGTCGCCAGGTCTTGGCGTCTTCAGTATTGCCAAGGTTGGTTACGTACCGCCCGCCCTTGGGGCATCGGGCGTTTCGCTATGGGAGTCAACTAAGGATACGATTTCCGTGGAAAAAATCAGCGCTGCCCTTGAATTCGACGGCGGCTCCCTTGGCCGAGTTGGACTTCGCTATGCGCTCTATGGAGACAATCAATTTAAATTTGTCTCCAAAATGGTCCTTCAAACAGACTACGATACGACCAATCGCCAAAAGTTCGTTGAGATCGCCCACTCCGTCACTGCTTTTGGCGCGTACTACGATTATCCGATAAAACGTCCCGTGCCGGGCATGGGCGGTCTGGATCTTAGCGCCGGACTCGACCTGCTTTCCACCACCGCAAAAATTGATGCCACCCTCCACGACGACGCCGACAGTTCAAGTTTGAGTTTGGCGGCGATTGATTCCAAGTTAACGGTAATTTCGCTGCGAGGTGGAGCAGAATATGCCTATTATTTTGGAAGGTCCTTTGAGATTGGGATTGGGCTACGAGCGCTATTTCCTGTGGCGGAGTTAAGCCTCAAACAAACCGTCACGATCTCTGATGGGAATTCTTCAAAATCCCAGAACGAATCTGAAGATTTGATGAAGGCCTTGGACCATAAAAAGGCGTCCTTTGGACTTCAAATTCCAGCCTTCATAGCAGTGCGTTTTTAATCTGATCGGATTCGCGCCCCACCATTCCAATCACACAGGCGAAAAAACGGGGCTCCGTTCGTCGCAGCTTCACAGCGCTTAAAATTTGAACAAAAAAGCGAAGCAGAAAAAAACTGCCTCTTGATTAACGGCCAAAACGACTTGGGCTTAAATCATAAGGAATTGAACTTTCCTCATTGGTTGCCATGGCTTGTGCTAAATTCCGAGCCAGTAATGGGGCCAACTGAAGTCCATTTTTATAAAAAGCGGAAAACAGCCAAAGGCGGTTCCCACTTCGTGGGACAACGCCACAAATTGGTGCCCGATCTTTTGTTCGCAGCCGCACACCCCAGCGCGGTTTCCACTGCAAATCAAACTCGGCCTGTTTTCCAACCATCATCGATATTTCATAAGCCATGGCTTCTAATGGATTTTTTGACGTCCCCGCCGCGTTTCTCTGTGTGGTCGATCCCGCAATTAAATCGCCGTTTTGTTTTTGGCTAAGGGAAAAAGCTCCGCGCACAAAAGAAGCCACCGGCCGGCTAAGACCTTTGGATGCAGCGTCACTGGCCATAAATTCTGGCACTTCTGCTTCGACCTTAGATGCGAAAAAGGTTTCTCCTTCAATTTTTCGCCAGCCAGCGGCTAAAAATTCCGAGTTATTTTGCAAAAGGTTAGGGGTGTTTGCCCCTGCCGCCAAGACCACTTGGCCGGCCGTGATGATCTCGCCTTCATCCAAGGTTAGGCGAACCCCCTCGGTGCCTTGAAGGCTTACCGAGAGAACCTGTCTAGACAGGCCGACTAGGCGCGAAGACCCAAGGCGCAAAACCAACTCCAAGGCCCTTAGGGCCTCCTGCGGATCAAACCAGAAATCCTCGCGATGAAGGACTCCAAAGGCTTTAAGTCCGGACCCTGAAAAATGCCCGGCAATTGGACCAAAAACCCCCAAAAAGCGCCGATGGTAGGCTCGGTCCATTCCCACCTGGAACTCGCTCAAGCTGGTGGCCATCTCGCCAATGCCACCGTCGTGAAAAGGGACGTCCAACCCCGACTCGCCGGAAATCTTTGGCAGCCAGGTCCGAAGGTGGTGGTGCCCTGCAAGCTTGGCGGCAAACAGGCTGTCTTTCGCCAAGACTAAACCCCTGACGGCGCTGACCCCTTGGGCTACAATGGTTCCAGAGCCAGGCATGGCTTGTTCAGGACCAATGAGTGCGATCGATTTTTGAGTGGTTTGAAGCAGTTCTCGAGCCAAGCAAAGCCCGGCAATACCGCGTCCGACCACGGCCACATCAAAATGTTTCACACGGCCTGCCAAAGAATTTCAAACAACTCCCGACGGCAGTCTTTGATCGCTGGATTGATCCGGCCTGAAACAGTTCTGTTGGTTAAAACGATGCCATAGCGTAACGGTTTCTCTGGGTGTTCTGCCGGCGTTATCCAAAAGGCGGTTCCCGTAAACCCAAGGTGTCCCATGGATTTTCCGCCACCAAAGGGCCTTGCCGCGGGATCGGCACCCTGACGCCAGCCCAAGAGAGATTCGTTTTCAAGGCCGCCCATTTCAGCTGCCTGTGCGGCCAACAGATCACGGCCAAAGGGTGCCGCAAAGAGCGCCCTCAGAAACTCCGTTAAACCATCCCCTGAGCCAAACAGACCGGCATGGGCGCAGCGCCCCCCCAGAGCCCAAGCATTCTCATCGTAGACTTCGCCGACCAGGTTGCGTTGACGAACCTTACAAAAACCGCTTGGGACCGCTTTTTTTTCCCGAACCTTGGCTGGCAAGTCGGCGCCATAGGCGAGCTGTATAGAAGCTGTGGACAACCAATTAACATCTTTGTAAAAATCACTGAAAATACTTGCCATATCAGACAGATACGACTTTTCAAGAAACCTCCCAAGAAGCAAAAAACCAAGATCCGAATAAATTGGTTTTGGGGAGTTGTGCGTCTGCATATAAGACGCCACGGCTTCATCAAATGGACGTCTAAATGGTGCGTTCCCTTTAGATTCACATTGGACGTAAAAATTGCGCCACGCTGGCAGTCCCGACTCATGTCGCAATAATTGTCGCGGGCTTAGCTCAAGCAATGCCTCGGGCAAGCCGCTAAAGCGCTTAGGGTCTTGTTTTATCAGTGGGGCTTCGTGCATGGGCAGGTCCATCGCCCACTCGTGCCTCTGACAGAGATTAAAAACTGCGGGCGTCGTCACGAGCGCCTTGGTCAAGGACGCTAAATCAAATATGTCCCTGCCGTCAGGGGCAAGGGAAACACGCACCGCCGGGGCCGACTCCCTTAAATCACCTGCCGCAACAAAGGCGTGGGTGAAAAGACCCTTTTGGCTCCAGGCCAGCAGGGTTGAGTGCAAATCAGATTCGAAAGTGTCAACCCTTGCGCCGGGCATCAAGAAGCTCTTTCAAGACATCGTTGACCAGCTGAGGATTCATTTTACCGCCAGAAATTTTCATTGTCTGACCAACGAAAAAGCCAAACAACTTGTCGCGACCACCGAGATATTCCGCAAGCTGCCCTGGGTTTGCGTCCAAGACCTTGTCGATCACACTCCGAATTTCGCTCGTGTCGGAAACTTGAACAAGTCCCTGATCTTGAACCATGGCATTTGGGCCGTTTCCTGGTCCTTTTTCCGCCATTTCTTCGAAAAGTGTTTTGGCAATTCGGCCAGAAATGACTCCTTTGCCAATCAATTCCATTAACTCACCAAAGTGATCCGACGTGATTGGTGGGTTGATAAAGTCCCAACTCCGATTGTTGGCCTCGCGCAGATATTCGCTGGTAACCCAGTTGGCGACAATTTTTTCAGTGACTGCGCCAGCCACACGCTTGACCACAGCTTCGTAAAAATTAGCGAGATCCTTATCAGACGTCAAAACGGCGGCGTCATAGTTTGATAAAGCGTGCTGCTCTTGAAATCGCCTCGCCATCGCTTCCGGTAGTTCTGGTAACACCTTGCGTTGCTCTTCGATGCGCGCCGCATCAATCCGAAGTGGAAGCAGGTCTGGCTCCGGAAAATACCGGTAGTCGTGACTTTCCTCTTTGGTGCGCATGGGTTGTGTTTTGCCGCTGGCGGCGTCAAATAGCATCGTTTGCTGCAGGACCTTCTGCCCTTGATCCAACACATCTGCCTGACGCAAGATTTCATATTTGATCGCGCGTTCGATGTTGCGAAATGAGTTCAAATTCTTAATTTCGCAGCGTGTTCCGAATTGTTCCCGTCCACGTGGTCGTATTGAAATATTGGCATCGCAACGAAACGAACCCTCTTCAAGATTGCCGTCGCAAATATCAAGGGAACGGACGAGGGAGCGTAGTCGCTTTAAATAATCTGCCGCATCCTCTGGATTTCGAATGTCGGCCTCACTAACAATTTCAATCAACGGGACACCAGCGCGGTTCAAGTCGACGTAGCTAGACTCGTCACCATGAACGTTTTTACCGGCGTCTTCTTCTATGTGGGCTCGCATTAGGCGAACCGCCTTGCCGCTTGCCAACACCATTTTTCCACCGGTGCAGTAGGGAAGATCAAACTGAGTGATCTGATAGCCTTTGGGCAAATCCGGATAAAAATACTGTTTGCGAGCAAAAACACTTATCTCGTGAATGTCGGCATCAACGGCCATAGCAAATCGAATTGCGAAATTCACCACCTCGGCATTGAGAACCGGTAAAACTCCAGGGTGTCCAAGACAAATTGGGCAAGTGTTGTGATTTGGCATCGCACCAAATGAGGTCGAGCACCCACAAAAAAGCTTGGTTTTGGTTTTAAGCTGACAATGGACTTCGAGCCCGATGACCGGTTCATAGCGGTCAAGAACTGTAGCCTCTTGGGGCTTATTGACCTGGGCCTCAGATGGCCGGCTGGTCTTTGTGCCATTCTGTTGCGCGTTCATACGCGTGGGCTCCATTGAGCAAAGTCTGTTCGTTGAATTTTGGGGCGATCAGCTGCATTCCAACCGGCAAACCGGCTTTGGTCCGTCCACATGGAACCGAAATTGCTGGCAGACCGGCTAGATTCACCCCGATGGTACAAATATCTGAAAGGTACATAGCCAATGGGTCCGACAATTTTTCACCCAACTTAAACGGTGGGGTGGGGGAGGTCGGTGTCAAAATCAGGTCTACACCCGAATCAAAAACCGCATCAAAATCTCGAGAAATTAATTCCCGAACCTTGTTTGCCTTAGAGTAGAAGGCATCGTAATAGCCAGAGGACAAAACAAACGTCCCGAGCATGATGCGCTGCTTTACCTCCTGACCAAACCCTTCGCTGCGAGTCTTTCGATATAGGTCCTTAAGTCCAAGCCCCGCCTCTTTGGTCCGATACCCGTAACGGATTCCATCAAAACGCGCCAGATTGGCCGAAGCCTCGGCCGTTGCAATCACATAATAGGCGGCAACACTGTAGGATATGTTCGGCAAACGCACCCGCTTGATTTTCGCGCCAGCCCTTTGAACGTCCGCAATGGCGCGTTCCAAACAGGCGCCAACTTCTGAATCAAGGCCCGACTCAAAAAATTCTTCTGGGATTCCAACCGTCATACCTTTTAAGGCGTCGGGATTTTCTGATAGGCCCCTTGCAAAATCACTTTGCGGATGTTGCACCGAGGTTGAGTCGCTGGCGTCGAGACCGGCTAGGACATCCATCACGAGGGCTGCATCTTCAACGGTGGTGGTCAGTGGACCGATTTGATCCAACGAAGAGCCAAAGGCAACAAGGCCAAAACGACTCACGGTGCCATAGGTTGGTTTAAGTCCGACGATTCCGCAAAAACTGGCGGGTTGGCGGATTGACCCGCCCGTATCGGAACCAAGGGCGACCGGAGCAAGCCTTGCGGCAACCGAGGCTGCCGAGCCGCCGGAAGAGCCGCCTGGGACATAATTCAAATTCCAAGGATTGCGAACGGGACCAAAGGCTGAGTTTTCATTGGAGCTCCCCATGGCAAACTCATCCATGTTCAACTTGCCAAGGACAAAGGCTCCTGCCTCACGCAAACGCTTGATGACCGTTGCATCGTAGGTGGCGACGTAATTTTCAAGAATTTTGGAACCACAAGTTGTCTTCGAGCCACGAACACAGATGTTGTCTTTGACCAAGACGGGAACGCCAGCCAAGGGAAGCCTGTGGGCCCCAATTTCATGGATCCGCTTCTCGGCCGCCAGTGCCTCTGACAGAGCAGCCGCCTCATCTAAATGAAGGTGTGAATTGAGCTTTTGAGCAATGCTTCTGGTTCGATCTAAATAGGCCGCAGCCAATTGCGTGGGCGTCTGCTTTCCGCTTCGAACTAGATCTACAATGGATTTGACGGTCAAATTGGCAGTCATGATTTTTCTTTTATTCTAGAATCCTTGGTACTTGAAACGCCGTGCCAATCCGCGCTGGAGCTTGTTTCATAGCCTCCTCCACCGACAAGGATCCGGTGACGGTATCTGCGCGCTCAGGGGTGGATGCCCCCGGAGCACCGCGCGCCGTGTCCGGACGCCAATCCTTGCCGAGCGACTCGTGCACCGAGTCAAGTTGTTCGACATAAGATAGAACCTTGCTAAGGCGTTCCTGATAAAGGCCGATTTCTTGCTCACTCAACGAAAGTTGCGCAAGGTCTGCAACCTTGCGCACCAATTCGCGATCAACTTGAATTTTGCTCATTCAGCGGTCTCTTTTAAATTAAACTTCTTCGCCCTCAAACTGCATCACCTTACAACAACTGATGACCCTTTCGCCCTCCTCAACATTCATGAGGCGGACTCCCTGAGTGAGGCGACCGATAACACCGATCTCTCCCACCGTAAAGCGCATGATCTTTCCAACAGAGGTCATGATCATCAGGTCATCCGTTTCCGACACCTGGCAAATTCCAACCACTGGCCCATTGCGATCGGTAACTTTGATCGTGTAAATGCCTTTTCCGCCTCGCGACTGCACCCGGTATTCTTCCAGTGGAGTGCGCTTACCGTAGCCATTTTCACAAATCGAAAGGATAGTGGAATCGCCGGTGATGACTTCCATACCGATAACGCAGTCGTTTTCTTCCGAGAAGCGAATCCCCGTCACACCTCGTGAAGCACGGCCCATGGCACGGGCGTCGTCCTCATGAAAGCGAATCGCTTTGCCAAGCCTCGTTGCAAGCAACACGTCGCTCTTGCCGTCGGTAATGGCACAAGCAATCAACGAGTCATTGTCTTCTAGCTTCAGACCGATGATGCCGGTTGTCCGAATATTCGCATAGGCCATGAGTTCTGTTTTCTTGATGAATCCTTGCGAAGTGACCGAAACGATGAATTTTCCCTCGGAAAACTCTTTGACCGGCATAACGGAAACAACGCGTTCTTGTTCCTCAAGTTTAATGATGTTGGCAAAGTGTTTACCGCGTGCCCGAAGCGGAGCCTCCGGAATTTGATAAACTTTAATGTCGTAGACGCGTCCCTTGTTGGTGAAACAAAGAAGCGACTGGTGATTGCTCGTTATGTAGAGGTCCTTAACAACGTCCTCTTCCTTTGTGAGCATTCCGCTCTTACCTTTGCCGCCGCGCTTTTGAGCACGGAATTGGCTTACAGGCGTACGCTTTGCGTATCCCCCGTGGGTAATTGTGACGGCAACCTCTTCATCAGCAACAAGATGTTCCATGCGGATGGCATCGGCTTCTGATGCGATGATTTCCGTCCGCCGTTCATCACCGTGAGCCTCTTTTAGCTCCGCCAGGTCTGTTTTAATAATTGCTGTGACACGTTCGGGACGGTCGAGGATGTCCCTTAAATTATCAATGGTTGCCATGGTTTCGGCATACTCAGAGATGATTTTGTCGCGCTCCAAACCGGTCAGTTTGGCAAGACGCAGATCCAAAATAGCTTTAGCCTGGATTTCCGACAGGGCGAAGGTCTTCACCAGTTCGAAATGGGCGCTTTGACTGTCATCCGAACCACGAATTATGGCTACGATTTGATCGATATTCTCAACGGCGGTTTTCAAACCTAGCAGAATGTGTCCACGGGCTTCCGCCTGACGCAACTCATACGACGTGCGGCGAAGGATTACCTCGCGGCGATGCTTGTAAAACAGCTCAAGCATCTGCTTTAAATTCAAAATCCTCGGGGCGCCATTAACCAATGCCACCGTATTAACGCCGAAACTGGACTGCATCGGTGTCATTTTGTAGAGGTTGTTGAGGACGATGTCCGCAATTTCACCGCGCTTAAGTTCAATCACAACGCGAATTTCGTTGGCGGCCGATTCATCGCGAAGGTCAGAAATACCTTCCAATTTTTTGTCACGAACAAGATCAGCTATGCGCTCAATAAGACGCGCCTTGTTGACCTGGTAGGGAAGCTCGGTAAGGATAATACGCTCACGACCCTGTGATTTAGGGACATCTTCGATTTTTGAGCGGGCGCGCATGATAATTGAACCGCGCCCCGTCATAAAGGCGTCCTTAATGCCTGCCATGCCGTGAATTTGTCCACGCGTTGGGAAGTCGGGCCCTTTGATGAAGTGCATCAATTCGTCGATGGTAATCTCTGGATTTTCGATTAGAGCCTCAAGCCCGTCGATAATCTCGCGCAAATTGTGGGGCGGAATGTTGGTTGCCATTCCTACGGCAATTCCCGATGCGCCGTTTACTAAAAGCTGCGGCAGCTTGGTTGGAAGAACCAGTGGTTCTTCCTCTTTATTGTCGTAGTTAGGCCCGAAATCGACCGTTTCTTTTTCGATGTCCGAAAGCAACAGCTCCGCCATCTTGGCAAGCCGAGATTCCGTGTAGCGCATGGCAGCCGCCGAGTCGCCATCGATGGAACCAAAGTTTCCCTGGCCATCCACCAGCGGATATCGCATCGCAAAATCCTGCGCCAGCCGGACCAAGGCCTCGTAGACAGCCGAGTCGCCGTGCGGGTGATACCGACCGATCACATCGCCGACAATCCTTGCGGATTTTAAGTACGGACGATTATGAAAGTTTTTCAGGCCGTACATTGCAAATAAAATCCGGCGATGAACTGGTTTCAATCCATCGCGGACATCAGGCAAAGCTCGGGAAACAATAACGCTCATCGAATAGTCGAGAAACGAGGTTCTCATTTCATCTTCGATGTTAATTGGCAGAACGTTCTTTAAAACGGCTTCCATTGTTCAGACCCTATCAGATGTCGAGGTTACGAACGCTGAGTGCATTTTGCTGGATAAATTCCCGACGTGGTTCAACGTCATCGCCCATAAGCGTACTGAAGAGGCGATCGGCCTCCATGGCATCATCTATTTCGACTTGGAGGAGGGTGCGATTTTCTTCCTTCATCGTCGTCTCAGACAATTGGTCCGGGTTCATTTCACCCAATCCTTTGTAGCGCTGGACGTAGGCTCCCTTACGACCCTCATCAATAATTTTGTCTTTTAGCGCATCCATTGTGAAGAGGATTCCCGTCGCGTCGGGTTCCACCTGAGCACCGACCACCTCGCCCCCCTCGGGCTGAACCTCTTCCACGGCAGCCTTGGCTTTTTTACCCGTCTGCGTGAAGCTAAATGGTGCCTTGGCAAGATCATCCATTTGCTTGAAAACCCGACGTAGCTCAACAATTTCGCCGGCGGCAAAAACACCAGCGTCAACACTTGAGGTCTGGGGGATATCGCGAATTCGAGATTCAATAACCGCCCGGTAACGGGAGTATTCGGGATCAAATATCACTTTAAATGAGGCGTAGGTTCTGGACCCAAGGTTCGGATCCTCCTTCATTGCCGTGCATAAAGCCTCGGCAAAGGATGTCGTGGCAGCCTCGTCTACAAAATTTGTGGGTCCAATTTCTTCGTTTCGAACAATGTATTCAACGATTTCCTTGGCGCGCCGGCGTGAGGCCATACCGAGCAGTTCGTGATAGCGATGAAGCTTGGTTAAAACGCCTTGGATGGTCGCCCGGTCTAAAATTTTTCCCGTTGAATCCTTGATCTCAAGGGTTGTCATACCAGATTCACTTAAGAAGGCCGTCAGCGCGCCGGCGTCCTTCAGGTATCGTTCAACCTTTCCTTTTTTGTATTTATACAAAGGCGGTTGAGCAATGTAGAGGTACCCGCGCTCGATGATTTGCGGCATTTGGCGGAAAAAGAAAGTTAGCAGGAGTGTTCTGATGTGGGCACCGTCAACGTCGGCGTCTGTCATCAAGATGATTTTATGATACCGGAGTTTGGTAATATCAAAATCATCCTTACCGATTCCCGTCCCCATAGCCTGAATCAAAAGTTTTATTTCTTGTGACGAAAGCATTTTGTCGAAGCGGGCTTTTTCGACATTCAAGATTTTACCACGCAAGGGAAGCACGGCTTGCGTGCGGCGTTCACGAGCCTGTTTAGCTGAACCGCCTGCAGAATCTCCCTCGACCAAAAACAGCTCGCATTCGGCTGGGTCTTTCTCCTGACAGTCTGCCATCTTTCCTGGCAGTCCGGCGAAATCCAAGGCGCCCTTGCGTCGCGTCAATTCGCGAGCTTTTTTGGCGGCAATACGCGCCCTGGCAGCATCTATGATTTTCTGAACGACGCGGCGTCCAATCTCTGGATTTTCGTCAAAATAAGTTGTTAGTTTTTCGGTGACAAGCTGTTCAACCAATGGTCGAACTTCCGTATTTCCAAGTTTAGTTTTTGTCTGTCCTTGGAACTCTGGATTTTTGATTCGAATGGAAATGACTCCGGTCAATCCCTCGCGGATATCATCGCCCGTGATGCCTTCTTTGAACGACTTGAAAACACCTTGGTTTTCGGCAAACGCATTAATGACCCTAGTTAAGGCCGCGCGCAAGCCCGTTACATGAGTGCCACCTTCGACCGTACTGATGTTGTTAACGTAGCTAAAAAAGCTCTCGTTATAACTATCCGTCCACTGCAAGGCGCACTCAACTTGAGCGATGATCTTATCGCCTTGTTTCTGAACTCCTTTGATGAAGACAGGACTGGCGTGAAGCCCAGTGCGTCCTTTTACCAGGAATTCACAAAAAGAAACGAGTCCACCTGTATAATGAAAATCCGATTTTTGGTCCGTTCGCTCGTCGACAAGATTTATATGGATGCCTTGATTAAGAAAGGCAAGTTCTCGGAGGCGTTTGGACAAAACGTCAAAATGGAAATTTGTGTCTGGAAAAATCTGAGTATCAGGCTTGAATACGGTGAAGGTGCCGCGGCTTTCCGTGGTACCAACCACCGCAATCTGCCCGTCTGGAACACCGCGTTTATATCCCTGCATGTGCACTTTACCGTTTGTCCGAACTTCGACCCGGCACCATTCGGACAAGGCATTGACAACCGAGGCGCCGACACCGTGAAGGCCACCTGAAAACGCAAATGCCTTGTCGTCAAATTTGCCGCCTGCATGAAGCACGGTCATAACCACTTCAAGCGCACTGCGATTTTCTTTTGTATGAATTTCGACCGGGATTCCCCGTCCATTATCCCGGACCGATACGGAACCATCGACATGGATCGTGACGTCGATCTTATCGGCATGTCCACCCATGGCTTCGTCGATGGAATTGTCGACAATTTCATAAACGAGATGGTGCAATCCATCGGTCGACGTAGATCCAATGTACATCCCGGGGCGCTTGCGCACCGCCTCAAGGCCTTCTAGCACCTGAATACTCTCGGCCGAGTATTGGTTTCCTGAGGTGGTTGGTTCAGGGGCGGACAAGGTAACATCCGTGGAAATTTTGTCGTGCTGCATCATATTCATTTGCTGCGCTCCTTCGTCCCGGCTGCCCGGGATTCCCGATTTTACGGGGTTCTGGTCTCACGAATCGGGACCAAAATATGCTTTGATTTGCAGTCGGTCGGCTCTTCGCGCGGCACAACCACGATTGGGTCCTCGCCGTCCTTGAACTGCAGGGTCACCTTATCGCTTGGCGTGGTCGAAAAAATTTCCGCCAGAAACTTACCGTTCACCACCATGTCACATTTCGGTCCAAAAAACTCGTCAAGACGGACCGTTTCCTTACTTTCCGAGCTGCCCATGGTTCTGGAGCTTAAAGTAAGAGATGAGTCGGAAAAGCTCAACTGCAAAGCCCGACTCTTGTCTGCGGCCAAAAGAACTCTTTTGGCCACGTGTTGAATTTGGCTGCGTGAGACGAGGACTTTAGGGTTTTTGTTGTCGGGGATGACCCCTGCGTATTTCGGGTATTTGACGGCCGAAAGGCGGACAAAAACCTGGTAATCCGGGACGGCGACCAACAGCGTTGTTTGGTCTTGGGATATCGATAGGCGAATTCTGTCAAACCCTTCAGAACCAAGGCGTACCACCTCACCCAAGGCTTTCTTGGATAAACAAACGCCGTTGGCCAGGAACTCGTCCGGCAGCGGTAATTCAACCTCACAGTAGGAGAGGCGAAAGCCGTCTGAACCCACTAACCGAATGCCGCCTTTGGCAGGACGGTGCAGGTAACCCACCGTGCCATAATTGCGGGGCGAATCTTGGCTCACACAAAACTGAACCTGCTCAATCATGTAGACGAGCTTACCGGCAGGAAGATCAGCCGTATTGCTGGAATCAAAGGAGGGAGGGTCCCGCCACACCGCCTCGTCAACAAGGGGGATTTTCATGGTAAATTCACTACGCTCACCCGCCGTGATTCGTAGCTGCTGATCCACGGTTTCAAGAAGGACATTTCCATCGGGAAGTTCTCTAACCACGTCGGAGAATATTTTTGCTGGAAGGAAAACGACGCCTTCGCCCTTAACGTCAGCTGGGAAAGTACTGAAGACGGCCAACATACGGTCGGCAGCCGTGATGTGAATTTGTCCCGCCTCAGATTTTAATCCGATGTGAGCCAAGCTGCGTTCCGTGATGGCTCCCTGAACGCGTTGGATGGCCAGATTTAAAAGTGGTTTGGATATTGTGACAACGAGACTCATCTGGGGATCCTCCGGTGGTGGGGGGGTTCTCTATATGAATTAATAGAGAAAGCTTTTTTTTTAAAAAGTAGTACTCGTAGGGGCGCCGTCAAATCTGTGGATTCTTTGTAAGTGCTTGTAATCGATAGATATAAAGATGTTTTTTTGGTTTTAAATCCTGTGTTCTTCGTGGGGATAAGCTGGGTGAGTCTGTGGGGAATTCGGTGGGGGGGTAAAACGACCCCCAGGTTACAAAGAGGTAATACACCCATGTGTCCCGAACTTTCACCACCATGTACCAACACCTTACCCACAGCTTTATCCACCTTGTCCGCTGATTTTTATTAGTGAGACTGTTCCAATTGGCGTTCCAAAGATTCTACGTGAGCCTTTAAATCCAGGTCTTTTAACAGCGAGTCTTCTATTTTTCTAACATTGTGCATTACCGTCGTGTGATCTTTACCGCCAAATCGGTCGCCGATTTCTGGAAAAGATGCCCCCGTCATTTTTCGCGCAAGATACATGGCCACTTGCCTTGGATAGGCGACGGCACGCTGGCGCCGCTTGGACTTCAGATCGGCGACTTTAAGCTTAAAATGATCCGCCACGGCCTTTTGGACATGTTCGACGGTGAGTCGTTTTGGCGGCTCGCCAAGCACGTCCTTAAAAGTTTCCAGGGCTAAATCCATGGAGAGGCTGCGAGCGTGGAGTTTAGAATAGGCGTGAATCCGGTGAAGGGCCCCTTCGAGTTCGCGGATGTTACGTTTAGCGTGTTTGGCAATGTATTCAGATACGTCGTCATCGAGTTTTATGCCAAGCTGCTCGGCCTTTTTATTGAGGATGGCAATGCGGTGTTCAATGTCGGGCGGCTGGATATCGGCTATTAGGCCCCATTGAAAGCGGTTTCGCAGTCGGTCTTCAATGTCAGGAATGTCCTGCGGGAAAAGGTCGGAAGTGATGACAATCTGTTTTTTTGCACCGTAAAGCGTATTGAACGTATGAAAAAACTCTTCTTGCGTCACATTTTTTCGAGCGATGAATTGGACGTCATCGATCATCAAAACGTCGCAAAACCGGTATTTCTGGCGGAATTCCCACATTTTTTGGTGTCGAATGCAGTGGATCATCTCGTTCATGAAGTTTTCACTTGAGATATAGGTCACGACGGCGCGCCGGTTTTTTTGGAGAACGCGGTTGCCCACAGCGTGCAGCAGGTGGGTTTTGCCTAGGCCTGTGCTGCCGTAAATAAACAGGGGGTTGTAGGCCGCCCCCGGGTTGTCGGCAACACTCATGCAGGTGGCCATAGCGAATTGATTGCTGGTACCACGGACAAAATTTTCAAAGGTGTATTCGTGTTTTAGGCCGACCTCTCGGCTTAGGGAACGCGAGAAGGCTGAGTTTGATTTGCTGATGCTGGGGGTGTCTTGATCGAGTTCAGGTATTTGATCAGGTTCGTGGTGGTTGTTTAATCCACCCTCCGGTTCGTCCATGAATAGTCCGAAGGGCTTGCCGTTCGCGCTGTGTGGAGCATCGAACGATTCGGAAGGCACGGCGGAATGTTCGTTGACTTGAAAAGCAATATCGATGAGCTGATAACCAAGGGAGTCTTTGGCCCGCTGAAAGTGTGGGGCAAATTCGTTTTGTAGGCCCTGATAATAGACGAGGTTGGGAAGGGTTAGGGTGATCGTGTTATGACCGCAATGGCGATTATCGACAGACAGCGGGTCGATCCACTCTTGAAAGAGGGAGTCGTCAAGGTTTGCCTTAAGGTATGACTTGATCGCTTGCCATATTTGTTCAGCACTTGTCATGTCGATGTCCGTTCCGTTGGATTCGGGCGCTATTTAATCCCGGCGGCATTCAAACAACGCGAATTGCGTCGGTGAAGCAAGTGATACCTGATGGGCTCTGGGATTTTCAGAAACTTTTGCGAGGCTAACACAGAGCGAGTTTTTTGAGCAAGGTGGTTTATTAAAGAAAACTCTAATGATTTCGGATACTTATATTTTTTTGTTTTCTTTTAAAATCCTGGTTATCCACAGCCGATTTCTATGGAAATCAATTAAAATAATTCTATGGATGCAAAATGAATAAGATGGCGCGTGGTTTGAGTTATTTAGTTGGTGCTAGTTTTGAAGCGGTTGCCTTGGTTATTGGTGCGGCGATTGCTGGTAAATGGTTGGATATCAATCACCCACAGTCGTTTCGGTGGATTGCTATTACGATGCCGTTTTGTCTTTTGGTTATCGCTCATACTTTTTATGTCGTCCTCAGGGCTGTTATAAGGATGGAGAAGTCTGAGGAGCCCAAAGATGGCGAGGGTGGGGATAGCGATGCCGTTTGATATTCGTTGGTGGTGGGGGTTTATTTCAGGATTTTTACTTTTTTCGGTGATTTTTGCCGGGGTTTTTTTTCAGGTTAGGATTTTCTTCGTCACCTCTGTCCCGAGGGTGGATGACGATGGGGCGGTTATAAAGGTGGGGCGTTGGCGCATTGCGCTGATGGTGGGCCTTCTCGCGCTGAAGACTTTCGGGGTTGGCGTCAGTGTTTATGTGATTTTGGTGGTTTTGCGCCTTTCGGTATCGGCGGTGGGGGCCGGTCTGTTTGTTGGGTTGGCGGTGATGGTTGTTGGGGCTATGTGGGTAATGCGTTTTGGGTCCAAAAAAAGACGAGAAATCACTAGGCAGAGTTTTTGATTTGATTTATCTTCCCGGCTTCTGAAGGGTCTAGTAGGGGTATTATGAAGGCTTTTCGCAAGTTTTCGCCATTATTTCTGGTCACTGCTGGTGCTGCCTCGTTAGGCGCGCCCAACGCGGCATTTGCTTCGTCTGGCCCTCAAATGGTCGAATGGTACCCGACTTTGCTTCATTCGATTGGAATGAGTGAGGCGATGGCTCACCGCTGGTCTCCGGTAGCGAGCACGGTGCTGGTGACGGTTGTCTTGTTTTTTTTGGGGCTTTATTTTTCAAAGAAAATTGCTTCGTCTGGCGATGATTTGGTGCCAGAGGGACGTTTTTCGCTTCGCGGTTTAGTCGAAACGGTTCTGGATTTTGTCTATGGTATGGCGAAAGATAATTGCGGCCACGACTTCAGGGGGTTTTTACCTCTGCTCGCAACGTTATTTTTAGTGATTCTTGTGGGTAACCTTTCGGGGCTGATTCCTGGGTTGACCCCGGCTACGCTAGACATTAGTTCAAACTTGGCGATGGGTTTGATTGTATTCATGGTTTATAATATTGCCGGATTTCGGGAGCATGGATTTAGCTACCTGAAACAGTTTTGGGGCCCAGTAGCGGCTATTGGGCCACTTTTTGTTTTCATTGAAATGGTTAGCCATTTGTCTCGGCCGTTTTCTTTGAGCCTTCGTTTGGCGGGAAATGTTTTCGCTGACCATTTGATCCTTTCGGTTTTCACTGGATTGACTTATGTGATCGCTCCCTCCCTGTTGCTGTTCTTCGGTTTGCTTGTCGCGGGGATGCAAAGTTTTGTATTCACGTTGTTGACTAGTATTTACGTTTCCATGGCGATTTCGCACGATCACTGAGATGGCTCGCAGCGTGTGTTTCGCATCTTTTTTGGGGATTTTGTGATGAAAAAGGTGATTTCCGTCGGTACAGCGTTGGGTGGTTTGCTGGTGGCCAGCTCGGCTTTTGCTGAAGGCGTTGAAGCAGCGGCTTCTTCGGGCAACGGCATGGTGGCTTTAGCCTCCTGTTTGGCGATCGGTGTGGCAGCATTTGGTGCTGCGACCGCGCAGGGTAAAGCGGTTTCCGCGGCCCTTGAAGGTATCGCGCGCAACCCAAATTGCCGCGATCAGGTTTTTATGCCGATGATTCTTGGTTTGGTATTTATGGAATTCCAGGCCTTGATGGGCTTCATTGTCGCGTTTCTGTGGTTCAACAAGTAATCGCGCGACGAAGTTTTTTGGAAGATATAAGAGGGGGGGTCGCTTAGGCGGCCCCCCTTTTTTTTTGTCCAATGTTCCACGTGAAACATTGGTGGGATTGTGGCCGGTTGGGCAATGTTCCACGTGAAACATTGGTGGGGTTGTGGCCGGTTAGGCAATGTTCCACGTGAAACATTGGTGGGATTGTGGCCGGTTAGGCAATGTTCCACGTGAAACATTGGCGGGATTGTGGCCGGTTAGGCAATGTTCCACGTGAAACATTGGCGGGATTGTGGCCGGTTAGGCAATGTTCCACGTGGAACATCTTGCTCCAAAATAGGTGCTCCTGTACTCTCCGACCAAATTCCAGGTTTAATCGGGGTAGGGGCGAAATGGCACGTATCATTGCAGTTTCAAATCAAAAGGGCGGAGTTGGAAAAACCACCACCGCAGTAAATCTTGCGGCTTGCCTCGCGGCGGCGGAAAAAAAGGTCCTTCTTGTTGATCTTGATCCTCAGGCGAACGCCGTAAGCGGCTTAGGTTTTGTGGCCGGTGAGATCACGGAGAGCATGTACAACGTTTTGGTGGATGAACTGCCAATCAAGGGGATCATCTTAAGCACCGAGCTACGGTGTCTGGATTTAGCTCCGGCAAACCAAGACCTAATTGGAGCTGAGATTGAATTGGTGACGGCCATGGGCCGCGAGGTACGCCTGAAAGAAGCCCTTCAGGCGGTCTCAAGCCAATATGACTTTATCGTTATGGACTGCCCTCCGGCGCTGGGTATTCTTACCGTAAATGCCCTGACCGCTGCGGATTCCGTGCTGATTCCGTTGCAGTGTGAGTATTACGCAATGGAAGGCCTTTCTCAGCTTTTGAAAACAATTGCATTGATTAAAAAAAGACTCAACCCAGGGCTCGAACGTGAGGGAATCCTGCTCACAATGTACGATCGTCGAAACAATCTAAGCTTCCAGGTGGAACAGGACATCAGAGGCCATTTCCAGGCCGAGGTTTTCACAACCGTTATTCCGCGAAACGTTAAATTATCCGAAGCTCCCTCCCACGGAAAACCGGCGATCCTTTACGACATCAATAGTTCTGGTGCACAGGCCTACATGGAAGTTGCCAGCGAGTTGATCAAAAGGATGACTTCCTGGTCCGTACCCGCCGTCGAAGGGGGAGTTCAAATTGGCCGCCCACAGAACATCGGAGGTGAGTTATGACGGTAACAGATCGGCCCCAACGTCGGGGCGCGCTGGGGAAGGGAATAACCTCTCTGTTGGGGGATTATTCTGACGATAACAAAAAGCCTTCGGATAACCTTGGGGCGACAAATGCTGCGGCGGTTCACGCCGAACCAGGTGGAATGCATTATGTCGACGTTTTAAGTATTGAACCAAACCCGGCCCAACCCAGAAAGCTTTTTGAAGAAAGAGCCCTTGGGGAGCTGGCATCTAGTTTGCGCCAAGACGGATTTCTTCAGCCAATCGTGGTTTCTCGTTTGGAGGAAAGTCCGGGGCGATTCATGATTGTGGCCGGCGAACGCCGCTGGCGGGCCTCCCAGCTGGCAGGCCTCAAGGTGGTTCCGGTTATCATTAAAGAGGGCGCCGCAGACGATCTTTTGCGGCTCGCCTTAATCGAGAACATACAGAGACAAGACCTTAATATCATTGAGGAAGCTGAGGCATACCAGGCCCTGATAAAGGACTACGGTTTGACCCAAGAACAGTGTTCCGAGCGGGTGGGAAAAGACCGAACTTCGGTAACAAATGCGCTTCGCTTATTGCAGTTGCCAAAAGAGCTGCAAGACGATCTTTTGGAAGAGCGATTGAGCATGGGCCACGGTCGAGCTCTGCTTTCGTTAGAGGATAAAAAGCTCATCTTGCGGGCCCGCGACACCGTCATCAAAAAACAGATGAGCGTTCGTCAAACGGAACAGTTATGTAAATCAATGAAGAGGGGCGGGGATCTGTCCGAGCGCCCGCGTGGCCCAAAGAATCAAGCCGATCTTGAATACTTGTCGGACAATCTAAAGTCCAAGCTCAGGACCAAAGTGAAGATCCTTGGAAATGGGCTTCGGGGCAAGATCGAGATTTCCTACTTTTCGGCCCAAGAGTTGGAGCGACTTCTGGCAATTTTGGACGACAAATAGGGGAAGAGACGCTTGGCGAGCCTTTTGCGGTGATTTGCCTTGAGCCTTCGCCGCTTCTTAGGTAAAAAGCAGCGGCACGTCGAGTCGTGCGGCTTTTCCAGTAAACCTAGGCGATCAGGTGCTCTCTCATGGCACAGTTGAATCTCGTTCCAGATCCTGCGGTGGTTGGCGTTCAAATTGGCTTGTTTATAGTCAATGTTGCCATCGTAAAAAAATTATACCTCGAACCATACCTCCGTCTGCGCGCAAATCGCGACACGTTGACGACGGGCAGCCACGCAGATGCGGCGCGACTTCTCTATGAATGCGATGAAATAGCGAAAAAGGTGCAAGACAGCATCGAAGAGGCGGCCGCTACGGCAGCGTCTCACCGTGAGGCGGTTAAGGCCACAGCAACGCAACGCCGCGCTGAAATCATCAGGGCCGCAGAAGAACGGGCTAGGGCGGAAGTTGAGGCTGTAGCCAGACGCGTTAAAAATGAGGTCGCAGAACAGCGCGCCATGTTGCCCAAGTGCATTTCAGATTTGACGGCGGAACTCTTTGCGGCGACCACCAACTACAACTGAACTTGATTGAATTTGAAGGTTATTGAGGCAACCATGGAACACGTGAATCTCATCACCGGAATAATCATCCCTTACTTTAATTTCGCCCTTTTTCTTGGGCTCTGCGTGTTTTTTTTCCGTAAACCACTTGCCGCATTGGCCCTAAACCGCCGCAAAGAATTTGAGCTGGCCATTCAAGAAGCGACCAAGGTTAAAGACGAGGCGTTGCGCAAAAATCAAGAGCTGACGGCACGTTTGCGTCATCTAGGGGATGAAGTCGAGGCCATCAAAAGCGGCGTTGCCCTGGCGGCTGAAAAGGATGCTCAGCGCATGGTGGCCGAAGCCGAAAGCCTTGCGAAGAACCTTATTGAAGATGCCCGGCGCATGGCAGATGCCGAAGTTGACCGCGCAAAACATGCCTTGAAATCCGAAATTGTGACCCAAGTGCGCGAAGCGGTGATCAACAAGATCAAACACGACCTGAAGCCGGCAGACCATGCGGCCATGATCCAGAAAAAACTTGGCAACCTGGGCGAAATCAACGTCTGAGTTGTGGGAGAACTTTGAATGAGCGCCACAAGAATTGCAAATCGATATGCCAAGGCCCTTTACCGGCTTATGGGCGAGGACCCAAAAAAAACCCGGGCCTGCTTGGAACAGCTTCAAACCGCTCGGGCTCTCTTTGACATCGAGCCGGCGGCCAAGGTTTTAATTAGCCCGGTGATGCCCCAAGACCTAAAGAAAAAACTCTTCGATGCGGCACTGGTCGCGGCTAAAAGCTCCGACGAGCTTCGGGCTTTTATCGAAGCACTTGTCAGTGCAGGGCGCGTGGATCTTTACCCTATTTTCGTAGACTCATTTGCCCGTCTGCTTAATGAAGCGGCAGGCGTTGTCAATGCAGACGTGATCACGGCAGTCACCGTGGACGCAGCTGTTGTTGCAAGCCTGACCACTTCGCTTGAAAAGATGCTTGGAACAAAAATCCAAGTCTCTCAGCAAGTCGATGCGGAGTTGTTGGGCGGATTTGTTGTTCGTCTTGGCAATCGCATGATTGATATGAGTTTAAAAACCAAACTTGACGCGCTCAGCAAGAGCGCAGCCCTATAGCACCAGGAGGCCGCGACCGTGACCATTCAGAAGATTAGAGTTGAAGAAGTTAGTCGAATCATCAGCGAGCGGATCAAGAATTACGGCCAAGCGGTCGAGCTCCAGGAAACAGGAACCGTGCTCACGGTGGGCGACGGTATTGCCAGGGTCTATGGCCTTGAGGGTGCCATGTCCGGCGAACTCGTTGAGTTTACCAACGGCACACGCGGCATTGTTCTTAACCTCGAGGAAGACAACGTCGGTGTTGCAATCTTTGGATCGACAAAGGGCATCCAAGAAGGTGAAACCGTAAAACGTCTGAAAGAAATCAACAGTGTTCCCGTGGGTCGGGGCCTTCTGGGCCGGGTCGTGGACGCTCTTGGAAATCCGATCGACGGATTGGGCCCAATTCAATCCGATGGCCGCGGCATTGTGGAAGTCAAAGCACCGGGTATCATCGACCGTAAATCCGTACATGAGCCCCTTCAAACGGGCATCAAAGCCATCGACGCCATGACGCCGATCGGTCGCGGTCAGCGGGAACTCATCATTGGTGATCGCCAAACCGGCAAGACCGCCATCGCCATTGACACAATTATGAATCAAAAGGGCCAAGGCGTTGTCTGTATTTATGTCGCCATTGGTCAAAAGGCTTCAACGGTTGCTCAGGTCGTTGACCGCTTGAAGCGTTCGGGCGCCATGGAATACACGATTGTGGTGGCAGCAACGGCCCTCGATCCAGCTCCGATGCAGTTTCTTGCGCCTTACTCAGGCTGCACCATGGGTGAGTATTTTCGCGATCGTGGCGAGCATGTGGTTATTTTTTACGACGATTTGTCGAAGCAAGCTGCTGCTTACCGCGAACTTTCACTTCTTCTTCGCCGTCCTCCAGGTCGGGAAGCCTATCCGGGCGACGTCTTCTATGTGCATAGCCGACTGCTTGAGCGGGCTTGCAAATTAAGCGATGCAAAAGGAGCGGGCTCAATCACCGCTTTCCCAGTGATCGAAACGCAGGCCGGAGACATTTCAGCCTATATTCCGACCAACGTTATTTCGATTACGGACGGTCAGATCTTTTTGGAGTCAGACCTTTTCTTCGGTGGTATTCGCCCCGCAATCAACGCCGGTCTTTCGGTTTCCCGAGTCGGTGGATCCGCTCAGGTCCCAGCGATGAAGGCAGTCGCAGGTAGTTTACGCCTTGAGTTGGCCCAGTACCGTGAGCTTGCAGCTTTCGCTCAGTTTGGCTCCGATCTGGACACGTCGACCCAGAAGACCTTGGCCCGCGGTGAGCGTTTGGTGGAGATTTTGAAGCAGGCTCAATACCAGCCAATCGACGTGGGCTGTCAGGTGGCCATTATTTTCGCCGCAACAAAAGGCTATCTCGATCAAAAACCGGTCGGTGAACTAAAAGATTGGGAAAGCGGACTGATTCAGCATTTACGGGCGAAGTATCAGCACGTTCTCGACAAGATTAAAAATCGCGCAAAATTGTCGGACGTTGACGCGGACCTTCGCCGCGGCATCGAAGAATTCGATAAGGGATTTAGAGCCCATGGCTAGTTTGAAGGATACCAAGCGACGCATACAAAGCGTTCGCAATACCCAAAAGATCACGCACGCCATGAAGCTGGTGTCGGCGGCGAAATTCTCGCGCGCCAATCAGGCGGTGTTAGCGGCTCGCCCTTACGGCGTTGCCTTTGACCGTATCGTTGGTCGCATGGCGGCCGGCGTGGAAAACCTAGAAGGCATGGAGCTATTGCGCTACACCGAGCAGCCAAAAAAACTGCTGGCAGCCATGATCTCCACCGACCGCGGGTTGTGTGGAAGTTTAAATACAAATGTTTTCAAAGCGTCGATGCGCTACGTTCGGGAAAATACCGATCAAGGCTGCGAAGTTCACTTTGCAGCCTTGGGAAAACGGGCCGCACAGTTTTGCCGCAAGGTCGGATTCAAGACCGTGTTGGAACGTGAAAAGGTTTTGGATCGTCCGGGATACCAATCGGCAAAGTCTATTTCGGACGAGTTGACGGCTCTGTTCACCTCCGGTGAATATGATTCGGTTGTGCTTATTTTTCCCGAATTTAAAAGCATCATGACGCAGAATCCAAGGGTGAAACAGCTGTTGCCAGTGGTAACCCCTGAGATCACCGATGAAGAGCATGAGACGCTCAATTTTATTATTGAGCCTGATGCCCGTAGCGTGTTGGAAAGCATGTTGCGTAAGCACGTGATCAACACTCTGTTTCGCGCTCTTTTGGAGGGCGGCGCCTCGGAGCACGGCGCTCGCATGACGGCCATGGATTCAGCAACAAAGAATGCCAAAGAATACATTAGAAAATTAACCCTGCAGTACAACCGCGCACGGCAGGCGTCGATTACCAAAGAATTGATTGAAATCGTGAGTGGTGCTGAAGCGATTTGATCGCCGCCACCACACGGGCAATAGACCTGAGCAAACTTTATTTTTTTGACCAAGTGAGTTGGAGTTTAAGAATGGAAAAGGGAACCTCGAAATCCAGCAACGGTAGAATCGTCCAGATCATGGGACCTGTGGTCGACGTCGAATTTCCGGAAGGCAAGTTGCCCCCGATCTACAACGCCCTCAAGCTCAGAAATCCATCGATCAACGGCGAGCAAGATAATCTGACGCTGGAGGTGGCTCAGCATTTGGGTGAAGGCGTGGTTCGGACCATTGCCATGGACAGCACCGACGGTCTAACCCGTGGCGTTGACGTCCGCGACACCGGGGATCAGATTACCGTACCGGTCGGCCGTGAAGTTCTTGGCCGGATTATGAACGTCATTGGCGAGCCAGTTGACGAAGCAGGTCCAGTAAAGACCGATAAACGTTACCCGATTCACCGCAGCGCCCCCTTGTTCACCAGCCTTTCAACCCAGGTTGAGATGCTTGAAACAGGGATCAAGGTCGTTGACCTGATGGCTCCTTACATGAAAGGCGGAAAGATCGGCCTTTTTGGCGGGGCCGGAGTGGGCAAGACCGTTTTGATTATGGAGCTTATTAACAACATTGCGACCCAGCACGGTGGTTACTCCGTATTTGCTGGCGTCGGCGAGCGAACCCGCGAAGGCAATGATCTTTATCACGAAATGAAAGAATCAGGCGTCTTGTCCAAGACGGCCTTGGTCTATGGGCAGATGAACGAGCCGCCAGGCGCTCGCGCCCGCGTGGCTCTTACGGCCCTTTCCGTGGCTGAATACTTTCGAGACGAAGAAAATCAAGACGTGCTCTTGTTTGTGGACAACATCTTCCGCTTCACCCAGGCCGGAGCTGAAGTTTCTGCCCTTTTGGGCCGCATTCCATCAGCTGTGGGTTACCAGCCGACCCTTGCATCTGAGATGGGCGAGTTGCAGGAACGAATTACGACGACCAAAGATGGATCCATTACATCGGTTCAAGCCATCTACGTTCCCGCCGACGACTACACCGATCCGGCTCCAGCAACAACCTTTGCTCACTTAGATGCATCCAGTGTTCTTGAGCGTAAGATTGCGGAACTTGGAATTTATCCAGCGGTTGATCCGCTATCGAGTTCTTCGAAGATCCTCGACCCACAAATTGTTGGCGAAGAGCACTACTCGGTTGCACGCCGTGTCCAGTCGGTTCTTCAGCGCTACAAAGACCTTCAAGACATTATTGCCATCCTTGGGATGGACGAACTTTCCGACGAAGATAAGCTTATTGTTTCTCGCGCACGTAAAATTCAGCGCTTCTTCAGCCAGCCGTTCACCGTTGCCGAGCAGTTTACTGGCAACAAAGGCAAGTACGTGAAGATCGAAGAGACGATTCGTGGCTTTAAGGAACTGTGCGAAGGGAAGTATGACGATATCCCGGAACAGGCATTCCTTTATGTTGGCGGCATAGACGAGGTTTTGGAAAAAGCGCGGTCCATGCAGTAACCAGGCATTAATCAAGGCCAGGCCCATTGATAGGCTGGTCACGTGGTGGTCATTATGAGTGCGACGCTTGAAATGAATGTGGAACTGGTTTCGCCGGCAAAATCGCTGGCGAAGGTCAAGGCCAGCAAGCTTTTGGTCCCTGGTCGGGACGGCTATTTGGGTATCCTTCCGGGTCATGCCGCTTTGGTCACGGAACTTGGCCTGGGCGAGCTAAAGCTTGAAGGGCCTTCGATCCAGCCCATGCACCTTTTGGTGAATGGTGGCTATATGGAAGTCGTCAACGATCAGGTTATTGTTTTGCTCGACGCCGCCTTATCAAAGGCTGAGATTGATGTGCCCCGCGCCGAGAAGGCGCGTGAGCGCGCCACCGAGCGCCTTACAAGCAAAGATCCTGTGGTCGATGTGCTCCGCGCACAACTTTCCCTTGCCCGGGCTAGCGCCCGCATTGCATTCGGCAAGTAAGGTATCGGGGTGAAAGTTTTCTGGGACAGCTACGGAATTGTCCGGGGTCCCAGTGGAATCTTTGTCCACGCTCGAGAGCTTTGCCGGTCCCTCTCCAAACATGGAGTCGAGGTTTCAATCCTGGGTGCCGGCGCTGGGTTAAGTGCCACAAATGAGCGACTTCTTCGTTTTGCCGAGAAGTCCAAAGTGCTTGGACCACAGATAAATTTCCGCGAATTTTCACGCGCTCTTCCAACCAGCAAGCGACCCGCAATTTATCACGGCCTTAGCAATATCAATTTACCACTTTGGACGGGACACACCCCCTTGGTGGATGTCCGCTTTGTGGTCACGGTTCACGATCTCATTCCACTATTGGTTCAACGAGGCGGCGTCTCACTAACTTTGAGGGCCCAGATTAAAGCCCTTCTACCGTGGGTTCTCAAACGTGCTGATGCCGTTGTTGCGGTTTCAAGGTGGACGAAAAATACCCTCGCCGAGCGCTACCCAGAGTGGGCGGACAAGATTTTTGTGATTCCAAACGGTTTTCCACCCGCAAAGTTATCGCTTAGGCACGCAAGAAAAAATGGTACCCCGCTTCGGGTTTTGACGGTTGGAAGAAACGAAAAATACAAGCGCCACGACTTATTTCTCAACATCTTACTTGCAGGCAACGGCAACCTTCACGGCACCATTGTTACGACGAATCTTTCCCCGGTGGAAAAAAAACTAGCCAATCAGCTTATCGCTCAAGGCTGGTTGCAAATTATTGAGTCGCCCTCCAATGAAGCCTTGGAGGAGCTCTACCAGGAGAACGATGTTTACCTTCAAACGAGCCTTTTGGAGGGTTTTTGCCTTCCCGCAGCGGAGGCGCAAGCCTTTGGAATTCCAGTAGTATTTACGTCAGGATCTGGAATTGACGAGGTTGTCTGCCCGAGCACCGGCCGGGGCCTCTTGGCGACCGCCAAAACCCAAGAGTGGTTGGACGCGGTCGTGATGACGGCAGACCGTTTTGCCGGTCAAGCCGAGAACTTGCAGAGGTGGGTCACCTCACGTCCAACGTGGGATGATTCGGCTATTCAGTTAAAAACCCTGTATAATTCTCTCTAGACAGCACAAAAAAACCAGCACAGAGAGAGTCCAACGATGAACTCGCACCGGACAAAAAGTAATTCCGCGCACCATGAGCGCTCCCGTCAGCGTCCCTCACCAACCGTGATGGTTACCGGCAGTTCTGGTTTTATCGGACAACGGGTGATCCGGCTATTTTCTGCGGCGAGTACGAGCACCATAGCCACCTATTATCACCGCCTGCCTGAGGCCCTGCCTCAAGTCTTTCCCGTATGCACGGATATGGCATCACCCGAACTATTATTGGCACCACTGCGCAACGTACAGACCGTGGTTCATCTGGCTTGGGAGGGTGGTTTATGCGGATCTCTGCGGCCACATCACGAGACGTTGGAGGTGCGTGATCTTTTGCACCCGGAGCGCATGCCGAAGAACCTGGCGATGATGGCGAATCTACTCGCCGCCATGGAAAAAGTTGGAAATCAGCGGCTCGTTTTTGTCAGCGCAATGGGGGCGGACCGTCATGCGGAGGCGCCGTTTTTACGTGAAAAATATGCGGCAGAGTTGCTCTTGCTTAATTCCAGGTTGAAAGAAAAGGTAATCCTTCGTCCCTCCATAGTTGCCGAGGCCGACAATCCAAACGACCGCTTCATGCGCGCCGTTTTGCGTACCATGAAGTTGCCTTTAATCTACCCAGTTCCAAAATGTGCGGCTCCACTGCGACCAATTCACGTGGACGATTTGGCTAAAGAAATCGTCCGCTCAGCAGAGGCAATGCGCGAAGATAGCACCATCATTGCGGAAGTGTGTGGCAATGAATCCTATGCGGTGGAGGAGCTATTCCGGATGCTTGCCGACAAGTTTTTTTCAGCTCAGAAGTTTGCCGTAAAAGGCTGGATCGGAGATTCCATGACGCCCGTTTTTGAACGCGAGGGGAAGAACGAGTCTCAGTACCGCTTTCATCGCCTACGGCAATTTCTTGCGTTGGCCAAAGCGCCGACCGAATCCCTGGCGAATGCTTTGATTTCTGGCGATATCGATTCCCAAAAACGCTTTAATTTTTCGGAATCACTTCAAATTGCACCGCCCCTGCAAAAACGCGAGGCTATGCCCGTAGGCACAGTCCCCGCGTAGGGCCTTTTAATCCAGGGCGATGTCGGAATTGCCGTTGCGCAAAAACGATGGCATGTCGAGTTCATCGACGCCAAGTTCACGGACCTGATTCATGGCCGCAAGCGGAGCCGCCTGTGGCTTTGAGGTTGCACCAGCGCTGCGCAGCTTTTGCGCGAGGGCTAATGCCTCATCAATTTTTCGGTCGATTTCATGGGTAATATCAAGTCCGCCATTGGCTTCGAAAAAGGACTCAATCGGGGCATTGTCCTGGGCCGTACGTGCCATAGGCTCACCCTCAAAGGAGCTGTCGAAAATTCTGGAAGCCGTATCAACGCTGGCTAGAGTTTGCGCCTCGGGCACCGCCGCCTCAACTTCCATAGCAATCGGCGCGGCTTCAATTGGCACCACAGGCACCTCGGTTTCTTCGTCTTCCCAAACGTAGGCGTCGAGAATTTCTTTTGAGCTGTCGATGTCGCTCACGATTTCTTCGCGATACGAATAGTCCGTCGCTAAGTCGTTGGCCACTTGGGGCTCAACCTGATCGATGGTCCATTTTGTTAGCTCTTGAGCTTGGCTAATCGTCTCAAGAACCACAGCCGATTCAGTGACCTGTGGGGTTTCAGCGAGGATCGGCTTGGCAGCCACCGTTTGAAAGCTAGTGGTGGTTGTGAGCCCACCGGTTGCATAGTCCGGTGAAAAAATCTTGGCTGGTGCGGGGCGAACGACGACTGGTGCTGAATTATCTAAATCCTGTGAATCAACGGGGAACCCGGTGGCTATTACGGTGACACGGATGGCTTCGTTTAGGCTCTCGTCAATGACGGCACCAAAAATAATGTTGGCATCTTCATGGGCGGAATCTTGAATGATTGAGCAAGCCTCGTTGACCTCCATCAAAGTAATGGAGGAGCCGGCGGTGATGTTGATCAAGATGCCCGTTGCCCCTTGAATGTCGATGTCTTCAAGTAGGGGCGAGGAGATGGCCATCCGCGCTGCTTCCGCAGCACGATTTGGACCCGTTGCATGACCAATACCCATCAGCGAGTGGCCCATGTTGGACATGACCGTTTTAACGTCTGCAAAGTCGACGTTGACGGTGCCTGGAATATTGATGATGTCGCTGATCCCGCGGACGGCATTCACCAAAACGTTGTCTGCCATTTTGAATGCATTGATCATGCTGAGGTCAGGCGTAGCAATCTGAAGCAAACGCTGGTTTGGAATGGTGATCAGCGTATCCACCGATTCACGCAGGCGGGCGATACCCAGTTCCGCATGTTTGCGGCGACGCTTGCCTTCAAAATGAAACGGCTTGGTCACAACGGCAACCGTTAGGGCACCGAGTTCTCGAGCAATTTGAGCGATGACGGCAGCGCCTCCCGTGCCGGTTCCGCCGCCCATGCCCGCCGTGATAAAGACCATGTCGGCATCGCCTAGAACGCGTTCAATGTCACGCCGGTCTTCAAGGGCTGCATCGCGTCCGACGTCCGGATCAGCGCCGGCGCCAAGGCCTTTGGTCAGCTCTTTGCCGATCTGAATGTTTTCTTGTGCCAAGCTGAAACGCAGGGCTTGGACGTCGGTATTTGCCGTGATGAACTCAACACCCTCAAGGTTGGCGCGGATCATGGTGTTAACGGCGTTACCACCACCGCCACCAATACCGAAAACTTTGATTTTGGCTCCTGGGGGATTCATTTTCTCAGCGTCAAAGTTCATAAAATCTCCTCGCTAGAAAGGCAGCAGTGGCCATAAGGCGCGACAAAACAATAAAAATTTTATCGTTATTCAAGAATTATAGGAAGCCATTGAGAAAACTGTCAATGTCTCTGGCCAAATCAACAAGATAGACTCAAAAAATTTGGCTTTGATCAGCTCATTTCGCGCAGCCAAGCCCGTAAACGGCTCATGACACCAGACGGAATGGCGACAGATGGGACATTGGTGGGTGCACGATTATAAGAAATGGCATCGGGCAGGGCACCCAACACGAGCAGGCCAAGGGCGGTGGCAAATTTTGGAGCCAGGCGTTCTTGACGCACCGGGCCCGATGTAAAAGCCTTTTGCCAGCGTGGATTCACGGTGCGAACCGGAATGCGCATGGAGGCGCTCATCAGTTCTGCCACCCCATTCAATTGACTGCCTCCGCCCGTCAGAAGAACACCGCCCCCAAGGCGACCTTTGAAAGGGACAAGGTGTTTGGCAATACTGACCGTGAGCTCGCGGCAACGGGCCTCCAGAATTTTTGCGATCACCTCGCCCGGGACCGACTTTTGTGCCCCGTAGAGGTCCTCGGTCGTGATCTGTTCCAACTGAGAGCTTGAAAGTCCGTAAATTGTTTTGATTCGTTCTGCCTCGCGAAGCGGAACGTTTAAAGCCACGGCAAGGTCAGAGGTCATCGCAAAACCGGCCATCGGAACGGAAAAGGCGAGGGCCGGTTTACCGTGAGCGAACACCAAACCATCGCTTGTGCCGCCACCAATGTCTACGACACAGCAGCCAAGTTCGCGAAAATCCTCGCCAGCGCACACATAGGCCGACGCCAGTGGCTCTGAGGCCAGTCGGGTGACCTTCACCCCGGCGCCATTAACCAAGCGGACTATGTCGCGTAGGTAGGCCTTGTCGGCATCAATCATCAGAAAATCTGCGGAAAGGTTTACGCCACTAAAACCAAGGGGATCATCGACGGCGTCGCGTTGGTCAATCTGGTAGTGAACCGGGATGGAGTCCAAAAGCTCGCGCTGAACGGCGGCACTGCTCTGGGCAAAGGCGTCATACATTTGCTCTTCAATTCGCAGCAGGGTTGAGGCATCGACGATTTGTTTGGGACCAATGGCGATGTTGCCCTTGGCAAGATGGCTGCGTAGGTGGCTTCCGGCGATGCCAACCACGCCGTTGACGATGTCGCAATTCCAACGAGATTCGGCCTCATCAATTAGCGCCGACAGGCACTCCAGGGCCGCGGAAAAATCGACGACCATGCCGCGCTTGGTACCCTTTGCTGGAACGGCAAGGCTGTCGATGGCAAATCCGCCCTGGGCATCGCTGGTTTCAGACAGGCGCGCCACGCAAAACTTGCTCGTGCCGAGGTCGATGGCAAAAATCTGTGGTCTTGATGGGTTCACAGTTTTCGTTCCTTGATGAAGGCTTTGCCGTGGTAGTCGAGCTCGATGCGGCTTACCTTCTGGCGGTCAACGCGTTCTAGCACCTCTGCAAGGCGCTTGAGTTTGTCGTCAAATGGAGCGCGGCCAATCGAGACTTCGATATCACCCGGTTCCATGATGGCAAAAAATCCACGGTGGTTCTGGTAACGAAAAGATGCGGCCTTGAGGCCTTTTCCGGCAAGCCCCTCATTTAATCCGAGGGCCTCACGAATCAATTCGTGCTCCTCCTTGTTGCTGAGTCCGCTTTGATCTGTGGCGAGCACACCTGTGAGAAGAGGCAGCTGGGCTTCGGCATCTTGGGTCGGCAGGACACAACAGCTTCCGTAAACAAAGCCAGCACTATCCACAAGACGGATCACACCACGGTCGATGCGTAAGGCGGGGGCGCGCCGCTCAAATCCAATCACGATTTTATCAGGCGAGGCGCGCATCACCTCCACCTTGGAAAGGGGAGCCAATGAGCCAGCAATCTGAGCCAACTCATCTAGGCTTTTACCAGCATCGGCAGATTCGCTAAGCCGTGCCTGAAGGGTTTCTCGGTCAAATTCGGCGAGGCTGCCGCCCTCACCAAGAAATTCAACGCGGTGAACCCGCGATGAAACCAACGATTTGAAACCCGACTGAATTTTTGTCGCAATATAGCCAGGCAGCATAATGATGCCGGCGATCACTAAAATAACGGCGGCAAAACGCAGCGCAGAAAGGAGAACTTTTTTACGGTTTTCCTCGGCATGCTTGCGCTTACGCCTGACGGGCTTTTGGCCACTGATGATTGTGCTTCTACCCAAGCAATTGCTCCCGAAGCATGTGGCCGACTTTCCAAATATCTCCAGCACCCACACTTAAAATTATGGCTGGATGTCGTGAAAGTTGCAAAGCAAGCTGGCAAGCAGAGGCTTTTTCAAGCGAAATATGGGTTTTTGTCGCAGACGCCAAGGCGAGATCCGTGGCAAAGGCCTCGTAATCGTGTTCGCGCCTAGGGGTTTCCCCGGCCGCATAGACGGGTAAAAGGATCACATCATCGGCGCCGCGAAATGAGGCCACCATTGCGTCATACATGGTTTCAATTCGTGAAAAGCGGTGTGGCTGATGAACGACCGTGATTTGTTGGGTGGGCCACGCTGTGCGTACCGCGCTAATACACGCCTGAATTTTGCCGGGATTATGTGCAAAATCATCAAAAACTCGGATTCCCGGAAGGTCCGCCAACAGTTCCATGCGACGGCCAACACCACGAAAGGTTGCAAGGCCTTCGGCCGCCTGCGTGACATTCAAACCCAAGGCTCGCGCGACGGCAAGGCTACACAGGGCATTGAGAACATTGTGCTTGCCCATTAAGGGTAATTTACAGCGAATCCGATCCCGCTCCACAATCGCCGTGAAGGTCGTTTCCATTCCCGACTGCTGCAGGTCAACTCCACGAACCTCACAACCCAAAATAGTGCCATAGGTGAGGCGCGGCCTGCCGATACCTTCTGAAACTTCACGAATTGCAGGGTCATCCCAGCAGCAGACGACCCCGATATCGGGATCTGAAGTCATCAGATATTTGTGAAAAGACGCTTTGATATTGTCGAATGTACCGTAAAAATCGAGGTGATCCCGATCGATATTAGTCAGCGCACAAAGCACGGGCTCGTAGTTAAGAAAAGTTCCATCGGACTCATCAGCCTCGGCGACAAAAAATCGTCCGTCGCCAATTCGAGCACTCGACTGGGTATCAAGCATTACGCCGCCAATGACGGCGCAGGGGTCGGCCCCACAGGTAGTTAGAACGTGTGTGATGAGTGCTGCGGTTGTGGTTTTTCCATGGGTTCCAGCAACGGTAACCGAATTGGTTCCACGCATGAAATTTGCCAAAAGGTCGGACCGATGTAAGGTTGGGATTTTCATGGAATGCGCCGCAACGAGTTCTTCGTTGTCCGGTTTAATTGCCGAAGAAAAAATTACTTGGTCAGACCCCTGCAGGTTTTCCGAGGAGTGATGGTCAAATATTTTTGCACCAAGAGACGCAAGGCGAATCAAGGAGTCAGAGGACGCGGTGTCGCTGCCGCTGACGTCGCAGCCGCGGCCAAGAGCAAATTCGGCGAGGCCCGACATGCCGCTGCCACCAATGCCAATGAAATGGAAGCGTGGAGATTTAATGGATTTAGTGCGCGAATCAACCGACATGGAGGCCACCCGGCTCCTTTGCTCCGCAAGGATTCGAAGACTCCCTGGCAAGCCTGGCGAGTATACCAGTCGCCACAAGGAATACCAGCAGACTACTTGCCCCACTACTTACAAATGGTAGCGGCATTCCCTTGGTGGGCAATAGGCCCATGGTAACACCCATATTCAAGGCCGACTGTCCAAAGATCAATGCCGTGCACCCAACGGCCAACAGGGTTCGGTATCTGGAACTCTGCCGCCGCGCGACCTCCAGTCCAATGATGCTCATGAAGAGAAAGAGCGAGGCGACGAGAAAAATTCCGACCAAACCAAGCTCTTCCCCAATAACGGAAAGGATAAAATCGGTGTGGGCCTCGGGGAGAAAAAATAATTTTTGACGAGATTCACCGAGTCCGGTTCCCAGCAGGCCGCCATTTTTAAAGGCTAAATAGCTTTGGATGATTTGAAAACCGCCACCGCGAACCTCAGCCCAAGGGTCAAGAAAGCTCAACAGCCTGGCCATACGATACGGTGCCGCAATGACGGCCCCAACCATGGCGGCGATTCCGGTAGCCCCCATCAAGGCGAGGTAGCGAAATGGGAGTCCGGCGATAAAAAGCATCACCACCGTCAAGGCCCCCATCAAAACGGTCGACCCGAAATCAGGTTGCTTCATCAAACAAACGGCAAAACCAGAAAAGGCTAAGATGTTTGGAAAAACGCACCGCCAGAACTTTCGCAGGTCGCACCCCGAACGCCCAAGGTTTTTCGCGAGAAACATGATCAAGGTTAACTTCGCTAATTCGGCTGGCTGAAAGCTCACGCCACCAATATGGAGCCAACGCGCCGCCCCGCCACCAACCGAATAGGCGCCGGGAACAAAAATCAGACCGAGCGTTCCGAGAGAAAATGCATAGGCGGGCAACGTTAGCCCCTCAAACCAGCGCCAAGGAAATCTCTGTACGACAACAATGGCGACAAATCCGACAATGGCGACAAGGAACTGTTTGCGAAAAAAGGCGAGGGAGTCACCGAACTGTTGAGCGCCCTTCATGCTTGACGAGGCATAGATCGCAAGTAGTCCAAGGCCGGTCAGCATTGCCGCACAGACCACAATGGCCAGAGAGGCGCTTTGGCGAAAACCCAACTCAGATTTCTGGGCGACAGAAGGCGTCAAGGGTTTCGTCGGGCTTTCAATCAAGAGTTCCATGGATGACGTCATTGAATTCCTGTCCGCGGTGTTCAAAGTTGCGGAATTCGTCAAAGCTGGCGCAGCCCGGCGAGAACAAGATGCCGCAACGATGTTGCTTCGCCATCCGTGCCGCGTGCAGCGCAGCCTCGCGCATGGTTGGGAAAAAGACGGTTTCCGTCCCCAAGCCCTTCAGTGGCAAGAATAACTCATCAGCAATAGATTGTCCCGATTCGCCAAAGCAGATCAGAATATGGATCTGCCCTGCCCAAGTAGTGACGGAGCGGTAACTTTCCCTTTTGCCCTTGCCCCCCATCAGTAAAATTGCGGGCTCGATTAATCCAGCAAGGGCCGCGCAGGTTGATTCACAGTTAGTCGACTTGCTGTCGTTAATGACCGGCCTTCCCGCAATGGTGCCAATCAGTTCGCAGCGAAATGGAAGCCCCTGAAAATTAGAAAGGAAAGCGGCTAGTGCATCGAGGTCACTGCGCTGCATTAAATGCGCAACGACCCGAGTGGAGATCTCGGCATTGATTTCATGGTGGCGCCCAGCAACTTCGACCCACGTGACGTCGTTCCGCCGAACCATTCCGCAAGACTTTGCCGCGATCGCAACGTCTTTCGTCAGTAGACAAACCCCACCAGGCTTCACCCAGTCAAAAACGCGCCATTTTGCCGCCATATACGCAGCCAACGTTCCGTGGCGTTCAATGTGATCGTTGGAAAAGCTGGTAAAGGCGGCGGCCTCAGCGGGATGTGGGGCACTTTGTTCTAGCTGGTAGGAGGATAATTCCAGCACCAACGTTGGCTTCAAGTCATCTCGATAAACCATCGCACTGGGGGGGTCTCCGAGATTTCCGCCGACGGAAACTTCGATTCCTAGTCGGTCTAAAATATGCCCTATCATCGATACCGTGGTGGATTTTCCGTTGGTGCCCGTGACAGCCACAATGCGGCCGCCGTAGTGTTGAAGGGCAAAATCAATTTCCGAATGAATCGGAATGTTTGCCTTGCGCGCAACCTCGCAAAGCGGGTGATCGGCGCGCACGCCGGGCGACACCACCACCGCCGTGACACCGTTAAGATGGAGGTCGTCGTGACCACCGTCTGCGACCTCAATGCCAAGCGCCAGCAGGGAGGATTTTTTTTCGGCGGGCATCACAGTTCGGTCAGAAATCCGAACAAGGAAACCAATTTTTCGAGCGAGTCGCGCCGCTGCAAGGCCGCTCACTCCGCCGCCAATGATTAAAATTCTACCTACCGTCATAATTTTTTCCGTGCGTGAAGCGCATTGGCCGCAACCTCGCGGTCGTCAAAGGGATACTTGCGCCCAGAAACTTCCTGAAACACCTCGTGCCCCTTGCCGGCAATGACAATGACGTCGTCCTGAGCCGCATGGTTGACCGCAAATTGGATGGCAGCGTCACGAGGGCTGATCCTTTGCACGTGGTCGGCGCGAAAACGGTCCGTAAAGCCGGCCAGGATTTGATCGATAATTTTTTCAGGATCCTCCGACCTCGGATTGTCCGACGTGACGATCACGGCGTCGGCCGAGCTGGCAGCGGCACGTGCCATGAGGGGACGTTTTCCTTGGTCGCGCTCGCCGCCGCAGCCAAAAACGCACCACAACTTTGACTTTTTAGAAACAGCAATTTTGGAAGCAAATCCAACAACTTGGGATAGCGCGTCGGGTGTGTGAGCGTAGTCAACAAAGACCAAAGGGCCAGGGGCGGACGAGGGGACCAGCTCCATGCGACCGGGAACCGGCTTCAAGGCCACCCAGGTCGACGGTTCTGGCCATGAGCCAGATATTTTATTTGCAGCCAAAAAAGCAGCCATGAAATTTTCGATAAAAACCGAACCAAAAACCGGTAGCGTGCCGCGAAAGCGAAGGACGGCCTCTCCTTTGGGACGTAACAGCAATTCGATTTCGGTTCCAGACGGCGATTCTCCGAGGATCGTGGCCGAGAGTTGGTTCCACGTAAGCCAATTTTGTGGCGCAAAATCCAGGCCGTAAACCCAAGAATCTGCGGGCACCTTCAAACTAAAACCGAAAGATGCAACCCGCCCCGCGATCGAATGATGGAGGGCAATCCGAGGGTTTTCCGATAGCTGCGAGGTGAATAACCGGCACTTAGCGGCAAAATAATCGTCCTCGGTTCCATGAAAATCCAGGTGGTCGCGGGAGAAACTCGTAAAGGCCGCGAAATCAAAAAACAGGGGCCTGATTTTTTCTTGAGCCAAGCTGTGCGAGGAGACTTCCATGCCACAGGCATCCGCGCCAGCCGCGCGAGCGTTGGCCAGGGCAGGATAAAGATAATCTGGGTCTGGGCTCGTGTGGGCGGTCGGAAGATACCGATTTTTAAAGTACATGCCTAACGTGCCAAGGGTCATCATAGAGTGACTGGTTTGGTCGAGAAGGCCTCGCATTAGCCAAACAGTGCTAGTTTTGCCGTTAGTTCCAGTTACGGCGGCAAGCTTCATATGATTTTGCGGATTCCCATTGGCGAGGGCTTCGAGAAACGCCCAGGCAGCACGGGAATTTTTTACGAAAAATAGCGTGACCTTATGATCGGCGCGGTCGCGAAGCGCATTCATTGTAGCTTGGTTGTCGCCGACGAAGATGCGGCATCCCCGAGCGAGGGCATCATCGGCAAAGTTGTGGCTGTCGGCCTTTGTTCCCTTGAACATGATAAAGCACGACGAAGGCCCGGCGTCTTTGCTTGATGGCGTGTTGTGGACCCTTCGGTCAAGGTCTGAAAGGCCCGAAGACCATATCAAAAGTCCGGCTTGTTCAAGGCACAAAGCGATGTGCTTGGTTGCTAGCTGCGCTGGCGATCTGGTAGCGATCTCAAAGCCTCCCTGATGGGGTCGAAGATTCCCCCGATGAAATCATCAGATTGTTTTCTTCCAGGTCCGGGGCAACATTCAAATACTTAAGCGACTTTTGCGCAATTTCAGAAAAAACAGGAGCTGCCCATAATCCGCCGTAGGCGGGTCGTTCGCGCGGTTCGTCAATCACAACAAGAATTACCAGGTAAGGATCTTCAACCGGCGCAAATCCGACAAACGAGGCGATCCGCTTGTCGGCAGAATAGGTTCGACGCACGGGGTCGACTTTTTGCGCTGTGCCCGTTTTTCCAGCCACGGAATACGACGCCGTCATGGCCTTGCTGCCCGTGCCGTGTTTGTCGGTTACCACTCGTGACAGCATTTTACGCATGGCATTGGCGACCTCAGGAGAAATGACGCGCCGGACCACCTCTGGGTGAAAGGAGGCGAGCACGCTGCCGTCGGCCGCTTCGATGCGGTCGATAAGGGTTGGGCGCATCAGGTTTCCGCCGTTGGCAAGGGCGCCGTAGGCTTGGACAAGTTCAAGGCCCGTGGTGGTCATACCCTGCCCGAAGGCGATGTTTGCAAAACGAATTGGCAGCCATTTTTCAAAATGGCTAACACGTCCAGATGGCCAAGGGGGCGCGCGCAGGTTTTGTTCCGATCCGTCGCCCGTTCCGTTGTGGGCATCGTTGGTAGCTCCGGGCAAATTGCCGTTGAAGCCAAAGGCCATGTAATTTTCATAAAACTTTTGTCGTCCAAGAGTCTCGGCAATCTTGTAGGTGCAAATGTTGCTGGAACGAACCAGCGTTTCTGCCACGGTCAATTTATCGGCAGGATGATCGTCGTGGAAAGTAACGCCGCCAACCCGGTATGATCCGTTCTCGCAATTAAAAACCTGCTCGGGTTGAACCTTTTTTTGCTCTAAGGCACCGGCTAGGACAAATGGCTTAATGATGGATCCTGGCTCAAACTGGTCGAGCAAGGCCGAATTGCGGGTTTGGTCGATCTTAAGTTGGCGGACATCATTTGGGTCAAAGGAGGGATGATTGGCCACCGCCAAGATTTTTCCTGTGTGCGGATCAGAAACCAAGGCAAAGCCGCCTTTGGCTCTGGCCTTTTCGGTTCCATTGCGCAGGGCCTCTTCTGCAATTTCCTGAATGACACGATCTAAGGTCAGGTGCAGGGAATGGCCCGGGACCTCGGGTTCGGCCTGGTCGTCGCCGGTGAAGATTCTTCGGCCCCTGGCATCCTTGGCTCCCTTGATTCGTTGAGATTGACCCCGCAACTCGCGGTCGTAAAAAAGTTCAAGGCCGTGAAGCCCCCGATTGTCCAAGCCAACATAGCCAAGTAGGTGCGCAGCGGCGGGGCCGGCCGGATAGTAGCGGGCAGATTCCGTAATTTCATAAATACCTGGGATGGCAAGGGCCATGATTTTCGCGGCAACTCGGTGATGCACCTGCCGTTGAAGCCAGGCAAAATAGCCAGATTTTGCTGAAATCAGTTGAACGTCTTGGGGCGTCAAATTGAGGATCCTGGCGATGTTGCGAATTTGGCGCGGGTCCGGATTGAAAACCTTCGGGTTCACGGCCAAAGATGGCGTCCGGATGCTGATGGCCAGCGGTTCTTCCCGGCGGTCAAAGACGCCGCCACGATAGGGGCGCAAGTCTTCTTGTAGTTCATACTGCCGATCGGCGAGGGCTTGTAGGCTTTTTCCGGAAGGGGCAAAAAGGTGGAGGTAGGTGGCCCGGACCCCCAAAACCCCAAAGACGACGACCGCCGCACACTTGAACAGCCAAAGTCGCGGCGCAGCTGCAGGCGTATTCAATGGCGTCCCCCGGATATAATGTCCTGTGAAAGACCCGGTTCGCCGAGACCCTCTCGTGCCTTAAGGGCATCCCTGCCGGTCAGCCGTGCGAGTTCGACGCTAAGTTCGCTCTTTTCTGCAAGAAGGCGCCCCTCCGTGGCCTTGAGGCGGCCAATGTCATACCCGACGAGGGTTGTTTTGACCCGAAGATGCACCCTGAAAAAGGCAATGCCCAACGCAATCAAAACCACCGCATAAAGTGGCATGTTGGTCATGGAAGAGGCAAACCGTGAGGGCATATCTGGTGCGCTCCCTAAAAAAAATTCAATCAGGCCTTTTCAAAAACCCGAAGGCGCGCACTTCGCGCCCTTGGATTAATTTCAACCTCTTGCGCAGAGGGCTCTGCCTCTGACGATGCAACGACCCTGCCTTGAGCATTAACCATTTTATCAATTTCCGCCTCGGGCAAGGCGACGCGTCGACTAAGTTCTTGGCGTTTCAATTTACCCGACGCCCCAGCAAAAAAGTGCTTAACAGCACGATCTTCAAGGGAATGAAAGGAGATGATGGAAAGGCGGCCTTTTGACGCTAAAAGGGGGACAGCCCCCGCAAGGAAACGGTCCAATTCCCCAAGTTCATCGTTTATGGCAATGCGAATGGCTTGGAAAATTTTGGTGGCCGGATGTTTGCGGCTTTTTGACCCATAGGGTGAATGCCTCTCCAAGTAACTGGATAATTCCAACGTTGTGTGGAAGGGAGAGATGGCCCGTTGCCGACAAATCATTTTGGCAAAGTGACGCGCCATCGGTTCATCGCCGAAATCCCGGATGATGCGGACGAGTTCTGGCTCGTCGGCGGTATTGATTAAATCGGCAGCCGTTCCAGGTCGGCTTGGGTCCATGCGCATGTCGAGTGGCCCATCTTTAATGAATGAAAAGCCGCGCTCGCCGACATCGATCTGGGGGCTGCTCACCCCAAGATCCGCCAAAATTCCAGCAATTGAACCGGCCAAGCCGATCGCTCTGACATGCTCCGCCATCTCTGAAAATGGCTTGTGAACGAGCACAAGCTGTCCCGATTCAACCTCTGCCGAGAAACAATTACGGGCATGGTCTATCGCCGTGGAATCGCGGTCAAAGGCGAGGACTTTTCCGTTTTTGCCAACGGCATCCAAAAGCAATCTCGTGTGTCCCCCACCGCCAAGTGTGCAGTCCACGGCAACGCCATTTGGCGCGAGGTTAAGAGAGGTCGCAGCCTCGTGCAGTAAGACCGTTACGTGACCAAAGCCATTTCCAGCAAAATTATCAGGTTGATCCATAATTGATTATCTCGGCCCCCGAGCACGGTGCACATTCTGTTCGAAGATGATTATAGGCGGGATTTCTCCCGCCGGGAAATTAAAGAAACTTCAAACCCTCGCCGAAGAGAAATCGTGGTTTAGCTTTTTAACTTTTTTGGAGGTAGCAGTATGAGGATTAAATGGTATCGCCATTTCACAATGGCGACACTCTTTCTGATCGCTCACTTTGGCGCCGTGGGCTGCAGCAGCTCAGCGTCTGAGGGTGGTGATACAGAAGCAGTGGAGGAGAATGTTTCGGAAGATGGCTCTGATAAGGCAGCATCAGCCGAAGAGGGAAATGTACCGGCGGGGAACACCGCCCTTAACAACGGCCAGCCAGACACGGCTAGTGGAGAAGTCGCAGTTGCGGAAGAGCCGGCACCTGCCGGAGAACCTGCGGCGGCAGGTGGTGATGGAACCGAAGGCGAATTGCAGTCGATCATTTCCGATATGAACGGTGCAAATCCAGCGGCTCCTGGCAACGCAGCGGCAGCTCCGGCTGCGGTCGCGGATCCAGCGGCTCCCGTGGCCCAGGCATCGACGCCAGCGCCGTCATCGGCAACGGCAGCCCCGAGTGTGGTTGGTCTACCAGAAATGGGCGCCAAGATGGCATACGTGGTCCAGCAGGGAGACACGCTGTCGAAAATCGCGGGCCGCGTTTATGGTGACATGAAACGCTGGCGTGAATTGGCAGATTTGACTGGGGTGGCAAACCCGAGCCGGATCTACCCTGGGGATGTGATTTACTATGCTCTGGATGATTCTTCCAAGGCCTTTGCCCATACTTATGAAAGTCTGAGCCGCGGCGTTACGATGGTCCAAGACGGCGACACCTTGGCAACGATTTCAAAAAGAATCTTTGGCAAACATCGCAATTGGAAATCAATCTGGCGTCAAAACGATATGATCGATGATCCGGACAATTTAACCCCCGGCACGACCATCTACTACGTAACCCAAGATCAACTTTCAGCAGCCTTGAAAAAGAACGTGTCCGAGAAGATCACTGTGAACAAGATCCAAAAAGCAGGCGGTAGTTTCGCATCAAAAATTGAAGGCGGCAAAGCCGGTGCCAAAATCCTGGCGAGTGTGTGGAATAGTGATAAATCCTATTCGAGAAACGCATTTAACGTTTGAATGATTCCGCGGTGCAGAGCCATCGCAGTTTGAAATGTGGACGCGCAGAGTTTTATGAAATCGACCGGTGAGAGCGAAGGACCAGAAGCTTATTCTCGTACAAGAAAGCACGCTGGCCAAGATTCCCGGAGTTGATATCGCAGAACCAGATGCCTCCCCTGATCACGATCCTTACTCACCAGACTTTTTGACCGCGCTTACTCATTCACTTAGTCAGTAACTCACTCATTCCCTGCTTAGTCGCTACCTAATCACATTCGTTACTCACAACCCTTGATCACCACAAGCACTCCCCCGCTGAAGGCACAGCCGTTGGTTGCTGTTCAATCAGAGACTAGTCACATTTGATCATATGTGAATGGTCATAAATGGCGTTGTTGTGAGTGGTCTTGTGATCAATCACAGCAGAGCGGTAAATAATAGAGCGGCTAATCCGGATAGGCCCGCTCGTAGAAAATCCCGACTCAACTATCACCAGTGGCCCCAATTCAGCGGCGTCCCTTGAACGGGCAAAACCCTCCTTGCCAAGGATCACCGACGAAGGGCCAACAACGCAGAGGGCACTTTCTTTGTCGTGCCAGGAATCGCCGGTGGCGATCATTTTTAATTGCGATTGATGGGCCTCGTGAAATGCTTCAAGGCCAAGGGCGGCGACTAACTGGCGGACGTGAGGGCTTTTAAAGACGTCAAGGTGGGCCTGAAGCAATTGGGCTGGACTTCCCAAATCATGCCAAAAACCCAAGTGCACAAAGCTGGTTACAACGTGTCCCTGCGCGGTGGCTTGGGCATACGCATCCAAGATGTCGGACTCACCTTCTTGCGGTAAGAAATCAAGAAATTCAGGTTCAAGAATTTGAAGGCAGGCAAAACCACGGGCCGTCCAAGGGCCGCCGAAAGCGGGTGGAACTTTGGCAATGCTCCCAATAAAGCCATCGGCGTCGCAGTAGACGGCGTTGTCTCGGCCGAGTGGTTTGGGAAGGACCACCATGGTGGCGAGGGCACGCTTTTCACGGTGATGGGCCAGCGCAGCTGCGACGTCAATGTCGCTGATGATATCGCCGTTGTAGGCAATGATCGTTTTTTTTCCAAACCATTTGCGCAAAGGAATATAGGCACCGCCACGGCCCAAGATATTAGGACTTTCGATGGAAAGTTTGACGTCCTTACCCCACGGCGACGCCTTCAACCCCGACTCGATTTCATGGGCAAGATAGTGGGCGTTAACGGCTATATTTGAGATGCCCGCAGTCCCAAAGCGAAATAACGCAAGGTCCAGGAGCGGCGCTCCAAAAAAACGAATCATTGGCTTCGGCAAAGCGGTCGTCAATGGACGAAGCCTGGTGCCAAAGCCGGCAGCGAGGACAAAACCGCATGCGTTATTCACGTTACATCGTTCATTTTCAAGAGCCCATGGCGCTATCTATGAGATCAACCAACTCGATGGATAAAAATGGCCAGCGGGAATCTCGAACATCGGCGGCGCGCATGGCGGCGATGGCTGGCTTCACATAGCGTAAATAATTGCCTTTGTTCTTATCAATGGTCAGATATCCAAAACTTCCAATGGCCTTCAACTGACGTTGCAACAGGACGGACTTCCATTGCTGTTCGATTTCAGTCCGCATGGCATTGCCCAGTTTGGAGGACGCCTGTCGGAGAAATTGTTCCATGAGCTTTAAACGATCCTCAGAGCTAAACGGAACATAAGAATCAAAACAAAGGGAGACGGCGTCATAGGAGGCCGGGCCAAGGCGCGCGTCTTGAAAGTCGATGACCGCCTGGCGGTCTTCAAAAAGCATGATGTTGCGGGAATGAAAGTCTCGATGAACGAAATGCTGTGGTAGGCGGGAGAGGCAAGCTGAAAAGTCTTTTATTTCTGCTTGTACAATGTCGTTTTGGTCAGAGGTCAATCGGATGCGGGCCACCGGTTCAACAAACTTTTTCAAAAAGAAGTTAAGCTCCCATTCAAATCTTTCCGCATCAAAAGCCCGGCGAGTCCACACGGGGCGTTCCTCGCGAGGGTCGCTGGGGACTTTGATCTCAAGGAAATGAATCAGGATTTCGTTAGATTTTTCGTAGATTGAAAAAATATCGTCGCGCCTACCCGATTCGACCATTTCGATGGCGCGAGTCTCAAGCATTATATTGCCGTAGTCTTCGATGATGATCGCAGCTTGATCGGGCATGGATTTCACGAGGCGCGGGACTTTAATGCCATGGACAGCCAAAATGTTAGCAACTTCAAGCCAGTCGTAGCGTCCGTCGTGAAGAGCCCGGGCGTCGTTTCCTGATAATTGCATCAAAACTACGGGACGTGCGATGGACGGCGATTTGATCCGGTAGTAGCTACGGTCTGAACCGTCGCCCGCCAACCATTCGATCGTTAGTTCTTGAATGCCGAGGGCAGCTCTTAGTTCATCTGGGGTCGGAGGCGGCAACGCTCCGGTGGGAATCGGATTGGGCAACATGATTTTTTCCTTGCCTTCGGGATGAAGTGCCGGCGCAAGCAGGGCGATGTCATAAGGTGATAAAGTCAAGGTGCGGCCCCATTGTAACTTTGATGGTGTCGCTCTCCGCCGTGAAGAGTTCACCATCCACGGTGTAACGACGCCCAGGCTTGGCCTGAATGTCAACGGTCGTGGTGCATATCCGTTGCTGCCACAAATTCATCTGCAGGGCAGTTCCAACCAACATCACAGGCAACTGCCAAAGGATTTTCGACTCATCCAACTGAAAGCTGATGCATTCCATCTTATCAGGATTTTTCTCCAATAGGGTAAAGAAGCGGGCGCCAAGCGGCATGCGCGGCAGGGTCGAACACATAACGGCGGCCGAAAGGCCTTCAAGGGGGCGGCCATTTTGCGGAAAAAGACGGTATTCCTGCTGGTTGACGACCGACAAGAAAAGCTCACGATTAAAGAATGCCGCCCAATACAGTCGGGCCATCACCAAGAGTGAACCAAGGGCATTGGTTTTGTTGCGGTAGAAAAGATCTAGAAAATTGGCTACGACACCGTCCCCAAACATGAACCCATAGGAGTCGTCGATGCGAAGGGTGGCATTTTTTTTGATTTGAAAATTGAGGCCCGAGCTATGCCCTTCGACCAAGCGGAAAAGGACGTCTTCCGGGCGGCCGCGGATTCCGAGGTTGGTCCGCAAGACATTGATCGTGCCTCCGCCAAGAATTGCAATTTTAGGCAGCGGTTGATCCCCATAACAGCGTATGAACGCTGTGAGGGTGCGGCTGATGGTGCCGTCGCCGCCATTTATTGCGAGGATCTCGACACCCTTGGCCTTAAAGTCGGCCGCGACCGAGGCCAGTTCTGCGATGGAATTTGTGACGGCAAGCTGGCCACGTTGCCCTAAAATATAACCAAGGACTTTGTGGCGTTCTGGATTTCGTTTATTTAGTTTGGAATGCGGATTTGTTACGATCCCAATTCCTGTCATATGTCAGACCTGTTCAAGGTGGTTTTACGTGGCAAACCGGACACTTCCAGCCAATGTCTCACCGTTGCAGCTCTATCTGCAAGAGGTTGCTCGCCATCCGTTGCTTGAGCCAGAGGAAGAGTACGACCTCGCGGTCCGGCACTTTGAAGACGGAGATGTCCGGGCTGCCCACCGTTTAATCACTTCGAACCTGCGCCTCGTGGTCAAAATCGCCAATGATTTCAGGCGGGCTCAGGAAACCATGCTGGACCTGATTCAAGAGGGAAACTACGGCCTTATGCAGGCCGTAAAGCGATACAACCCTTATAAGGGCGTCAAACTTTCCAGCTACGCCGTTTGGTGGATTCGTGCCTATATCCTTAAATACCTCATGGACAACAAGAGCTTGGTAAAAATGGGCACAACGGCCGCCCAAAGGAAACTATTTTTCAATTTGCGAAAGGAAGCCGAGAAGCTGCTCGCCGAGTACGACAGGGTCGACACCAAACTGCTCGCGAGCAATTTAAATGTTCGTGAAAAGGACGTCATTGAAATGCAGCAGCGGCTGGCAGGCCCAGACCTTTCGTTTGACGAGCCGGTTTCAGAGGATTCGGACGTGACCAGGGGGTCGACGGTGGCCGACCCCGGGGAGAGTGTCGAGGACATCTTGGCTAAAAAAGAGGTCCAGGCGATCTTCAAAAAGCATCTCGAGGAATTTAAAAAACGGATCACCGGTCGGGATCTTGAACTATTTGAGGACCGCCTTCTCGGCGTTCAGCCCATGACCTTGCAGGAGTTTGGCGATCGCCACGGAATCACCCGTGAGAGGGCCCGCCAAATTGAGGCGAGGTTGATGCAAAAGCTCAAGGAGTTCGTCCAGGAAAAAGGCTTTGTCTGAGAAACCCAAGCTGGGCCACGGTTTCCTTGCGGCGCAACTCTTCTCGTTTTAAGGCCGTTGCCACGCCGTCGGTCACGGCATCAGCGGCGCAATGAGCCTCGCCATCTTCGCCGGCGAGTAGTTGCTTTGGAATTTCCGACAAAAATCTGGATGGCCTGCGTGACGACGTGCCAAATCGGGAAGATCGGTCAAGGGCATAGGTCAGAAAGAGACGCTCTTTGGCGCGGGTAAGTGCGACATAAAATAGACGCCGCTCTTCAGCAATTCCAGCCTCGCCAAGTTCAATGCTGTTTTTGTGTGGCAGAAGTTCCTCTTCAACTCCGACAACAAAAACCACAGGAAACTCTAGCCCCTTAGCCGCATGAACCGTCATCAAAGAGATGACGTCGAGCGGGTTATTTTCATCCTCTTTGTGGCGGTCGTCTTCGCCGGTCAGCATGATGCGGTCCATCAATTTTGACCAGTCCACGGCCTCGCCCGTAGGCCTTCCTGTCGCACTGGCGACTGCGCGAGCTGCGTTTCCAAGCCACGATGGAAGCGACTTCACGATCTCCATTTTACGTAGCCTTGCCGCCGGGTCCTTGGTGTTCATTAGGATCTCATCGAGCAGTTTGAAGCGGCCGATGATCTGTTCGCCGAGGCTCACAATGTTGTCTGTGGTGGCGCCTTGGGCCTCTGCTGAAATTCCGCGGATGAGTGAACAAAATTCGTCCACTGCCGGCTTGATCCGGCCCAAAAGGTCGCCATCGGCCATTTCACCCGCCGATAAGGGGCTACACTTTTTTTCTTCAGCAAGTGCCGAGATGCGTTCCAAGGTTTTGATGCCGACTCCGCTCGGGCAGGCGCTTACCGCACGCCAAAAGGCCAGGCGGTCATCGGGCTCGGCGGCCAGCTTCACAAAGGAGAGAAAGTCCTTCACCTCTTTGCGTTCAAAAAATCCAGTTCCGCCAAAAACTTTGGCCCGCAGTCCGGCCTCGCGCAAGGCCATCTCAATTGGGCGGGATTGGGCGTTGGCCCGGTAAAGGACCACGATTTCCTTGTGTTGGGTACCGCCTCCGATGAGGGACATGCACTGTTCGCTGATCCAGCGGGCCTCGGAATCAGAGGTTTCCAGTGGGATTAGGCGGATCGGTAGTTTGGAGGTGCTTTGGCTCCAGAGGTTCTTCTCTTTACGCTTGGTATTGTTGCGGATGAGGCTATTGGCGGCATCCAGGATCACGTTGCTGCAGCGGTAGTTTTGTTCCAGTTTGACCAGCTGCGTGCCAGGAAACATCCGTTCAAATTCTTCAAGGGTTTCATACATAGCCCCGCGCCAGCTGTAGATCGACTGGTCGTCGTCTCCTACCACGCAGACATTGTTATGGTGTCGCGCAATCATGCCCAGCAGTGTCAATTGGGCAAAGTTCGTATCTTGGAATTCGTCGACCAGGATGTAGCGAAATTTCTTGGCCAGAGATTTTTGAAGTTCCACGTCGTCGCGAAGCAGTAGGTAGGTCTTGAAAATACAGTCGTCAAAATCGATGACCCGGTTGATTTTGAGTTGGCGTTCGTAAAGGTCGTAAACTCGCCCGAAGACTTCACGGTCGTATCCAGGGGCAAGTCGGCCTTTACCGGCCAGAACATCTTCGGGGCCAAGAAGCTCGTTCTTCCAACGGCTGATGGCAGCGTGAAGGTCCTCGGCCGGCACCGTTCCGCCCCACTGTTTCTCCTTTAGGGCCCGAGATACCAGATCAATCTGATCGCCCGTGTCTACGATGCTAAAGCGTGGTGCGATGCCAACGGCATGGCCATGTTCTCGCAGGATTTTCAGGCAGAAGCTGTGAAAGGTACTAACGGACAGGTCTTTAGCCCGCGCCGGGCCGACAAGTTGGCCGATGCGCGCCGCCATTTCGCGGGCGGCCTTATTGGTAAAGGTCATGGCGGCAATGTTGCCGGGGGCGACGCCTTGTTGCAGCATCCACGCCATGCGTGAAGTGATCACCCTGGTTTTACCCGTGCCGGCACCGGCAAGGATCAGCATTGGCCCGTTGAAATTTTCAACGGCGGACCTTTGCTCATGGTTCAGCTCAGAAAGATTGATCATTTGATGTTGGCGGCTCATGGGGACCGAACCTAGCCTTTTGAAATCGTCTCGCCAAGGGGCGTCTGGTCCGGTAGGTTAACCTGCCTTGATTCGGGAAATTGGAGGCCTTAAAATGCCGCCCGAATGGCAAAATGGGAAAAAGGAAACAATATGAATTTTAGCCTTGTTGACATCGCATATGCCCAAACCGCAACTCCAAAGGGCCCGTCGATTTTCGAAACCCTCGCCCTTCCGGCGGCCTTTCTTGCCATCATGTACTTTATGATCCTTCGTCCACAGCAAAAGCGCGCTCGCGAGCACAGCCAGATGCTGACGGGGCTCAAAGTTGGTGATGAAGTTGTGACGAGCGGAGGTATCGTGGGCCGGGTGCGCTCAGTGGCAGACGCTTTTGTGACCATTGAATCATTAAGCAGCACAATCAAGGTGATGAAGGCAAATGTGATTGCCTTGACGAAAGTTCCAGAAAAGGCTCAAGCCAAATAAGCTTGAATGTCACCTGCACGACATCACGCCTCACTTCCCGACGGCACCCCTTCGGGTTAGAGTGTAGTTCTAAGGCCCGCGCAGGAGGTGTCATGAATTTCGCTAAACTTTCTAAAATGCCAGGTTTTTTTGGTATTTTGCCCTTGTGTCTCGCGGCGTGGATTTCCGGCAGCAAAGCGGGGGCGGCAACCTCCGTCCAACCAGTTTCTGTGCCTGAAGAGTACGAAGTTGCCGGAGGCCCTTCTCTGGCCTTTGCCAATTCAGGAAGTGTGGCTTACTCCGGGGCGGGATCACTAAAACTAAATCCTGGAATGTTGGCCTTAGAAAAGCAGTACAGCTTTGCTGGCGGTTATCATTGGCCATCATTTGGGCGCGATTTTTATAAGATCGGCATCGTGGATTCAAATAGTAGCCCGGTGGCTGCCGGGGTTTCCTATACCAGTTTTATGGCTCCCGAGGACGCTAGGTTTCACGGAGAGACGGCCGTTGCAGGCCGTTACATTTCACGTCGCGTCGGTGTTGGGGCGGCATATGCGTTCACCATGTTTTCAATTGGGGTGGCGGGCCAATGGTCGGAGTCCGCTCCGGTCGGAACTGGCGTAAATATCGATACAAAATCAGATAGCGCCGTGCGCGGAACTTCCCTCAATGTGGGCGTGGCTGGGCTGTTGACCCCAACCCTAAGGGTTGGCGCCTCGGTTGAGGGGATTGCCAATAAGTCGGTTCAGAATAACGCGCCACGTTATACTCGCGTTGGCATGGCAGGGCTTTTGGCTCAAGGCATGACAAGCCTTCATCTGGATTGGCAAAAACGCGAAATTTTGGACGGTGAAGTGACCCCAGAGCAAATGCTGACAGGGTCGTTTTCGATCAAGGTATACGATTATCTCAGGATCCTAGGGGGTTACGGAAAGGATCCGCAGTCCGGACACCAACGCGAAACAGCAGCGGCTGGGATTGCCCTGGTCGGACCGAAGGTCTCGTTTTCCTACACGGCAAACCGACCTGATCTTAGGTTTGAAGAGTCGCATCAATCGATCAACATGAATTTTGAACTTTCCATGTGAGAACAGACACTTGAATGAATCTAGCGCCCGCTACTCCGTCCTTCCCAATGGGATGGAATTGATCACATTGGAGCGTTCCTTTGTCCCGGTCGCAAGCATACAGTGCTGGCTGCGGGCGGGGTCAATCATGGAACATGAGCAGCATGGCCACCCCCGGGGTGTGGCTCATTTTCTGGAACACATGACTTTTAAGGGTACCTCCAAGCGAGGCGTCGGTGAGATTTCAGCGGCCGTTGAGGGGTGGGGCGGCGAAATCAATGCCTACACCACTTTCGACCGAACGGTTTATTACCTGACGGTGGCCAGTGAATTTGTCGCAGAGGCCTTGGACCTGCTGGTGGACGCAGTGTTTCAAAGTACCGTTGATCCCCAAGAAGTAGAGCGAGAGCGCAAGGTAATCCTGGAGGAGATCAGCCGCGGCCTGGATGATCCGGGGACGCGCGCCGCCCAGAAGGTTTTTGCCCGCGCCTATGAAGGCTCAGAGGCCGGCCGGCCGGTAATTGGCAGCGTGGAAAGCGTCACGGCGATAACGCCACAGCAGCTTAGACATTTTCGAGATACTTACTATCGGCCATCAAACTGCGGGTTTGTGATTGTTGGGGATTTTGACCGGGAAGAGGTCACCGAATTTCTCAAAAAAAATGTCGACCCCGCGCAAGATTTTAAGTCCGTGGTCCCGCAGACTTTAATTCCGAAAGTTCTCGCTCGAAAAGATTTAGCGGTCGAATTGGTTCGGGGTGATTATCAGCAGGTCCGCTTTGATTTTGCCATCCCTGCTCCAGAACTTGAACACGTTGATACCCCTGCCCTCGACATGTGCGCCTATTTGTTGGGATCTGGGGATCTGGGGATTATGAATCGCAGTTTGCGCGACGAACAAGGTCTGGTTTCCTCCGCAGCTGCCACTCTTTTTTCACCTATTTTCCCCGGTCTTTTTGAAATTAGCATACTCACCGGTGACGACACCGCCCTTGCGGCTATCGAAGGTGTTGGGGAACTGCTGGCAGGATTTTCATCGGACGATGAAACGGTCAGCAAGTGGGGTGCTGCAGACTTGGAGCGGGCAAAATCTGCGATCCGGGCCGACAAAGTTTTTCGCAATGAAACAATTGGGGGCCTTGCCCGGGTAGGATTTGGACTGACGACAAGTCAAAAGCACCGGTACGACGAGGCCTGGATGGCCCGCGTAGAGCGGCTTACGACGACCGACATGGTCGAGGCCTGGCAAAGGTGGATTCATCCTGAGTCCTTTCATATTGTTGGCGTTGCACCGGATCGCTTGAAAATAACCGAAAGCAGTGTGGCGGAAGCCTTTCGTCGAGGGGTAGCCAAGCACTTTGAACGGGGCACGAAAGCCCCAACCGCCAACAAAATCAGGGGGCGGAGTGCGGGCGGTGGCGAAACGATTTTTTCGGAGTTAAAGCCGGGGATTTCCTTTATCTACCGTCAGCGTCCGGGGTCCGGCTTATTGTCTTTGGTACTGGCAACCGAGGGCGGGCAGAGGGCAGAATTTGGCGGAGCCATGATGCCCGGTATTTTTAATGCCATATCCTCAAACCTGGCGCGGGCAACCTCAAAGACTTCATATGAGCAGTGTGCCTGGCAAATCGAAAGCTCGGGCGCAGACCTGTCGGCATTCTCCGGCAAGGACTCCCTCGGGTTTCGCCTTTCTTGCCTGACCAGCGATCACGAAAAATTAGCAGGCTTGCTTCACGAAATGATGCTGGAACCAGTGTTTCCTGCCGCCCAGTACGAATCTTTTCAGCGCGAAATCCAAGAATATTTCCGTCACCAGGCCGACTCCCCCGCAAGCCTCTGCATTCGCCGGTTGCAGGAGGCGGCCCTTGGAGACCACCCCTACGGTAAAGACCTTGCCGGAGTGAGCGAACAGATAGCCACGTTGACTGCCAAGCAGGCGTTGGCGGCGTACCATCAATGGTTGCCGGGCGGACCAATGGTGATTGCAGGCTGCGGAGATCTTCCAGCCGACGTCGTGATGGCAACCCTGGAAAAAGGAATGCAAGGTTTCGAGGTCAGTAAAAAATCACGAAATTTTGCCTCGGACGCCGTGAAGGCCGTTGGCTTAGGCTCACGTTCAACGATTCCCCTGGACCGCCAACAGGTTCACCTGGCGGTTGGAATGCCCGGCCCTGGTTGGAGTTCACCGGATCGATATGCGGTGGACGTCTTGTGCAACATCCTTGGGGGCACCGGTGGCCGGATGTTTGCTAACTTAAGGGATCGCGACGGGCTGGCGTATAGCGTTGCCCCAATTTTAAGCTATGGGAAAAACCGCGGTCTGCTTGGCGCCTATATTGCGTGCAGTCCAGACAAGGTGGCTGCAGCCGAGGCCGGTATTTGGTCAGAGCTTGAGGCTATTGCGGAGGCGGGGCCCACGCCAGCGGAATTAGCTCGGGCTAAAAACTACATCAAGGGCGCCCACGTGATGGATTTACAGAGCGGGGAGTCTCAGGCCAGCACGATGGCCCTTATGGAACTCTATGGAGTCGGGCATGATGCCTACCAAGAATATCCGGGCTTAATCAGTAATGTTGGAGCCCGAGATGTCATAGCCGTCGCTCAAAAGTTCTTAGATAAAAATCGTGCACAAACGGTTCTCGTGGGAATATGATGCGCACGAGTTTTTTCGCGCACGACAAGGGAGTTTGAATGAGTTGGTTGAAGCATGCCGTCAGAAATCCAATCGGCGCTAAAGTACTAATGGCTATTACGGGAATTATGCTCACCGGTTTTTTGGTGGCACATATTTCCGGAAACCTTCTGATTTTTGTCGGGCCCCAAGCGATTAATGCCTACGCCGAAGGGTTGCGCCAATTCCCAGCGGTTTTATGGGCTGCCCGCGCAGGCCTTTTAGTGGCTTTTGTGACCCATATTTATTTTGCGGCCTACGTGACCATGGGAAACCGCGCGGCTCGTCCTCAACCCTACGCTTTTAGCAACACGGTGCAGGCAACGCTGGCATCGCGCTCCATGGTGCTGACCGGTATGGTGATGCTGGCCTTTATTATATTCCACCTGGCGCATTTCACGTGGCGCATTACGGATTCCGAGATTAGTGCCATGGGTGAATTTGACGTTTACCAAATGGTAATTCGAGGATTCCGTCAGCCAATGGTTGCGGGGTCTTATGTGATTGCCATGGTGGCCATCGGGCTGCACTTGTCTCACGGCATTGCCAGTGTTTTTCAAACCCTTGGTTTGAATCATCCCCGCTACAACCGGGCGGTGCGGTTTGCTGGTCCTGCTATTGGAGTTGGCATTGCATTGCTTTTTGCCTCCATCCCGCTGTCGATTTACCTCGGTCTTGTGAAATAACGGGGAGAAATAAAAATGAAATTAGATGCAAAAATTCCGTCGGGCCCACTTGAGAGCAAGTGGGAACACCACAAGTTTGACTTGAAGTTGGTGTCCCCAGCAAACAAGCGCAAGTTTGAAATCATCGTTGTGGGATCGGGCCTTGCCGGTGGCTCGGCAGCGGCAACCTTGGCCGAGCTTGGCTACAACGTGAAATGTTTTTGTTTTCAGGATAGTCCGCGACGCGCGCACTCCATTGCCGCTCAGGGCGGTATCAACGCAGCAAAAAATTACCGTGGCGACGGCGACAGCATCTACCGCCTTTTCTACGACACCATCAAAGGCGGTGACTTTCGCTCTCGCGAGGCGAACGTTTACCGGTTGGCCGAAGTCAGCGGGCATATCATCGACCAGTGCGTTGCCCAAGGCGTACCGTTTGCCCGCGAATATGGCGGCCTTCTCGATAACCGTTCTTTCGGCGGTGCACAAGTTGCCAGAACTTTTTATGCACGCGGCCAGACGGGCCAACAACTTCTACTAGGGGCCTACAGCGCCCTTTCACGGCAGATTGGTGCCGGCCAAGTTAAAATGTTTCCGAAGACGGAAATGCTGGACTTGGTTTTGGTGGATGGCAAGGCACGCGGCATTGTGGTGCGCGATCTGGTGACGGGAGCCATGGAATCTCACGCGGCAGATGCGGTGATCCTGGCAACCGGCGGCTACGGCAACGTTTTTTACTTGTCCACAAATGCTAAGGGATCCAACGTCACCGCAAGCTACCGTGCCTACAAACGCGGCGCCGCGTTTGGTAATCCATGCTTCACTCAAATTCACCCGACCTGCATTCCTGTTAAAGGTGACTACCAATCAAAATTGACGTTGATGTCAGAGTCTTTGCGAAATGACGGGCGCGTTTGGGTTCCCAAAACAAAGGCGGATAAACGCGCTCCAGGCGACATTCCAGAGTCCGAGCGGGATTATTATTTGGAGCGCAAATATCCCAGCTTCGGCAATCTTGCGCCGCGTGACATCGCGAGTCGAAGTGCCAAGGAGGCTTGCGACTCTGGCCAAGGAGTTGGCGAGAGTGGATTTGGAGTTTACCTTGATTTTGCCGACTCGATCAGCCGCCACGGCGAAGAGCAGATCCGGGCACGATACGGCAATCTTTTTGACATGTACGAACGCATCACGGATGAGAATCCCTACAAGATGCCCATGCGAATTTACCCGGCTGTTCACTATACGATGGGTGGCCTTTGGGTTGACTACAACCTGATGAGTAACATTCCGGGTTTGCATGTTCTTGGCGAAGCAAATTTCTCGGATCACGGTGCAAACCGCCTTGGCGCAAGTGCTTTGATGCAAGGTTTGGCGGACGGGTATTTTGTCATCCCCTACACCATTGCTAATTACTTGGCATCGTCCAAGCTGGAAAAGGTGACCACATCTCACGAGTCATTTAAAGCGGCCGAGGACAGCTGTCGCAAGAGGGTCGGACAACTTCTTTCGATCAAGGGTTCCCGCACGGTGGATTCATTTCACCGCGAACTTGGAAAAATCATGTGGGATAAATGCGGGATGGCACGCGACCGCGCTGGTCTGCAGGAAGCGCTAAAAGCAATTCCGAAATTGCGCGAGGAATTCTGGCAGGACTTAAAAATTCTCGGAACAAATGAAGAAATCAATCAGTCCCTGGAGAAGGCCGGAAGGGTCGCGGACTTTTTGGAATTTGGTGAATTGATGTGTTTGGATGCCATTGCGCGGGAGGAGTCTTGCGGCGGCCATTTCCGCACAGAGCATCAAACTCCCGACGGTGAGGCGCTGCGAAACGATGAAAACTTTTGTCACGTAGCGGTTTGGGAGCATGAGGGTGACGCCACCGGTCCTGCGAAGGGGCACAAGCGTCATCAAGAAGAACTCGTCTACGAACATGTTAAGTTGGCAACGAGGAGCTACAAATGAAACTTAAGCTTCATGTCTGGCGTCAAAAGAATAAGGCGGCACAAGGCCGTATGGTCACCTACGATGCCGACAACATCAGCCCAAACATGTCGTTTCTTGAAATGCTGGACGTCGTCAACGAGGGGTTGATCACAACCGGTGAAGACCCCATTGCATTTGCACATGATTGCCGCGAAGGCATTTGCGGCAGTTGCGGTGTGATGGTTAACGGTGTGGCCCATGGTCCACAAGACGCAACGACGACCTGTCAGTTGCACATGCGCAGCTTTCAAGATGGCGAAGAGCTTTATATTGAACCTTGGCGTGCCAAGGGTTTTCCCGTTTTGCGTGACCTCGTGGTGGATCGGTCAGCCTTTGACCGGATCATTCAGGCGGGGGGGTTCGTTTCCGTTAATACGGGATCGGCTCAGGATGCAAATGCAACTCCAATTCGTAAGTCAGATGCCGATGAGGCCTTCAATGCCGCGGCCTGTATCGGATGCGGCGCTTGTGTGGCCGCCTGTAAAAATGCTTCAGCGATGTTGTTTGTCTCGGCAAAGGTCGGTCAGCTTTCGCTGCTGCCCCAAGGTCAACCGGAACGCCAAGAGCGCGCCTTGAATATGGTGTCTGCAATGCACGAAGAGGGCTTCGGCAATTGCACGAACCAGTATGAGTGCGAGGCGGTTTGCCCAAAACAAATCAGTACGGATTATATTGCTCGCCTTAATCGTGAATTTATTAAGGCAACCCTCACCTATCCCGACGCAAAGAAGTAGGCACCATGAGCAGAGTTGATGGCCGTTCGGCTGGACAGATGCGATTGATTAGAATTACCCCGGGCTTTACCAAGCACGCCGCAGGCAGCGTGCTCGTTGAATTTGGTCATACCCAAGTTATCTGCACGGTGACTGTGGAAGATGGTGTTCCATCTTTTTTACGCCAGGCGTCGCCTCCCCAAGGTTGGTTGACGGCAGAATATTCAATGCTGCCATCGGCGACCAATTCCAGGACGCGGCGTGAACGCAATGGCCCATCGGGCAGGTCTCAGGAAATCCAGCGGCTTATTGGCCGTTCTATTCGCGGCATTATTGACCTAAATCGTTGTCCCGACACCACCTTCACCATTGATTGTGATGTCATTCAAGCCGACGGTGGCACTAGAACGGCGGCCATCACTGGCGCTTACGTTGCCCTGAAGCTTGCCGTCGACCGCTGTCTGCGTTCGGGCCGTTTAAAGTCAAACCCGCTGAAGGACTCCGTCGCAGCGGTATCTGTTGGTTTGAAGTCGGACCAGATTATGGTGGATCTCAACTATCTTGAGGATAGCTCAGCCGACCTCGACATGAATGTTGTCATCACTCAATCCGGAAAAATTCTTGAAATTCAGGGGACGGCAGAGAAATCTGCATTCACCAAAGATCAGGTTGTGACCATCATTGATGCAGCAATGGAATCTTTACGCCCAGTTTTCGAATTGCAGCAGGTGGCAATCGAAGGACAAATTGCTGAAGGCTAACGCAAGGCTCCGGCGACGCTAGCGAAAGTTACGACTGGAGATCAGCAGGGCCAAGGCCACGAAGGCTCCAGTTGCCATAACGATTGCAAAAAAAATTAATTTTCTGGATTTTTGTTTTTCACTCAAAAGGTAATCAATTTCGCGGTCATCATGAGTTCCGGTAAACGGCCTTGCCTGTGACGAAAATGCCGAAGAACTTTGTGACGATAGCGGTCCCGACGACAAGGCAGGCGGCACCGGCCGTATTGCAGGCCGAGCCTCTGGTTTTTTCAAGCCATGGCCATCATTGGCGACAATGGTCTTAGCATATTGCCGTTGGACTCCATGCCCCGCCGGAAAGGCATCATCGGCAGCCTTGTGAACGGTCAAAAGAATTCTGGACACAAGGCTTTGCTCGTCACTTGGCGTGTAGTCGACAATCCTGGTCATGCTTCATGATCCACGCTGACGAGCTCCGACCCGCTTTGGCCGTGGCACTTCTTGAACTTTTTGCCGGACCCACATGGGCAAGGGTCATTGCGGCCAACCTTTGCCGCGTCGCGTCGGACCGGTGATGGTGCTACAGCTCGCGGCGTCTCTTGCGGCATGGATCGTGGTCCATGATAAACCATGCTTTCGTTGCCAAATTTTTCAACGACACCGTGGCGATCAACGCCGCTTGGAGGCGAAACGGGCTCCGCCTGGAGTGCCGGTTTTTCGAAATGCGCCGCATCGGGATGTTTGAATTCAAGTTCATCCTCGTCGGCATCCTCGCGGTGCAGCTCGTCGGCCACTTCAAGCCGTGGGCGTTCCAAATGCAGCAACGCCTGTGTTGTTTCATCCTCGATTCGAATCATCATCGCTTCAAACAAACGGAAGGCTTCTTTTTTGTATTCTTGAAGCGGATCGCGCTGGCCGTAGCCGCGCAGGCTGACGCTGTCTTTCAGGGCGTCCATTCCAAGTAAATGATTTTTCCAGGCTCGGTCGATGATTTGCAGATAGATAAAACATTCGATCTTGGACTTGATCTCTGGCCCGACTTCCGCAAATTTTGCGCGAAAGCTTTCCAAAACTTGGGTGGTGACGTTACCAATGATGGCCTCAAGTGAGGCACTTTCAGTGTCGATTATCTCTGGCAGTTGAATTTCGGCGTTATGCTCTTGGCGTACAGCATTTTTAATCGCAGCAGCAAGGCTGCCGCCCTGATGGTCTGCTTGGGCTTGCCGCTCAACGGTGCTGGCAATCAGGTTTGAAAGGGCGGTTTCAAGAAAATCAATTTCCGCATTCTTTCCGGTATCAAGACCCTCAAGCATCTGCCGGCGCATCTTGTAAACAACCTGGCGCTGCTGATTCATGACGTCATCGTATTCAAGGAGATGCTTCCGGCTGGAGAAGTTCTGCTCCTCGACGCGTTTTTGAGCGCGCTCAATGGCGCGAGAAACCATGGGTGAAACAATGGCTTCGCCCTCTTGCATGCCAAGTCGTTCCATGATCGCCGATAGACGGTCCGAGGCAAAAATGCGCATCAGATCGTCTTCGAGGGAAAGGAAAAATTTACTGGCCCCTGGATCACCTTGGCGTCCCGAACGGCCGCGCAGCTGATTGTCGATCCGACGGCTTTCGTGCCGCTCCGTGCCGACAACACTGAGTCCACCGACGTCGGCCACGCCTGAGCCCAAGACGATGTCTGTTCCACGCCCAGCCATGTTGGTGGAGATGGTCACCATGCCGCGTTGCCCAGCATTTTTGATGATCTCGGCTTCGCGCGCATGATTTTTTGCGTTCAGAATTTCGTGGGGAATTTCACGTTTGGTTAAAAGGCTCGATAGAAGCTCCGACTTTTCGACGGAGACGGTTCCGACGAGTACGGGCTGTCCCTTTTTTTGCGACTCGGCAATTTCATCCGCGATGGCAATGAATTTTTCTCGTGCCGTACGGTAGACGACGTCTTGGTGATCAAGGCGGATCATGGCCCGGTTGGTGGGAATGACCACCACGTCCAGATTATAAATCTTTTTGAATTCCACGGATTCCGTATCAGCGGTTCCCGTCATGCCGCCAAGTTTTGAGTACAAGCGGAAGTAATTTTGAAAGGTAATCGTTGCCATGGTCTGCGTTTCGCTCTGAACGGTGACGTGCTCTTTGGCTTCGAGGGCACCGTGCAGTCCATCGCTGTAGCGTCGACCCGGCATCAGTCGGCCGGTGAACTCATCGACGATCACCACCTTGTTTTCTCGCACCACATAGTCGACATCTTTTTTGAAGGTAACGTGGGCTTTCAAGGCTTGTTGGACGTGATGCAAAAAGTCGATGTTTTTTGGGTCGTAGAGATTGTCTACGCGAAGGCGTTTTTCGAGTTTCGAAATGCCGTCTTCGGTGAGCATCACGGCGCGGGCTTTTTCATCGACAATGTAGTCCGAGTCTTTTTGCAGGCCTGGAATCGCTGCATTGACGAGGCCAAACATGGAGAGGTTGCTTTCGGTTGGCCCAGAAATGATCAGCGGCGTGCGCGCCTCGTCGATCAAAATGGAGTCGACTTCGTCGACGATGCCAAAATTATGACCTCGCTGCACTAAGCGCGACACTTCGGTTTTCATGTTATCGCGCAGAAAATCAAAACCAAATTCGTTGTTGGTTCCGTAGGTGATATCGCAACCGTAGGCGGCTCGCCGTTCATCGTCGGTCAATCCGTGAAGGATGGTGCCGGTCGTCATGCCGCAAAATGCATAGACCTGCCCCATGGTTTCGGCGTCGCGCGTGGCGAGGTAATCGTTCACGGTGACGACGTGAGCGCCCATGCCTGTTAGGGCGTTGAGGTATACGGGGGCGGTTGCCGTAAGGGTCTTGCCTTCTCCCGTTCTCATTTCAGCGATTTTGCCTTCGTGCAGCACCAGACCGCCGATGAGCTGAACATCAAAATGGCGCTCATTGCGGACCCTGCGCGCGGCTTCACGAATCGTGGCAAAGGCCTCGGGGATGAGTGAATCGAGGGTTTCGCCGCGCGCTAAGCGTTCTTTGAATTCGGCTGTTTTTCCAGGAAAAGCGTCGTCAGGCAGCGCTTTGATCGATTCTTCGAATTGATTGATAAGGATTACCGTGGCGCGAATGCGGCGGATCTCGCGCTCGTTCTTCGATCCGAAGACTTTCTTGAGGATATCCATCATGGGCTGTGGCTTTCCATAATCTGGCACCCGATGAAAGCGCCGCAAGCCACAGGAAATTCTGCGGCAAAGTAATGTTATATTTGTGGATTACGCCTAAATGGAAGAGGTATCTTCAATATCCAGAATGAACCGTTTCGGATCGACGCTGTGGCCGTTCACCCAAACTTCATAATGAAGGTGGGGGCCGGTGGTGCGCCCCGTCATTCCAACCGTTCCGATTTGATCCCCGCGGGTCACCGGTTGGCCAGCTTGAACCATGTTTTGGGCATTGTGTCCGTAGGCGCTAACTATTCCGTAACCATGCGCAATCATAATGAAATTACCAAAACCCTCTTTCGCGCCGGTGAACACAATCACGCCATCGGCAGGGGCAAAAATCGGGGTTCCAATCGGCGAGGCTATATCCAGTCCTTTATGTTGGGCCTGATCTCCGGTGAAGGGTGAGATCCGCTTTCCGAACCCAGAGGTGATCCAGCCGTTGACGGGGTTCACCGCCGGAATGGAGGACAGCATATTTTGGTGCTGACTCATGGTGGAAAGAAGTTGCTGAAGTTCAATGGCGCTGTGCTCGGCGTTGGAGCCAAGAGAGCCTAACTGATCGAAGACGGTCCGAAATGCCAGTTTATCGATATTCAGGCCGACGGGAAGGTAAGTTCCACTTTCTTTTGCACGCATGTCTTGAGCTGTCGAGCGTTGATATTCTTCGGTAGAAAGCGGCCCGATTCCGGTTTTTTTGGCAACGCTTTTAACGCGAAGCTTGGTGAGGTCAGACAATTTCGCCGCGTAATCCTGAACACGCCTTAGAGACCTTTTTACATCCTCCAAGTTGCCTTCAAGAAGTCTCGCTTCGCCCTTGAGGCCCTCGTTTTCTGCAGAGATAGAGCGGACGTTCTGCCGCAATTTGATCAACTCAAAATAGTCTATTGCCAGAAACCCAGCGAGGCTCAGTCCGATCATGCTGGAAATACTGGCGACCTTCACCAGCGCCTTGGGTACGTGGAACTGCCGAGCCGTGCTGGCCCCGTCCGGGATGATCATGATCGTGATACGTTTCATGATAGGGTCTTCGGCACGGCAAGCCCAAACTTTAGGCAGCGCCGCTAAAAGACGACTAAGGAAGGATTTCTACGATCACGGCGGTGATGTTGTCATCCCCCCCGCTGGCGTTCGCGGCGGCGATCAATTGGTGCACGGCCAAACACCTTAACTCTCTGCAATAATTAGATATTTCTTCGTCAGTTAGCTTTCCGTGAAGCCCGTCACTGCAGACCAAAAGCAGATCACCCGGCTGCGTTGGAAAGGCAAAACTATCGACATCTTCTTGATCTTGATAGCCCACACTTCTGGTGATGACATTCTTTCGTTCGTGCAGCCGGGCTTGTTCTTTGGAGATTAGGCCAGCCCGAAGCTGTTCGCTGACCAGCGAATGGTCATGGGTTACTTGGTAGAGGAAGCCTTCGCGGATCAGATAGAGGCGACTGTCACCAACGTGAGCGCAGTATGCGTGCCCGTCCGCCAGTTTTAGCAGCGTGCCCGTGGTTCCCATTCCCTTGAGGTCGGGCTCTTCAAGTGCTTTTTCATAGATTTTCATAGAGGCATGATTGATCGCCCCGGCCAGGATACTTCCCAGACGCGGATCTGGGTGAATGCGGGAAGAGTCCTTGACCATGCGCTCATGATTACGCAAATAAGTCGTGATCTCTTGAATGCAAAGCCGACTGGCGACCTCGCCGCCGGCATGACCGCCCATGCCATCCGCAACGACAAACAGGTGGTCATTTAGGTCGACCAAAAAAGCGTCTTGGTTGGTTTGCCGAATGCGGCCAACATCGGTGGCCCCAAGGGCCTCAACTTTCTTTTTTCCGCCTGCCATAGATTCTCCCCGCTCACTTGTCTCGATTGATTTTAACGTATTTCGAGGCAAGGAGGATGCATAGGGCTGCCAGTCCGTGATTGATTTCACCAAAGCGAACGAGTTGTTCTAGATCGCCAACGTCAGTTTCAACTATTTCTATCGATTCTTCAGCATCAGGGAAATGCTTTCGGTTTGGATTCAAGTAACAGCCGAGCGCCAAAAAAAAGTGGCAGCGATTGGTCATGATGGCCGGATTTGGATTGATGCTCCCCAGAGGTAAAAATCTTTGGGAAGTATATCCCGTCTCCTCTTCTAATTCTCGCGCGGCCGCCATGGTGGTGTCTTTTTCTCCTGGGTCTATCATTCCGCCCGGGACCTCAAGGACGGGCCCAAAAACGCCGACCCGAAGTTGGCGAATAAGGATCGCCTTATTGGTCGTCGTCACCGGAAGTACATTGACCCAATCGGCACAATCTAAGCGGTAATAGGGATGGCGGGCAATACCACGCTCGGACTTGATCTCGACCTCTTCAACATTGAACGGGATCGTTTCGAGGAGGGTTCTTTTTTTCAGCAATTCAAGTTTCATAATTTTTCCTCAACATGGGCCGCTGTTATTTCGGCAGCCTCTCGGTGCCATTTTTTCCATTGATCGTGGGCGCCGGCTCCCACCGCATTGGTAATTCCAAGCACCACGTCGACGCTGCGAGCCGAAGCCAGCAAGGGTTTAATGCAGGAGAAAAGCTCGAGGTTTTCGACGCAGGCAACGGGGTCTAACACAGCCAGCAGGTCATCGGTAAACCCCGCCTGAAGGCTGATGCTGGGAGAACAAATTACGGTCATGGCGGCCAGGCCAACGGCCGCATTTTGCGGGGGCGATAGCCCCACTTCATGCAGAGTTCCGCGGGGAATTCCGTAGCCAAGGCCTAACCTTTCACACGTTGGCAGCCAGACGATTCGTGACGCGGTGCACAGGCGTGTACCCGTAAAAGGTCCAAATGTCCCAGCGGTTCCGATAAAAATTACGTGCCGATCCTTGGCCGCGACGGCGAGCTCGGCAGCTTTGCCGGCGGCCGCCAGGGCACCAATGCCGCATTCTGCCGCGGTAAAATCATGGCCGCGCCGGTGAAGGCGCTCCGTCAGTGGAGTGATTTCAAATGCAGCGGCAGAAACGATTAAAAATTTTTTCATCCGAGGCAGTGAATCCGGGCAAAGACCGATGGTTTGCGATTGAGTGAGCCAAATAAAAGGCGCCGTAACGTAAGCCGTGCCTCTTCCTCCAGATCCTCTGGAGAACAGGCCTGTTGCTGCTCCGCCAGGCGAGTTACGGCTTCTGAAACATACATACAAGCTTCGTCAATCCAAACATCCTTGGCCACTGGTCCGCTATGCCCCTCCTCCGGACGAAATTCAATGCCTTGGAGGAGAATGTCCGGAGACCGTAGCCAGCGCTTTCCGTCGATATCAAACACGCCACTAACAAAAGCACAGCCGCCCTCGCCGATGCGAAGCCTTTCGCGAAGGACCTCTTTAGTCATGGAGGCATACGAATCCGAGTCGACAAAAAGGGTTTCGACTTTAATGGTCCCAGCCTTGATGCAACCTTCTGGAGACAAGTCGACCATATCGCCATTTTCAATAAGCATGGACGCCGTGTTTTCCAAACCAAGTTCTGCGATGATGCTTTCGTTGGCATCAAGATGGCTGTAGGTCCCATGCATTGGAATGTAATTTCGTGGCCGCAAAAGTTCGATGAGGGTCTTGATTTCGCCGCGATACGCATGCCCACTGACGTGAATTCCAGGCGCCTCGCGCGAGGTGACAATGCTGGCTCCCTCGCGTCTAAAATTATTCATCAGCCATAAAACACTTTTTTCGTTTCCCGGAATCATTCGCGAGGAAAAAACGACGGTGTCCCCTGGGGCGACTTTAAAACTCCGATGCTCTCCCGCGCTGAGCCTTGACATGGCCGAGCGCCATTCGCCTTGGCTGCCTGAGGCAAGGATAACGAGGCGGTCTCGCGGAATATTGCCAAGCCCAACTTGATCTTCAGGCGCGCGAATTCCCGCCGGTAAGGGATCGAACCCAAGCTCATCAGCAATGCGAATGGCCTGTTCAAAGCCACCGCCAAGGATCAGGAGTTTTTTGCCAAATTTCGCACATAAATTCGCCACCGTCTTGACGCGCCAATAGTTGCTGGCAAAGGTCGTGATGATGATGGCACCTGTGGCATCGGCCATGAGGTTACCGAGCGGTTCGACAACGGATAGTTCGCTTGGCCCCATGCCCGGGCGTTCAGAGTTCGTGCTGTCGGCAATCAACAGGTCAACCCCGCCCTCGCCAATTTGACGAATGCGTTCCAGATCCATGGGGGCTTCGTATTGGGGGTCAAAGTCGATGCGGAAATCCCCCGTATGAAAAACAGTGTTTTTCCCGAATTTCATGAGGAGCGCTGACGCCATAGGGATCGAGTGATTCACGGGAATCCAGTCGATGGCGACACCCTTAAAGTTAGTGCGGTCGCCTGGTGATACGCGCGTTATGGGAAATTTCCCGGAGATTTTTCGGCGTTGAAATTTTGCTTCGATAAGACTGGCAGTCCACGGGGTGGCGTAAAGTGGCGCTGGCCAACGTTCCAACACATAAGGCAGGGCCCCAATGTGGTCCTCGTGGCCGTGGGTAATCAAATAGGCGTGTACGCCCCCTAATTGCTCAAACCAGGTATCGATTTTGGGATAGATAGCTTCGACGCCGAGTTTCGATGGATCGGGGAACATCACCCCGCAATCAACCACAAAGAGTTTGCCGCGGAATAAATAGCCGGTCAGGTTCATCCCGAATTCGCCGCATCCGCCAAAAGGAATGATTCTAACGGTGTCGTCATCAAATGGATTCAAGCTAGGCCCCTAATTGGCTCGTGGCGGGTGATCCGAGGGAGCAGTCTATCCGCGCGTGGGGTTGAATTCAAACGGATAGGTGATTTCGACACTGCCGCGACGAGGTTTTGGAAATCGCCACGCGCTCATCTTTTGCCTGACGCAGCGCGACATGACGGGATCGTTGATATTGGTCTTGACGAGTTCGAGGCCGTCCATCTGCCCTCGGGAGTCAATCCGCCAGCGCCACTCCATAGCCCCCCTTGTGAACCGGTCGCGTTTGAGGGCTCGTTCAAAGCACGCCTGCAATTCATAGCGATACTTTTGAATGGTCGATTCCACGAGTGACGGGTCAATTTCGCCAATGAGTGGCTCAACCACCCTTTCAATTTTCCCGGCCTTTGGTTCAGCACTCGACCCCTGCAGGGCCTCCGCCTTGGAGTCGTCAAAAATTCTGTCCGGCGCGAAAACATAGGTGGCAAAGGCGACCTTGGACGATAGTCCGACTGGCTGGCTCACCTTGGATTTTGCTCCGACGCCAGATGGCAATGTGCCACTCAACCACTTCCCATAGGCGCGCGACATTTGACCAGCCGTCTTCGCTTCAAAATACATGGCCTCTTCGTCGGTCATATCGTCGAAGGGGCGAATTTTGGCGAGCGCCGCTAAAGTTTGCTCGTTGAACATCCCCTTTTGACCCGGCTTGATATCGCGGTAGAGGTTGAAATCGTAGACGGCGTCCTTGGAAAAGAGGCCTGCAACCTTTCGTTTCATCTCCTGATTTCGCTTAAGGCCCTTTTGAAATATTTCGATTTTGTCCTGCATCCGTTGAATTTCCCCGGAGATCGTGACGCCCTCCATGGCGGGGATGGCAAGGATGGCAGAGGCCGGTTTTTTCAGGGCCGCTGCCGTGACGCGCGCTTGGGCGGTGCGCATCTCTGCAAGTTCTTGGTCCAATGCCCGGTGGGCAGCGCTGGCTAATTTGCGCGACTGCGGAAAGGTCATCTTATCGGACTCTTTGCCTTGACCGCTTAGTCCTGCAATCACAGAGCGGTAGAAGTTTACGACGCTCCCCGTGAGGTTGGATCGGACGAGGTTATTTTGAAGTGCTTCCGGGGCCGTCTCAAAATGTCCCGGTGCAATGAAGGGCAGGTTAAACTCAGGGGAGAGGGTTTCAAAATTAAGTTTCGGAACCCCTGGATGTTGCATCAGGCCAACTCCAAAACCTCCAACCAGCAAGCTGGCAAGCAAGGTGGCATATGCCGCGGCCGGAATTTCCAGGTTGTCCCGGACCAGCCCGCTAAAAAGTCCAGGCCGGTAGCTGCGCAAGATTGCGTGTTTAATCACCTTTGGTTTCGGTCCAACGCGGTAAAGGAGCATTAGGTCGCCATTGGCCAGGCTGCCGTAATCTCCTTTGCGAACCTCAAGGGAACCAGACGGCCGCTGCTTTCTTGTGATCGGGGTAACTTCGCCAGAGGAGACGAGGAAGCCCACCCAAAAGCGGTCGAGTTCAAGAAAGGTTTTGCCCCCTCGTGAATAGAATAGGTCGGTATTGGCACGGTCACCATAAAGCGGAATTGGCAGTGGCCCAGAATTTCCGCCACTGATCCAAAGGTGACCCGTCCGGCCAAGCGGACGAATAATCGAGGCAACGGGCGACCCGTTTTGCAACACCTCGACATAGAGCATCATGCCCTTTTTGTTTACCGCATTGGTCACCGCATCAATCCCCATCCGACCTGGTTTCAAATCCGTACGAGCGAATTCCGGCCCCCGAAAGGGCCAGCATGATTGGCTTAAAATGCGCATAAGTTAGATGCTCGTCGACCGCAACAACGGCGCGCGACTTTGCTTCGATGCCTTCGTGGTCCATCGATAAGATGAGATTTTCGATAACCAATCGGCGCCGATCTTTGAGGTAATCCTTAAAGTCCGTGTAGCCTTTGCTTTGAAGGACTTTTAGTGGATCCAGAGGCCATTCAAAAATTTTCTGATCGTCGGTGGTTACGACAATGTTCGGTCCGGGGGCGCTGAGAGAAAACCAGATCCCCCGATCGATGCCATTACCGTTGCTGTCCAAGGCGATGGGCTGAGCCGGATAAGAGAGCCTGGGATTTATCGCTTCAAAAGTTTTAACGGCGCAGGCAAAGCCGATGATCAGAACGACCAAGGCACTCAAAACGGCTGGCAACAGATCGACGGCAAGGTCCCCTTCGTTACGCTCGGTCGCGCGCGCGAAGGCTTCTTGATAGAGTCGAACATGTTTTTTACCAGGCAAAATCATAATCAGATCAACCCGCCCGCAAGGATTACTTTTTCAAACGTGCCATCCGACTTCAGGGCATCAAGCATCTGGATGACAATCGCCGCTGGGATGTTACTGGCCGGGGCAAAGACAAGGATGCCTTCATTGCGCCATCCGCCTTTTTCATTCCGCGTTGCCACCCATTTTTTCATTGTTCCTAAAAGCTTCCCCACCTGAGGCGCTCGGTCATTGTGTGCAATGCGAATCTTATTTCGCGAATCCGGATAGCGGTCCGAAAAGGAATCCATGTCACCTAAAAAAAGGGCATCCATCGTCATCACAATCGCTGGCGTTGTGGCCTTGATGAAATGTTCCGGCCTTTCCGCAAAGCGGTGTAAAGACGGGTCATCAATGGCTGCCGGCACGACCGGGAATTCTGTATCGACGACGGAGTAAGAACCGGGCGCCATGACCAGTGCCATGAGGCTCGTTAAACAGGCTGCGACACCAACAAGCCCAATCAGGCCTGGAATGAGGCTGGCCGGTTTAGATAATTTCTTCTTCGTCCTTGATATCTTCGCTTGCAGTGACGACTGGAGTCGCATTTGTTGCTCCTGCTCCGTGTTCAGCCCCCTTGCCCGCCTCTGCCCCGCCGTGAGCATGACCCGCTCCAGCGCCCATCATCATTCCGCCCATTCCAGCTGCCGCGATCGGAACAAAGGCCGTTGACTCGCTCGGCACCAAAAGATTGTTCAGCACGGAGACGCCCAGGTGAATTCGCTCAATCACCCGCAGGGCGTATCCTTTGAGAATCTGTTGGGAAAAGATAGTCAGCGCTGAAATCAAGATCCCCATCGCCATCGGATTGAGGCTGCTGGCAAGTCCCTTGGCGATGGTCGCCTGCTTTCTGGCGGAATCTAGAACATCGATCGCATGAAAGGTGGACCAAATGCCTTCCAGGGTTCCGAGTACACCGACCAACATGGCCAAGGTTGCCAGTGCCGGAAGAAGGGTCAAACGAGCTTCGAGGCGCGGCAGAAAATGGATGGTTTCCTCTTCAATTGCGCCGCGCACGGTGGTTGGATCCGATTCCGCGGCTTCAAGTGCCTTTAGGGCAATCATGGGTAAGGATGTGCGCCCCGCATTTTTGCAAAGCGAAACGGCTCGGTCCAAATCCTCTGCGGCGATGGCGCGGCGGATGTTGAGCAGAAAGCGGTCGAAGTTCAGGTTGTAAACAAACTGCACCATCACAAATCGCTCAAAGAAAATTAATGCTGACATGAATCCGATTCCAAACAGTGCCAACACATAGGTGTTGCCCTGTTTGAAACTCATTGCGAGTTCAGCCCACATGGCAGCTCTCCAGGAGGTGATAAAGCTGTGAAATAATAATACGGTCCTCCAACCATTGTAGCTCAGAAATGGCAGATTCGTTGTTGGCGGTCGAAGGTTCTGATGACTAAATCATGAAAGTCGCAGTTCTAACGACGCTTGCGGGCATCTTTTGATAAATCCTCAATTTCAATTTTGAGGAGTGAACGATCTGCGTCATTCCGATTTTGGCGAGTTGACGTCTTGATGGTCAGGGTGCCGCGGTCGTGTGCTCGGTTAAAGGCTTTCAAGATTTCAGGATCAAAAAGCTCCCGCTCTTCATGCAGCCTTTCCAAGGCATCCGACTGGTCGATGAATCCAGAATAGGCGCGCCCTGAAACCATGGCGTCAAACACGTCGCAAATTCCGACAATCCGCCCGAAAAAAGGAATGTCCTCGCCCTTGAGGCCGTCGGGATAGCCGGTGCCGTCCCAGCGTTCGTGGTGATATTTAATCCCGGAAACAAATCGCGATGAGCCGGGCAGGCGCTTTACGATTTCTGCGCCGAGTACAGGGTGTAATTTCATCTCTTGGTATTCTTCGGCGGAAAGGAGCGAGGCTTTTTTTAAGACGGAATCTGGGACCCCGATTTTACCGATGTCGTGGCAGAGGGCGCTGATTAATAGCTGCCTTTTTAAGTCGCGACTTAACTTGAGTTCGTCGGCAATGGCCAGGCTATAACGGCTTACTCGATCAGAGTGACCGTGGGTGTAGGTGTCTTTGGCTTCAATGGTGGCGACAAGGGTGTCAATCACACCAACAAGCCAGCCATCTAATTCCGAGCGCAATGAAAATGTTTCCATGGTCGTGGCCACTCGTTCAAGGAGCGCCAGGGCTGGTTGAATTTGTTGATGGGCATCTTGAATCTGCGCCGGATCGGCCTCAAGGTGCACGACACCGGTAATCCTTTCGTGACTGACCAGGGGCAGTACAAACCTTGATGACTCCTGGTGGGCTTGGGTTCTTCCCGGGGCGACACCCTCAGACCTGCGGCCGACGTAAATTCCACAAACACGGTTGATGGCATCTTCAAGCGCTTTTTGTAGCAGTATAACGGCCGCCCCGGCGTCTTCACTTCTTGTGGCAAGGGGAGTCAATTTTCGCGACTCTGGGTGCCACTGAAAAACCGCGGATCGACGAATCCACGGTAATAATCGATGGAGTGATTTAAGGACTGTTCGTCCAGCATCTTCCACGGAACGACTGAGTAGCATGTCACCTTGTGCTTCATAGACGGCCTGTCTTACTCGCGCCGACTGTACGATCGACGGATCTGGATGCAGTGGGATTCTGGCCGACGGAATTAATTCAAGATCATTGTCTCCAGCTTGTGAAGGCTGAATGGTGATTTCAGGGCCTTCTCCTTTGCTGTGAAGGTTCAGGTTTGCCGGATCCAAGGAGATTTCTGCTTCGGTCGAAAACACGGCGATTTCCGTCGAGCCGATGTGAATCTTGTCGCCCGTTCGAACAACCGCATTGACGATGCGGTCGCCGTTGAGAAAGGTGCCGTTGCGCGAGTCAAGATCTTCAACGATTAAGAGTTTTCCTCGGCGTTTGATCCGCAAGTGAAAGCGGGAAATCTGGTCGTCCGGAATGCAAATTTGATTGCCCTCTTCGCGACCAATGGTCACCGGAAACTGGCTAACGGAAACCCTAGAGTGACCGCCGTTGTCGGATTGTATTTTAAGAAAAATCAAATGCCGTTGCCCCCTAGTTGGTTTTCGGCAGATTTCATCAGAGATTAATAGGGCGGGGGTTCAAGTCCCCAGAATTTCCTCCGATAATCCTGTTGGGACCATTGATTCGGGGGGGAGCGTTATGAAATTTATGGCGTTTAATGAAGGGCGCCTTGCGCCTACGGTGCACATTTTAGGGGCACTTCTGATTTCAGCGGTGGCTACCCTGGGCGAAGCCCGTACCTACGTTGTTAATCCCGACATTCCGGGGGCGCCGGCTACGATTAAGGATGAATCCCAGCGGTCGAACCCAACGGGGCGAACCCTGAAAACCCCAACATTTGCCGTTGGCCCAGAAGATCCTGAACCAATTCAGGTAGTTACAAAAAAAATTGTTCAAAGGTATGCCCCCCAGCACCTGCGCTTTAACCGAATTTCGGTAAACGGATCCACTGCGGAGCCACGAGTAAAGTTTGCTCGTGACGCCGAGATTTTTCAGGGTGCTGGAATTCGAGACGAGTCAATCCGGGCGGACTTTTTTGGCAAAGTCGCCGCTGACCTAACCCCGTAAGGCTGCAAGTCAGCCTTCCCCGTTTTTGCTAAATTTGTTATTGATTACAGGGACTATCAATAATTGGCTGGCCGGTCAATCAAAACTTGCCGCACCTAAAAATGACCGCCTCGGAGTTTCCCTCTTTTGGATTTTCTTGCTGTCGACCGAAAACTATTTTTTTTCGTCAATCAGAGCGGATTTAATAATCCGTGGTCTGACGGCATCATGCTGGCCTTGTCGAGCCACACCTTGTGGATATCAATATTATTTGTGGCAGGGGCATACTCCTGGCGAAAGGGCGACCGGATGCTGTGGTGGCTTCTCGGCACGGTCCTACTTAGCGTTGCTTTCACGGATTCATTTTCAACCTTCATATTAAAACCATGGGTGGCTCGGTTACGCCCATGTCACGAACTTGCCGGTGTCGTCCTTCCCTCCGGTCAGTGCGGGGGACTACTTAGTTTTCCATCCAACCATGCCGTTAATGCCGGCGCCGTTACTGGCGTTCTCGCCTTTTATTGGCGGTATTTGGGTTGGGAGATGGTGTTTTCAGCCGCAGGACTGGCGGCCCTGGTCGCCCTGAGTCGCGTTTGGCTTGGGGTGCACTATCCCGGGGATGTCATCGCAGGGCTGCTGTTTGGAGTCATTTCCGGCGTCGCAATCGGAAAAACGGTTTCCCTACTGCGCACATTCCGAAATTCTGCAGGTCCAAGCTAATCTTCTGCAAGAAAGCGAAGGACTCTTTTTCTTAAGAACGTGCTGTTGGGACTTTGATAAAAATAATCAAATCCGTGGGTGGCCCAGCGAAGTTCCTCTAAGGCAACGGGACGGCCAAGGTCCCTAAGGCGAGCCGTAAGTTTGCGGCTGTGGTAGATCGAAACCAGTTCATCAGAAATTCCATGAATAAGCAGATGCCGAGGGGTTTGGTGGTCGACCTGAAAGACCGGCGATGCGGCCTCGTAAAGTTTTCGGGAGGTGTCATCAAGGTGCACGCCAAGGTAGCTTCCGATCGTGACTTCGCCATTGATGATTTGCCACGGACTTGTGATTTCTACTCCCCAAATCAAGTCGGCGGGCGCATAAAGGCTGATGATGCCCTTAACGGAGTTTCCCTTTTTGACGGCAGACAGGGCGGCAAGTTCTGCGATTTGCCCGCCTGCCGAACGCCCCATGAAATATATGCGAGCAGGATCAATGTTCCAAGTGGCAGAGTTTTCGATCAAGAAATCAGTCGCCGCAGAAACGTCTTCGATCGGCCCAGGAAAGTGAACTGCGGGAGCAAGTCGGTAGGTCACCGCAGCGACATTGAAGCCGGCGTTGGCTAGAAAGTAATTTAGCTCTGACAGATCGGTTCTTTCGCCCTTGGTCCAGCTGCCGCCATAAATCATGATCACAAGGGGGCGCGGTGTGCCTGGGCCGACGCCACTGTAAAAATCGATGGGAAGGTCCAGACCTGATTTTTGAAACGGGATGGTGGACTTTTTGGCGTCGGGGACTTTTTCAGGAAAGAAAAAATCAAGCAGGGCCGTTTTATCGGCAGAGGACATATCACGCGTCATGACGTCAATTAGGGGAAGAAAGAATAAGAAGGCTGCGATAAAATACACGAGCCCATGAGAGAAGGCGGGCCGACGGAGGGCAAGAGAAATGAGGGAAAGCCCCAAACAGGCTAACCCCAACCAATGGCCCCATTCGATCACAGTCAGCTTGAGCATCCATCCCCAGCTAAAGAAGGCTGGAATGACTACGGCAAGCGACAAGACAAAAAATAAAATCGGTAGCAGTCCAGACGTCATCGTTCTTAGCGTTCGTCAGGAAAGAATGTTTTCTTGTTTTCGGCATGCTCCACGAGGATTTTAGCGGGTCTAAATCGCGATCCGTAGCGGGCCTCAAGATCGCGTAATTTGGCCACAACCACCCCGGCGCCAATATGATCGACATAGCAGAAGGGACCGCCAAGAAATGGTGGGAAGCCAAGGCCAAATACAGCGCCAACATCACCCTCGTAGGCAGACGGCAGAATTCCTTCCTCAAGGCAGCGGGCTGACTCATTTATGAAGACCAGAACACAACGCATCGTGATTTCTTCGGCGGTGGCATTCGCACTTGAGGCACTTTTGGGATCCAAAAACTTATAGATCTCCGGGTCAGGACTACCCTTTTGTCCATTTTCGTAAAGGTAGAAGCCCTTGCCGTTTTTTCGTCCAAGCCGACCGGATGATTTAACGATATCCAGACCGGGCGGAGCCTTCATACGGTCTGGAAAAGCCTTGTCCATTGTTTCAAGCACGTGCGTTCCGACGTCGATACCAACTTCGTCAATCAACGTAATTGGGCCAACAGGAAAGCCAAATCCGGTCAGGGCGCTGTCAATCGCCTCGATCTTGGCGCCTTCGGAGAGGATCAACGACGCTTCCGCAAGAAAAAAGGCCAACGCCCTGGTCGTGTAAAAACCAGGCCCATCCTTCACAATGATGATCTGCTTGTTCATGGCGGCGCCAAGTTCAAATGCCCGGGCCACGGCCCAAGGGGCCGTTTTCTCCGTGGTGACGATTTCCAAAAGCGGCATTTTCTCGACCGGCGAGAAAAAGTGCATTCCAAGAACCCTCTCAGGGTGTTTGGAGTCGGCGGCTATTTCATGGATAGGCAGGGCCGAGGTGTTGGTGGCAAAGACCCAATCGTCATGAATATTTTGCGCTTCAAGCTGCGCCAAAATTTTACGTTTCAAATTGACGTCTTCGAAAACGGCTTCAATCACGACGTCACAGCGGTTGAACCCTGCAGAGCTCATGGACGGCGAAATGTGGGCAAGGCGTTGGTCCATTTCAAATTTTTTGATTCGGCGGCGTTTTAATTTTTTCGAAAAATATGCCGCCGCCTGCGCAAGAGCCTTTCCAAGGGATTCCTGACTCGGGTCCGAGAATAAAACGCGAATCCCCTGGTCGGCGCAGACGGAGGCAATTCCTGCGCCCATAAAACCCGCTCCCACGATACCAACGGAGCGAATCTCTTTGCCGGAAAATTTTTCTTTTCCAGCATCTTTGTAGGCGTGTTTCTTGATGGCAGTTGTTGCATGAAACAAGTGAATCAGGCTTTTTGATTCACGGCTTGGCACGAGCGACCCGAATAGTTTTGCCTCCAGCTCCAAGCCCTTGCCAATCGGCATGTCAAAGCCATCAATGATAGATTCGATGGCTTTAAAAGCCGCAGGGTAAAAACCCTTTGTCTGTTTCATCACCATTTCGCGGGCTTTTTTCGCGACAAAACGGCGCCCCACGGGATTGGCCTCCAGGGCTAGTGAGGTCATTCGCTGCGAAAAGGAAAATGGCATTGCACGGTATCCGCGCGGACGTTTTCCCTTTAAGGCAAACTGGCGTGCAACGTCCAACAGCATCCGGTCTGGAACGCAAGCATCCACAAGTCCCATTTTTAGAGCCCGAGCCCCGTCCACCCTTTTGCCGGTGAGGATCATATCTAATCCGGCTTGAATTCCAATTAGACGCGGCAGCCTTTGGGTGCCGCCCGCTCCGGGTAGCAGTCCCAACTGAATTTCAGGTAGTCCCATTTTGGTTTTTGGGTGGGCGTTGGCAACGCGCCAGGAACAAGCAAGGGACATCTCCAGTCCACCACCGAGGCACGTGCCATTGATTGCCGCTACGACTGGTTTTGGTAAACCGGCAATTTTACCGAAAAGAGCTTGCAACATTGCCGCCCCGTTGGCGGCTTCGGTTTCTGTTTTAAGGCGTTGGATTTCCGTAATGTCGGCACCAACGATGAATTGTCCATCCTTGCCGCTTGTGATCACCATGGCCTTCGCATTTTGATCAGATACCAAGTAGTCCAAGTGGCCATTGAGTTCGCGAAGAACCTCTTCCGAGAGGATATTCATATCTTTGTCGGGGCGGTTGAAGGTCAAAATGGCAACGGAGTCATTGCCGGTCTCGTATTTAAAAAAATGGGTCATGATTAGATCCTTTCGATGAGCATGGCGCCGGACATGCCGCCAGCTGCGCAGATTGCAATGACGCCAAATTTAGCGCTGCGATTTTCAAGTTCGTTGGTCATCGACAGGACCAGCCTGGCCCCAGTCGCTCCAAACGGATGTCCAATGGCAATGGCCCCGCCGTTGACATTGATTTTGTCTTCGGGGATTGCCCCAAATGCCTTGGTCAGTCCAAGGTGGCGCGAGCAGAAATCGGCAGACTCCATGGACCGCAGGCAGCTCAGCACTTGTGCGGCGAAGGCCTCGTGAACCTCAAATAAGTCGATATCGTTGATTCCGAGCTTGTTGCGCATCAAGATCATGGGGATTGTTAGGGCCGGACCAATCAGGAGTTGCTCGTAAGGGTTCACGCCAACAAAGAGCATGTCGCGGATTTTAGCCTTTGGCTTCAGCCCTAAACTTTTGGCATAGGCCTCGTCGGCGATGATGACCGCCGCAGCCCCATCGGTCAGGGTCGAGGCATTGCCGGCGGTGATTGTTCCATACTTGCGGTCGAAGGCAGGACGCAGCTGTGACAAAGCCTCCAGCGTAGAATCGGGGCGGATGATGTTGTCCTTGTCGAGGCAGCGCGTGAAGCTTGGCGATGGCCAGACCGGGATTATTTCTTTTTGGAACTTGCCCGACTCCTGGGCAGCCGCAGCACGCTGGTGCGACAGCACCGAAAAGGCGTCTTGGTCCTGACGTGAGATGCCGTTGAATTTAGCCATGACCTCGGCATGCTCACCCATCGTCATGCCGGTCATGGGTTCGGTTATTCCCGGGGGTTTCGGCGCCAAAGCCTTTGGCACAAATCGGCCTAGGGCCGAAACTTTTTCGCCGGTGGACCTGGCCTTGTTCAGGCGCAGCAAAGATTTCCTGGCATCCTTTGTGTACGTGATGGGGACGTCACTTAGCACGTCCACTCCGCCGGCCAGGATCATGCGTGACTGTCCGGCCATCACGTTTTTAGCCGCATTTCCAATGGTCTCAAGGCTGCTGGTACACATGCGGTTCAAGGAATATCCGTGGATGTGATGAGGCAGCCCTAAATTTAGGATGGTGTCACGGGCCACGTTGGTGTTTTTGACCTGTGGCGTGACGACGCCGCAAATAATTTCCTCGTAAGCTTCAACGGGGGCATCGGTCTTGCGGATGAGGCCGTCGATGGTGCGGCTGTAAAGTTCAAGGGCATCACAATCCTCCAAAACACCGAAGGATTTGACAAAGGGAGATCGGGCGCCCTCGATGATAACGGGGACCCTGTTGCCTGTAAGCAGGCTCGTACTATATTTGAATGACATGGCCGTCGGCTCCGGATGGAATTTAGCAGATAGTTCGGTTCAGATTTTTGTGTTGGGCTTGTCAGAAATTCCCGAGAGGATGCGTTCGATAACTTCTTTGGAATTTGGGTCGAGATCAACGAAGACGCCGCCAATACGGCTGTGTTCTTGGTTAACCCATTTTGCCTGGGCGCGAAGGTCAAGGCTTGGAAGGTCGTGAACCCCAAATGCCGCAAGCGGAAGGTGAAGCCAAAACTGGTCGTCAATTTTGTATTTAATCGATCCCATGATTTCAAGCTTGAAACCGCCAAGACTCAGATCCAGCAAAATTCCGCTTTGGCAGAAAATTGGCAACCAGCGGACGGCACGCACTTCAACAACGGCATGAGAAAAAAATCTGTCGGGTCTTTGCATGAAAAATTCCTGTCCCCCCCTCTGGAAACTAACTGCGAGGGAGCTATAATCATACGGTAGGGTTCACGGTCTCGTCCACGGTCTCATGCATGCTTTCCAACTTGAAGGCATTTACATCTTAGGGGTGCCTCATGTTTCAGCAGCCATTACCAAAAAGGGTCCGGGTTTTGATCCTTGGCGGAGGAATCCACGGTGCTGGGACCTTACACGATATGGCCTCGCGCGGCTGGCAAGATGTTCATCTGATCGAGAAAAAAACTTTGGGGCATGGCACAAGTTCACGCTCGACGAAACTCATCCACGGTGGCCTGCGGTATTTGCAGAGAATCCATGATTTTCCCCTGGTCGCAGAGGCCTTGCGGGAACGAAGCACCTTAATGGAGGTGGCCGGTGATCTTGTCCATCCACTTGAGTTTGTATTTCCGATACTAAAATCCGGCGGGGCATCGCGTCTGAAGGTCAAAGTTGGGCTTTCGTTATATGATTTTTTAGCTGGTCGTCAAAATGTTGGCCGCCACCATGGACTTGCAGAATCTGAGGCCTTGGCCCGCGCGCCGATTATCGATCCCCAAAAATTCTCCAGTTACTTCAGTTTTTGGGATTGTCAGACGGATGATCTGGCCCTCGTGCGCCGCGCGGCTTTTTCCGCCGTGAAGCTCGGCGCAGGTGTTTCCGAAGGGCATCGGGCGACCAACATTGCCAAGGCAGGCGACGGTTGGTTGGTGGACGTTTTAAAGCCCGATGGCACGACGGCCCAAATCTCGTGCCTTTACATTGTTAATGCCTTGGGGCCCTGGGCAAATAAGGTCATCGAGTCGAGCGGAATTGAACCAACCCATAAAGCCGTCAACAACAAAGGCTCCCACCTGGTATTTCCCGACATGGGCCTCAAGGCCGGCCTTTTTTTGCAGTCTCCCGAAGATAACCGAATTTTTTTCGTTCTTCCCTGGCTCGGAAAGACCCTCGTTGGAACGACAGAAAAAGTTTTTACGGGAAGTCCAGATCAGGTGGCTGTGACAGATGATGAGATCGATTATTTGATGGACCACTGCAACCGCTACTTACGAACCCCCTTGCGTCGGGAAAATATCGAGGCAACGTTTGCGGGCTTGCGTTGGCTTGCAGTTGAAGAAGGGTATTCAATTTCCGCGACGTCACGGTCTCACATACTGGGCATAATTCCATCGGGGCGAGGAATGATGTTGACCCTTTATGGTGGCAAGCTTTCCACCTACCGTTCCCTTGCCGAAGAGATCGGCGACAAGATTTGTGTGCAATTTGGCGATGAGTCGCGAAGCCGCACGGCCCAGCCAGAGGTTTGGTATTCAGAGCGCAGTCCAACCCCAGAACTTGGTGACGCCGTGAAACGGTTTGAGGGGTGAGGTTTTGGCCGTAAAGAAAATAAAACCAAAAAAACCGCCGCGATCATACCGTACCGTGATCGAAAGCCTGCGCCACGTGTGGAAGATCGAGTTGCTTAAGGATCCAGTGGCCTTGTGGCGCATCGGAGTTTGCGAATCTTTTCAATTCGAGAAAACACGCATTCGCCTTGCCGTGTGGAATCTTTGCAAGGGCGCCGGGGGCCGCCTATTTGAGCACGATTACCGGATGGTTTGTTACCGGTCTGATTTGATCCTTACCCAAGAGGCCCTACTTTCAGAAAAGGGTTTGGCAACTTTTTGCGAACCAGGCTTTGAGGCCATTCATGCTGCCTCCTACAAACGCCGCGACGGCATCCGCGATGGGGTCATGACAGTCGCTCGGGTCAGCTCGACCCCCGCCACCCAGCGCATTGTCTGTAAATATCCTGAACCAGTCTTTAAGACCCCAAAGGTCGCTCTCGTGACTTTTTACCGAATGCAGGGGCGCGAGAAATCTCTGATGGTAATTAATATCCATGCGACCCTGATTCGTCGGGTGAAATCTGCCCTCGAGGAGATCGAACATCTCTTGGCCAGCCTTCCAGCACACGACGGACCGATGATTCTGGCGGGCGACTTCAATACTTTTACGCCGGGATATCTGAGCGCTATTTCGAATTCATTGGAGAGTATTGGTCTGGAATACGTGCCGATTCCAAATGATCCGCGGCCGACAACCGGTGCTCTGGACCAAGTTTTTGTTCGTGGCCTTAGCGTTGAACGCATCTACGTTGATACGGCGATTACCAATTCAGATCACTTCCCATTATTTGCAGATCTGATCTGGGATTGATGGAGTTGCCAGCTTTCTGAGTAATTCGGGGGTATTCTGTGAAAAATTTAATTTGTTTCGTTGCGATGTGTCTCGCGTTAGCTGCGTGCAAGAAACCAGCGAACAAAATGCCGGGTGCATCCGTAAAAAATAATACAGCGGAAGAAACCTGTTGCGCCTGTATTTATCAAGAAGGTTCGCCCAAAAGCGGCGGAAACTGCATAGACCGGACCAACCAGGAGACCTGCGCCGTGCAAAATGGTCCATGCGCCTGGGATGCCTCCACCAGCAGTTGCTATGCCATTTGGCAGGGCGACTGCTTCGCTAAACCCTATGATGATTTTCGGGAACAAAGCCAGTGCACACGAAGCAATGTTTTAAATAGCAACGAGATCGACGATTGGTTGAAAACTCCGGGCGAGTGTCGAAATATACGCCTGTTTTATAGCGGACACGGCAAGGGCTACGCCACATCGTTACCGGGGCCAGTGAGTGAATGCTGCCCTGGTGGCGATAACTCCGTCACGTGCACCGGTTGCAACGGCCTTTCATCTAGAGCAGATAGCACCGCCCTGAGGCAGCAGCTCTGCGACCAATTAAAAAAATCTGGCGGAGGATCCATCACGGTCACCGGGCAGCAAACCGAGGTATTTGTGCATGAGGAACTGACTTCAAAAATTATCACCGTGGCCTATTCCGCACCGGACGAGGATTGCAAAATCACGGTTGATTACCGACCCTGCGGCGAGGCGCGCAGCGAATGTTCTGATAGAGAGGCGCGAGGGCAAGCGTATTACTTATGTAAATCTGCGAATGGGGTGTCACGGAAAACGTGTTCCTGTTGGCCGGGAGGTTTTTACTGTTCCTTCCAGTAAAGTTAGGGAGTTCACGGCAGAAGAAACTATATCAATCTGACGAGTAAATCAGCCGTCTATCCATTTCACTCACGAGTCAACCGGACACCTGTCCAGATTACTTGTCGCATCTGTCGCACCGGGTAACATCAGCAACTTCGAATTCTCAAAAACACTCGCAAAGGCCCTGGCAGGCGATATTGCCTGCGGTGAAATCGAGATCGAATGCAACGTCGCCGAACGAGCCAGCAAGTCAGGCCTGATATAGCTCCCTTGATATACTTCGGATTTTATGCTAAAATCCGAAGTATATATAAAAGATTAAATAATTTAACTATTTCAAATAGTTTCTTCCTTTTTGGCGCCCGCGGTACCGGCAAAAGTACACTTATTCGTCATAAATTTGCCGGTACCAACCTGCTGGAGATTGACCTTCTTGACCCAGTGCAGGCCGAAGAGGCCCTACTTGGGTTATCCGAACTCAAGGCCAAAATGGAATACGCCGTCGGTGAGGGAAAATGGATTTTTGTAGATGAAGTCCAAAAAGCCCCAAAGATTTTGGATGTAGCGCAAAGTCTCATAGATCGCAAAGACGCCAAATTTATTTTCTCAGGATCCAGTGCTCGCAAACTTCGGCGAGGTGCGGCAAATTTACTCGGCGGTCGTGCTTATCAATTTCACCTATACCCACTCACAAACATGCTCTGGGCAAGGCTTTGGCGACGATCTCGCGGGTTGCCTCGGCGGACCTCCTGGTGAAGTCCGACCAATGCCCGCGCTATCCGGGACTGGTGCGAAAGCACCTGCCAGGCGTGGAACACAAGACCTTCAAGGGGCGCAGAGGGTGCGTTGTGGGCCAAGGGGAACTAAAAGCCGGCGGCCGGGACCCACTGTTTTCCCTGAACCACAGCTGCGCCATGGTGCGCGACAACGTGAAATGCCTGTCGCGGCGGACTTGGTGCACAACCAAGCGCGTGGACCGACTGCAGTGCCGCCTAGATCT